>JBDZVZ010000113.1:0-7002 GCA_040255945.1 Solirubrobacterales bacterium | reverse complement strand
ATCCTCTACACGACCTCGATCGTCAAGGACACGACGCCGCCGCGACCGCGGATCGGGTCGATCGGACCCTCCCGCGCCTACGGGCCCGAGATCTGGCCGAACCCCGACGGCAAGCCGATCACCGCGAACTTCGCTCCCGCGCCGCGCTACCAGCCCAAGGCGCTCGTCTTCCGCACCGCGCCCGGCCGGGTGCGCCAGGTGCTCGAGCAGGACCTCGAGCCCGGCGCGACCTCGTGGACGTGGAACCCGGCGGGCCGCTCGCCCGGCGCGTACCTCGTCGCCGTCCAGTGGCGGGACCCGGCCGGCAACATCGGCACGTCGGTCCCGCTGGACCGTGACGGCCTGCCCGTCCTGGACCGGGGCAAGCTGCCCAGCCGCGGGGGCGTCACGGTGCGCTACCTCGGCGCCCGGGCGCCGGTCACGCCGGTCAAGGCGCGCGACGACGTCGAGCTGCGCGTCGACAGCCTCGCGCGCTACTCGTGGAGCGTGCGCCGCCTCGGCGCCGGCCGGCCCGTGAACCGCGGCGGCCCGAAGCGCGGCGACACCGTCAGGGTCGGCGCGCCCGGCGGCGTCTCGGGCGTCTATCTCTTCGAGGCGCGCACCCGTGCGCGCAGGACGACCGTGCCGTTCGCCGTCCAGGCCCGCCGCCCGGTCGCCGGCACTGCGGCCGCTCCGCGCGGCGTGCTCGTCGTCCTGCCGGTCATGACCTGGCAGGGCCGCAACCCGGTCGACGACGACGGCGACGGCGCCCCGAACACGCTGACGCTCGGAACGCCGTCCAAGCTCTACCGCGACTACGCCGGCGACGGGCTCCCGCAGGGCTTCACCGACAACGAGGCGCCCACGCTGCTGTGGCTGGACCGCAACCGCCGCCGCTACGACCTCACGACCGACGCCGCGCTGCTCGCCCGCAGCGGCCCGGCGCTCGCCGGCCACGCCGGCGTTCTCATCCCGGGCGACGCGCGCTGGCTGCCGGTTGCGGTGCGCCGCCAGCTGCGGACGTTCGTGCGCCGTGGCGGCACCGTCGTCTCGCTGGGCACCGACTCGCTGCGGCGCACCGTGACGCTCGACGGCAAGGGCCGGCTGGCCAAGCCGTCGCCCGAGCGCGTCACCGACCTCTTCGGCGCGCGCATCCGCGACGTCGTGCGCGAGCCGACCGCGCTGTCGGTCTACCGCGACGACCCGGCCACGCAGCTCTTCCAGGGCGGCTCGGGCGCCTTCCCGGGCGTCGACGCCTTCGAAGAGACCGTGAGCCTCGGGGACGGCAAGCTGCTGTCGAGCGCGGTGACGACCAAGGACCCGGCCAACCCGCGCCAGGTCATCGTCGCCGCCCGCTACGGCAAGGGCCGCGTCATCCGCACGGGCCTGCCCGGCTTTCCGCGCCGGCTGGCCACCAACGACGACCCCGCCTTCAGCGCGCTGATGGCCCGGATGTGGACGCTCCTGTCCCGCTGATCGTCTGCGCGCTGCTCGCCGCCGGGGCGATGCTGCTGACGAACCCGCGCCGCCGGGCGTGGGCGACCGTCGGTGCGCTCGCGCTCGCCCCGATCCTGCTCGTCTCCTCGATCTGGGACACCGACCAGCTGCACACGCTGCGCGACCGGCCCGCGTTCGCCGTGGCGGCGGTCGTGGCCGGCGTCGTCGTGCTCGCCGCGCTCGCGGCGCTCTTCGACCGCCGGCCGGCGCTCTTCCCGCTGGCCGCCGCGTTGACGATCCCGTTCCGGATCCCGATCGCGGTCGCGGGCACGACCGCGAACCTGCTCGTCCCGCTCTACCTCGTCGTCGGCGCCGGCGCCCTGGCCTACGCGGTGCCGCGACTGCGCGCCGAGGCCGTCGGGCGCACGTACGACGCCGAGCGGCGGCCCGGCGCGCTCGAGTGGCTGCTGGCGGCGGCGCTCGTCCTCTACGCCGTCCAGTCCTGGTACTCGAGCGACTTCGACAAGGCGCTGGAGAACGTCGTGTTCTTCTACGTGCCGTTCGCGCTGCTGTTCGCGCTGCTGGCCCGGCTGACCTGGACGCGGCGGCTCGCCCTGCAGGTGCTCGGCGTCCTCGTCGCGTTGGCGCTCGTCTTCGCGGGCATCGGCTTCGTCGAGTACGCAACGCGCCACCTGCTGCTGAACCCGAAGGTCATCGCGTCGAACCAGCTCGAGTCGTACTTCCGCGTCAACTCGCTGTTCTTCGACCCCAACATCTACGGGCGCTTCCTGGCGATCGTCATGCTCGGGGTCGCCACCGTGCTGCTGTGGGCACGGCGCGGGCGTCACGCCTTCGTGGCCATCGCCGTCCTCGCCGTCCTGTGGGCGGGGCTGCTGCTGACGCTGTCGCAGTCGAGCTTCGCCGCGCTGCTGCTCGGGCTCGCCGTGCTCGGCGGCCTGCGCTGGAACCCGCGGGGCGCGCTCGCGGCCGGCCTGGCGATCGTGGCGGTCGGGGCGATCGTCGTCGTCGCGGCACCGGGGGCGTTCCACCTCGAGCTCGGCGACTCGAAGTCGGCCGACACGGCGACGAGCGGACGCTACGAGCTCGTCAAGGGCGGCCTGCGGCTCGCGGGCGACCGGCCGCTGGGCGGCTACGGCGCCGGCTCGTTCTCGCGCGAGTACCGGCGGGCCGAGAAGGGCTCGGCCGAGCGGGCGGTCTCGGCGTCGCACACGATCCCGATCACGATCGCCGCCGAGCAGGGCGTGCCCGGGCTGCTCGTCTACCTCGGGCTGCTCGTCGCCGCCTTCGGGACGTTGTGTCGCGGCGCGCGCGCCGACCCCCTGCGGGCGTTCGTCGCGGCGGCGTTCGCGGCGCTCGTCCTGCACACGTGGAGCTACGCGGCGTTCCTGGAGGATCCGCTGACGTGGGCGCTGCTCGGGGTCGGGCTGGCGCTCTCGCTCGCCGCGCCTCCACGGCGCCGGGTGCGCTCCGAGCCGGTCGCCGTCGCGGCATGAGCGCGCCCGCGGTCGCAGCGCCCGGACGGGCCCGCGGCGTCGCCGACGAGCGCCGGATCGAGCTGCTCGTCGTCGCTGCCTTGGCGCTCGTCGGGGTGGTCGTGTGGGCGCTCGTCCCGACCTATCCGAACTACGACGCCTACTATCACCTCGTCTGGGGGCGCGAGCTGCTCGGCGGCCACGCGCCGACGTTCGAGGCCTACCAGGCGCCGACCGAGCACCCGCTCTACCTGGCGCTCTGCGCGGTCCTCGCGCTCGTCGGCGAGCACGCCGACCGGTTGTTGGTGCTCTTCACCGTGCTCTGCCACGTGGCGTTCACCTGGGGCGTCTACCGGCTGGGCTCTGCGCTGTGGGACCGGCGCGCCGGGCTCATGGCGGCCGCGCTCGCGGGCTCCTCCTTCGCGCTGCTGCTGTACGCCGCGCGGGCGTACGTGGACGAGCCGTTCCTCGCACTCGTGCTGTGGGCCGCGGCGCTCGAAGCCGAGAAGCCGCGCCGTGGCGGCGTCGTCTGGGTCCTGCTCATCGCCGCCGGCCTGCTGCGCCCGGAGGCCTGGGTGCTGGGCGGCCTGTACTGGCTGTGGATCGGGCCGAGCGTGCGGCGGGTGCCGCTCGTCGCCGCCGCGCCGCTGGTGTGGTGCCTCGTCGACGGCCTCGTCACCGGCGACCCGCTCTTCTCGCTGCACTCGACCTCCGACCTCGCCGACGAGCTCAACCGCAGCAAGTCGCTGTCGGAGGTGCCCGCCGACTTCGTGCGCTTCCTCGCCGACACGGCGCGCGAGCCGGTCGCGGCGCTGGCGATCGTCGGCGCGTTCATCGCGTGGCGCCGGCGGGAGCTGCGCGCGGTCCACGTGCCGCTGGCGCTCTTCGGCGCCGGCACGCTGACGTTCTTCCTGACCTCGGCCGCCGGGCTGTCGGTGCTGCCGCGCTACCTCACGGTCCCGGCGGTCGCGCTCTGCCTGCCGGCCGGCTACCTGCTGACGCGCACCCGCTCGCTCTTCGCGCTGGCGGTCGTCGCGGGCATCGCGTTCGTGCTCGTGCGCGCCGACGCGTTCAGCCGCCTGGCGACCGAGCTGCGCTTCATCCGCTCGACCCACGACGACCTCGCCGCGGTCCTGCACACGCCGCAGGTGCACGCGGGGCGTGTGTGCGGGCCGGTGACGCTGCCGAACTACCGGACGGTCCCCGACGCGCGCTGGATCCTCGACGCCTCCCAGCGCGAGGTCGGCTCGCGCAGCGCGCGCGACCGGTCGTCGGGCGTGGCGCTCTTCTACGTCGGCCGCAAGCTCATGCGCCGCTACGGCTTCGCCGACGGCGCGAGCCCGAAGTACAACGCGCCCTCGCCGGGCTTCCTGCGCGCGGTGCGCCGCGGCGGCTTCGTGGCCTACGTGTCCTGCCCGAGCGCCGCGCCCGCGCCGCCGCGTGCGCCGGCGTCCCCGCCCGATGGCAGGTAGATGGCCATATCGGCCGCCTACCTGCCAGCGAGCCGCCGCAGCGTGGCGTGGACGCGCTCGGCGACGAGGTCCGGGCGCCGCTCGAGCTGGCGCCACGTCACGCGAATCAGCGTCCAGCCGCCGGCGGCGAGCACCTGGGAGCGGTCGCTGTCGGACTCGAAGGCCCGCCGCGTGCGGTGCGCGCCCCAGCCGTCGGTCTCGACGACGAGCCGCTGATCGGGCCAACGGAAGTCGAGCTCGCGCTTGCCATCCCAGCGATTGACCTGCGGGCGCGGCAGCCCGTGGTCGAGGCACATCTGCAGAAACAGCGACTCGAGGTCGGTGCGGGTGCGGGGCAAGCCGTGCTCCCGGGCGTCGTCGAGCAACGCCCGCATCACGCGGTGGCCGGGACGCCCGCGCCGACGCTCGAGACTTCGCTCGACGTCGGGGAGGTGGAAGAGCTCGAGCTCGTCGGCGCGCTCGACGGCCCTCCGCAGCTGATGCGGGCGCAGGACGACGGCCAGGTCGATGAGCGTCCGCGCCACCGTCGTCACCGGGATGCCGTGCTCGACCGTGCACTCGTCCGGCCGCAGGTCGGCCCAGCGGTGAACGACGAGCCCGTCGTTCGGATGCCGGCCGCGTGAGGAGGGGATCGCCACATGGGTCCGGGCGCCGCGGTAGCCACGGATCCCCCACAAGGCCCCGGCGCTGCGCTCGGCCAGCCGCGCGTCGGAGCCGACGACCAGCACGGCGCCCATCCAGCGCGCCTCCGCCGTCGCGGGCCGGTGGCCGAGCGCGTAGACCCCGCGCCCGACCGGCACGAGCCGGCCCGTGCGCACGCGATGGGCGATCGCCGCCGGACCGAGCCCGAGCAACAACAACTGCCGCCGGGCGACGAGGCCGTGCTGCGTCTCGGCGAGCGCACGGATCGCGTGGTCGATGGCAGGTGGATGGTCCATATGACCATGTAGGTGCCATCCATCCGAAATTCGCCCCCCCGGGCGCCGCGCTACCCCTCGAACAGCGAGATGAGCGCGGAGCGGCAGTAGGGCCACTGCTTGCGGTTGCGCGAGCCCGTGGGGTGCAGCGTGTCGAGCAGGGCCAGCCCGCGGACGGTCGCGACCGCCATCTCGACGAGCCGCTCGAAGTCCGGACGGTCGGCCTGCTCGGGAAACAGCCGGCGGGCGAACTCGATCGTCTGGCGGTCGAGCAGCCGCTCGACGGTGACGAGGTGCTGGCGCAGCTCGGCGTCGGTACGGGCGTGCGACCACAGGTCCAGCGCGGCGAGGAAGAGCGGGTTGGCGTAGTTGGACCACACGAGGTCGAGGCCCCGCTCGAGCCGCTCGAGCCCGGAGGGCAGCGCCTCCAGCTCGGCGATGAGCTCCTCGGCGCGGCGCTCGGCCAGGTGCTGGATCGCCGCGGCCACCAGCGCGTTGCGCGTCCCGAAGTGGTGGAGGTGCGCGCCGCGCGAGACGCCCGCACGCTCGGCCACCCGGCTCGTGGTCGTGTTCGCGTAGCCGTCCTCGACCAGGCACTCGAGGGTGGCGTCCAGCAGCGCCTCGCGGGTGGCGGCACTGCGCTGCGCCTGGGTCCGGCGGCGGCCGTTGGCGGTCGTGGGGGTGACGGCCATGGGCGCGGATCCTACTCTGAAGTGCGAACTTGCGTTCAAGCATGAATGTTTGCTGCTAGGGTCCCCGCGACCTTTCCCCAGAGGAGAACAACCGCATGGCACGTTCCGAAGCGTTGGTGTTCGACGCGATCCGCACGCCGCGTGGCAAGGGCAAGCACAACGGCTCGCTGCACGGCACCAAGCCGGTCGACCTCGTGGTCGGCCTGATGCACGAGATGCTCATCCGCAACCACGCGCTCGACCCGTCGCGCGTCGACGACGTCGTCCTCGGCTGCGTCTCGCCCGTCGGCGACCAGGGCGCCGACATCGCCAAGACCGCCGCGATCAAGGCCGGCCTGCCCGACACCGTCGCGGGCGTCCAGCTCAACCGCTTCTGCGCCTCGGGCCTCGAGGCCGTCAACATCGCCGCCCAGAAGGTCGCCTCCGGCTGGGAGGACCTCGTCTTCGCCGGCGGCGTCGAGTCGATGTCGCGCGTGCCGATGGGCTCCGACGGCGGCGCCTGGGCCATGGACCCCGAGACGAACTACGACACGTCGTTCATCCCGCAGGGCGTCGGCGCCGACCTCATCGCGACGGTCGAGGGCTTCGGCCGCGACGACGTCGACGCCTACGCTGCCCGCTCGCAGGAGCGTGCCGCCAAGGCCCGCGACGAAGGCCGCTTCGCCCGCTCGGTCATCCCGGTCAAGGACATCAACGACCAGGTCGTCCTCGACCAGGACGAGTTCATCCGCCCGGGGACGACGGTCGAGACCCTCGGCAACCTGAAGCCGAGCTTCGCCGCCATGGGCGAGATGGGCGGGTTCGACGCGGTCGCGCTCCAGAAGTACCACTGGGTCGAGAAGATCAACCACGTCCACACGCCGGGCAACTCGTCGGGCATCGTCGACGGCGCCGCGCTCGTCGCGGTCGGCAACGCGGAGATCGGCGAGCAGATGGGCCTCGAGCCCCGCGGACGGATCCTCGCGACCGCGCTGTCGGGCGCCGACCCGACGATCATGCTCACCGGCCCCGC
>JBDZVZ010000147.1:0-1873 GCA_040255945.1 Solirubrobacterales bacterium | reverse complement strand
CCGCCTCGAGGGCGAGCATCCACGGAACGGCCTTGCGGGCGATGCGGGGCATGCACCCAAGGTACCCAGCGCGCCGCGCGGGCTCGCACGCCAGGCGGTCCCCGGGGTCAGCCGCCGACCGTGTGCATGACGCTGCCGTCGGCGGCCAGCCAGGTGAACGTCGCCGAACCGAAGTCGTCGACCCCGCGCGGGGCGGTGAACGCGGCCACGTTGTCGGTGACCGGCGCCTCGACCGTCACCGCCGACGGGTAGTGGACCGGCTTGCGGTGGGCCCCGCGCGGCGAGACCGCCGGGAACGTTGCGCGGACGCTCACCACACCGTCGGGCACGACCAGAGCGACGTGGAGGCTGCCGCCGTGGCGGGCATCGGCAGGGCCGCTGAAGGTCGCGTTGCCCTCGTCGGCGAACTCCGCCGGGTCGAACGGCCCGCCGCCACCGCCGTTGCCGACGCCGACGAAGAGCACCTCGGTGACCGGGGCCGTTGCGGGCGGCCGCTCGGTGCGTGTGCGCTCGGCGTGCAGACGGACGGCGCGACGCGCCACCCGGTTGCCCTGACGGGCACGCGCCTTCAGGCGCCGATCGACGATCTTGTGGCAGCGGTCGTAGGCCGCCCGCGTCAGCCCCGGCCGCGGCACGTCGACGAACGTCGTCAGCGTCACGACGGTGCCATCGGAGGCGGTGATCAGGCGGACGCCGTCGTGCGGCAGCACGCCGCCAAACGGGGTCCGGCGACCCACCCAAGCCTCGGCGGCGGCACGCTCGTCGGCGGTCGCCGGCCGCCGGAAGACCCCCAGCGCCGCGCTCACCTGCGGGCCGACCGGGACGTCGGCCAGCCGCGACGGCGAGAAGGTCGGCCGGACGCGGCAGTGCGTGCCGTGCAGCTCGACCGACCGCAGCTGCGCGCTGACCAGCGCCTCCGCCCGCTCGTCGAGCCCCTTCCCCTGCCCCTTGGCCGCGGCCGGCCCGGCGGCCGACACGGCGAGAAGCGCAGCCATGAGCAGGGTTGACAGCGCGAGGCGTCGCATAGCGGTTAACCTAGTTCACCGCACAGCGGAGCGCAAGCGGAACTTCAGCTACGCCGAGGCGGCGGCGTCGCCCGAGTCGTCGTCCTCGACGGCCTCGGTGACGAGCGTGGGCGTCAGGCCCTTCTCGATCGTCTCCTTCGTCACGACGCACTTCTTGACGTCGCGACGGGAGGGCAGCTCGAACTGCACGTCGAGCAGCGTCTCCTCGATGATCGAGCGCAGGCCGCGGGCACCGGTCTCGCGCTCCAGCGCCTTGTCGGCCACCGACAGCAGCGCATCGTCGGAGAAGACGAGCTCGATGCCGTCGAACTGGAAGAAGCGCTGGAACTGCTTGACGAGCGCGTTGCGGGGCTCGGTGAGGATCGTGATGAGGTCGTCGCGCGACAGCTGGTGGACGGCGCTGACGACCGGCAGACGGCCGATGAACTCGGGGATGAGCCCGTAGTTGACGAGGTCCTCGGGCAGGCACTGCTGGAACGCCTCGCCCGCCTCGTAGCTGCTGCGCGCCGCGATCTGGGCGCCGAAGCCGATGCCCTGATGGCCGATGCGCCGCTCGATGACCTTGTCGAGGTTCGCGAACGCCCCGCCGCAGATGAACAGGATGTTCGTCGTGTCGATCGACAGGAACTCCTGGTGGGGATGCTTGCGCCCGCCCTGCGGCGGCACCGAGGCGGTCGTGCCCTCGAGGATCTTCAGCAGCGCCTGCTGGACGCCCTCGCCGGACACGTCGCGCGTGATCGACGGGTTGTCGGCCTTGCGGGCGATCTTGTCGACCTCGTCGATGTAGATGATCCCCGTCTCGGCCTTCTTGACGTCGTAGTCGGCGGCCTGGATGAGCTTGAGGAGGA
>JBDZVZ010000112.1:0-7021 GCA_040255945.1 Solirubrobacterales bacterium | reverse complement strand
AACATCACCGACGAGGTGAGCGACGAACTCCTACACCACTTCCCGGGACTTGACTCGCAGATGACGCAGGTGGAGTCGGCAGGCGACGGGCAGGTCACCGTCGACGCCCGCTACGACGGCCGCGACCAGCACGGCGAGGCGCGCTTCGAGCGCGACGAGGGCCAGCGCCGGATCGCCTGGAGCGCCGACAGCGGCTACCACGGCTGGATGCAGGTCGACCCCGACGGCGAGGGCTCGCGGCTGACGCTCTTCCTCGAGACGAAGCACGGCGGCGAGCGGGAGGCCGACATCTCGTCGACGCTCGACGCCATCAGGATGCTCGTCGAGGCGGAGGTCTGACGCCGCCGTACTTTCCCGCAGCGGGTCGGCGGGCCGGACCGGACGCGGCAGCCGTGGCGTCGTCCTAGCGTCGGACGGGCCATGCGACCCGTGCTCCTCGCTGCCGCGGCCCTCGTCGCGGGCGCCGTCCCCGCCACCACCGCCCAGGCCGCCTGGGGCCCGGTCCTGCGACCGGCCGCCTCCGCCGAGGCCCAGCAGACGAGCGTCGCCGTCAACGCGCGCGGCGACGTCGGCGTCGCCTGGCTGCAGGAGCAGCGCCGCTTCGCCACGGTCCGCGCCGCGGTCAAGCGCGGCGGCGCGCCCCTGCGCGTCCGCACGCTGCTGCACGAGCGCGACAGCGCGGTGGCCGGCCTGACAGCGGCCCTGGACCGGCGCGGCGAGCTGACCGTCGTCTGGGTCGAGCGCGGATCGACGCGCGGGCTGCTGCACGGCCACATCACCGTCCGCGCCGCGTTCCGCACGCCGTCCGGGCGCTGGTCGAGCGTGCGGTCGGTCACCCGGATCTCACCGTTCTTCTACGCCCAGCCGCGCCTGGCCGTCGCGCCCGACGGCACCGTCGTCCTCGCCGTCAACGCGGGCAACCGGACCGCGAAGGGCATGGCGGCCGCGTGGCGGCGCCCGGGCCGTCCGTTCGGGACGATCCGTCCGGCCGGCGCCCAGCTGCAGGAGCCGTCGTTGGCCTTCGACGCCTCGGGCCGCGCCCACCTCGCCGGCACCGCCCGCTGCGACGACGAGCAGCGCAGCACCGGCGTCCTGCGCACGGCGACGCTGCGCACCCGCCGGTTCGGCGCCGACCGCGTCGTCGCCCGGCCGCCCGCCAACCACGTGCGCCTCGTGCTCACCGGGCGGGGCGCGGGCGTCGCCACGTGGCTGCGCACCGGCTGCAGCACGACCGAGGACCTGACCGGCCCGGTGCGCGCGGCGCTGGTCCGCAACGGTCGGGCGCAGGCGCCGAGCATCGTCGAGGACGTCCTGGGCACCGAGCCGTTCCTGGCGACCGGGCCGGGCGGCAGCGCCGACGCCGCGTGGACGGCGTACGCGCCCGACGCGCCCGGCGGCGCGGTCCACACCGCGCGCATCGCGCCCGACGGCAGCATCGCGACGCCGGGCGTGCCCGCCGACGGGTGGGTCGCCCGCGCCGGTGACGCCGCCGGCGACGAGCTCGTCGCCGCCCAGCGCCCCGCCAACCATGGGCCGCCCACCGCCCTGGGCGCGCGGCGGGCCGGCGTTTCGGAGGTCGTCCCGGCGCCCACGGCCGTCGACGGCTGGCCGGTCTTCGCCGCCGCGCCGACGGGCCGCGCGCTCGCCGTCGCCGTGCCGGCCCGCGCGTTCGTGCGCGTCGCGGTCTGGCGCCCGTAGCGCGTTGCCGCCTGCCGTCATCGGGTAGGACGCCGCCCGTGGCCGGAAGCCTCGGGTGGTGGAGTCTGGATCCGTTTCCGCTGCTGCCGGTCGCGGCGGCGGCGGTCGGCTACGCCGTCCGGGCGCGCACGCTGGCCGGCCGAGGCCATCCCGTCCCGGCCGCGAAGATCGCCTGGTTTGCGACCGGCATCGCCCTGGTCGTCGTCGCGCTCGTCTCGCCACTGGACCGCCTCGGCGAGGAGCGGCTCTTCTACCTGCACATGGTCCAGCATCTGCTGCTGGCCGATCTGGCCCCGCTGGCGATCGTCCTCGGGCTGAGCGGGCCGCTGCTGCGTCCGCTGCTGGCGATCCGGCCGCTGCGGCGCCTGCGCTTGTTCGCCCATCCGCTCGTGGCCCTGCCGGTGTGGGCGGTGACGATCCTCGGCTGGCACGTGCCGGCGCTCTACCAGGCCGCGCTCGCGCACGACGGCGTCCATGTCGTCGAGCACCTCATGTTCTTCACGGCCGGCGCGCTGGCGTGGGCGGCGGTCGTCGAGCCGCTGCCCGGCCCGGTCTGGGCGAGCGCCGCCTGGCGGGCGGTCTACGTGCTCGTCATGCGCGTCGTCGGCATGGCGTTGGCGATCGTCCTGCTGTGGTCGGGCCGGCCGTTCTACCCGCACTACGCGGCGGGGGAGCGGCTGGCGGGCATCGACCCGGTCACCGACCAGCAGATCGGCGGCGGCCTCATGCTCGTCGAGGGCGGCATCGTCACCGCCGTCGTCTTCGGCTGGATGTTCCTGCGCTGGTTTCGCGAGGCCGAGGTCGCCCAGCGGCTCGTCGACGAGGGCCGCCCGCCGGAGGCCGCCGCCCGCGCGGCGCGCTACGGCCGCTCGGCGACCGCGCGCTCGGTGTCGTCGGGCTCGTCGGGCAGCTGACGGGCGACGGCGGCCAGCTCGGCCTCCGCCTCGGCCGCCTCGCGGACCGCCTCGATCCGGTCGCCGGCCTGCAGCTGCCGGCAGATCGCCCGCACGACGAAGAACGTGATGACGGGCGCGACGATGACGACGACCCGGTAGATCCAGATCATCGCCTCGTAGCCGGCGCCGAGGAAGACGTAGATGCGGTCGGCGCTGCCGGCGAAGAACACGAGCCCCACCCACAGGAGGAACGCTGCGCCGAACGCGGTCCGGCCCGGCGCGTCGCGCGGCCGGTCGAGCAGGTTGTGGTGCCCGCGCTCGCCGGTGAAGCGCCGCTCCAGCCACGGGAAGGCGAGCAGCACCCCGAGGACGATGAGCGGGAACAGCGCTCCGCCCCAGAACGGGTTGGGGATGAGCGTGTAGTCGCCGATCGTGACGTCGAAGCCCGGCACGAGCCGCAGCGCCCCGATGAGCCAGCCGAGATACCAGTCGGGCTGGGCGCCGTTCGTGCCGAGCTGGGCCTCGTAGGGGCCCCACTGCCAGATCGGGTTGATCTGCACCAGCCCGCCGAGCAGGAAGAGCACGGCGGCGACGGCGAGCAGGAGCCCGAGCGAGCGCGGCGCCTGGCCCGGGAACGTCGGGACGCCGACGAGCCGCCGGTTCGTCTGGCGCTCGGTGCGTTTGAACTGCGTGTGGTGCCGGGCGGCGACGAGCGTCAGGTGCAGACCGATCAACGCCATCAACAACAGCGGGAGCAGCAGGACGTGGGCGATATACATCCGCGACTCGAAGACGTGCAGCCCCGGATAGGCCGACCCCCACAGCGCCATGGCGAGGTTGCCGCCGATGAGCGGCAGCGAGAGCGCCACCCCGTAGCCGATCGCCAGCCCCATGCCCGACAGCAGGTCGTCGATCATCGAGTAGCCGAGGTAGCCCTCCAGCAGCGAGGTGAAGAGGATCGTCAGCCCGAGGATCCAGGTGAGCTCGCGCGGCTTGCGGAACGCGCCGGTGAAGAAGATCCGCATGAGGTGGATGACCATCGCGGCGACGAAGACGTTGGCCGCCCAGTGGTGGGTCTGGCGGATGAGCAGCCCGGCCTTGACCTCGTAGGAGATGTCGACCGCCGACTTGTAGGCCTGGCTCATCTCGACGCCGTGCAGCGGCCCGTAGGCGCCGGTGTAGGTCGTGCTCGCGAGGCTCGGCTCGAAGAAGAACGTCAGGTAGACGCCGGTGCCGACGAGCACGATGAACGCGTAGAGCGCCACCTCGCCGAGCAGGAAGGACCAGTGGTCGGGGAAGAGGTAGCGCAGCGCCTTGACGAAGAACGGCGACGCGCCGCTGCGCTCGTCGAGGCTCTGGACCGCCCGCCGCAGCCTCACACCGACCTCGGCTTTCCGCGCACGCCGCCCCAGGCCGGCCCGACCCGCTCGGAGAACGTGCCGGCCGCCCGCAGGATGCCGTCGTCGCCGACCATGAGCGGCAGTTGCGGCAGGGGCCGCCCGGCCGGGCCGAACATGACCTTGGCGCCGCGCGCCGGGTCGAACGTCGAGTAGTGGCACGGGCAGACGAGCGCCGGCCGCGGCTGGGTGGGCGCGAACTTCGGCGTCCGGTACAGCGAGATCGCGCAGCCGGCGTGGGTGCAGATCTTCGAGTAGGCGAGGATGCCCCCGGGCGCCCAGCCGGCCCGCTCGGGCGGCAGCCGCAGCGCGGCCGGGTCGAGCCGGACGACGATGACCGGCGAGCCGATGACGTCGCGCGGCGCGTGCTCGGGAAACGCGGTGTAGAAGACCTCCTGCTCGATCTGGTCGGCGAAGAGCGGGAGGCCGTCGACGCCGATGAGCCGCAGGCCGCGCCGCCACGGCGTCTCCTTCAGCGAGTCGGTGTCCAGCCACGGCCCGAACGAGGCGACCGGGGTGATGAGCGCCGCACCCATGGCGGCCGCGGTCACGCCGCCGGCGCCGGCCATGAGCCGCTTGCGGGTGAAGCGGCTGTTGCTCTCGCGCAGGATCTCGGTGAGCTCGGCCTGGGACTCCTGGTCGCCGCCCGGCTCCGGGTAGTCCTCCTCGTTGTCCTCGGTGACGACGAGGTGCCGGCTGATGACGATGAGCGCGGCGGCCACGAGCGCGAAGCACAGCCCGAGCGCGAGGCCCAGCAGCTGGGTCTGGTTGCCGATCGCGTCGATCGCGTAGATGACGACGAAGCCGACGGCGCAGAGCGTCGCGCCGAACAGCAGCAGCAGGACGACGAGCTCGGCGCGTGGCGAGCGCTCCCCGGCGGGGACGATCCGCTCGCCCTCGTCGTCGCCGCGCCGGCGCCACAGGCCGAGCGCGACGAGCAGGGCGATGAGGATCCGCCCGAGCCAGCTCACGACGACACCCGCTTGCCGATGATGACGCAGGTGGCGACGAGCGCGACGATCGCGATGAGCCAGGTCACCATGCCCTCGGGGAACGGTCCGAGGTTGCTGATGCCCCAGCCGCCGCGGTCGGAGGGGTGCTTCGTCCACATGACGTAGCGGACGATGTCCTGCAGCTCCCGGTCGCTGATCGCCTTCTTGGAGAACTTCGGCATGAGGTAGGGGCCGACGCGGACGGCCTGGGCGACCTGGCGGGCGGTCGCCTTCTGCAGCGGCGGCACCCGGGCGCCGGTGACGATGCCGCCCTGGGCGACGACCTGGTGGCAGCCCGAGCAGTGCTGGGTGAACAGGCGGCGGCCGGCGCCCAGGTCGCCCTCGTCGGGGGACGGGTTCGGGATCGGCGGCCCCTTGCCCAGCGAGGCGACGTAGGCCGTGAGCGCCCGGATCTCGCGGTCGCCGAAGAGGACCGGCGCCCGCTGCGGCTGGTCGTGCGGGTCGCCGAGCGGCATGTAGCCGGTGCGCAGGTAGAAGTCGGCCGACAGCGCACCGACGCCGCGCAGCGACGGTCCGGCTCCGCCGGCGCCCGGCCCGACGTTCTCCTTGCTGGGGGCCAGCCCCTGGCCGCGGTCGCCGTGGCACTTGGCGCAGTTGCCGGCGAAGAGCTGGGCGCCGAGCGCCACGAGCGGCAGCGCGCGCTCCTGGTCGGGGCTCGGGCGGGCGATGGGCGACGACGGCTGTGCCGCGGCGCTCGTGGCCAGCGCGGCCGCGAGCACGACGGCGAGCACACCGACCCGGACCGGGAACAGGAGGGACCGCACGCTCAGCCTCCGCTCTCGTAGAGGTAGGCGACGATGTCGGCGGCCGTGCGGGAGTCGACCCCGAGGTCGGGCATGATGCCGCCGGGCTGGATCTGCTGCGGGTGCATGATCCAGCGGGCGACGTTGCGCGGCGTGTTCGCCAGCCGTCCGCCCGCGACGTAGCGCCGCGACGGCAGGTTGCGCAACGACGGGCCGACCGTGCCGTTGGCGGTGGCGATCCCGCTGATCTGATGGCAGGCGCCGCAGCCGATGTGGACGATGGCCTGCTTGCCCTGCGCCGGCCTGGCCCCGGGCAGATCGACGCTCGTCGACGACCCGCAGCCGACGGCCAGCGCCGCCGCCGCGGCGCCGATGCCGACCCACGTGAGCTGTCTCACGACTGGTGGCATGTCTGGAAGATCGCTCCGATCCCGCTGAGCAGGATGACGGCCAGCAGCAGCGGGCTGATCGTCATCCCGACGATCGCCATGAAGTGGATGCGCGACCGCGGCGGCGGCGCGTCGGCGGCCTCGCCCTCGCCCGCGGTGACGGCGCGCCAGGCCGCCATCGCCGACAGCAGCCCGACCACGGCGAGGCTCGCCCCCACCGCGGTGCCCGCGATCGTCCAGCCGTCGACCGGCAGCCGCGGCCGCGTCGGCGCGTTGCACTCGGCGAACGTGAGCCAGAGGCCCACCATGAACGTGATCAGCCAGCCGGCGGGCGCGGCGAGGATGCCCGTCCACTGCAGCCAGGCGAGCGGGATCTGTCGGCCGGCGATCGTCACAGCGACGGCCACAGCTGGCTGAAGACGACCGGGATGGCCAGGACGTTGACGAACACCCAGTAGGCGGCGACGGCCCGGACGCCGATGACGCGGTAGTTCGTCAGGCCGCCCAGGAGCTTGAGCTGGAGTCCGACGCTGAGCAGCAGCCCGATGACGACGTGCGCGTGGTGCGTCACGGTCATCGCGTAGTAGATCGACGCGTAGGCGTTGTCCTGCGGCCGGAAGTCGTTGAGGTCGCTGACGAGCAGCAGGATCTGGACGGCGAGGTAGCCGCCCTGGACGAGCGTCGCGCCGAGCAGCATGGTGCGCGTCGTGTTCAGCCGTCCGGCGCGCGCGGCGGCGGCCGCCAGCAGCATCGGGACGGTCGTCGTCAGCAGGACGCCGAGCATGACGAGCGGCAGGACGACGCTCGGCGGCTCGATCGGGGGCGGCGGCCACTGGGCGTTCTCGAAGCGCAGGTAGTGGTAGGTGCCGACCATCGACAGCAGCA
>JBDZVZ010000047.1:0-30698 GCA_040255945.1 Solirubrobacterales bacterium | reverse complement strand
GGGCAGCAGGAACGACTTCAGCGGCTTGAGCCCCGCGTTGACCTCGTCGCATGCGCTCTCGAGCCAGGTCGTGTAGCTCTCGTCGACACGCAGCCGCGCGCGGTCGCCGCCGTGGGGCACCGACAGGTCGGCGCCCAGGTCGAACAGATCGTTCTGGACCCGCCGCAGCCACACCCCGTACTGCGACGGCAGGTCCTCCAGCGTCAGCAGCACCCCGAGGTGCGCGTTGAGCTCGTCGACGGCCCCATAGGCCTCGATCCGCGGGTGGGTCTTGGGCACCCGGCTCATGTCGCCGAGGTGCGTCTCGCCCTTGTCGCCGAGCTTCGTGTAGATCCGCGTGAGGTTGACCGTCATGACGGCCCGCAGGCTATCGCCGCCGCCAAGCTGTACGATCTCGCCCGACTCAACGGTCGGTGGAAGGGAAGCCGGTGCGACTCCGGCGCGGACCCGCCACTGTGACCGGGCGAGAGCCCCACCCGGCGCGCAAGCGCGCGCAGCCACTGGGACCCACGGTCCTGGGAAGGCGGGAAGGGGAGAGGCCCGGAAGCCAGGAGACCTGCTCCGACCGGCAAGGCACAACGATCGCCCTCGCGGAAAGGGGCAGACCTCACATGAAGCACACGTTCCTCGGCGTCCTGGCCGGCATGGTCCTGCTGGCGGGTTTCGCCGCACCGGCCGCCCACGCGGCGCAGGTGACCGTCCGGGTCGAAGGCAAGGACGCCACGCTCCTGCCGGCGACGACCGTCACGCTGCCGACCACTGACCCGAAGCCCGACGGGACGAACGCGTGCGGCGCCGCGACGGTCGGCGGTGCCCTGTGGGCGGCGACGAGCGGCGGCTGGGGCGGGTCGTACTTCCCGTCCTTCAGCAGCTATCTCGTCGAGACGATCCTGGGCGAGACGCACAAGTACCCCGACCCGTACTCGTGGGCGTACTTCGTCAACGGCAAGGGCGCGTCGGCCGGGGCGTGCGCCCAGCCCGCGCAGCAGGGCGACTCGCTGCTGTTCTACATCGACTACTGCGTCCAGGATCCGTCGACCTACGAGTGCACGAACCCGCCGGTGCTGCCGCTCGTCGTCCGCGCGCCGGCGAACCCGCGCCCGGGCGAGCCGTTCACCGTCACGGTGACGCGACTGGCGCGTGATGGCTCCAGCGCGCCCGTGGCCGGCGCCACGATCGCCGGCGGCGCCGCACCCACCACGACCGACGCGGCCGGCAACGCGTCGGTGACCGTCGGCGCGGCCGGCCCCGCGACGCTGCTGGCGACGAAGGACGGCTTCGTCCGCGACCGGGCCGCGGTCTGCGCCACCAGCGGCGCCGACGGCGCGTGCGGCACGACGGTCCCGGGCGCACCGACCGCGCCCGGCGCACCGGTCACCACCACCACCGCCCCCGACACGCACGCCTCGTTCGGCCGCTTCGTCGGCATCACGAACGGCAAGCGCTACAAGAAGGGCCGCGGCCCGCGCCAGCTGGCCGGCCGGATCGACCCGGACCCGTCGGGCCTCAAGGACATCGAGGTCCGCCTGACCCGCCGCGACCACCGCCGCTGCAGCACCTATGACGCCAAGCGCGAGCGCCTCGTGCGCACGAAGCGCTGCGGCGCGACCCGCGGCACGTGGTTCTCGGTCGGCGACCGCGAGCAGTGGACCTACCTGCTGCCTGGACGCCTGCCGCGCGGCCGCTACGTCCTGGACCTGCGCGTCACCGACCGCGCCGGCCACGTCAACGACCACCTCATCCGCGGTCGCAGCCGGCTGGTGTTCCATGTCCGCTAGGACCCGCCGCCTGCTGACCGCGCTGGTCGCCGTCACCGCCGCCGCGGTGCCGGCCGCCGGCTGCGGGGTCGGTGCGGGCAGCACGCCCAGCCAGACCGAGCTCCACGTCAGCAAGGCGTTCGGCACCCAGCCGCTGCAGGACCTCGACGAGCCGAAGATCGAGGGCTCCGACACGGTCATGCGCCTGTTGCAGCGCAACACCAAGGGCGTGTCGACGAAGTTCGGCGGCGGCTTCGTGCAGTCGATCGACGGCCTGTCGGGCACCCAGCGCGGCGGCCGCTCGTTCGACTGGTTCTTCTACGTCAACGGCGTGCTGGCCGACAAGGGCGCCGCCGCGATGAAGGTCCACGAGGGCGACCGCGTCTGGTGGGACTACCACGACTGGACGGTCGTCGACCGCATTCCGGCCGTCGTCGGCTCGTTCCCGGAGCCGTTCCTGCACGGGGTGGGCGGCCGCAAGCTGCCGACGCGGATCGAGTGCGTCAACGACAACGCCGACTGCCAGGCCGTCCAGGACAAGCTCGTCGCGCTGGACCTGCCGGCCGCCAAGGGCGGGATCGGCACGAGCTACACGCAGGACACGCTGCGGCTCCTCGTCGGCCCGTGGCCGCAGCTGCACCGGGAGCCGACGGCTCGGTTGCTCGACCAGGGCCCGGCGCGCAGCGGCGTCTTCGCCAAGTTCATCGACATGGGCCGCAAGCTCCAGCTCTTCGACGACCAGGGCAAGGTGACGCGGACCTTCGGCCCCGGCACCGGCCTCATCGCCGCCACGACGTCCCAGGACGAGATCGGCGAGCCGGTGTGGTTCGTGACCGGGACCGACGCGCGCGGCATCTCGGCCGCCGCCCAGGCGCTCGACGAGGGGGCGCTGAAGGGACGCTTCGCGGCCGCGATCGTCGACGGCCGGCCCGTCTCCCTGCCCGACATCGTCCGATGAGGTACGTCCGCTGCGCGAGCCCGCTGCACGCGGCGCGCGCCGCGGCCGGCGGCCTGTGGTGCTGTGCGCTGGCGTTCGCCGCGCTGACGGCCGAGCATCCGGTGGTGTTGGGCGCACTGGCGCTGGGCGTCATGGTCGCCGCGGTGCTGGCCGGGGTCGGTCGGCCGGTGGTGAAGCTGGCGTGCTGGCTGCTGCCGTGGGCGCTGGTGGTGGCGGTCATCAACGTGCTCGTCGTGCGCCAGGGGCTGACGGTCATCGCGCGGCTGGGGGAGGTCCCGCCGTTCGGGCAGGTCGACCTCACGCTGGAGGGCCTGGTGTTCGGGCTCATGTTCGGGCTGCGGCTGCTGACGGTCGCGCTCGTGTTCGCGGTGTTCAGCTCGGCGGTCGACCCGGACGACCTGCTGCGCGGGCTGCGGCGCATGTCGTTGCGCAGCGCGCTGGCGGCGACGCTGGCGACGCGGCTGGTGCCGGTGCTGGCGGCCGACGCGCGGCGGATCGACGAGGCGCGTCGCTGCCGGGCCGATGGCGGCGGGACGGGCGCGGGCGCGCGGGTGGCGGTGCTGCGCGCGGTGGCGTCCAACGCGCTGGACCGGGCGCTGGACGTGGCGGCGACCCTGGAGGTCCGCGGCTACGCGACCGCCCACCCCCACCGGGGTCAGACCCGTTCCGTTGCGTTTTCCGCGATTTCCGCGAAACGCAACGGAACGGGTCTGACCCCGGGGTGGGGGCGTACGCGGCGCGGCGGGCGCCCCTGGTCGCGCCACGACCTCGCGTTCACCGCCTCCGCCGTGACGGTCGCCGCGCTGGCGACCGCCGCCCGCCTCCAGGACGTCGCCCACTTCGGCGCCTACCCGCAGCTGGCCGCCGACCCGGTCGGTCAGGCGCTCGCGCTGGCCGCCGTGCTGCTGCTTGCCGCGCTGGCCCCGTTCGCCAACCGCCGGGGGATCGTGCCGTGACGAGCGTCCTGACCTTCGAGGCCGTGAGTTACACATACGCGGGCGCGCGCGGGAGCTCGCTGCGCGACGTCGACCTCACCGTGGAGCCGGGCGAGTTCGTCGTGCTCGCCGGCCGCTCGGCCTCCGGCAAGTCGACGCTGCTGCGCGCGGCCGCCGGCCTCGTCCCGCACTTCCACGGCGGCACGTTCGGCGGCCGGGTCACGGTCGGCGGCCTGGACACCCGCGAGCACGGCCCCGCAGACCTCTCGAGCGTCGCCGGCTCGCTGTTTCAGGACCCGGAGTCACAGGTCGTGCTGACCACGGTGCGTTCCGAGCTCGCGTTTCCGCTGGAGAACCGCGGCGAGGCGCCGGCGGCGATCGCGCGCGGGGTGGAGGAGGCGGCGCTGGCGCTCGGCATCGGGCATCTGCTGGACCGGCCGACCGCGGAGCTGTCGGGTGGCGAGCTGCAGCGGGTCGCGCTGGGCGCTGCGCTGGCGGGCCGCCCGCGGCTGCTGCTGCTCGACGAGCCGACCTCGCAGCTGGACCCGGTCGCCGGCGACGAGCTCATCTGGCTGCTGCGCCGCCTCAACGAGGAGTGGGGGACGACGATCCTGCTGGCCGAGCACCGCCTCGAGCGCTGCCTGGCCGCCGCCGACCGGGTCATCGCGATGGCCGACGGGGCCGTGGCCTGCGACGCGCCGCCGCGCGCGTTCCTCGCCTGGGCGGCCGAGCACGACCCCCCGCTGCAGACCCCGGCGGCCCGCCTCTTCTCGCTCGCGGGCCTCACCCCGCCGCCGACGGGGGTCAAGGACGCGCGCACCCACCCGGCCCTCACCGGGGTCAGACCCGTTCCGTTGCACGCCAGCCAAGCGCAACGGAACGGGTCTGACCCCGAGGCGGGGTGGCGGCGCGCCAAGCCCGCGCTCAAGCTCGACGGCGTCTGGCACGAGTACCGCGGCGGCCGCGCCGTGCTGCGCGGCGTCGACCTGAAGCTGCATCCCGGCGAGCGGGTCGCCCTCATGGGCCGCAACGGCGCCGGCAAGTCCACGCTGCTCAGGCACGCCGCCGGTCTCATGCAGCCCACCCGCGGCAAGGTCAAGACGACCGGCCGCGTCGCCCTGCTGCTCCAGCATCCCGACGACTACCTCCTGCACGAACGCGTCGCCGATGAGGCCTCGCCCAGTGCCCTGGCCGCGGTGGGCCTCGCCGACGTCGCCGACCGCCACCCGCGCGACCTCTCCGGCGGCCAGCGCCAGCGCCTGGCGCTCGCGATCGTCCTCGACGGCAGCGCCGGTGGGCCGGACCCGGTCGTCGTCGCCCTCGACGAGCCCACCCGCGGCATGGACCGCGCGACGAAGGCCGACCTGGCCGTCCGCCTGCGCCGCCTGGCCGCCGAGGGCGCCGCCGTGCTCGTCGCCACCCATGATCCGGAGTTCGCCGCCGAGGTCGCCGACCGCGTCGTCCTGCTGGCCGAGGGCCGCCCGATCGCCGACGGCCCGGCCCACGAGGTGCTCGCCGGCGGCTGGTACTTCGCGACCGAGACGGCCCGCGTCACCGACGGCGCGGCGCTGCTGCCCGCCGAGGCGGCCCGGCTGCTCACCGCACGCGTCGACCGAGAGGCGCGCAGCGCATGACCTGGCAGCTGGCCTGCTTCGTCATCCTCGGCCTCGTCCTGGCCGCCGGCTTTGCCTGGTACGAGCGAACGCACCCGTCCTCGAAGGTCCTGGCGCTCGTGGCGACCCTCGCGGCGCTGGCCGCCCTGGGCCGGATCGCGTTCGCGCCGTTGCCGAACATCAAGCCGACGACCGACATCGTCTTCCTGGCCGGCTTCGTGCTGGGCGGCGCGCCCGGGTTCGCGGTCGGCGCGCTGGCGGGCCTGGCCTCGAACCTCGTCTTCGGCCAGGGCCCCTGGACCCCGTGGCAGATGGCCGCCTGGGGCCTGGTCGGGATCCTCGGCGCCGCCTACGCGCGTGCCACCGGCCGGCGGCTGCCGAAGGCCCTCACCGCCGTCGTCTGCGCCGCGGTCGGCCTGCTCTACGGCGTCATCCTCAACCTGTCGATGTTGTCGCTCAACGACGGCTTCCCGACGCTCGGCCAGTGGGTGGCGCGCTTCGCGACGTCGTTGCCGTTCGACCTGGCGCACGCGGCCGGCAACGTCGTGTTCTTCCTGCTGTTCGGGCCTGCGCTGGTCCGCATCCTCGACCGCTATCGCGCCCGGCTGACCGTGCGCTGGACGACCGCGTCCGCGCCGACGCCGCTTCCGACAACGACCCCGGAGCTCTCCCCATGATCCGCCTGCTGTTGACCCTGTCGATCGTCGTGACGCTGGGCTTCGTCGTGGCCGTGACCGCCGCGCACGCCTCCCCGGCGTCGCAGGGCGCCGCCTGGCTGGCGAAGGCGTCGCCGGCGCGCGGTGACGGCACCGCGGCCGACACGCTCATGGCGTTGCGGGCCGCCAACCGACTGGGTCGCGCCGACGCGGCCCGGCGCGCCGCCGCCCTGCGCCGCGGGGCGCCCCGCTACGCGACCACGGCGGGCGCGACCGCGAAGGTCATCCTCGGCCTGGCGGCCAGCGGCTCGGGCAACCCGCGCTGCGCCGCCGGCCGGATGGACCTGCTCGGCCGCCTCCAGAAGACGGGCCGCAAGGGCCGCTACGGCAACACGATCTTCGATCAGACGCTCGGCATGATGGCCTGGCGGGCGCTGCGCTCGAAGGCGCCGTCCTCGACGGTGCGGATGCTGCTGGGCGCGCGCGGCAGCGGGGGCTGGAACTTCAACGTGACCGCCCGCGGCGGGCGCCGCGACGACGTGACGAGCACCGCGATGGCGATCATGGCGCTGCGGACGAGCGGCGTGTCGGCCCGCAACGGCCATCTGCGCGGCGCGCTGCGCTGGATGCTGAGCCAGCGGGCGCCCAGCGGCGGCTTCGCCCAGGACCGTCGTGACCGCACCGAGGCGAACCCGACCGCGCTGGCGATCGAGGCGGCGCGCGCGATGGGCTACCGCGACTCGCGCGCGACGCGGGCGCTGCGCACGCTGCAGCGCGGCGACGGCTCGTTCCTCTTCACGCGCACCGACACGGGCAGCCGTCTGCTGGCGACCAACGACGCGGTCATCGCGCTGGCCGGCCGCACGCTGCCGGTGGCCGCGGCCCGCACCCGGCCGGGGCGCTGCTGAGAACGACGACGGCGACGACGAAGACCGCGCATCGCGCGGTCTTTGTCGTCCGCGAGGCCCCGCGCGCACCACCAGCCCCTCCCCCGATCATCCGTAGAAACCCCCGACCCGCACGTCGCGCCACCGCCCCGCTCCGCTAGGGTCCGGCGCCGATTATGCGCATCGGCGTTCCGAAGGAGACGGCGACGGGGGAGCGACGCGTGGCCATGGTGCCCGACGTCGTCAAGCGCCTCGTCGGAAAAGGGCATGAGGTCGTCGTGGAGTCGGGGGCCGGCGAGGCCGCCCTCGTGCCCGACGAGCTCTTCACGAACGCGGGAGCGAGCATCGGCGACCCGTGGGCGGCCGACGTCATCGTCAAGGTGGCGCCGCCGGCCGACGGTGAGCTGAGCAAGCTCAAGGCCGAGCACACGCTCATCGGCTTCCTGAACCCGCGCGGCAACCCCGAGGGCCTGCAGACCCTCGCGCAGACGAACGCGACCGCGTTCGCCGTCGAGGCGGTGCCGCGCATCAGCCGCGCCCAGTCGATGGACGCGCTGAGCTCGCAGTCCAACGTCGCCGGCTACAAGTCGGTCCTGCTGGGCGCCGAGCACAGCACCCGCTTCTTCCCGATGCTGACGACCGCCGCGGGCACGATCCCGCCGGCGAAGGTCCTCGTGCTGGGCATCGGCGTCGCCGGCCTGCAGGCGCTGGCGACCGCCCGGCGCCTGGGCGCCCAGACGGTCGGCTACGACGTGCGCCCCGAGACCGCCGAGCAGGTCGAGTCGCTGGGCGCCAAGTGGCTGGATCTCGGCATCGAGGCGGCCGGCGAGGGCGGCTACGCCCGCGAGCTGACCGACGAGGAGCGCGCCCAGCAGCAGCGCAACCTCGAAGAGGCCATCAAGGGCTTCGACATCGTCATCACGACGGCGCTCGTCCCGGGCCGTCCGGCCCCGCGCCTGGTCACCGCCGCCGCCGTGGAGGGCATGAAGCCCGGCAGCGTCATCGTCGACCTGGCGGGTGAGACGGGCGGCAACTGCGAGCTCACCGAGCCCGGCGAGGTCGTCGTCAAGCACAACGTCACGATCGTCTCGCCGCTGAACCTGGCGGCGACGATGCCCGAGCACGCCAGCATGCTCTACGCCCGCAACCTCATGGCGCTCATCGAGCTCATGGCCGACGACGAGTCCGGGGCGTTCAAGCCCGACTTCGAGGACGAGATCGTCGCCGGGGCGTGCGTCGTCAAGAACGGACAGGTGGTCTCGTGATCCTCGCCGCAGTCGGGACGAGCACGCTCGTCACGAACCTCGCGATCCTCGTGCTGGCCGGCTTCGTCGGCTACGCGGTGATCTCGAAGGTCCCCAACACGCTGCACACGCCGCTCATGTCGGGCACGAACGCCATCCACGGCATCGTCCTGCTCGGCGGCATCATCATCCTGATCAGCGGGGTCTCGGAGGGCTGGTTCAGCGACCTGCTGCTGCTCATCGCCGTGATCTTCGGCACGATCAACGTGGTCGGCGGCTTCCTGGTCACCGACCGCATGCTCGACATGTTCAAGACGAAGCCGAAGGCCGAAGTCGAGGCCGGCACGGAGGACAACGCCTGATGATCCGCGCCTCGTTCGTGACGGACCCGAACTTCCGCAACCTGCTGTACATCGTCGCGTTCTCGCTGTTCATCTACGGGATGAGCGGCCTGACCGGCCCGAAGACGGCGGTGCGCGGCAACCGGATCGCCGCCGTGGGCATGGGCATCGCCCTGCTGGCGACCTTCCTGGTCCCGTACCACATCCACAACATCGCGCTGGTCATCATCGGCATCGCGATCGGCACCGCCGTGGGCGTGCCGGCGGCCCGCCAGGTGAAGATGACCGCGATGCCGCAGATGGTCGCGATCTTCAACGGCGTCGGCGGCGGCGCGGTGGCGCTCATCGCCTGGGTCGAGTTCCGCGACACCAACGGCTTCGAGTTCACGCCGACCTACATCGTGATCTTCAGCCTGCTGTCGGCGATCATCGGCTCGGTCTCCTTCTGGGGCTCGAACATCGCGTTCGCCAAGCTCCAGGAGCTCATCGACGGCCGTCCGCGCTCGATCGGCGCGCTGCAGACCCCGCTGAACGCGTTCCTGGCGCTGGCCGCGGTCGCCCTGGCGGTCGCGATCACCGCCGGCGCCAACGACGAGATCCTCATCATCGGCCTGCTCGTGGCGGCCGCGATCCTGGGCAACATGCTCGTGCTGCCGATCGGCGGCGCCGACATGCCGGTCGTCATCTCGCTGCTGAACGCGTTCACCGGCCTGAGCGCCGCCGCGGCGGGCATCGCCCTGGACAACACGGCGCTCATCGTGGCCGGCATGATCGTCGGCGCGTCGGGCACGATCCTCACGCAGCAGATGGCGCTGGCGATGAACCGGTCGATCATGAACATCGTCGCCGGCGGCTTCGGCGGCACGACGGTGGCGGCGGCCGGCACCGACACGACGGGCGGCACGGTCCGCGCGACGTCGGCCGCCGACGCGGCGATCCAGATGGCCTACGCGCGCCAGGTCGTCGTCGTGCCCGGCTACGGCATGGCGGTCAGCCAGGCCCAGCACGCGGTGCGCGAGATGGCGAAGATGCTGGAGGCCAAGGGCGTCGAGGTCAAGTACGCGATCCATCCGGTCGCCGGGCGCATGCCGGGCCACATGAACGTCCTGCTGGCCGAGGCCGACGTGCCCTACGAGCAGCTCAAGGAGATGGACGACATCAACGGCGAGTTCAGCCGTACCGACGTCTCCCTGGTCATCGGCGCCAACGACGTGACGAACCCGGACGCGCGCACGAAGCCGGATTCGCCGATCTACGGCATGCCGATCCTCAACGTCGACGAGTCGCAGAGCGTCATCATCCTGAAGCGCTCGATGAACAGCGGCTACGCGGGCATCGACAACCCGCTGTTCGTCAACCCGAAGACGAGCATGCTGTTCGGCGACGCCAAGGCGTCGGTGGACAGCATCACCGAGGAGCTCAAGGTCCTGTAGCCGCAGGGTGCCAGCCGCACGGTGCCAGGCACCGGCGTGCCTGGCACCGCCGAGGGTCCGGTCCAACGATGGGCCGGACCCCTTTTCAAGCGGTGGGGCCGAGGGGTAGCCTCGGCGTGTGGGAGCCCTGCCGCTCGAGCTCAAGGCCGTGGTGGCCGTCGTGCTCGTCCTCTCGGTGGCACGAGCGTTCCTCGGCGTGCCGGCCCGCGCCGTCCACGACCGGCTGGCGCGCACGTTCGTCGGCCTGGCGCTGCTGCTCTACGTCATGGCGGCCGAGGCGCTGGTCTCCGACCAGGACGGCCTGGCGGCCGCGTTCGTCATCTGCGGCGTCGAGGCGTTGTGCGTGGCGGCCTGGGTGGCGCGGCGGCGGGACGATGATGGGGGAGACGACGGCGGCGGCGGGCCGGGCGACGACGGCCCCGAGGGACCGCCCCCGGTGCCGACGATCGACTGGGACGCGTTCGACCGGGCCCGGGAGGGGTGGCGGGGGCCAAGGGAGCCGGTGGCGTAGCGGGCGGGGGGCTTGGTGCGCGGCCCCGGGGTCGCGCGTCTGCCGTGTGCGCCCTCAGCGACCCCAAGCAGACGCGCGCGGTGCGCGCCCGGCGCCGGCACCTTGAGCGGGCTTGAGCCCGTCTGGACGAATGTTCGAGGCGCCCGAGCCCGGGAACGTTTAGGTTTTTCGGGTTCGCCGACCGGTCAGGGGACCGGGGGCGGCGTCGTCGCCGGATGGCGGCGAGGGTCCACGAAACCACGGAAGGAACTCCGTTGCGCGCGTCCGTTCGAACTGTGTTGCTGCTCTGCGCAGCGCTGTCCATGTGCCTGGCAGGGGCTGCGGTCGCCGCCAAGCCGCCCGCCCAGAAGCCGGTGCTCGTGACGAGCAAGCCGACCAAGCCCCTGGGCATCACGACCGCGGGCAAGGAGACCCTGTGGCTGCCGGCCAGCCGCGGTGCCGCGCCGTGGCAGAAGAAGAACTGGCGCGCCACGCGCGCCATGTGCCTGCGCCTGCCCCAGAGCGTGCTGACCGACCAGATCTGCGGCTCGTCGGTGAAGACCGCCAACCAGCTGCAGCTCGGCCGCCTCTACCAGGTGGACGTCGAGGGTGCCTGGAACGCCTGGAACGGCGGCACCGCGAAGTGCGGCACGTTCAAGGGCGTCAAGGGCGTCGTCGCGAGCTCTGACGCGCAGTTCCAGTTCGGCACGAACTACCGCTGGAAGCGCTGCGTGCGCAAGGGCCTGCTGCTGCAGCCCTCCTTCGGCAGCGCCTTCCTCATGAGCTTCAACGGCAACCTGTTCTTCCACCCGCACGTGGCGCCCAAGCCGGCCGCCCCGGACGCGGACGGCAAGTACAGCTGGGTCGTGTGGGGCCTGGGCAAGCGCATGCACTTCGCGATCAGCGACATCGGCGGCAACTCGGACAACCTCGGCGGCCTGACGATCACCGTCACCCCGCTGTAGGTCCGCCGCCGCCGCCAAGACCGCGCACCGCTCTCTCGACGGGCCCGCCGACCGGCGGGCCCGTCGTCGTTCTGTCCAGTCCGCGCGCCGACTGCGATAGCGCGCGCTTGAACGCGCCGACGTGGGAAGGGACGGGCGAATGCCTCGCCCGGCGTCCTTTCCATGTCGCTTCACGTCCGCTCACGCGGCGGCTTCCTGCTGCCCGCGCTCGCGCTGCTGCTCGCGCTCGCCATCGGGGCGCCGGCGGACGCCGCGGTGCATCCGAAGCGCTGCAAGGCCCACGAGCGCCTCACGGCCAAGGACCGCCACCGCGACACCGATCGTGACGGCGTCCCGAACATCATCGACCGCGACGTCGACGGTGACGGCATCCCCAACCGGCGCGACCGCGACGTCGACGGCGACGGCACGCCGAACACGCGCGACGCCGACATCGACGGTGACGGGATCCCCAACCGGCGCGACGCCGACCTCGACGGCGACTGCATGACCAACGGCCGCGACCTCGACAGCGACGGTGACCGCCGCCGCGACGAGCGCGACGTCACCGCGTTCGGCCCGCAGCTGAAGGCCAAGCGCGCCCAGGCGGTCGTGTCGCGGCGGGTGCCGGCGTCGTTCTTCGGCATGGTCGCCAACGAGGCGATGGCGTTCAGCGGTGAGGCGCAGGACGCCGTCCTGGCGCAGCTGCGTGCCACCGGGGCGGGGACGCTGCGCCAGAAGTTCGACTGGGCGGCGATCGAGCGCTCGCCCGGCGTCTACAGCTGGGGCGCGACCGACGCCCTGATGCTCGCCGCCGGCCGGGCGGGGATCCAGGTGCTGCCGATCCTGTTCAACGCGCCCGCCTGGGATTCGGCGGCGCCGGACGCCAACGGGGCTGCGCCGCCGCGCGACAACGCTTCGCTGGCGGCGTTCGCCGACGCGGCGGTGCGCCGCTACGGGCCCGGCGGCAGCCTGTGGGCGCAGCATCCCGCGGCACCCGCCGCGCCGATCCATTCGTGGCAGGTCTGGAACGAGCCGAACTTCAAGGCCTTCTGGGCGACCGGTCCTGACCCGGCCGCCTACGCGGCGATGCTGCGCACGGTCGGCGACGCGATCCACGCCGCCGACCCGGGCGCCGAGGTCGTGGCGGCCGGGCTGCCGGAGAGCTACAGCGGCGTGTCGGTCACCGACTTCCTCGACGGGATGTACCAGGCGGGCGCGAAGGGCGCGTTCGACACGCTGGCCGTCCACCCGTATGCGCGCTCGGCCGACGAGACGATCTGGATCCTCCAGCAGGCTCGCCGCGCCCTGGACCGTCACGGTGACGGCGGTGTGGGCATCTGGGCGACCGAGCTGGGCTGGGCGACCGGCGGCCCGGCCGCGCCCTACCGGGTGCGCGAGGTCGACCAGGCGCGGCTCATGACCTGGACGCTGGACGCCCTGGTCGCCGAGCGGGACCGCCTGCGTCTGCGCGGCGTCGTCTACTACTTCTGGCAGGACTGCGCCCCGTGGCAGGGCGGCAAGGATTTCTGGGGGCTGCACACCGGACTGCACCGCATCGACGGGTCGGCGAAGCCGGCGCTGGGCGCGTTCGTCAACGGGACGCGCGCGCTGACGGCGGGGGCGTAGCGAGCCGTCGCGGGACCGCAGGTCAGAAGATCGTGTACTCGCGGACGACGCCCGCGAGACGCCGGTCCGACTCGAACAGCAGCGCAAGCAGGCCCTGTTCAAGCTGATCGGAGAGCGTGCGGATTTCGCGGAAGAGCTCGGAGCTGTCTGCCTGCTCTCGTGGGAGTTGCTTGAGCGACCGGCGTACCGCGGCGTCTTGCAGTAGGCCAAGCCACCGATCGTAGGCTCCGAGCGCCCGGAGACCGGCATCGTGTGCGCCGGTGCTGAGGAACGCGTATGCGATGCGGTCGACTGCCGTCGCATGGAGCTGTTCGTCGAGGAATGCCCGGATACCATCGCGGTCGAAGCGGTGGCAGAGGAGGAGGGGGACGAGGCCGCTGGCGAACAGCAGCTTCCGCGAGAGGCGCAGCTTGGCGTTGCGCATGGCCCACCCCTCGGGTTCCTGACGTTCCTTCCCGACGAAGTCGACCGCGATGGTCCGCCAGTATCGGATCAGGTCGTTGAGGAAGAACCGCGGGGGCTGTCGCGGCTTGATCGACGCATCGAGGTAACCGTCGAGGATGCGTGCCCAGGAACGGTCGTAGATGTCGTCGTTGGAGAGGGGCCGCGACTCGAGCATGAGGAGCATGCGCTGCGTGAGATTGCGGTTGTCGTCGTGCTGCAGGCCGATGTGGCCCACAAGGTCGTCGCAGCGCGCCGCCACGCCGAAGATGCCTTGCCGACCTGGCGCCTTCTCGTCGGCGCTCAGGATCGAGTTGAGCTGCTCGAGCGCGCCCCCCCACATCGCGATCGGTGTCGCAGAGCACCAGCCAGTCGTTGTCGCTGTGGTCGTTGGCCTCGCCCCGTGCCCACGAGCCGAGGATGACGACCGCGCAGGCGGCCGGGAGTGCGACCTGCGCCACACGTTCTCTCAGGGCGGAAAGGCCGTCGTCGGTGTGTCTCCGTGCAGCAAGGAGGTGGGGCAGACCGCCCGGCAGCTGTCGGGCGAGCTGCTCGAGCGAGCCGGCTACCGCGCTCACGCGTCTGGTAGCGGAGCCTCGAGGATCCAGGGCACGTCGCGGCAGCGCGCGAGCAACGGCGCAAAGAGCGCTTCGTCCTCGGGCCGCAGCTCCACGTGATGGCCCTTTCTGTCCAAGGAGCTCACGTGAAGGTGACGCAGTCGGCTCGCATGAGCGTCGAGAAGCTCTGCACCTACGTGCATCGCTGGATCGATGGACCAGGCGTGGGCGACGTCGAAGCACAGGCCGGCCAGCGGAAGCACGTCGAAATACTCGGCGAGCTCGTGAGCTGTCCGCCCCGTCGGCTTCCGGGCATCCATGTTCTCGAGTACCAGTCGATCACCGAGCATGGCCCAGACTGCCGGATCATCGATCGTGTCGGGGTGGACGACGATGGCGTCGACCACCGGCGGAAACCTCGCCAAGAGGGCCACGCGCTGACGCTCCGACAGCGCCAGACGCTTGCTCGGCGCGTGGACGCTCAGGTAGCGGAAAGGAAGCTCCCCGTCCGTCTGCAGGAAGTCGAGCAAGCCCGGGACCTCATCCTCGCCCAGTGCGGAGAGCTCGGCAGCAACCGTCGAGACGGCGCAGGCGGCGTCAACCAACGCGGGCCAGTTCCCACGGGCATCGACGACAAAGCCGGTAGATGCGCCGAGCGGGTGATGCGAGAGCACCGGACGGTGGTCAGCGAGAAGCGAAGGAACCATGCGCCACCCGCACGCTAGCCGTCCGTCCGGACAATCGTCCGCGGATCCGGCGGCACCTCCAGCACCACCAGCCGCCGGCTCGCGTACACCGGCTCGCCGAGCAGGGGGGAGGGCATCGGCTCGCCCTGCGGGTTGACGCACGTCGGGTCGACGAGCAGGAACCGCACGCCGAGGCGGCGGGCGTAGGCGACGCCGGAGGGATTGCCGTCCAACACCGACTGGGCGCGGCGGGCGATCGGCAGCTCCGCCTTGGGCTGGATGTCCTCGGGCGCCAGCGCCGGGAGCGTGCGGGTGTGCAGCAGCCAGGTGCTCAAAAAGCTCCAGCAGCGGTCGGTGACGACGACCTCGCCCGGGCGCAGCTGGGCGGCGACCGTGTCGAGGCCGCGCAGCGATGCCGGGTCGGCGAAGCGGTAGAAGGCGCGCACGTCGCCCGCGCGGTTCCAGGCCATGACGGCGACGACCGCCGCCAGCGTCGTCCCCGCCACGACGCCGACCGCGCTCCGGCGGCGAGCCGAACGTTGCTTGCGCTGAGCGACATCTTCGTTCTTCGCGCGGTCCGCCAGCGCGACGCCCACCAGCGGCGCCAGCACGAGCGGCAGGTAGTAGGCCATCCGCAGGTAGCTGAGCGGTAGGTGCACGAGCCACGAGTAGGTCAGCGCCACCGTCACCGCGAGATACGCCAGCGGCACGCCGAGCGTAGGGTGCCGGCGCAGCCGCCACAGCGCCCACAGCACCGCGACGGCCGCCGCGACCGAGAAGACCTTCGTGAGGTCGAGGGCGACGAGGTCGAGGTCGACCTTCGAGCTCAGGTAGGCCTCGTAGCCCTGGGTGCCGCCGAACGTGCGGTTGACGGCGACGAGATGCGAGATGACGCCCCAGCCGAGCACGACGCAGAAGGCGCCGACGGCCACCACCGCCCGCAGGATCGCTCGGCGCGGCCCGGCGATGAGCGCGACGGCCGCCGCGAGCGCGAGCGCCAGCACGGTGACCGACGCCGACAGCCGGTGCGCCGCCGCGAGCGCGAGCAGCAGCACCGCGAAGCCCGCAGCCTCGCGGCGCCCCAAACGCCCGCGCAGCAGCTCCGTCGCGTACAACAACACCAGCGGCAGCAGCGCGAGCGCCGCGACGTTCGCCAGGCCGTGCCAGCCGAGGATGTCTTGGTTCATCGGCACGACCGCGTAGAAGAGCGCCGCCAGGCCGCCGGCGACCGGCTCCCAGACCGCGCGCACCCACGCATATATCGCGCCGATCCCGATCACCGCGAAGACCCAGATGCCGTGCGCGAGCACCGCCGTCGAGGCGCCCGACATCACCAGGAACGCCCCGTACACCGACGGCACGCCGGGGTCCTCGCGGAACGGCACGCCGAGCATCCAGTACGGGTTGTCGATGAGCATCTGGCCGTGGCGGCGGATCTCGTCGGCGTAGAGCAGGTACTTGGCCCAGTCGTTGCCCGGCACCGGGAAGCCGTGCAGGACGCGCGCCTGCAGGACGATCCCGCCGGTCACCGCGACCGCCGGCAGCACGAGCTCGACGGCGCGCAGCCGTCCGATCGGGTCGCGCAGCGGCAGCCATGCCAGCCCGACGCCGGCCAGCGCCGCCAGCGCGATCCGGCTCGACACGCCGGTCAGCGGCACACCGACCCGCGTGAGCGTGATCAGCGCGACGCTCGACGCCGCGAAGCCGAGCACCGGGACCGCGCACGCCAGCGCCACCGGCTCCCGCCGAACCGACGCGGGCAGCAGCGCCGCGAGCGCGAGGCCCGGCGCCAGCAGCAGCGCGCACGCGCCCAAGCCTGCACTCGCGTGCCCCACGATCGCCAGCAGGGCGTCCAGGACGACGATGACCGCGCCCGTCGCGGCCAACGTCCGGCCGGAGTGGGCGCCGCGCCTCGGAAGTCCATTACTGTCGGCGGGCATGCGAACGGTGCTCTCGCTCATCGCCGCCCTCCTGACGGCCGCGGCGGTCGGCGCGGGGCCGGCGGGCGCCGAGAGCAGTACGGGATTGTATGCGCCGTTCCCGTCGTCGCCGGGCGGCGACCGGGCCCAGCGCTTCGTCAGCGAGCTCGGCGTGACCGAACCGAAACTCGACCTCAAGGGTGGCGTCACCCTCGGCTACGAGGACAGCTCCCCGGTGCCGATCCGACGCACGGCCAGTCGGCGCGCCGGCCTCGCGGAAGACGATGACAACGCCACCGGCCTGCTGGTCGGCGTCGCGCTCGCCCTCGTCGCGGCAGCGGCCACCGCCGCCGTGGTCCGCCACGCCCGTCGTTAGAAGACCTTCGCGTCGACGCTGGCCTCGCCGTCCTGCACGGCGCGCAGCCGCACCCCGCGGCCGGCGGCGATCCGCAGCGAGAACACGTGGTCGGCTCGGGCGCGCACTCGCTTGACGGTGACCCACTTCGAGCCCGAGTACCGCTGGATGCGCACCGTTCCGGGCTGGGGCGCCAGGCCCCAGAGCTTGGCGGTGCCATGGCCGCGGAAGTTCGAATACGCCCGGTAGGCGACGAACGGGAACCGCATGGCCTGCAGCGACGGCTTGGGCCGGTCCTCGGCGACCGTCGCACCCCGGAAGTAGACGCCCGACTGCAACGTGTACTCGTAACCGCGCCCGGGCGCGTCGTCGCGCAGGTTCCACCAGTACAACGCGCTCACGCCCTGGCGCCACAGCACGTACATCGCCCCGGCGAGGTAGCGGGCCTGCTGGACGGCCGGGATGCCCTTGGGGTCCGGCGGAGAGGAGTCCCACGACATCTCGGTCGCCCACACGGGCTTGGCGCGCTTGGGCACGACGTTGCCGGCCCGGATGGCGACCTTCAGCGGCCGGGTGAGCTTGGCGAAGTCGGGAACGACGACGTCATCGGGGTTGATGGCCTTGCGACCGGGCGGGCCGATCGGATACGGGTGGTGGGCCAAGATGTCGAACTTGGCGGGGCTCTTGCGGCAGTCGCGCGCACGCAGGTGCTCACGGCCCGAGACGCACAGCAGCTCCCGCACGAACCGAGCGGCCGGCATCCGGTGGGCTCCGGGCCAGGGCTCGGCGAACGGCGCGGTGCCGGCGGTGACGACGACGTTGCGCGACGAGACGGACTTGACGGCGTCGTAGCCGGCGTTGAGCAGGGGCTTGTACAGCCTCGGGCTCTCCTCGCGCCAGCGCCCGCCGTGCTTGACCCACTGCGGGTTGAGCTCGACGTAGAGGTTCGGCTCGTTCCACATCTGCCAGTAGCGCACGCGCGGCAGCGCCTGGCCCGGGTGCAGCGGGTCGGGGAAGCTGCCCGAGTAGCGCTGGGCGGCCGCGGTCATGAAGCGTCCGTAGGCGTCGGCGTCCGGTCGCCACGTGCCGGCCGGCACGTCTTCGGACACGGGCGGCCGGCCGGGCCCCTCCCACCAGGCCGGGGCGCGGTTGACCATCAACAACGGCTCGACACCCGCAGTGGCGACGTCGCGCAGCAGTGCGTCCAGCGCCGTGAAGTCGTAGGCGGTGGAGGCGGGGTTGCGCGCGTCGGCGTCATCGACGGGCCGGGTGCGCTCCACGCTCGACCACGCCCACATGATCCGCAGCGACGTCGCCCGCGTGGCCTTGAGGTGCTCGAGCTCCAGCGGCCGCTGGGCCGGGTCGCCGCGCTGCATCGTCGGCAGGTCGCTGAAGCCGCGCAGCATCGCCGGCGCCGAGGCCGGGGCGGGGGAGGCGGCGCCGAGCAGCGCGACCAGGGCGCCGAGCAGCGCCCAACGGACGAGCGCCATCACTCTTCGTGGGTTCCGCGACGCCGGGCGCCCCACGCCGCCAGCCCGACGACGACAGCCGACAGCAGCATCGGGACGATGAGCGGGATGCCCAGGCCGTCGCCGCCGCCGGTAGCCGTACCGGTGAACGCGGCGGCCAGCGCCTTGCTGGAGGACGGCTCGTTCGACGGCTTGCTCGGGATGAAGCGGCTGCGCTGCAAGGCCGTGCCCAGCCCGGACCCTCGCTGTCTGGCCGGCTCGCCCAGCGCTTCACGCGCCGGCGCGGGCGACGTGCCGGCCGCGATCGCCGCCAGCCGCTGGCCGTCACGGCCGGCCTTCTGCAGCGCGGGCGGCGGCTTGACCCCGCTCTTGCGCACGTCCTTGGTCGGCTTGCCGCCCGACGCGGCGGGCACGACCTCGAGGTACTGGCTGATGCCCGAGTTGCCGGGTGGGGCGTTGACCGTCTGCGCCGACGCGACGGCCGGCGCGACGAGCAGGGCGGCGATCGCCAAGAACACGCGCATGTCCCGTTGTACGCAGCGGCGCCGCAAAAGCTGACAGGGCGGTGGCGGGCCGGGGCGCGCCCCGAGACGGCCCAGGCGGTCGCGCGTCTGTCATCTGCGGCCCCAGCGACTGAGGAGAGACGCGCGGCGCCCGTGGCGCTGCCCCCAGCGCCGGTGGGCCTCCCCGCGCGGTCGCGCGTCTGTCTGCTGCGCCTATGGCCACAAAGGAACGACGCGCGGCGCGGGTGGGGCCAGGGCGAGGAGGCGGTGCGGGCGCTTGTAGACGTCGTCGGTGGGCAGGCGGTGCACCGTCCACCCGGCGGCGCGCCAGGCCGCATCCTTGCGCGCGTCCTCGGTCGGGAAGCGATGGAAGTCCGGGCCGTCGAGCTCGATGATCAGCCGGCGGTCCTCCCAGGACAGGTCCGCCTCCTCGCCGGCACGCTTGACGTTCACCTGCGGCGCGGGGCGCCCGGACGCCTGCAGCAGCTCCAGGGCCAGGAACTCCGGGTCGCTCTTGGTCCGTCCGGCCGGCAGCGGGGCGTACTCGTCGGCGAGCCGGCGCAGCAGTGTCACGCCGGCACGCCCAGGGTGACGGGCACAGACGGCGCGCAGCCCGACCGCCGTGGCGGCACCGACGCGCAGCGTCTCGCGGACCATCCGTCGACCCGCCTTCTCGCCCTGCGACGGGAGGAGGTCGAGGATCGTGCGCTCACCGGTGGTGACCGGCAGGCCGTCGACGAGCGTGATGTCGGCCGGCTCCAGCCGGCGCGACCGGCACACCAGCACATCGCCGAAGAGCTGCGGCCCGCCGCTGCCGGGCCGCGTGACGACCGCAAAGCTCTCGCGCCGTTGCCAGCAGCCAAGGCAGTTGGCCGCGCTGTTGTGCGACAGCACGCGGCCGGGCGCCGTGAGCACCGCCGACCACCAGTGCTGGCGCTGGGTGATCGGCGCGTGGCCGCTGAGGTAGACGCCGTCGTGCACCTTCCGCAGCTGCCCGACGAGATGGCGGATCGCTGCGGGGCTCATCCCCACGCTCACGAGCTGCCACACGGCCACCAAGCCTTCCTGCGCTTCGAGGAGTCGCTCTGCCCGCGGGTCGATCATCACCCTCTATAGGGCGGCCGGCGCCGAAATTCGCCCCCCCCGGGGTCGTGGCGCGCGTCTGCCGTCTGCGCCCTCCGCGACAGAGGACAGACGCGGGGCGCCCGGGGGGTGCCGCCGACGGTCGCGCGTCTGCCGTCTGCGCCCTGAGGCGCAGCAAAGCGACGCGCGGTGCCGCGGCGCCATAACGGACACACCAGGCATAAATAGCGGACACACAAGGCGCTAAAGTCGACCGCATGCGGAGCGCCCTGCCTTCCATCGCCGCCGAGCTCGGCGCCAACGAGCGCACGCTTCGCCGCGCGGCCGCCCGCGGGACGGTACGAGGCCGGCGGCCGACCCCGCGCGGCTTGGAGCTGGCCCCCGGAGAGATTGCGTATCTGCGCTCGCACTGGGAGCTGCTCAGCGCCCTGGCCGGTGCCTTGCGCACCGAGCCGAACGTCGGCCTGGCCGTCCTCTACGGGTCGGCCGCGCGAGGTGACGATCGCCGCGACTCCGACGTGGATCTGCTCGTCGAGTTCCGTGATGATGCGGCGGGGTCAACGCTGGACCTGGGAGTCCGGCTGGGGGAAGCCGTGGGGCGGCGGGTGGATGTCGCCCGGCTGTCCCGCGTGAAGGGCGAAGCACCGTTGTTGCTTCTGCAGGCGCTCGACGAGGGACGGGTCCTGGTCGACCGAGACCAGCGATGGCCGCATCTCGTCGCCACGCGCGACACCGTGGCGCACGCAGCTCACCGCCTGATGCGCCGGCGCCGTCAGGAGGCAGCGGCCAGCCTCGAGCAGCTGTTGGAGGACCTGTAGATGGGACAACGGCGCCGACGAGCACCTGACGAGGCGCGGCTGGTCGAGCGCTTCCGGCGCCTCGCGCCGCAACTGGCCGCCTTCAAGCTCGCGCTGCGTCCGTTCTGCGACGACAACGGGCACTTCGACCGTCAACGCTGGGAGGCGGCGTTTGCCTCCAACGACCCTGGCGACATCGTTGCCGTCGCCGCAGCGATCGGCCTTTACGCGGGGCTGGTCAACCACCTCGTGGAGATGCTGCACGTCGCCGCGCGTCTGCGCGGGCTCGAGGTCACGCGACGAGAGACGAAGCCCGACGGCCCAACGCTGTTTGCGGCCGTCGGTGAACACGGCGGGCTGACCCGCAACCAGGTGGCCGTCCTCGCTCGTCTTTACGCCGTGCGCAACGCGCTCCAGCACGCTTCACCTGGGGTCGACGTCGATGAGGTCTACGACACGTTCGTGCTGCTGCCCAAGACGCTCGGGCGCTTCGCCAAGAGCTACGTGGACTGGCTTCAGCGCCACGGCGTGTCGATCCTGTAGCGCGCACCGCCGGCCACGCCCCGCGTCTGTCGTCTGTGTCTCCAGGCGCAGCAAACCGACGCGCGGCGTCCCTGGGGCAGACGCCGGCGGTCGCGCGTCTGTTCGGTGCGCCCCCAGCCACCGAGGACAGACGCGCGCCCCGGGGTGCGCCCGGCCAGAGGTAGGCCCCAGAGCCCTGTCAGCTTTCCCGCGCCCCGTCCGTACAACCGAACGTGACGCCCGCGACCTCCGCCGCTCCCGCCGCCGGCACGCGCCCCCTCGCGTCGGCCGCGCGGCGCCTTCCGAGCGTCCCCTACGACGCGATCACCGCCTGGGCGCTGAGCTTCGGTCTCGTCCTCTACCTCGCCCTGCGCAGCGGCGGCTTCGACGCCGTCGTGCGCGACCAGGTCGGCATCCTCGTCTGGTGGGCGGTGCTGCTGGTTGCGGTCGCCGGCCTCACCCCGCGGCTGACGCAGAAGGGCTGGCTCGCCCTGGCCCTCCTGGGCGCGTTCGCGGCCTGGACCGCATTGGGCATCCCCGACTCCGAGTCAGCCGAACGAACCCTCGCCGAGACCGGACGGCTCAGCTGCTACGTCGGCGTGCTCGCGCTGGCGCTCATCCTCCAAACCCGGGCCGGCTCACGCCACGTGCTCAACGGCGTGGCGACGGCGATCGGCCTCGTCACCCTGCTCGCGGTCCTGTCGCGCCTGCACCCGCAGCTCTTTCCGCAGAACGCCCAGCACGAGTTCCTGCCGACCCAGGCCAAGCGCCTCAGCTACCCGCTCAACTACTGGAACGCCCTCGCGGGTTTCATGGCGATGGGGACCGTCCTGCTGCTGGCAACGGCCGCCACCGCCCGCACCCGCGCCGGCCAGGCCATCGCGGCCGCCGCCGTGCCGCTCACCGGTCTGGGCGTCTACCTGGCGATCAGCCGCAGCGGGGCGATCGTCATCGTCGTCGGCCTGGCGGTCTACGCGCTGCTGACCCACGACCGCCTGGCGCGCCTGGCCACCCTCGCCACGACCGGCGGCGCAGCCGCGATCCTCATCGTCGCCGCCGACCAGCGTCCCGCCCTCCAGACCGGGGTCGACACCGCCACCGCCCGCGCGCAGGGCAGCGACCTCATCGTCCTGGCCCTCATCGTCTGCGCCGGCACCGGCCTCGTCCACGTCGCCATCGAGCTGCTCGCGCGCCACACCTGGCGACCGAAATACCTCCGCATCGGCCGGCGCACCGCGACGTTCACCACCGCCATCGCCACCGCCGCCGCGCTCGCCGCCTTCTTCGGCTCCAGCCTCAACAACCAGGCCGCCGACCGCTGGCACGAGTTCAAGCAGCCGCCCGCCGTCGCCGGCCAGCCGAGCTACAACAACGTCTTCGACCGCCTGCAGTCAAGCGCCGGCCAGGGCCGCTGGCAGTACTGGGAGGTGGCCGCCGACGCCTACCACGACCAGCCCACCACCGGCATCGGCGCCGGCAGCTTCGAGTTCTACTGGGCGCGCCACGCGTCGATCGGCGGCTCGATCACCGACGCCCACTCGCTCTACGTCCAGACGCTGGCCGAGACCGGCTGGATCGGCCTGGCGCTGCTGCTCGGCCTCGTCGCGCTCACCGTCCTCGGCGGCGCCGCGAGAGCCTTGAGAACGAAGCAGGGCACCGAGCGCGTCCTGCTGGCGGGCGCGACGGCCGCGGTCACGGTCTTCTGGTTGCAGGCCGCGATCGAGTGGACGTGGCAGATCGCGGTCATGCCGGTCGCGCTGCTGTTCTGCACCGCGGTCATCGTCGGCCACCGCGACCCGCACACGACGCCCGCCCGCCTGCCCGCCCGAACCCTCACGACGGCCGCCGCGATCGCCGCCTTCCTCCCGATCGCGCTGGGCCTGACGACGCTCGTGCAGGTCCGCGAGTCCCAGCAGGCGGTCCGCGACAACAACCCCGGGCTGGCGCTGGACGCCGCCCGCCGCGCCGAGGCGGTCGCCGGCACCTCCACGACCGCCCTGCTGCAGCAGGCGCTCGTCCTCGAACGGCTCAACCGGATCGACGAAGCGACCGCCGCCGCCGTCAAGGCGACCCGCCAGGAGCCGACCAATTGGCGTACGTGGCTCGTGCGCTCCCGCCTCGAGCTGCGTCTCGGGGCCGACCGTGACGCGCTGGCCAGCTTCCGCAAGGCCCGCCGCCTCAACCCGCGATCGCCGTTGTTTCAGGGATGAACGAGCACAACGCGAACACCACTGAGCCCGAAGACCGAGGCGAGCTGCACGCGCTGGAGGTCCAGCTCGCCGCCGCCCGTCCGGCCCCGCCCGCGCGCTTCCGCGGCGCCCTGCGCCGGCGTCTGACCGCGCTGGGCCCGCCGCAGGCGCGCCCGCCGCACCTGTGGCGCACCGCGACCCTCTACGCCGCCGCGGGCGTGCTGCTCATGGCGATCGGCGCCCTGAGCGTCGCCGGGATCGGACCGCTGGCCTCATGAGCTACCTCGGCCGCGTCTTCGAAGCCTCCGAGGTCGAGAACTGCGAGGCGATCATGCGCGCGGTCCGCGACCACGGCCCGTTTCGCCGCGTGCTCGACCTGGGCTGCTACGACGGCCGCTACAGCGTCGAGCTGGCGGCCGCCGCTCAGGCGCAGCAGCTCGTCGGCGTCGAGCTGCTGCCCCAGCACGCCCGCGAGGCGCGCACCCGCGGCGTCGAGGTCGTCGAGGCCGACCTGGAGGATCCGCTGCCGCTGCCCGACGGCGCGTTCGACCTCGTCCACGCCAACCAGGTCATCGAGCACCTCAAGCACACCGACACGTTCCTGCGCGAGTGCCGGCGGCTGTGCGCGCCGGGCGGCATGGTGGTCGTCTCCACCAACAACTTCTCGAGCTGGCACAACATCGCCACGCTGATCGTGGGCTGGCAGCCGATGCCCAACCACGTCTCCGACGAGGTCCATGTCGGCAACCCGATGAACCTGCGCGCCGACCAGCCGCACGCCGACCTGGGCCAGACGCACCTGCGGATCTTCACCGGCCGCGCGCTGACCGAGCTCGCCGACCATCACGGCCTCGACCAGCTCGAGATGCGGACGTCGGGCTACTACCCGCTGCTGCCGCGCGCCGCCCGGGTGATGGCGCGCGTCGACCGGCGCCATGCGGCGTTTCTCATCGGCCTGTTTCGCCCGGCCGAGCGCCCCACGGGGCTGCCCGGGGTGGCGGTGCCGGTGCCCGGCGCGGCCGGTCAGGCGGCGGCGACCTCTTCGAGGTGAGCGCGCAGCCGCCGCAGGGCGCGCGAGAGCGCCTGCTGGACGGCGGCGAGCGTGTCACCGGTCAGGGCGGCGATCTGGGCGCCGGTGAGGTCGGCGCCGAAGCGCAGGGCCAGCAGCTCGCGCTCGCGGTCGCTCAGCGTTGCCAGCGCCGCTTCGAGCTCGGGGCTCAGCCCGAGGTCGGTCTCGGGGCCGGCCTGCACGGGCGCGTGGACGCTGTCGGCGTCGAAGGGCTCCTGGGCGCTGCTGCGGTCGGCGCGCCAGTGGTCGATGAGGACGTTGCGCGCGATCGCCACCAGCCAGGTCAGCGGGGCGGCACGCGCCGGGTCGAAGCGGCCCCAGGCGGCGAAGGCGCGTTCGAAGACGACCTGGGTGAGGTCCTCGGCGTCGTCGCGCCGTCCGACGCGGTAGGCGAGGAAGCCGTAGACGTCGTAGACGTGCTCGTCGTAGACCTCGGCGAAGCTGGGCCGGGGGGCCGCGTGCATGCGCGTACAAGCGTACGGGCGGAATGCACCGGAAGGGGGTATGGTGCCCGCGCCGTCGGTCCGGATGGCCGAGTGTTCGGTATGCCTCGCTTGCTCTCCCGCGTCCTCGCCGCGCTGACGGCGCTCCTCGCTGTCGCCGTGGCGCCGGCCGCTGCCGCCGCGGCGCCCTCGCCGGCCCCGCCGGAGTTCCTGGGCAGCAACATCCAGGCGCTCATCCGGATGGGCTTCGTCCAGCCGGCGGGCTGGGGCCACTACTTGGGCGCGGCCGGCCAGGCGGGCCTGACGGTGACGCGCTTTGACGCGCCGTGGGACTGGGCGGAGCCCGATCCGCCCGGCCCCGACGGCGTGCACCGCTACGACTGGCGCAAGCTGGACGGGATCGCGACCGCGCTGGCCGGCCACGGGCTGCGCTGGCTGCCGGTCGTCGACCTGCCGCCGGCGTGGGCGAAGGTCGCCGACAACGACCTGCCCGACGCGCAGTACGCGGCCTTTGCCGCGTTTGCGGGTGCGTTCGCCGCCCGCTACGGGTCGACGGGCAGCTTCTGGGACGCGCACCCGGAGCTGCCGCGCATCCCGGTCACCCATGCGGAGGTGTGGACGGAGGCCAACTCGTCGCACTTCTGGGCGGCCGACCCGGACGCGTCGCGCTACATGGAGCTCTTTCGCCAGGTGCGCACGGCGATGAAGGCGGGCGACCCGGCGATGCAGGTGCTCGTCAGCCTCGGTTGGCAGGACTTCCCGACGTTCACCGCCAAGCTCTACGACGCCGGTCTGTTCGGCCAGTCCGACGGGGTGGGCATGCACCCGTACGCGCCGACGGCCCGCGGCGTGGTGGTGCTGACGCGCCGGCTGCGCCAGATCCTGACCGCCCACGGCGAGCCGGACCTGCCGATCTACATGACCGAGATCGGCTGGCCGAAGAACCAGACGGGCTGGACGCCGAACCGGCGCGCGTTCGACGGGCCGGTGACCGACGAGGCGCGCGCGGCGACCGCCTCGCTGGCGGCCGACGCGCTGGCCGCCTCGGACTGCAACGTCAAGGACTACGTCTTCTACTCGCTGGTCGAGGAGCAGAAGGACCCGCTGAACATCGAGGACTGGCTGGGCCTCTTCAACGCGGACGGCACCCCGACGGCCACCGTCCAGGCGCTGGCCGGCTCGGCGTGGCGCTGGGCGGGGCCGTGGGGGCAGGGCATCCGCGCGGGCCGCACGCCGCTGCTGAAGCTCTGCCACGACGTCGACCCCGACCGGGTCGTGGCCGGCAGCCCGATCAAGGCGGGCCAGCGGCTGCCGATCGACTTGACCGTGCCCGTCCCGGCGCGCGAGAAGTGCTTCAACATCCAGACCCGCTACCGCGGCAACCCGCTCGAGGACGTCAGCGTCTTCGTCCGCACGGTCCGCGGCCGCCAGGTCGGGCAGGTCACGCGCGCCGACGGCCAGGCGCAGTTCTGCCTGTCGAAGGAGTCGCGCCGCCGACCGTTTCTCGTGTGGGCGCGCTCGGGCGCCCTGGCCGCCTCACCGGTCGTCTCCTGCCGCGGCAGCCGCTGCTACCCGCTGTCGTGCACGAAGGCGCGCCTGACCGCCAAGCGGCTGCGCGTGCGCGGCCGGCGCATGACCCTGGCGATCTCGGTCAAGTGCGGGCGCCGCATCATGTTCGGCGAGCCCGTGAAGATCAACGCCATCGACCACAAGGGCAACCCGATCAAGCTGAAGGCGTTCTTCACCAGGGATCGGACGCAGGCAGTCAGCGTGGTCGTGCCGAAGAAGCCGAAGGTGCGGCGGGTGGTGGTGCGGTTTGGGGGAGATCGGGGGTTAGCGCTGGGGGCACGGGCGAGGGCGTGGCGCGTGGGCTAGGCGCGTTTACCGGGTGATCACAAGGGCACTACTTGGCCGCTCCATGCTGGCCTCAGTGCCTATCTTCGTTCCAATCGCGCTAGCCCTTTGGGCGCTCGCCGCAGTGGTCCTCGTCGCGCTATGCGCGGCGTGCTCTGTCGGCGACGTTGCCGAGGCCCGGCGCGCGCTTTCGGGCGGCCCGGTAGATCTCCATGAGTCGTTCGTAATGCACGACCGGGCTGTTGTCACGCACGAACCGACTCTGACCCGCCTCGGTCATACGCGACCCGAGTTCCGGGTCGAGCGCAAGCTGCCTCACGGCTTGAGCGATCGCCGCGGAGCTCGTCGCATCGCATAGCAGGCCGTCGACGCGGTCATCGACCATTTCCGGGAGTCCGCCGGTGTCGGCCGCGATGACGGGCGTCCCGGCCACGCGGGCCTCGAGCACGATCATCGGGTTGTTCTCCTCCCAGAGCGCCGGGAGGACCATGGCGCGTGCGGAGGCGAGGCGCTGCTGCACCTGTTCGGCCTTGAGGCGGCCGACGAAGTCGATTCGATCGGTCGCTGCGGCGGAGGCCGAGACGATGTCGCGAAGCGGCCCATCGCCCGCCACGACGAGCCGTAGGCCGCCGGTGTCGTGACGTTGGAAGGCCTCGAGCAGCGGCCTGATGCCCTTGACCTCCTCGAGCCGCCCGGCGAACAGCACCGCCTGGTCGCGCTGGTTGACGGGCGCCGCCGTTGGCAGGCGCTCGACAGGGAGGAAGTTCGGCAGGACGTGGACGCGCGGCGACGGGACCCGTGTCGCGGCCAGGTCGGCGAGGAAGCGGCTGGGCGAGATCAGTGCGTCAACTTTCCGATAGCTGCCCCTGGCCCGAGCGCCGGCCGCTTCGACGGCGCCGAGCAGGCTGGCCGCGCGTGAGTCCTTGATGCAGCGGTGGCGCACCGCGTGCAACGGATGACTGGCCACGCAGCGGTGGCAGCGCTCACCCTCGGTGAAAAGGGTGTATGACGGGCAGACGATTTTGTAGTCGTGCAGCGTCAGGACGATCGGGACCCGCTGAGCAACGAGTTCGTCGACGATCGACAGCGTCAGCTGGTGGTAGATGTTGTGCAGGTGCGCAACATCTGGCCGGTGATCGGCGATGAGCCGGCGGATCGCCCGGCGCGCGCCTGGCGAGTAGACGGAGGACAGCGCGTCGCCGATGCGCTTGCCGCGCCCGCCGTCGGCGTCGTACGAGCGCTCAGGAGCGAAGTACTTGGCGTACGGGCTCGGCAGGTTGCCGTCGCCGGCCATGCCGAAGTCGATGACCTCGTGGCCAGCGCTCTGCAGGAGATCCCGCGTCGCGAAGAACGCCGTCTCGGCGCCCGCGCCGGGCCGAAAGAACTTATTGGCCAGCAGGATGCGCATAGTGCGCGAAGCGCCCGACGATGAAGTCGTGGAACTCCTCAATCGAGCGGGGTGGCTCGACCTCCACTGATGAGCCGAAGACGCCGACGGGTCGGTGCCCGCCGGAGATCCGGCGATGATTGACGTCGGGTGCGAACAGGCCGCCATACAAGCCGAAGTCGACGCCGTAGTCGCCCTTGAGCTTGAAAAGGACAGCGGGGTACTTCTCGACGCTGGCGCCGCTCACGACGTCTTCGCGCTCGCGGATCCATTCCATGACGGTCTCGCCGGTCTTCGGGTCGCGGAGCTCCTCGAGGACCCGGATGACGGCCGCGCGGTTGGCCGGCGTGTCGTCGAGCAGCTCGACACCGCTGTGGGCGTTGCGGCCGAATGTCCGCGACAGCCGCGCAGTCGACTTGCTCTTGTTGCTGCTGAACGACGAGTACTTGAGGGACTTGCGGTTCGGCAGCTTGCGAGCGACGCGGTAGACCTCCTCCTCGATCGCGAGCTCGTAGGAGGTGCGCAGCACGACCTTCTTCAGGCGCTCGAGTAGGTAGGTCTTCGTGAGCTTCTTCCCGCCCGACGGGTCATGGACCAAGCCTGCACGGCGCAGCGCCTCGTCGATGTAGACCATGCGCGTGCAGCGCCGCGCATGCCCGTGGTCGCTGAGGATCACGACATCACCGAGCGCCGCGAACTCCCCGACGATCTCGTCGATGAGCTGGTACATGCGGTCGATCGCGCGCTCGTGCGGATTGGAGCCGGGATACGTCGGGTCCTCCGGATCGATGTAGCGCCACAGGAAGTGCTTGATGCGGTCGACGGTGAGGATGTTCATGAAGAACAGGTCCGGCTTGACCTGTTCGAGCACCCGACGTCCGAAGTCCGCTTGGGCGCGGGTGTCGGTCAGGGTCTGCTCAACGAACGGGCCCACCGTCTTCTTCGTCGGGAAGGTCACGATGCCGCCGAGTTCAGGTAGCGGCGGAAGCGCCGTCTCGTCGATCCCGGTGACTGATGCGCTGCCGTCCACAAACACGGGCCCGGAGATCATCACGCCGTTGACCGTCCACGCCGGGTAGGCGAGGAACGGGTTGACGACGCAGACCTTCAGGCCTTGCTCCGAAGCCTTGTCCCAGAACGTGTTGTTAGGCAAGGCGCTGCCGGCGAGGGTGGCTGCCTTGTCGGGCGAGTCGTTGTCGAGGTAGTCGATCGAGTCGAGGTAGCCGTGGTCGCCTGGCCCGCGGCCGGTGAAGATGGTCGTCCAAGCCGGGATGGAGTCGGGCGGGACGATCGACTGAAGCGGCGCCACCGTCGGCCACTCAGCGAGGTGAGGCAGGTTGTCGCGATGCCGTTCGACGTAGTTCCAGTCGAGGGCGTCGATGCCGAGGATGATGAGTCGCTTGTGGTCCGTCATGGCGCTTCCGGGGGATCGATCTTCAGACCGGCGATGTCGCTGACGTGACCATGCACATCCGTGAACACCGCATCGGGTTCCCGCGAAGCATCAACGACGCGGCCGCCGTACCGGGCTGCGACCTCGCCGTATAGGCGACGCCGCTCGGTTAGGTACTCACGGTCGGGTGTGTCGCTCTTGCGCGCCAGCGCGGTGTCCTCGTCGACGTCGAGGATGATGACGCCGTCGGGGGCGGGGAGGAGGTGGGCGAGAGCGCGCGGCGGCTTGTGGAGATTACGCCCAAAGGAGTAGTCGACCATGACGTCGTGCCAGTAGCGGTCAAGCAGGACGATGTCATTGCGACGGCGCGCTCGGCGAACACGCGGTGCCAGGCGAAGCCCGTAGTCGACGACCATGAGCGCTCGCCATGCGGCTGCCATGAGCCGGTTGTCGAGCACCTTGGCTCGGGTGTTCCGGCGCGCCGCGGGCGCCGTTGTCGTCTGGCCGCTGCCAGCGGTGCGAGTCAGTAAGCCGAGCAACTTGATCGCAGGCTTGACCAGGAGCGGGTCCCAGCGGCACCAGAGGGTCTCGACGGTGTGGCCGCGGCGACGGAGCGCTTCGGTGAGGCGCTCGATCTGGGTCGACTTGCCGGCTCCGTCGACGCCCGACAAGACGACGAGCGGCGTGGCCGCAGCGCCGAAGGCTGCCTCCGCTCTGCGGACAAACGCGTCCGCTCGAAACGCCTCGAGCTCCTCTCGCCGCGAGTCGGTGGGTGGATCCGCAAGGATCTGGCGGAGGTGACCGGCGAAGGCCGAGGTCTCCGAGTATGTGACCATCGCGCCTTCCGAGAACAGCTCGGGTAGCGCGCCAAACGGCGTGGTCACTACCGGCGTTCCGCAGGCTCGCGCCTCAACGACTGAGAGCGGGACCTCAATGGATCCCAGCGCGTCCTGCACCGGGAAGACGTACACGTCAGCTGCTTGGTATGCGCGCTCGACGTCCGGGAGGTACTGCCGGATCACGTGGACCCCGGCGCCCTCGAGCATCGCCCGGGTTGCCGCATCCTCCTCGGTCGAGGTGCTGGCGACCATGACCACCGACCACTCACCCGTGCGGGCGAGCTCGGCGAGGATGTCTAGGTTTC
>JBDZVZ010000111.1:0-7061 GCA_040255945.1 Solirubrobacterales bacterium | reverse complement strand
AGCAGAGCGAGTTGCAGCGCGACCAACGTCTTGCGCCCCATTTCCTCCTGCTTATCGGCAGTTCGGGCCCGAGCATTAGCCCTGGTTAAGGAGCGCTCCCGGCGGTCTGCGGTCTAGAGTGCCCCGTCGTGCTGCCCGGTGGTGGTGCCTGGAAGGTCCGCGGCTTCCGCCCGCTGGCGGTTTCGTACGCGATCAACGAGCTCGGCGACATGGCCGGGCTCGTCGCTTTGGCGATCCTCGTCCTGGACCGCACCGACAGCGCGCTCGCCACCACGGCGCTCTTTCTCGCCTCGAAGTTCGTCCCGGCACTCATCGCCCCGGCGCTGACCGCGGCGCTCGACCGCTTCCCGGTCGGGCGCACGCTGCCCGTGCTCTACCTCATCGAGGCGGTCGCGTTCGCCGAGCTCGGCTTCATGGTGCATTCGTTCTGGCTGCCGGCGGTGCTCATCGTCGCGTTCGTCGACGGCCTGCTCGCCATCACTGCGCGCGGGCTGTCTCGCGGAGCCATCGCGGCGGCCCTGAAGCCCCACGACCTGCTGCGCGAGGGCAACAGCGCCCTGAACGTCATCTTCGCCGTGACCGGCGTCGCCGGGCCGCTGCTGGGCGGCGTGATCGTCTCGACGCTGGGCGCTGACATCGCCCTGTGGGCCGACGCCGGCTCGTTCCTCGTCATCGCCCTGCTGCTCGCCGCCTCGGCGGGGCGGCTTCCACGGCCGGCGACCAGCGGCTACCAGCACTGGGGCGAACGGGTTCGCGACGGGCTGGACTACGTGCGCAGCCATCCGATGCTCGCCCGGCTCATCGTGGGCGAGACCGTCGCGATCGTCTTCTTCACGCTCGTCGTCCCGATCCAGGTGGTCTACGTGCGCGAGTCGCTGGACGCCAGCTCGTTCGCCTACGGCCTGCTCATGGCGACCTGGAGCGTCGGCATCGTCATCGGCTCCGCGTACTTCGCGAAGGCGAAGGCGACGCCGCTGTCGACCCTCGTGCTCGCCTCCACCGCCGCGGTCGGGCTCGGCTACCTCGGGATGGGCCTCGCCCCGACGCTGCTCTTCTCGTGCTTGGCGTCGGTCGTCGGCGGGGTCGGCAACGGCATCCAGTGGGTCTCGGTCGTCACCGCAATGCAGGAGTCGGTCGATGACGACTACCAAGCCCGGGTCTCCGGCCTGCTCGAGTCGGCGGCGGCCGCGGTGCCCGGTGTCGGCTTTGCCATCGGCGGCGTGCTGACCGCGACGATCTCGCCGCGCCTGGCCTACATCGTCGCGGCGGCCGGCACTGCCGTCGTCGTCGCCGTTTGGGCGCGGCGGCCGATCGTTCCGCGCACCCCGGCCCCGGTCGGGCAGACCGCGTAGCCTGGGCGGCCCGATGGCCGCCGACCCCCTTGCTGCCCACGATGTCTCGCTCGTCCGGGCCGCGAACCCCGGACCGCTGACGCTGTCGGGCACGAATACGTGGCTGGTCGGACGCGGCCCGTGCTGGGTCATCGATCCGGGCCCGCTCGACGACGCGCATCTGGCGGCGATCGAGGCGGCGGCCGACGCCCGTGGCGGGATCGGCGGCATCGCGCTCACCCATGACCACGGCGACCACGCCGACGGCGCCCCGGAGCTCGCGCGGCGCACCGGCGCGCCGATCGCCGCCGCCCGCTTCGCGCCGCGCACGATCGACCTGGGCGACGGCGACACGGTCGGCCCGCTGCGGGCGATCGCGGTGCCGGGCCACGCGCCCGACCTGCTCTGCTTCGCCGCCGGGACGGTCTGCGCGACCGGCGACGCGGTCCTCGGCCAGGGCAGCGTCTTCCTCATGCCCGACCCGGGCGCCCTGCGCGGCTATCTCGCCGGCCTGGGCCGCCTGCGCGACGAGGCGTTCACGGTCCTGCTGCCCGGCCATGGCCCGCCGGTCACCGATCCCGCCGCGCACCTCGACGGCTATGTCGCCCACCGCCTCGACCGCGAGCGCCGCCTGCTCGCCGCCTTGGACGCCGGCGCCCGCACCGTCGACGAGCTGCTCGACCGTGCCTGGGCCGACGTGCCCGTGAACCTGCGCCTGCCCGCGGCGATCACGCTGGCCGCCCACCTCGACAAGCTCGAGGAGGAGGGCCGGCTGCCCGACGGGGTGGAGCGCCCCAGCTGGGGCTGAGCGGTACCCTCAGCGGCCGTGGAGACCGTCTGGTCCATCCTCACCGCGGTCATCGGGGTCGTCGGCAGCATCGGGATCCTCTACAAGCTGCGCAACCTCGACCGGGACCGCCACGGCGAAGACGACGCTCGCGCCTTCTTCGACGAGTACGGCCACTGGCCCGACGAGACGCTCGAGCAGGCCGAGGCCGAGCGCGCCCGCATCCTCGCCGCCGGCACCGTCACGCCGGCGCAGGTAAGCACGCCGTCCTCGGACGGCTACGTCTAGCCAGCTGCCGCTCGCAGGTTCGCCCGCGCGAGCGCCAGCGCCGCCGCCAGCGGCGTGACACCGTCCGCCTGCGCGTCGTCGAAGACGCGGCGGACCGTGTCGCCGATCGCGCGCGTGCGCTCGCGGGCCCGGCGCGGGTCGTAGCCGCCCGGCCCGAGCTCGACCGCGATGTTGATGATGCCGCCCGCGTTGGCGACGAAGTCCGGCGCCCAGAGGATGTCGCGCGCCTGCAGCAGGTCGGCCGCCTCGTCGGAGGCCAGCTGGTTGTTCGCCGACCCGGCGATCGCCGGCGCCTGCAGGCCCGCGATCGACTCCTCGCCCAGCACGCCGCCCAGCGCGCAGGGCGCCAGCACGTCGACCGGGGTGGCCATCGCGGTCGCGGGCGCGATCCAGCGGGCGCCGAGCTCCCGGGCCAGCGGATGCTTGGCGCGGTCGACGTCGGTGACGAACAGGCGGGCACCGGCCCGGTCGAGCCGCCGGGCGAGCTCCAGGCCGACGTGGCCGAGCCCGATGACCGCCACCGACCGGCCGCGCAGCGACGCGGTGCCGAAGACCCGCTCGCACGTCGCCTCGATCGCGTGGTAGACGCCGAGCGCGGTGAACGGGCTCGGGTCGCCCGAGCCGCCCGACCGGCGGGAGCGGCCGGTCACGTGGGTGGTGCGCTCGGCGATGACGCCGATGTCGCGCGTGGACGTCCCGACGTCCTCGGCCGTGACGTACGAGCCCCGCAGCTGCTCGACCGTGTCGGCGAAGTCCAGCAGCGCGGCGCGCCGCGCGCGGCCCTCGAGACGCGCCCCGCGCGGCAGCGCGATGACGCCCTTGCCGCCGCCGAGTGGCAGCTCCGCAACCGCCGACTTGTAGGTCATGCCTTCGCTGAGGCGCAGCACGTCGGCGATGGCCTCGTCGGTGTCGGCGTAGGCGAGCATGCGGCAGCCGCCCAGCGACGGGCCACGCACCGTCGAGTGCACGGCGATGATGCAGAACAGCCCCGAGCGCGTCCCGCGCCGGACGTAGAGCTGCTCGTGGTCGAGGATGGCGTCGGGGCCCGAGATGCCCGCGACCCTACCGGCCGGTCCCCGCGGAACCCTGCGGCTGCGGGGCGCTGAGCGCGGTGGCGGCCGAGGCCGACGTCGTCGGGGCGCCGGTCGGCGAGGCGGCCGGAGCCGGCGTCGCGGTCGGGGCGGTCACCGGCGGGGTCTTGCCGGTCTCCGCCGGGATCGTGCTCGTGCCGATCGCCGGCCCGGTCTGGGCGGGTGCGGTCGTCGTCCCCGGGCCGGTCTCGGAGGGGGTGGCCGTGTCGGTGAGCGTGGGCTCCTCGGGCGCCTCGATCCCGCCGGTCGACGTCTCGATCGCCGACGGCGCGTGCGCCGTGCCGTCCGCCTGGGCGAGCGGCTGGGGCTCGACCGTGGCGACGACCGGCGCCGTGGGCTGCGGCCGCTTCCCGTGCTCGTGCTGCCGTTCGGTCGTCTCCGGAGCCGGCGCGGCGAGCTTCGACGCCACCAGGGCCGCGGGCGCGAACGGGAGCGGGGCGGTGTGGCGTGCCGCCGCGGCGCGGTGCTGGACCTTGGGGTGCACGGCCTGTTCGACCTTCTCCACGGTGGCCGCGCCGCCGCCGACGACGGCTGCGGCCGCCACGACCGCCGCGACCTTCGTGGTCGCCGCGCCGATGAAGCCGGCGCCCGCGGTCGTCGAGACCGCGGTGCCGCCGGCGACGGTCGCCCCTGCGCCGGCACCGGCGCCCGCGCCGCCGACCCCGGCCGCCGCGCCCGAGCCCGCACCGCCGAGGCCCAGCAGCTTGGCGATCGTCGTCATGACCCCGCCGCTGGGGGTCAGCGCGTTCAGGCGCCGGTCGACGGCGCGCAGCGCCTGCCGGTACTCGGTGCAGCCGTGGCATTCGCGCAGGTGGCGGCGGGCCCGGCCGCTGATGCGCACCCCACGGTCGAAGGCGGCGGCGAGATCGGTGCGGATCTCCGTGCAGGCGGTGTCGCGCGCCTCGCCGGCCTCGACGAGCCCGATGCGGGCGCGCACGAGCAGCGACTTGATCGCCGGGACCGTGACCCCGAGCGCGTCGGAGAGCTCCCGATAGGAAAGGCCCTCCAGCTCGCGCATGAGCAGCGCCGAGCGCTGCTGGTCGGGCAGCGCCTGCACGTCGGCGACGAGGCGGCGCAGGTCCTCCCGGCGCTGGGCGGCGTCGATCGGGTCGACGACCGGCACGCGGTTGACGTCGAAGATGTCGGCCTCGGCGGGGGCGGGCCGGCGCAGCTGATCGATGCAGCGGTTGTGCGCGACGCGATACAGCCACGCGCGCACCGCGACCGGCCGGTCGTCGGCGCGCAGCGTCCCGGCCGCACGCAGGAAGACGTCCTGCAAGACGTCCTCGGCGTCGGGCCGAGAGCCGCCGAGCATCTGGCGCGTGTAGGCGAGCAGGCGCGGGCGGTAACGCTCGTGCAGCGCCCCGAACGCCTCGTCGTTGCCCGCACGGAACAGCGTCACGAGTTGCTCGTCGCTGCGCAGCCGCAGCAGCGACCCCGCCAGCGAGCGGCGGCGGTGCAGTCCTGCAGGTGGTGCGAGCGCAGAGGCTTCCACAGCAGTTCTCCGGCGACTGTAACGCCGCCGGGGACGGAAGGTTGCGTTCCACGTCACGCGCCATGCGATCCGACCAGCACCTACCCTTCCGACCTTCGCATCAGGCCCCCGCCAAAAGGAAGCAACCTTGACCAACGTCGTCATCTCCTCCGCCGCCCGCACCGCGATCGGCTCCTACGGCAAGTCGCTGGCGGGCGTCGCGCCCAGCGACCTGGGCGCCATCGCCGCGAAGGCCGCTCTCGAGCGCGCCGGGATCGCGGGCGAGCAGGTCGAGCACGTCGTCTTCGGCAACGTCATCCACACCGAGACGATCGACGCCTACATGGGCCGCGTCGTCGGCATGAAGGCCGGCATCCCGAAGGAGACCCCGGCCTACACGGTCAACCGCCTCTGCGGCAGCGGCGTTCAGGCGATCGTCTCGGCCTGCCAGGCGATCCAGACCGAGGAGGCGTCGGTCGCGCTCGCGGGCGGTGCGGAGTCGATGAGCCGCGCGCCGATGTGGCTGCGCGACGGCCGCTGGGGCTCGAAGATGGGCCCGACGCCGGTCATCGACCCGGTCCAGGGCGCGCTGACCGACCCCTTCCACGACATCAAGATGGGCGTCACCGCCGAGAACCTCGCCGAGCGCATGGGCATCTCGCGCGACGAGCAGGACGCCTTCGCGGTCGAGTCGCACCACCGCGCGAGCGCCGCGCAGGCCGCCGGGAAGTTCGACGACGAGATCGTGCCGGTCGAGGTGAAGATCAAGCGCGAGACCGTCGAGTTCAGCAAGGACGAGCACATCCGCCACGAGGTCGACGCGGCGGCCATGGGCAAGCTCCCGGCGATCTTCAAGCAGGACGGCACGGTGACCGCCGGCAACGCGTCGGGCATGAACGACGCGGGCGCCGCGGTCGTGCTCATGAGCGAGGGCAAGGCCGCCGAGCTCGGCGCGCCGGTCCGGGCGAAGATCCTCGCCTACGCCTCGTGCGGGGTGGACCCGGAGATCATGGGCATCGGCCCGGTCCCGGCGGTCCGCAAGGTGCTCGAGCGCAGCGGCGTGTCGCTCGACGAGATCGGCGTCATCGAGCTCAACGAGGCGTTCGCTGCCCAGGCGCTCGCCGTCATGAAGGACCTCGACCTCGACCCGGCCAAGGTCAACCCCAACGGCGGCGCGGTCGCGCTCGGGCACCCGATCGCGGCCACCGGCTCGGCGATCACGGCCAAGTGCCTGTACGAGATGGAGCGCGCCGACCACCAGTACGGGCTGGTGACGCTCTGCATCGGCGGCGGCCAGGGCATCGCGCTCCTGCTCGGCCGCGGCTGAGGCTCCGCTGGCTGGTCGCGGCGAGCGCGCTGCTCGCCGCGGCCGGCCTGCTCGCCCCGGCCGCGCCCGGCTACGACCCGTGGGCGTGGCTGCTGTGGGGGCGCGAGGTGGCCGGGCTGCGTCTCGACACCGTCGACGGGCCGGCGTTCAAGCCGCTGGCGGTGGCGATCTGCGTGCTGCTGGCGCCGCTGGGCGGCGCGGCCCCGACGGCGTGGCTGCTCGTCGCGCGCTTCGGCGCCGTGCTCGCCGTGCTCCTCGCGGCGCGGGTCGCGTGGCGGCTGGCGGGCGCCGGCCCGCGGGGCGTCGTCGCGGCGGCGGTGGCCGGGGTGGGCGTCGCGTCGTGCGCGGGCTGGTGGTGGCACGGGGCGGTCGGCAACGCCGAGGGGCTGTTCGTCGCGCTCGTGCTGCTCGCGGTCGACGCGGCGCTCGACGACCGTCACGGCCGCGCGTCGGCGCTCGTCTGGCTGGCCGCGCTGCTGCGCCCCGAGGTCTGGCCGCTGCTCGGCCTCTACGGGCTGTGGCTCTGGCTGCGCCGGCCCGGGCTGCGGCCCTGGCTGGCAGGCGGCGCGGTCCTGCTGCCCGCCGCCTGGCTGCTGCCGGAGCTGTGGGGCTCGGGCGACGCGCTGCGCGCCTCGGCGCGGGCGCAGATCCCCAACCCGGGCCAGCCGGCGACCGCCGACCGTCCCGCGTGGGCGGCGCTGCGCGCGGCGGCCGAGATCCCGCTCCTGCCGCTGGCGCTCGCCGGGCTGTGGGCGTTGCGCCC
>JBDZVZ010000046.1:0-30957 GCA_040255945.1 Solirubrobacterales bacterium | reverse complement strand
TGACGTCGACGCTCACCGCAATGGCCTGGCCGCCCGCCGCCACGACCTGCTCGGCGACCGAGCTCGCCTCGTCGTCCAGCAGATCCGCCACGGCGACCGCGCGCCCGTCAGCGGCGAGCGCCAGCGCGACGGCGCGGCCGATGCCGCGGGCTCCGCCCGACACCAACGCCACCCGGCGCGCGGGCCGCGCCACGTTCGACGGCACCGGTTCGGGTCGGGCGACGCCCACGCCGCGCCTCAGGCGCCGGCGCCTGCGTGGACGCCGCCGGGCTCGCCGCCGATCTTGACGCGCTCGCGCGCCGCGAGCTCGCCGTCCGCCAGTTGCTGTCGCAGCACCTTCTTGTCGAACTTCCCGACGCTCGTCTTCGGGACCTCATCGATGAACGCGTACTCGTCCGGGATCCACCACTTCGCGACGCGGGCTCGGAGGTGCTCGATCAGGGCGCGGGCGTCGAGGTCGGCGCCCTCGCGCGCGACGACGCACGCCAGCGGCCGCTCGCTCCAGCGCTCGTCGGGCTTGCCGATGACCGCCGCCTCGGCGACATCGGGGTGCGCCATGATCTCGTTCTCGAGCTCGACCGAGCTGATCCACTCCCCACCCGACTTGATCACGTCCTTGGCGCGGTCGGTGAGGCGGACGAACCCGTCGCGATCCATCGCGGCGACGTCACCGGTGCGCAGCCAGCCGTCGTGGAACTTCTCGTCGCTGTCGTCCGAGCGGAAGTACGCCGACGCGATCCACGGGCCGCGGACCTCGAGCTCGCCCGTCGCCTCGTTGTCCCACGGCACCTCGGAACCGTCGTCGGCGATCAGCCGCGCCTCCACGAGCGGCACGATGCGCCCCGCGCGCACGCGGTAGGACCACGCCTCCTCGCCGTCGGCGTCCCTCAGCGGCCTGGCGACGGCCGCGAGCGGGCTCGTCTCGGTCATCCCCCACGCCTGGACGATCTCGACGCCGTGACGCTCCTCGAAGCCCTCCATCAGGCTGCGTGGGACTGCCGCACCGCCGCACGGCACCACACGCAGGCTCGACAGGTCGGGCCGGTGCTCGTCGGCGTAGCGCAGCAGGTCCATCCAGATCGTCGGCACCGCGCCGGCGACCGTGACGCGCTCCTCCTCGATCAGCCGAGCGATCGGCTCGGGCTGCAGGAACGGACCGGGCATGATCAGGTCCGCTCCGACCATCGTGCACGCGTACGGCAGCCCCCACGCATTGGCATGGAACATCGGCACGATCGGCAGCACGCGATCGCGCCCGCTGACGCCGATGCCGTCGGCCATGCACTCGGCGATCGCATGCAGCACGTTCGACCGATGCGAGTACAGGACGCCCTTCGGGTTGCCCGTGGTGCCGCTCGTGTAGCACAGGCCCGCCGCCGCCCGGTCGTCGAGCTCCGGGTACTCGAAGCCGTCGTTCTGCGCGGCGAGCAGCGCCTCGTACCGAAGCACCTCGCCCGGCAGCGCACTCGCGTCGCCGTCGCCGACGACGATGTACCGCTCTACGGTCTCGAAGGTCGGCGCGATCTTGGCGAGCAGCGGCACGAGCGAGTCGTCCACCACGATGACCCGGTCCTCGGCGTGGTTGACGATGTACGTGAGCTGCTCCGGGAACAGGCGCAGGTTCAGCGTGTGCAGCACAGCTCCCATGCAAGGAGCCGCGAAGTACGTCTCCAGATGCTGCTGCGAGTTCCACATGAACGTCGCGACGCGATCGCCCTCGCCGATGCCGAGCGATGACAGCCCGGCCGCCAGCCGGTCCACGCGCGCGCCGACCTCCTCGTACGTCGCCTCGGTCTTCCCCGCTACGGTCAGCGTGACCACCCGGCCTCGGCCGTTCACCGTCCGCATCCGCCTCAGGATGCCGTTGATCGTCAGCGGGTGGTCGTGCTGGACGAGTCCTTCGAGCATGCGCTTCTCCGTTTCGGTCACGCGGGTCATCGGGCGCGACTCTCCGCGGCCTGACGGACGGGTCGCCGGCGACACCCTCGACCGCCGTACGTGGAACATACGCGTGAGCGATCGTTCACGCAAGCCGCCACTTTGCTGGGTCTCCGACGCGTCGTGCGCCAACGCAGGTCGGCCTCCGGGAGCCCCGCAAGCAGTGCTGCGTGGCTAGATTGGGCGCATGAGCCGCGACCGCGTGATCCTCGACGCCGCAGTGCGCCTGTTCTACGAGCGTGGCTTCGACGGCGTGGGCGTCGACGAGATCGGCGTGGCCGCCGGCGTCACGGGGCCGGCGATCTACCGCCACTTCCGCAACAAGGACGAGATCCTGGCGACGCTCTTCGACGAGGCGATGGACCGCCTGCTGCAGCTCGCCGGACCGCCGCACGAGGACCCCTGGGAGGAGCTTCGAGGCCTGGTTCGCGCCCAGGCCGAGTTCGCGCTCCGCGATCGCGAGCTGCTCAGCGTCTACTCCCGGGAGGACCGCTCGCTGGCGGAGACCTCGCGTCGCAGGCTGCACCGGCGGCAACGACAGTACGTCGAGCGCTGGGTCGAGGTGCTCCGCCGCTGCTACCCCGAGCGCGCGGAGGAAGAGCTGACCAGCGCGGCCTACGCGACAATCGGTCTGCTGCTGTCGATCGCCCACTGGCCACGCGAGGCGCGCACGACCGCGCGCCTCGAGAGCCTGCTGGAGAGCCTCGTGGTGGGCGGCCTGTCGGCGCTCGAGGACCGCCCGCACGACGCGAACGGACAGGTCCCGGCGGTCAGTACGAGCGCGGCAGGCCGAGCGAGTGCTCGGCGACGTAGTTGAGGATCATCTCGCGCGAGACCGGCGCCGTGCGCAGCAGCCGTACGCCCCACCAGTAGCTCGCCAGGTCGTATTCGAGCGCGACACCGTTGCCGCCGTGGGTCTGGATCGCCTGGTCCAGGCAGCGGATGCCGGCTTCGGCGGCGGCGAACTTCGCGATGTTCGAGGCCTCGCCGGCGGGCGCACCTGCGTCGTAGAGCGCCGCCGCTTTCTGGGTCATGAGCCGGGCGCACTCGAGCTGGATCTTGGCCTCGGCGAGCGGGTGCGAGATCCCCTGGTGGGTGCCGATCGGCTTGCCTCCCCAGACGGCGCGTTCGTTCGCGTACCGGCTGGCCTTGTCCATGGCGTAGCGGGCGATCCCGGTGCACATGACCGCGGCGGCGATCCGCTCGGGGTTCAGACCGTCGAACACGACCTTCAGGCCGTGGTGCTCCGCTCCGACGAGCCGGTCTGCCTCGACCTCGACGCCGTCGAAGAACAGCATCCACTGCTTCTCGGCGGCCGACAGTGCCGTGGGGATGTGCTGGCGCGTCAGCCCCGGGGCGTCGGCGTCGACGATGAACAGCGACAGCTTCCCCTTGCCGGTGCCCTCGTCGACCGCGGTGCGGGCCACGACCAGGATCGCGTCGGCGTCCTCGACGCCGGAGATGTAGGTCTTGGTCCCGCTGAGCACGTAGCCGCCGTCGACGCGCTTGGCCGTCGTGGAGATGCGGTGCGAGTTCGACCCGGCGTCGGGCTCGGTGATCGCGAAGACGATCCGGCGCTCGCCGGTCCCGATCCAGCGCAGCCAGCGGTCCTTCTGGGCCGGGGTGCCGTGGCGAGTGAGGATCGAGCCGCTGATGGCCGGCGAGACGACGATCAGGAGCAGCGGGCACCCGGCCGCGGCGGTCTCCTCGCCGACGGCGGCGAGCTCGTACAGCCCGAGCCCTCCCCCGCCGTACTCCTCGGGCACGTTGACCCCGAGGTAGCCCTTCTCGGCGAGCGCGTCCCACAGCTCGGTCGGAGGCTGGCCCGCCTCGGTCACCCGCTTGATGTAGGCGGGCCCGTAGCCGCTCGCGATGTCGCGCACCGCGGCACGCAGCATCTGCTCCTCCTGCGTCGGCACGAGCGGCAGGGCCGGCAGACCGTCGGTGGTCGGCGAGAGCGATGCGGCGTTCATGCGGGCTCCTTGGCGTCGGGCACGGGGACGATGGCGCATGACCTATGCTAACGATCGTTCACGATCGGAGGGAGGTTTGCCAATGCCGCGCGAAGAGCCGGCGATCCTGGGAGCGACCGAGCATGCGCCCGCGATGCGCATCGACCGCGGCTTCGTGGAGCTGCACGCCCGCGCGGGAGCCGAGGCGCTCGCCGACGCCGGCGTCGGGCCCGACGAGGTCGAGGGGCTGCTCGTGGCCTCGCCGATGACCGACGAAGGACCGATCTTCCTCTCCGAGGACGTCATGGACTACCTCGGCCTGACGAACCTGCGCCTCGAGGCGACGGTGAACCTCGGCGGCGCCAGCCACCTCGCGATGGTCCGCCACGCGGCGAACGTCGTCGCCGCCGGCGAGGCCGAGACGGTCCTGTGCGTCAGCTGCGGCAAGTTCCCCGCGATCCGCGACGTCGGACGGCAGCTCATGGCCGCTGTCTGCCACCGCGACTTCGAGCTGCCGTACGCGCCCTCGGTGCCCGCGCTCTACGGGCTCATCGCCCAGCGCTGGATGCACGAGACCGGCGCCGGCAAGCACGACCTCGCGCAGGTGCCGGTGGCGCAGGACGCCTGGGCCAAGCGCCATCCGACAGCGCTCATGCGGGATGCGCCGCCCGTGTCGATCGAGGACGTGCTCGACGGGCGGCCCATCGCCGGGCCATTCTCGTACCTCGACTGCTCGATCCCTTGCGAGGGCGGCGGTGCGCTCGTGGTCGCACGCGCCGACCGCGCGCAGCGCGGCCCGCACCGCCCCGTTCACGTGCTCGGCTTCGGCGAGGGCCACACGCACGGTTTCCTGAGCTCGATGGCCGACCCCGGCCGCACCGGCGCAGCTCGATCAGGGCCCATGGCCCTCGAGCGCGCGAACCGCTCGCTGAGCGACATCGACGTGTTCGAGCTCTACGACGCCTTCTCGGCCACCCCGCTGATGACGCTCGAGGAGATCGGCGTCGCCGAGCCGGGGCGGGCGGCCGACCTCTACCGCGACGGCCGCACGCTGCCGGGTGGCGATCTGCCGGTCAACACCAACGGAGGCCTGATCCGCTTCGGCCACTCAGGCACCTCCTCGGGCTTCACCGGGATCCTCGAGGCCTACTGGCAGCTGTCCGGGCGAGCACGCGGCGAGCAGGTCCCCGGAGCCGACTGCGCGTTCGTGCACGCCTACGGCTCGATGCTGTGCAGCCACGTCAGCGCGGTCCTGGAGGCAGCGTGACCGAGATGCCGGAGACGACCGAGATCGACGGCCTCGCCGACCCCCGGGCGCTGCCCACGCCGACACCGGTGGCAGCGCCGTACTTCGCCGCCGCGGCACGGGGCGAGCTGCTCTACCAGCGCTGCGCGCGCGGCCACGCGTTCCTGTACCCCCGCTCGCTGTGCCCCTCGTGCCACTCGGCCGAGCTGGAATGGGAGCGCTCGGCGGGGCACGGCGAGGTCGTGACGTTCGCGCCCGTCCACCGCCCGCCATGGAACGACCTGAGCCGGCCGACCCCGTATGTCGTGGCGCTCGTGTGCCTCGACGAGGGACCGCAGCTGCTGTCGACGATCGAGCGCGTCGACCCCGGGCAGATGCACATCGGTCTCCGCGTGGAGGCGGTGTTCGAGCCGGTCGACGAGGAGCTCGGGCTCGTGCGCTTCGTGCCCGGCGCGGCGCGCGCATGACGCCGCGCCCGTCGCTCACACCGAGACGCGCGCGCGGTGCCCGGAGAAGTCCGGAGGGCGCTTCTCGGCGAACGCCTGGACGCCTTCCCGCGCCTCCTCGGTCTCGACGAACAGGTTCAGCCCGCTGAACGCGAGCGCCGCGTTGCCCGCCAGGTGCTCGGTCTCGGCGTTGAACGACTGCTTGAGAAAGCGCAGCGCCGTCGGCGAGAGCGCGAGGATCTCGTCCGCATAGCGGCGCACCTCGGCCTCGAGCTCGCCCGCTGGCACGACGCGGTTGGCAAGCCCCCAGCGCTCGGCCTCCACGGCGTCGTACTGGCGGCACAGGAACCAGATCTCCCGCGCCCGCTTCTCGCCCACCACGCGCGCGAGGTAGCCGGTGCCGAAGCCGGCGTCGAACGACCCCACGCGGGGGCCGGTCTGGCCGAAGCGGGCGTGCTCGGCCGCGATCGTGAGATCGCACAGCAGCGCCAGCACGTGTCCTCCGCCGATGGCGTAGCCGTTGACGGCGGCGATCACGGGCTTGGGGATGTCGCGGATCACCCGGTGCAGCGCCTCGACCTCGAACAGGCCGGACTCCGACGGTCCGTAGTCGCCCGTCTCGGCGCGCTGCTTCTGATCGCCTCCGGTGCAGAAGGCCCGCTCGCCCGCGCCGGTGAGGCAGACCACGCCGACGGCCGGATCGGCCCAGGCGCGCTTGAAGCAGGCGATCAGCTCGTCGACCGTCCGCGCCCGGAAGGCGTTCAGCCGTTCGGGGCGCGCGATCGTCACCATCGCGAGCCCCGCCGCCACCCCGTACCTGACGTCCGTCAGCTCCTGCATGCCGCCCTCCCGATTCGCCTGCGTCTCGGCCTGCGATCGTACAGGCGCGAGCCCGCACTGCGAACGCTCGTTCACTAGGCTTCCCACAGTGGACAGCACGCCGTTCCGCATCGGCGCCGGGTCGGGCTTCTGGGGCGACATGGTCGATCCCGCCGTCGAACTGATCGAGCGCGGGGACATCGACGCGATCGCGTTCGATCTCCTCGCCGAGCTGACGATGTCCGTCCTGCAGCGGGCCAAGCTGCGCGACCCCGGCCGCGGCCACATCCCCGACGTCGAGCCGATCATGCGCCAGGTGCTCGAACCGGCCCGGCGCCACGGCGTGACCGTCGTGACCAACGGCGGGGGCGCCAACCCGCCGGCGGCCGGCGCCGCGACGGCGCGGATCGCGATCGATCGCGGCCTGGGCGATCTGCGCATCGCGATCATCGAGGGAGACGACCTCACCGAGCGGATCGCCGAGATCCGCTCACAGGGCTGGCGCTTCGCCAACCTGGAGAGCGGCGAGGAGGACATCGACGCCATCGCCGACCGTGTCGTGGCGGCGCACGCCTATCTCGGATCGGACGGGATCGTCGAGGCGCTCACCGGCGGTGTCGACGTCGTGCTCGGCGGGCGCCTGGCCGACTCCGCGCTGTACTGCGGCCCGCTGATGCACCACTTCGGGTGGACGTTCGACCGTGACCCCGAGCTCGTAGGCGCCGCCCTGACGATCGGTCATGTCCTCGAGTGCGCCGGCATCGCCTCGGGCGGCATGTCGACGCAGTGGCGCCTCTCGCGGGAGCCATGGCGGCTCGGCTTCCCGCTCGCGCAGGTCGAGCCTGACGGCAGCGCGCTCGTCACCAAGATCCGGGACTCGGGCGGCGTCATCAACGAATGGACGGCCAAGGAGCACCTGCTCTACGAGGTGCACGACCCCACGGACTACCGGCTTCCGGACGGCATCGTCGACCTGTCCGGCGTCGAGATCCGCGAGGACGGGCCGGACCGCGTCCGCCTGACCGGCATGACCGGCCGGCCGCGCCCGGACTTGCTCAAGGTCCAGATCGGTTACGAGGCCGGCTACATCGCCGAGGGACGCGCGATGTTCCCCTGGCCGGACGCCCTCGAGAAAGCCACCTGGTCCGAGGACCTGGTCCGCCGCAGGCTGCGGCACCTCGGCGTGGAGCCGCTCGAGCAGCGCTACGACCGCGTCGGCATCGACGCGCTCGCCGGTCCCGTCGCCCCGCCCCCGCAGCACGACCCCAACGAGGTCGAGCTGCGCATGGTGGTGCGGTGCGCGACGCGCCCCGAGGCCGAGTCGGCGCGCCGCGCGTTGCTGATGCCGGCGACCGCGGGCCCCGCCGGGACCGCCTTCGGCGTGCCGTCGCCCGTGCGCAAGGTCATCGCGCTGTGGCCGACGCTCGTCCCGCGCGAGCTCGTGCACGAGCGCGTGACGATCACCACCGCGCGGGAGCTGGCTGATGCGGCTGCATGAGCTTGCCTTCGTCCGCTCCGGCGACAAGGGCGACACCTCGAACGTCGCCGTGCTGGCGCGCGACGCGGAGTGCTACCGGCACCTCGAGTGCACGCTGCTGCCCGAGGCGATCAAGGCCTACATGGGTCCGCTCGTCACCGGCCCCGTCGCGGTGTACCGGCTGCCGAAGCTCCGGGCCCTGAACGTCGTCATGCACGGCGCGCTCGGCGGCGGCGCGACAACGACACTGCGGTTCGACGAGACCGGCAAGTCGATGGGAGCGATCCTCTCGCGGATGGAGCTTCCCGTCGCCGACGTGAACGAGCGTTCCCACACCCTGGACGAGAGCGCAGACACCACGTGAGCCGCGGAGACGTCACCGGGCTCGGCCTCGCCTTCGGTCCAGGCGACGAGGGGCGGTCGTGGATCGGCCGGGTCTGCGAGCCCCGGCCGGCCGAGGCGCCGGTGTGCGAGGCGATGATCCGCAACTACTGCGCGCTCGTGGAGGATGGCAATAGCGCCTACTGGGACGACGGCGTCAGCCCTCCGGGGCTGCTCATGGCCTACGGATTCCCGGCTCCGTGGCGACCAGGCGGCCGCGCCAGGACGAACCTCTTCGCGATGAGCATCCCGCTCCCCGGCCGCCACATCATCAACGTCTCGACCGACACGGAGTTTCGGCGCCACGCGGCCGTCGGCGATCACGTCTGGGTGGCCGACGAGGTCGTCGACGTCTCGGAGGCGAAGCGCACGCGCCTCGGCGAGGGGCACTTCATCACGACGCGCTCGGTCTACCGGGTCGACGACGAGGAGCTCGCGTCCAACGTCAACGTGCTCTTCCGCTACGACGTCCCTTCACGCGCCGTGGACAGCGCAAGCGAACCGGTGGCCGAGCATCCGGGCCTCGGTCCGGACGCCGGCGAGGCGCTCCCGGCGGTATCCGTGCCCGTCACCTACCGGCGCGTCTGCCACAACGCAGCCGCGACGTGGGACTGGTTCCCCGGCCACCACGATCCCGAGTACGCCCGCAGCCAGGGCCAGAAGACGATCTACCTGTCGACGCTGTTCTTCCACGGCTTCCTCGATCGGCTGGTCACCGAGTGGGCCGGCAGAGGCGCCTTCATCCGCCGCCGGAGGATGCGCATGCTGCGCTCGATCTACGCCGGCCAGACGGCGACGGCGACCGGCCACGTGACGGCACGGCGCGACGAGGACGGCCGTCGCCTCGCGGAGGTGGCATGTCTCGTGTCGAGCGAGGAGGGCGCCTGCGTGCCGGCGGAGGTGACCGTCGAGCTGCCGCCGGACGCTGGCGGGGCCGCGCCGGCGTGACGCAGGGCCGTCACCGTCGGGAGCCTCACTTCAGAGCCCCAGGGTCTTGCCGATGATGTCGCGCTGGATCTCGCTGGTGCCGCCGTAGATGGTTCCGACCACGGCTCCGCGGACGTGGCGCTCCATGTCGTACTCGGTCGCATAGCCGTAGCCGCCCATCATCTGCATGCCTTCGAGGGCGACCTGCTTGCCGACCTCGGTGACCTTGAGCTTCGCCATCGAGGCTTCGCGCGGAAACAGGGCCGCAGGATCGGCGTCGACGCGCCGGGCGACGTCATAGACCAGGAGCCGGCAGCACTCCAGCTCGGTGGCGAGGTCGGCGAGCCGGTGCCTGAGCGCCTGGAACGAGCCGATCGGTCGTCCGAACTGCTTGCGCTCCTTGACGTAGCCCAGCACGTCGTCGAACGCACGGCGGGCCATGCCGAGATGCTGGGCGGCGATGATGAGCCGTTCGACGTTCAGCCCCGCCATCAGCTGCATCCACGCCTGCCCTTCGCGGCCGAGGACGTTCTCGGCCGGGATCTCGCAGTCGGTGAAGAAGAGATCGTTGACCTCGCGCCCGCCCATCGTGTCGATGCCGCGAACCTCCATCCCGCGCACGCCCGCGGCGACGTTGAGCATCGTGAGGCCTTCGTGCTTTCCACCCGAGCGGTCCGAGCGCGCGACGAGCAGGACGTGCGCGGCGTGGTGGGCGTTGGAGATCCAGGTCTTCTGGCCGTTGACGACGAAGGCACCGTCCGATCGCTCGGCGCGGCACTGCAGGGCGCCGACGTCCGAGCCTGCCTCCGGCTCGGACATGGCGATCGCCTCCACGTCGCCGCGAACGATGCCGCCGAGGATCTCGTGCTTCTGATCCTCGGTGCCGAAGCGCTCGTAGGCGCCGGCGGCGATCATCGTCGTGGCGATGCCGGCGATCGGCGCCATGCCGTAGGCCGTCTCGTCGAGCAGCAGGCACAGGTCGACGAGCCCGCCGCCGGCTCCGCCGAACTCCTCGGGGATCGCGACGCCGAGCCAGCCGAGCTCGGCCATTCGCCGGTAGATCTCGGGGTTGTGCGGCTCCGGGCCGCGCTGCTCGCGCGTCGCTGTCTCGCGACGGCAGAAGTCCCGGATCGACTCGACGAACGCCCGGCGCTCGTCGGTCAGCTCGGCGACGCTGCTCACGACGCCGCCGGCCGGTAGATGGTCACGACCGCCGCGCCGCCCAGGCCGATGTTGTGCTGCAGGGCGACCTTCGCGCCCGCGACCTGGCGCTGGTCGGCCTGGCCGCGCAGCTGCCACGTCAGCTCCGAGCACTGGGCGAGGCCGGTCGCGCCGAGCGGGTGGCCCTTGGAGATCAGGCCGCCCGACGGGTTGACCACCCAGCGGCCGCCGTACGTCGTGTCCTCGTCGTCGACGAGCTCGTGGCCGTGGCCGCGCTCGGCCAGGCCGAGCGCCTCGTAGGTGATGAGCTCGTTCGCGCTGAAGCAGTCGTGCAGCTCGATGACGTCGACGTCCTCGGCGGAGACCTGCGCCTCCTCGTAGGCCTGGTTGGCCGCGCGCTCGCTCATGTCGTAGCCGACGATGCGGATGCAGTCGGTGTCGTCGCCGAAGACGCCGTCGAGGTCGGTGACCATCGACTGGCCGGCGATCTCGATCGCGCGATCCCACAGGTCGTGCTCGTCGACGAAGCGCTCCGACGCGACGATCGCCGCGGCGCTGCCGTCGGAGGTCGGCGAGCACTGCAGCTTGGTCAGCGGGTCGTGGACCATGCGCGCGTTCTTGATGTCGTCCAGCGAGTACTCGTCCTGGAACTGCGCGTACGGGTTGTTGACCGAGTGCTTGTGGTTCTTCCAGCCGATCCACGCGTAGTGGTCGGCCGTCGAGCCGTACTGCTGCATGTGGTCGCGCCCCGCGTTGCCGAACATCTGCGGGGCGAAGGGCGAGTCCTCCGGCTCGCGCACGTGCATCATCGCGCCGAGGTGGCGGTCCAGCGCGTTCGTGCGGTCGGTGTACTTGATGCCCAGCGACCCGCGCTCCATCTTCTCGAAGCCCAGCGCCAGCGCGCAGTCGACGACGCCGCCCCTGACCGCCTGGCGCGCGAGGAACAGCGCGCTCGAGCCGGTCGAGCAGTTGTTGTTGACGTTCACGACCGGGATGCCGGTCAGGCCGAGGCCGTAGACCGACCGCTGCCCGTAGGTCGAGTCGCCGTAGCAGTAGCCGACGTAGGCCTGTTGGACCTGGTCGTACGTGACGCCGGCGTCCTCGAGCGCCTTGCGCCCCGCCTCCTCGGCCCAGTCGGGGTAGTCGCCCTCCTTCGTGCCAGGCTTGTCGAACTTCGTCATGCCGACGCCGACGACGTAGGTCTGCTGGCTCATGGTCTAGATGCTCCTCAAGGTGATGGCCGCATTGCTGATCACTGGGGTGCCGCGTTCCTTCGTCTGGACATCGAGGACGATCCGGCCGTTCTCGCGCCACTGACGGACGACGAGCGTCTCGCCGGGGAACACCACGCCCGCGAAGCGCGCCTGGTAGCGCGCGACCTGCTCGACGTCGCCGCCCAGCGACGCATCGACGACCGCCTTGCACGCGATGCCGAAGCTGCACAGCCCGTGCAGGATCGGCCGGTCGAAGCCGCCGAGCTCGGCGAACTCGGGATCGGCATGCAGCGGGTTCTTGTCACCGCTCAGGCGGTAGAGCAGCGCCTGCTGCGCGAGCGTCGGCCGCTCGACCTCGACGTCGGGCGCCCGGTCGGGCGCCGGGTTCCCCGGCGCTGGGCCGCTCTCGCCGCCGAAGTCGCCCTCGCCGCGGATGAACAACGAGAAGCGGTTGACGAACAGCTCCTCGCCGTCGGGCGTGGTCGACGTCGCCTCGAGGACGACGAGCGCGCCCTTGCCCTTGTCGAAGACGTCGGTGATGCGCGAGGTGGTCGAGACCTCTCCCGCGACGGGGATCGGAGCATGGATCTCGATGTCCTGCTCGCCGTGCAGGAGCATCGCGAAGTTGACGTCGAACCCGTCCAGACCGCCCAGTCCGGCGAGGGCTCCGAACACCGGGATGACGGCGAACGACGGCAGGACCTTCAGGTCGCGCTCGTACGTGTACGCGAGCTCGTTCGGGTCGGTCGGCGCAGCGCCGGCGCCGAGCCCGAGGTGGTAGAGGATGACGTCGTCCGGGCCCCACGAGGCAGCGCCGGCGGGCAGCTGAGCGCCCATGACCCTCTCCCGATCGATCGGCATCGCGTCAGGAGTCCATGCCGACGAACAGACCGCCGGTGACGTTGAGCACCTGGCCGTGGACGTAGTCCGACAGGGGCGAGCACAGGAAGAAGATCCCGCGCGCGGCCTCCTCGGGCGACGCCGCCCGCCCGAGCGGGATCATCATCTGCATCATCCCGCGCATCTGCTCGGGCACACCGATGTGGACGGTGCGGCCGCCGACGTCGACCACGGTGTCGTCACCCTTGGCGACGGTCAGGCGGGTGTCGATGAACCCGAACGCGACGGCGTTGACGTTGATCTTGAACTGGCCCCACTCCTTGGCGAGGGTCTTGGTCAGGCCGACCACTCCCGCCTTCGCCGAGGAGTAGTTCGCCTGGCCCGCGTTGCCCATGGTGCCAGCGATCGAGGTGACGTTGACGATCTTGCGGAACACCTCTCGACCTTCCTCGCGCTCGCGCTTGGCCGGCTCACGCAGATGCGGCGCAGCCGCCCGGCACACGCGGAACGGCACGATCGTGTGGATGTCGAGCATGCGCTGGAACGCGTCGTCGTCCATCTTGTGGACCGGCGCGTCGATGGTGTAGCCGGCGTTGTTGACGACGATGTCCAGGCGTCCCCATGCGTCGACGGCGGTCTGCACGAGCTCGTCCGCCGCTCGCTCGCGCGTCAGGTCGCCGACGTGGACGACGGCCTCGCCGGCGATCTCCGACACGGCCTGCTCCGCGACGTCGCCGTCGAGGTCGTTGATCACGACCTTCGCGCCTTCGCGGCTCAACAGCTCAGCGGTCGCCCGCCCGATCCCGCGACCCGAGCCGGTGATGATCGCCACCCTGCCGTCCAGCATGCCCATCTGGTCTCTCCTGGTCGTCGCTCGCCGCCTCCGCAGAGGCTAGCGAGAAACATTCGTTCATGAACGCAAGTCTGACTCGGTACGCTGCCGCGCGATGACCGACCCGCTTGCTGCACCCTCCCGCCGAACGCAGCGGGAGCGCAGCGCAGCGACCCAGGCGGCATTGCTCGACGCCGCCATCGACTGCCTCATCGCCGAGGGGTACGCCAACACCACGACGAGTCGGGTCGCAGCGCGCGCCGGGCTCTCGCGCGGCGCGCACCTGCACCACTTCCAGACGCGCGCCGCGCTCGTGGCGGCGGCGGTCGAGCGGTTCGCCACGCGGCGCGTCGCGGAGCTGCAGCGCGAGATCGAGCGCTTGCCGCGGGGCCCGGACCGCACGTACCGCGCCCTCGACCTCCTGTGGCGCGTCTACTCCGGCCCGCTGTTCCAGGCCGCGGTCGACCTGTTCGCCGCCGCCCGGACCGACGAGGAGCTGCGCGCGAGCCTGTCGCGGTTCGAGCGCGTCATCGCGCGCGACACGGTGCGGCTGTGCGGTGATCTGTTCGCCGAGCAGGCCGAGCGGGCGGACTTCCCCGAGCTGCTCGAGCTCGTGCTCAGCACGATCCGCGGTCTTGCGCTGCTCGACATCGTCCAGCCCGGCACGGGCGCCGCCGACACGCAATGGCGCTACTGCCGCGGGCGCCTTCACGCGCTGCTCGAGCTGCCGCCGGCGACGGCCTGACCCTCGGGGACGCCGGCCGGCGGGGTGTGCCACCGGTAGTCGTCCCACGAGAAGCGCCCCGCGCGCCAGCGACCCTCGAGCGTCGGCGTCGGGCGCAGCGGCGCGTCACCGTGGCGATCGAAGTAGTAGCTGTTGGCCATCGAGCAGCTCGGCTGCCAGAAGACCTGCCGCCGCCGCCTGCGGAGCATCTCGGCGAAGTACCGCGCGTTCGCGGCGTCGGTGACCTCGACGGCTGTCGCACCGCGCTCGCGCGCGTGCAGCAGGCACCGGACGATGTGCCGCGCCTGCGTCTCGATGAGCGTGAAGTACGAGGCCCCGTTGTAGCCATACGGTCCGAACACCAGGAAGAGGTTCGGGAACCCCGGCACCGTCACACCCTCGTACGCCTGGTAGCGATGCGCGTCCCACCAGGCCTCGAGGTCCCGGCCGTCGCGACCGGTGACCGGGAACTTCGGGAAGTTGCCGCGGTCGAAGACCTTGAACCCGGTCGCGAGCACGAGGACGTCGGCCGCGTGCTCGGTCCCGTCGACGCAGATGACACCTTCGGGAGCGACGCGCTCGATCGGCGTGGTCTCGAGCGTGACGTTCGGCCGGTTGAACGTCGCCAGGTACGAGTTGTGGAAGCTCGGACGCTTGCAGCCCATCGCGTAGGCCGGCGTGAGCTTCCGGGCGACGTCGGGGTCGTGGACCTGCCGCCGGACGTACCACCGCGCGAGGCGCTCGAAGGCACTGGCCAGCGGCACCGCGTCGTGGTAGTGCGCCGCCAACGGGAAGGTGAGCTCCACGAACGACTGGCTGGCGAGCCGCGCCAGACGCTGGGCTCCGGGGACGCGCGACAGGGCGGCCCGGACCGGGACGGGGAGCGGCGCGTCGAGCTTCGGCAGACACCAGATCGGCGTGCGCTGGAAGACCGTCAGGTGCTCGACGCACGGGGCGAGGCTCGGGATGAGCTGGACGGCAGAGGCGCCGGTGCCGATCACCGCGACGCGGCGTCCGGCGAGGTTCTCGTTCGAGTCCCAGCGCGCGGTGTGCATCGTGACGCCGGCGAAGTCGTCGACGCCAGCGATGTCGGGCCGCTTGGGCTTCGTCAGCGCTCCGGTCGCGTCGACGACGTGGCGCGCGACGAGCGTGTCGCCGGCGTCGGTCGTCAGGTGCCAGAGGTGCCGGCGCTCGTCGAACGCGGCGCCGGTGACCTTCGTGCCGAAGCGCGTGCGCTCACGGAGGCCGTAGCGCGCCGCGCAGTGCTCGGCGTACCGCCGAAGCTCTTCCCCGGGAGCGTAGATGCGTGACCAGTCCGATCGGCGCTCGAACGAGAACTGGTAGCTGAAGGACGGGATGTCGACGGCGACCCCGGGATAGCGGTTCCAGTACCACGTGCCGCCGAACCCCGCCCCCTCCTCGACGATGAGGTGGTCGTGCAGGCCGGCGCGATCGAGAGCGATCGCCACACCGATGCCGGAGAAGCCGGCGCCGATGATGAGCACCTCATGATCCGGCACGATGCCCGCGTTCACCCTGCTTACGTTACACAGGTACGAGTTTTGTTGCATCGTCTCGTGCCCAGGACGGGACAGCTGGCGCACTTCTCCTGTGCAACGCTTCCCGCGGCGACCCGACGCACACGATGAACGACGATCGACGCGCCGGCATCGGCGCACTGCCGCGACCCCAGCACGCCGTGCGCGGCAGCATGGACCTGCTGCGCCGCGCGATCCGCGGGCCCATCCGCCATGCGGAGGTGGACTTCGCGGCCGAAGGGCTCCTCGAGGCGCTCGACGGCGATGCTCGCGAGGCGCGGTGCGCCCTCCTCCAGCGGCTCGCCGACGAAGGCGTCGGGCTCGACGAGCTCCGGCGCGCGGTGGAGGAGGACCGCCTCGCACTGCTTCCGGTCGAACGCGTGTTGTCAGGAGACGAACGCCGCTACACGTTCCGCGAGGTCGCAGAGCGAGCCGATCTCGACCCGCGCTTCCTCATCACCCTGTGGCGCGCGTTCGGCGTCGCCCTCGGCGACCTGGACGAGCCGGCTGCCAACGGCGAGGATCTCGACGCTGCGCTCGCCGTGAAGCGCTGGCGCGAGGCCGGCGTCTCGGAGGACGGCATGCTCGAGATCGCGCGCGCCATGCGCCACGCGATGTCGACGGTCGCCGCCGCCATGCGCAGCGTCCTCGGGACGTCCTTCATCCACCCGGGCGACAGCGAGCTCGACGTCGCTATGCGCTATGCCCGCGTCGCCGACGAGGCAGCGTCCGAGCTCGACTGGCTGCTCGGCTGGGCGCTGCGCGTCCATCAGCGCAACCAGCTCGCGCTCGAGGTCACGAGCGGCGTGGCCGAGGCGCCGGGAGCGCGCGACGTCACGGTCTGCTTCGCCGATCTCGTCGGGTTCACATCGCTCGGAGAGCAGGCATACGCCCCGGAGATCGCCGGCGTCGCCGCCCGGCTCGACGAGCTCGCCGCCGGCGCCGTCCGTTCGCCCGTGCAGCTCGTCAAGACGATCGGCGATGCCGTCATGCTCGTCTCGCCCGACGTGGACGCCCTCATCGAGACGGCGCTGACGCTGCGCCACGAGGTCGACGCGGACCCCGCGATGCCGCAGGTCCGGACCGGCATGGCGCGCGGACCCGCGCTCGCGAGGGCGGGCGACTGGTTCGGGCGGCCCGTCAACCTCGCCAGCCGGCTCACCGCGCTGGCCGCACCTGGGCAGGTGCTCGCAACCGACGACGTCCGGGAGGGCTCCGCGGGACGCTACACGTGGACGCCGCGCCGCCGCCGCCGGATCAAGGGCCTCGAAGAGCGGATCAAGCTTTTCTGCGTCGAAGCCAGCGAGTGAACGGTCGACGGGGCACGCGCGACTGATACAGCACCGCGCGTCTTGTAGCATCCGCGCTCCCGTGAACCCGCTCCTGCTGCCGCCGCGATTGATGGTCCGCGCGCTCGACGATCTGCACTCGCTGGCACGCTCGGCGGAGACCATCGCCCGAGTGGTGGGCACGCTCGACGGCGAGCGTGTCGAGAAGGTCCTGGACGACATTGCGGCCGTCGCCGACGCAACCGAGCGTCTCCCGCAGGTCGAGGCGGCGCTGGCGGACGTCGAGCAACAGGCGCTGCACCGGATCGATGCGCTTGACCAGCGCTTGACGGGTGTCCTCGAACTCGCCGAGCGCATCGAGGGCGGCCTTCCTGCCATCGGCGACGTCCTGGAGCGCATCGGCGCGCTCGACGGCAGCCTGGCGGGTGCGCTGGAGGTGGTCGGCCGCCTCGAGAGCGACATCTCGAGCCTCGGACGGATCGCACCGTCGGTCGACGTCCTCACGGAGGCGGCGGGCCGGCTCGCGGACACTGCCGAGCCCCTCCAGGGCGCGGCAGAGCGCCTGGGGCGGATCGCGGACCGGCTGCCGGGAGGATCACGCAGCAGGGCATAGCCGCCCGGCCGACACACAGAAAGTTAGCCGTTCGGCGAACGGGGTACGCCTCCGGACATGAGCGACCGTTCACGCCAGGCTCGGAGGCGGGCATCCGTCGAGCGCCAGCGCCTCGTGTACTTCACCGGCGGAGTGCTGCTCTGGGGCTTCGCCGTGCTCGCCGGCTCGCAGGTCCTGACCACCGCCATCCCTCTGTCGGCCCTCCTCGCCGTCTGCGCGGCCGGGGCCGTCCTCACGACGCTCGGAATCGCCGACCGACGAGACGGGCAACTTCTGCGATCAGGCGACCTGGCCCTGATCGACCCAGCGCTGGTGGTCGCCCTGACCGGCGTCGGTCTCACGTTCCTGATCGCGGGCGAGGCCGCGACCGCGGTCGTTTTCGGCCTCACTGCCGCCGCGGTCGGCCTCAGCGCGCTCTTCACGCGCCTCGCGGAGTTCGGTCGGTAGCCTTCCGGGGGTGCAAACGATCGTTCACAGCTTCCCGCACCGGCGTGCCGGGCATTGCGGCTCGGGCGCCCTGCGGGACCTGCTCGAGTTCCACCGGCTGAGCTACGACGCCGAGCCGTTCCGCGAAGGGGCGGTCTTCGGCCTGGCGGGAGGACTCGGCTTCTTCTACGCCGCGCTGCCAGGGATCAAGCCGCCGATCTATCTGGTCGGCCGGACGGCCGATCTCGAGCGCGACTTCTGCGCGCACCTCGGCGTCGAGCTCGACCTGCGTCAGACCGACGATGCGGACGAGGGCTGGGCAGCCCTGCGCGGCGAGATCGACGCCGGTCGCCCGACGATGGTGTGGGCCGACATCAAGCACCTCGAGTACCTGCGCGTGCGCATGCACAACACGATGCACGACATCGTCGTCTGCGGCTACGACCTCGATGACGGTGTGGCCTTCGTGGCCGACAACGACCGCGACGAGCTGCAGCGGTGCTCGCTGGAGTCCCTGGCGCGGGCCCGCGACTCCTCCGCGTTCCCCGGGCCGAACCGTCACGCGACGTGGGTGATGCGCTGGCCGTCAGAGCTGCCGGCAGCACGCACGGCCGTCACGCGCGCGATCGGCCGAGCGGTGGAGAACATGGCCGGGCCCGCGCAGCCGGTACTCGCCGGAACGGGCGCCGGGGGGCTCGCCGGCGTGGACCTCTTCGCCCGGGAGTACGAGGGGTGGCCCGGCCAGTTCGGCGATGACCTCGGCGCGGTGCTGCGCGGCCTGGCGGTGTTCATCGTCAAGGCGGGCACGGCCGGAGCGATGTTCCGGTCGCTGCACGCGGACTTCCTGTTCGACGCCGCCCGGTGGCTCGACGACGAGGAACTCGACGAGCTCGGCGCGACCTACGCGGCGCTCAGCGAGCGTTGGCGTCTGCTGGCCGCGTCCGTCCAAGGCGAGGACGATCCGGTCGCGGCACACGACGCGGGTCGCGACCATGTGACGCACATCGCCGCCCTCGAGCACCGCGGAGTCGAGGAGATGCAAGCGTGGCTGGCGACGCGCTGACCACACCGGAGGGCTGGTACCGACCGCACCAGCCGAACTGCCTGGGCTGCGGCGATGAGAACCCGCTCGGGCTGCGGCTGCGCATGCGACCGCGAGGTGAGGGGGTCAGCGGCGAGGTCACGTTCAGGCCGGAGCACGAGGGCGCGCCGGGCTTCGCGCACGGTGGCGCGGTGGCGACGGCGCTCGACGACGCGTTCGGGATGATGCTCGTCAAGCTCGGGCTTCCGGCGGTCACCGCGCGGCTGGAGGTCGACTACCGGCGGCCGGTGTTCGTCGGGCGCCCGTACACCGTCCGGGCGGAGTGCGAACGGCGCCAGGGCCGCAAGCTGTGGCTCGAGGCATGCCTCCTCGATGCCGGAGTCGTCGTGGCGGCAGCGCAAGCGCTGTTCGTACGCGTCGACGAGCGGCACTTCCTCCAGGGTCGCGAGCACGCGTCGGACGACGGACACCGGCGCCTGCCGTGGTGACTGCCGTCACGGCGGATCCCGCAGGAGCGGGACGTACGCGCCGCGCTTGTCGCGGAAGACCTGGGGGCGCTGGGTCAGGCACGCAGGCGACGGGCCCGTGGCCGGGAAGGTCTCGCGGTTCGTCGTGTGCGCACAGCTGAAGGACTCGAGCGTGGCCTGGAGCCGGTCGAGCCAGCGCGGGGCCGGGTAGGCGTTCGAGCGGTTCGTCGGCTCGCGGTCGCGATAGAGCAGGAAGTTCTCCTTGTTGATCGGCAGCAGGCCGCGGGCGTAGTGCAGCGGCGGCCGCCCCGGCCGCGGCTCGGAGGCTTGGAAGAAGCTCGCCGTGTTCGCCCACGAGGCGATGATCTCCTGGCGGTGGCGAGCGAGGTACTCGGTCACCGGAACGAGCTCGCGCCCGAGCGGATGCAGCTGCCCGACCAGGGGCCGTGCGGCCCGCAGCACCTGATCGGCGGCCGGCAGCGCCGCTGACGAGGCGTCGATGATCGGGTCCAGCCGCCGCAGGGTCGCGCCGAGGTCCGGGACCGCTGCGGCCAGGTCGTCGAGCGTCGGGCGGACGAGCGGTGCGACCGGCAGCAGCGCCCGGACGACCGGCCGGCCGACGCGCGAGGTGGCCTGAAGCTCGGCCAGCGCCGGACGCAGCGTGCGTAGGAACGGGGGGAGCTCCCGGATGGTGCGGCGCAGCTCGGTGTCTCGCGCCGCGGTCCGTGCCAGGACGCGATCCCCGCTGCGGATCAGACGCTGCACGGCGGCTTCTCGCCGACCCACGGTCCGCAGGACGACGCCGCCGTCGCGGATCAGACGCCCGACGACCGCCGACTGGGCGTCGACGCGAGCGAGCAGGCCGGCCGTCTCGTCGGCGAACGGCGCGGCGTTCGCGACCGCCGCCGAGACATCCTGCCCCCGGCCCCGCACCGAGGCCTGCAGCTCGCGCAGCCAGGCGCGCAGGTCGCGGCGCGTCGGGGAGTCGAGCGCACGCAGCACCTCATCGAGCTCGGTCGTCTCCCGTACCCGGCGCGGGTCGAGCAGCCCGCCTTCGGGGAGGGGCCCCGCCGCCCGGGTGCCGGAGGTCAGCTCGACGAACGTCTCCCCCAGCAGCGTCTTCTGGCGCAAGGTCGCTCGCGCGTCGGAGCGTAGCGGCGCGAAGCGGCGCTGGAGCTCGAGCTCGGCCTCGGTCCCTCCTGCCACGGGACGCAGCGCGACGACCTTGCCGACCGGAACCCCCGCGATGCGCACGTCCGCCTGCTCGGCGAGCTGCACCGCCTCGGCGAAGCGGACCTTGACGCGATAGCCCTGCGGCTGCAACGGAACGCTGCCGCCGAACGACAGCCACAGGAAGACGAGCAGGCCGAAGCAGGACAGCGCGAAGGCGGCGATGACGAAGATCCGAGCGGCGTTCAGGCGCGTGACCTGCATCAGCGCACGGTCTCCTCGGGGCAGGCCGGGATCTCGTCGGTGAGCAGGGCGAACACCGAGGGCGCCTGGACCCGCACGGTCGAGCACGCCACACCGAGGACACCGTGCCAGACCGCACCATGGGCGTCGCCCGCCGACAACGACGAGTTGCCGTTGTGAGCGAACCATGCGAGCCAGAAGAGAAAGCCCTCCTCCGGGCCCTCGGGGTTGAACGCCAGCTCGTTGACGAGGTACTGCAGGGTCCGGAACGTCCTCGTCAGGTCAGGCGTCTGCACGTTCAGGTCGCCCAGTGCGTGCCGCGCATCGCGGACGAGCGGCCGGGCGACGCCGGCGAGGCGGCTGATGCGAGCCACCGACGAACGCTCGCGGCGCACCAGTGGATCCACGGCGTCGAGCGCCGGCCGCAGCCCCGCGATCGCCGGTTGGAGGTCGCGCAGGGCGGGTCGCAGCTCGGCGGCCAGCGGCCGGCTCGCGTCCAGCGCGCCGCGAACGGCGGCGAGCGTCCCGGGCAGGTCGCGCAACGAGGCGTCGAGCTCGCGGTCGGTGGAGGCCAGCGCACCGAACGTCGCGTTCGCCTGGGGGATCAGCGAGCCCAGCTCGCGATCGCGCCGCGCCAGCGCGCCGGACAGGTCGCCCAGATGGCTCACCAACGCGCGGACCTGCCGGTCGCGCGCCGCCAGTTCGCCGTTGACCACCGCGACGTCCTCGAGCGTGGGGCCCGTCGCGCGAAGGATGCGGCGCAGGCGTCGGCCGTTGCCCTGCAGGCCGCGCCCCATGCTCGACACCAGCACGCTGACGTAGCGGCGCGTGTCGACGTCGAGGGCGGCGAGCACCTCGTCGGGGTTGACGCTCGGCCTCGTCCGGGCCACCGGGAGCACGGCGCCTGGCGGCAGCTTCGCCGCGGACCGGCTGCCCGGATCGAGCGCGACCGCCATGTCGTTCAGCGGGGTGCGAGGGCGCAGCAGCACGGTGGCGTCGGCGTGGACGGCGTCGAGCTCGGCGCGTCGCAGCTCGAGCTCGACGAGGGCGCGCCCGTCGCGCAGGCGCACGCGCTTGACCTCGCCGACGGGGACGCCCGCGACGAGCACCTGCTGCCCCTGACCGGGCGTCACGGCCTGCGCCGAGGACAGCTCGGCGCCGATCACGTAGACCTCCTCCCACGGCCACACGACGCGCTGGTGGTCGAGGATGTACGCCGCCACGACGGCCGCGATCGCGACGAGACCGAAGATCGCGGCGATCCAGCGTGCGTTGTCGCGCAGCGTCTTGGTCATCGCGTCCGCCGCCCGCGGATCGACCGCCGCAGCGCTGACGCCGCCGCGTCGCGAAGGTCCTGGAAGAGACGCTGCTCGGCCTCGTTCGGCGCGCGCGTGGCCGATGCCACGGCCGGAGCCGGCGGCACGGCGTCCGCGTGCAGGTCCGGAAGCCGCTGGCTCTCGCACGGCACGTCCGGCCGGTAGGGCGGGATGCGCGGCGGCGCGGGCGGCCGCGACCCGGTGATCGGCTTGTGGGTCCTGGCCACGACCTCCCCTACGCCGGGCAGCTCGCCCAGCGACAGGCTGACGTCGCCGACGCCGAGGACGTACCGCAGCATCGGCCCGTTGCCGTCGAAGTTCTGCGACGCGCTCGTGAGGCCCGGGGCGGTGTGCAGCAGCTCGCGCCAGACGGGCAGGCCCGTCGACAGGTGGCCATCGTCGAGCTTGCTCTCCAGCACCGGCAGCACATGTGTGCGAACGCAGCGGCTGACCGGCGTCACGCGCCCGAAGAGGTCGACGAGCCTGGGCTGGATGGCAGCAAGGCTCCTCGCGGTCGGGCGCAGGTCGCGGGCGAGCCCGGGCAGCCGCTCGGGCCTCAGCAGCCGGTCGGCCTCGTCGAGGAACGGGAGCGTTGCCCGGAGCGTCGACGGCGCCCGGCGCAGCGCGGGGCGCAGGTCGCGGGCGAAGCGGCGCACGGCGGGCAGCGCGCGCCTGAGGTCGCGGGCGGCCGGAACGGCCGCCCGCGCGGTGCGTGCCAGACCGCGGATCGTCGCCGCGAGCTCGATGCGGCGGTCGCCGAGGACCGCCAACGTCGCGGCGTAGCCGCCGACGAGGTCGCGCAGGTCGCGCTCGTGCCGGGCGACCGCGTCGGCCGCCCGGCCTTGGTCGCGGACCCACGCCGCGAGGTCGCCGGCCCGCCGGCCGTGCGCGGCGTCGGCGACGATCGCGGTTCGCGCGAGCGCCGGACGCCAGGCGGGCAGCGACCGGTTCAGGGTGCGCGCGGTCTCCCCGTCGAGGGCGGTCGCGTACTCGTCGAGCGTCGACCGCAGCTGGTCGCGGGTGTCGGCGCGCAGGATCGAGAGCACGTCGTCGAGGCGGACCGGCACGGCGGTCTGCGTCACGGGAATCGTGCCGCCGGACCTCAGCTCCCCGGCCCCGGGCGTCCCTGGGCGGAGATCGACGAAGAGGTTGCCTTCGAGGAACAGGCGCGGGCGGAGCTTGAGCTCGGCGTCCTGGTGGACCGGCCGACCCGCGTCGCGGACGACGAAGGTCACGGTGTTCAGGCTTCCGGGCCCGCGCTCGACCTTCTCCACCTTGCCGACGTCAACGCCCGCGATCCGCACCGGCGCCCCCTTGGCGAGCGTCTCGGCGCTGGTGACCACCGCGTGCACGCGGTACGGCTCCTGCCATGGCATCTGCGGCCGCGCGACGGCCACGAACAGCACCGCGCCGGCGGTCACCAGCACGAGGAGCCCGAGGATCTCCCTGTTTGCGATCGCCCGTCTCATGGGCCGTCCGGCACCCCTTCCGGCCGGCTCGTCAGCTCGGTCCGGGCGGGCTGGCGGCCCGGGACCGACCCGACGACGGCGCCGGGGAGGTACGGCTCGTTACCGGCCTCGCACTCCCCGTTCTGACCCTGGTCCGGGTAGGCGTTGTAGTGCAGGTCCGGGCTCGGACGGTCGGTCTGCAGCTCCAGTCCGGGGTTGACGACGGCTGCGAAGCGGAACCAGTGCCCGCTGCGGCCACCCTCGCTCGTAGCCGAGTTGAGGTTGCGGAACCAGACGCCGAGGTAGTTGCAGACGGTCTGGAACGGCAGCGTGTAGTCGAGCGTCGGGCGCAGCACCTCGACCGTCGTCGTGAGCTTGCGCAGCGAGCCGCCGGTCGCCGGGTCGCGCGCCAGCTGCTCGACCTCGCCGAGTGTCCGCTCCAGCCGCTCGGCGAGAGGCGGGACACGACGCAGCACCGGGGTTCCCGCGCGCAAGCCCCCGGCGATCGCGCGGCTCTGGCGCGGCAGCGCGTCGACCGGGGCGCGGAGCCGGTCGACGAGGCGGCCGGTGTCTGCGAGGAACGGCCGTGCCACCGCGAACGCGCGCGCCGCGCCGCGCTCGGTCGGGGCCGCCAGCTCGATGGTGTCGCCCAGAGCGGCGCGCTCGGCGCGCAGGGCGCTCAGCGTCCGAGCACCGCCGGCGAGCATCGCGGCGAGGTCGCCGGCCACCGGGCGGAGGGCCGCCCCGGCCGAGTTCGCGCCGGCGATGAATCCGCGCAGGTCGGTGCTCGGCGCCGCCAGCGTCGTCATCACCGGACGGAGCTCGTCCATGAACGCAGGCAGCGCCGCCAGCGTGCGGTTGAGGTCGGCGCCTCGCCCTGCGAGCCCGTCTGACAGTCCGCGGATGGCACCACGCGCTGCCTGCCGCGTCACAGGATCGAACGTCTCGAGTACGTCGTCGAGCTCCACGACACCCGCAGGCCGGGGCGTCCAGACGGCGCCTTCCGGAAGGGTGCGACGGCTGCGCCCGGGCGTGAGCTCCAGGTACTTGAGCCCGAGCGACGAGCGCTGCCGCACGGCGACGGTGCTGTCGCGTGGCAGACCGGCGTACCGCTGCTCGAGACGCACACCGATCACGGCCCTGGCGCCGCCGTCCGGCTCCACGCGCGGCTCGATCGAGTGGATCGTGCCCGCGCGCGCGCCGCCGATCCGCACCTCGTTGCCGGCCACGAGCCGGGCGGCGTTGGGCAGCGTCACCCGCAGGTCGTAGGTGGGCACGAAGGGCAGGCCGCTGTTGGCGTTGTAGGCGAGGAAGACCGCGACGACGACGATGAGGACCGTCACAGCGCCGACGAGGATCGGGTTCGCGACGAGGGAGGTGGTCGGCCGGCGCGTCATCCGAGCAGGAAGTCCAGGAGGCCGGTCGTGGGGTGCTGGTCGCCGTGCGGCGGCGGGACAGGCGGCTCGCCGGCAGGCGGTGGCGGCGAGATCGGTGGCGGCGTCGGCTGAAGGCCGGGCAGTGGCGCCGGCTGCCGATCGGCCGCGGGCGGCGACGTCGGGGGCGTGGGCGGCGACGACGGGGGCACGGCGGGCGAGGGCGACCTCCGGGTCGGCGCGCCGGCGCGGCCGCGCCGGCGTGGCGACCGCTCGCGATGGCTCCGCTTGCCCCGTCGTCGGTCGGCGCTCTGCTCATCCGCGCCGAAGCGCGCGCTGCACCCCGGGACGGGGGTCGCGGCCCAGGTCGCGCACGTTGCCGGAGGCATGGCGAGCGCGACCGGGAGATGGGCATCCTGATCGAAGCGCGATGCGACGAGCGTCGCGAAGAAGAGGAAGGTCTGGGCACCCTCGATGACCCCCCGCTCCTTCACGTTCTCGAGCGCGCGAGCAAGCTGCGCTCCCACCGGTCGCGCAGCCGTCGCGAACCGGCGTAGCCGGGCGACCTGCGGAGCGGCCGGCGCGACGGCGCGTGTGCCCGCGTCGGACATGGCGCCGAGCCTGCGCAGCGGTCGCGGTGCGGCGAGGGCGAAGCGCCTCAGCTCGCGCACGAGCCGGTGCGCGCCCGGCGCGGCCCGCCTGAGATCCGCGGCGAGCGGTGTCGCCCCGCGGGCCAGGCCGGTGAACTCGTCGAGCGTCGGGCGGGCGGTGCGCAGGAGCGGCGGCAGCTCACGCACCGCGTCGCCGAGCGCCCGGCGCCGTCTCGCCGTCACCGCGCTCACGCCATCGGCGTGCTCGACGAATGCGGCGACGTCGCCGCGGCGCCGGGCGAGCGGTCGCAGGACTGCTTCGGCGTCCTCGACCAGCGGCCGCAGGCGCGCCCGGTCGCGGCGCAGGATCGCCAGGACCCGCCTGGTCTGCTGCAGCGCCGGGTTCGCTCGGCGGATGACCGCGTCCAGGTCGTCCGACCGGCCTGCGACGCCCGCGCCGAGCTCGTTCAGGAGCAGCGCGAGCCGCTCGCTCGTAGACCCCGCGAAGGTGGCGAGCACGAGATCGAGGTCGACGGGGGCGTGGGTCCGGTCGACCGGAAGCGTCGGGGTGCCCGCCGAACCGCGCTCGAGCGGCTCCCCGTCAGGCGTGCCGGGAGAGCAGTCGACGAAGCGCTCGCCAATGAGCGACTGCGGCTGGATCGTGCACTCGCCGTCGCTGCGGAACGGCGCGAATCGCTCGTCGATGACCAGGGTCACCCGCGCGCGCCGCTCGCGAGTCAGCGAGAGGTCCTCGACACGGCCCGCCTCAGCACCGGCGATCGTGACCTTCTGCCCTGGCGTCAAGAAGGATGCGGTGTCGAAGACGGCGTCGACCCGGTAGCCGCTCTCCGCGCCGCCCCCGCCGATCGAGGCGACCGCCGCGACGCCGGCGGCGACGACGACACCGACGAGCACGATGCGCTTCACGGCACCTGCTTCGGATCGCACGGGGCTTCGGGCAGCTGGACGGGATTCGAGCCGTCGGGGTGCCCCTGCGTCGCCCCGCCCGGGCACCGGGCCACATGGCCGGTGTACTGTCCGGGCGGGCGCACGAGGCCCGGCAGCAACGCATTGAGCAGGCCGGGCGATGTGGACGACCCGGCGAACTCCATCGGCTGCACGCGCAGGACGTGACCGTTGGCGTCGTAGTAGCCCCCGGTGGTCCCTCCGAACCCGCCGAAGTAGCCGCCGACCAGGTCCGGGGTGTAGGCCCGCGCCGCCGCGATGATCGGCATCGCGCCGCGCAGGGCTCCGGTGGTCTCCCCGAAGGCGGGGCGAGCCGCGCGCTCGAGCGCCGGCAGCGACCGGAGCGCGGCCAGCAGGTCCGGCAGCAGCGCCCGGACGTCGCGAAGCGCAGGCCGAGCGCGCCGCGCCACGGGTGCGGCGCGCCGGAGCAGCCGCGCCGCGGGCCCGGCGACCGGTCGCGCGAGCTCCAGCGTAGGTCGTGCGGTCGCGAGCGTTCCGCGCAGATCACGCAGCATCCGTCTGGTGTCGCGTAACGCCGGTGGCGCGCGGAGCAGTGTCGCCTCCAGCGCGCCGCCCGACTCCTCGAGCGTGTCGGCGACGTCGGCGGTGTCGAGGATCGCGCGGTCGAGGTCGGCCCGGCGCGAGGCGACCGCGGTGACGATCGCCGACGACGCCGCGATGAAGCGCTCGAGCCGCGCGTCGCGGCGCGCCAGCTCTCGGCTGAGGCTCGAAAGCCGCTCGAGCGCGGGGTTCAGTGCCTCGAGCGCCCGGTTGACCGCGCGGCCGCGCCCGGCGAGCGCGGACGACGTCCCGTGCGCGACCCCCTGCACCGCCAGGCGCGTCTCGGCGTCGAAGGTGCTGAGGATGGCGTCGAGCTCGACGGGCGCTTCGGTGTGCGTCGCCCCGATCGTCCCGCCGCTCTCGATCGCCGGCGCGTCGTTCGCGCCGGGGTGCAGGGCGACGTAGCGGCCGGCGACGCTGGACAGCGAGCTGAGGCGGATCGACGCCCGCGTTCCGCGGTGCAGTGGTGCGAGTTCGCCGTCCTCGATCTCGACCTTCACCTCGGCGCGTCCGCGAGACGTGAGCCGGATGTCCTCGACGACGCCGACGTCGGCCCCGCCGACCTTCACGACGTTGCCGGGGACGAGCTGGCCCGCGTTGTCGAACTGCAGCCGCAGACGATAGGTGCCGTCCGCGCCGGTCAGCACGACCGCTGCGGTGATCGCCGCCGCGAGCACGAGTGCCCCGACGGCGAACGTCCGCACCGCGTGCTCGCTGACCCGCCGCATGACCCACGCCGGAAGTTAACGATCGATCACGCATTATGCAAGAAACCAGCGCGTATCGTGACTCCGTTTCTGCGAGGCTCCAAGCGTCGGGGCGAGAAATGGCCGTAAGCGATCGTTTGCTTCAGCCATGAGGGCCAGCCAGCGGCGACGGGCGATCACGCGGAGAGTCGCGGCAGGCGCCGCTCGAGTGCCGGAGGCAGCCACCACGTCCAACGGCCGCCGAGCCGCATCGCCGCAGGCAGCAACACGAGGCGGACCACGGTCGCGTCGAGGACGACGGCGATCGCGAGTCCGACGCCGAACTGCCGGACGTTGACCACGTCGGCCGCGGCGAAGGCGAGGAAGACCGCGACCATGATCGCGGCTGCGCCCGTGACGACGCCCGCGGTCCGGTCCAGCCCGTCGATGATCGCCCGATCACCGTCGCCGGTACGCTCGAAGACCTCGCGCATGCGCGTGATGAGGAAGACCTCGTAGTCGATCGAGAGGCCGAAGATGACCGTGTAGATGACGCTGATCGACACGGCATCCACGTAGCCGGGTCCGCCGAGCAGCGGTCCCGACCCCTGGAAGAGCAATGCGAGCGCGCCGAAGGCCACTCCGACCGTGAGCAGGTTCAGGGCGACCGCTATCAGCGGCAGGAGCAGCGAGCGGCAGACCGGGACGAGCGCCAGCCACGACAGCGCCGCGAGTGCTGCGATGAGCCGGAACAGCCCCTCGGAGGTGCGCTTGCCGTAGTCGGAGAGCTGCGCTGCCGGGCCGGTGATCCCGACCGACGTCCCGGTGGCGCGCGCGAGCTCGGACGTCTGGCGGCGCAGACGCGCACCGAGGCGCTCGGTCGGGCCGGTGTTCGCGCCGGTCCGCGGGATCACGAGCATCCGTCCGGCGCGGCCTCCGCGATCGAGGTTGATGGCAAAGGCGGCCTCGGTGCGCTCCGCCCTGCGGGCGCCGTCCAGGCCCGCCAGCGTGACGTAGCCGGAGTCGGCGGCGCGGGGAGAGCGTCGGTCGACCATGCGGATGCGCCGCACCGGCGCGCGTTCCAGGCGTGCCTCGAAGCGGTCCGAGCCGCGCTCGAGACGGCCGATGCCCGACTCGAGGCGGCCGCTGTCTTGCGCGCCGCTGGACAGTCCACCCGCGAGGCGGTCGGCGCCCGTGGAGAGCCTCTGGAGACCGTCGTCGAGCCGAGCGGCGCCGCCGGTCAGCTGCGACAGGCCCGACGCGAGGTCGCCGCTGCCGGACTCGAGCCGCGAGAGCCCACGAGCGAGGCGGCGCACCCCGCGAGCGAGCTGCCGGCTGCCGCCCGCCAGCCTCCCCGCGCCGCTTTCGAGCCGGCCCAGCCCGGCGGCGAGCCGCTCGGTGTCGCGAACACCCTGCTGCGCGCCGGCGGCAGCGGTGCCGAGCTCGCCTGCCGCGGTCCGGAGCGACGATGGCAGGCCGTCGTACGCCGGATCCAGGCGTTGACCGGTGAGCGGGTTGCGCCCCGTGACCGCAGCGCGGGCGCGCGCCACCGCCTCGAATGCCTGCCGGTACTGCGGGTCGGTGCGGCCCAGCGTCATGGCGGCGAGCGCCTCGTACGCGCGTCGCAGCTCGGTATCCGCCGTCGCGGCGGGCTCCTCCGCCAGCCGTCCGAGATCGCGGCTCCCCCGCCCGAGGCCGTCGGCGAGCTCGCGCAGGCGCGGCAGTGACTCCTCGACCCCTCCGCGGGCGGTCGCTGCGCCCTCGCGAAGACGGTCGGCCCCGGATCCCAGCCTGCCGCCGCCGCGTGCGATGCGACGTGCGCCCGCTCGGGCGGAGCGCAGCGCGCGTCGAGCGGTGCGGGCTCCGTCGCTCGCCTTGGCCAGACCGTCACGTAGCTGTCGGGATCCGGCGGCTCCCGCATCGCCGCCGTGGGCCAGACGGCGCGCACCGTCGGACGCTTCACGAAGCCCGCCGCGCAGTCGCGCCACGCCGTCGCGCGCCCGCTCGAGCCCCGTGTCCATCCTGCGCACGGCACGTCGCGCCGTCATGGCGTCGTCGGCTCCCCGCTCGAGGTCCCTGGTCAGGCGCCGACTCTGGCGGGCTGCCGGCGCAGCATCACCGGGCCCGACGACGAGCGCGACGTCGCGATCGCGACCGAGCCGGTCCTGAAAGCGGCCGAACCGCTCGAGCCGCCCCTCGTCGGCGATCGTTCCCTGCCGCGCGACAGCGACGATCTCGAACGGTGCCGCCCAGCCGGGTCCGAGAACGCGCCGGATGACGTCGAAGTCCTCACGCGCACGGGTGTTCTCGGGAAGCTGGCGCACGTCGGGCGCACCGGTCTTGAGCGCGAGCGCCGGCGCCGCCAGCGCGACGAGCGCGGCACCGACGACCAGCGACACGACCAGCGGGCGGCCGAGCAGGGTCCGGCTCACGCCGGCGACGAGCGAGCTGCGAGCAGGCCGCTTCCGGCCCATGCGCAGCCACTCGATCCGGTGGCCCATGGCCGCGAGCAGCACCGGCACGAGTGTCAGCGCCGCGAGCATGCCGGCGATCGTGACGACGGCGACCCCGACGGCGGCCGACAGCAGCAGGTTCCCGGGCGCGACGGCGGCCGCGACGCCCATCGCGACGAGGAGGACCAGCGCAGCGAACCGCACGGCGTGGCCCGCCGTGCGCGCCGCGATCGACGCCGCCTCCGCGGGGACCGTGCTCGGCCAGTTCCTCGCGAAACCGTGAGACCAGCAACAGCGAGTAGTCCACGCCGAGCGCGAGCCCCATCATCGACGCCAAGCTCACCGCCACGGTGTCGAGCGCCACCATGCTCGCCAGCAGCGAGATCGCGCCGTAGCCGCAGAGCAGGCTCAGGACGCCTGCGACGGCGGGAACCAGCGCCGCCAGCGGGGTGCGGAGCACGGCCAGCAACACCACCAGCACCGCGAGCGCCGCGATGCGCTCGGCCCGCTCGACGGCGGCGAACGACCGCTCCTTCAGCGCGGTCAGGATCGCCGGTCCCGGAGACCTGCGCATCGACGGGCGCGGCGGCGGCGCGGTGGACCGCCCGCTCGACCGGGGGAGCGATCTCGTCGGGTTCCTGCCCGGGCTCCGGCGCCTGGCGCACGACGATCAGCGCCGCGTCGCGGCGCGGGCGCAGCAGCCCTCGATCGACACCGGGGTCCCACGGCGACAGCACCTGTGCGCCCGGAAGGCGTTGCAGCGCACGCACGACCCGCACGCCCTGGCGGTCGAGATCCGCCCGCGGCCCGCGGAGCAGC
>JBDZVZ010000045.1:11565-31136 GCA_040255945.1 Solirubrobacterales bacterium | reverse complement strand
AGCTCAATCGGTCAGAGCAGCGGACTCATAATCCGTCAGATCTGGGTTCAAGTCCCGGCCGGCCCACTCGCCGGAAACACCTGCAAACCCGACACTTCCCGTCGGATCGCGAGGCGCCCACGAGGCGCCTCGCAGCCGTTCGGGGCAACGAAGTGGGAACACGAGCTCTTCCGCCGGGGCGCCTGCGACCATCGGCGCGCTGCAGGTCTCCATCGGCGCGCGGCCCGTCCCGAGAGGGGCGGGCCGTCGTCGTTCCGGGGCCGCCGAAGGCCGGTGTTAGGTGGAGGCGAACACTCGATGCATGGGTGCATCCGCCTTCCGGGACGCTCGCCGGGCTAAGGGGCTTACGCAGAGTCAGCTCGCCGCCAAGGTCGGCGTGAGCCGCCCGCATCTCAATCTGATCGAGAACGGCCGCGCGACCCCGAGCATGCAGCTCGCCTGGCGTATCGCCGGCGCGCTCGAAACCGACCTGTGGCGGCTGTTTCCGCTACCGACCCCCGACACGAGCGAGGCCCCGGGTCCCAGCCGGAGCCTCGCCGGAGATCTGGCCGTTGCCCCGGCCCGACCCCGCCAGCAGGCAGCGTAGCGCGGCGGTCGGCAGCGAACGCGCCCTCGACGCCGTCCGCCGCCGCGGCGGTCTCGCGCCGCGCGCCGACGTCCTCAACGACCTGTCCGCCGCCATCGGCCGGCGAGCCGCCGGCTGCGCGATCCAACTCGCCGTCATCGGCGGGCGCCTCGAGCCCGTCGTCCTGCTCGACGGCCGCATCGGCCTGCGCGAGGTGCCCACGTGATCGACGACCTCACCGCGGTGTTCAACCACTCGCGCGCCGAACATTCCCACCGCCTCGTCCTGCTCGTGCTCGCCGACTGCGCCAACGAGCGTCGCGAGGCCTACCCGAGCATCACCACCATCGCCAAGCGCAGCCGACTCGGCGAGAGCACCGTGCGCCTGGCGCTCGACGGGCTCAAGGAGCTCGGCGAGATCGAGGAGGTCGGCACGAGCCACCTGCGCACGCGCATGTTCCGCCTCACGATCGACCCCGCAGAATCTGCACCCCCGCAGGATCTGCACCCCCGCAGAATCGAGCAGCCGACCCCGCAGAATCTGGCGCCTGACCCCGCAGAATCTGCACCCGAAGCACCAGAAGAAGCACCAGAGAAACCACCAACCTCGTCGAGCGAGCTCGACGACGCCCGCTTCTTCCGCCAGGTCTTCGACCACTGGCGCACCGCCTGCGGCCACGCCGGCGCCAAGCCGACCCGCGACCGCCGCTCCAAGGTCATCGCCCGCCGCCGCGAGGGCTACACCCTCGACGACATCAAGCGCGCGATCGACGGCGCCGCCACCGCCGCCTATGTCAACGACGCCGGCAAGCGCTTCGACGACCTCGAGCTGATCTGCCGCAACGGCAGCAAGCTCGACTCGTTCATCGCCCGCGCGCCGACAGCAGGCCACGAGCCCCAGGCCGCGCGCACCGCCGATCCCGAGGTCGAGCGCACCAACCGCCTCCTCGACGACGAAGCCCGCGAGCTCGGCTACGCCGACTACGCCGACATGCGCCGCCAGCAGGCCGCCACCCCATGACCCGCCGCACCCGAGGAGGACCCCATGACTGACCGCTGCCCGGCCACCGCCCGAACCGGCGAGCGGTGCAAGCTACCGGCGGGGTGGGGGACCGACCACAACGGGCACGGCCTCTGCCGCTTCCACGGCGGGTGCTCGCCGGGCGGGCGCAAGCAAGCCGAGCGCCTGGCCGCCGAGGACGCCGTCGCGACGCTCGGGCTGCCGCGCGACATCGAGCCGCACGTCGCGCTCGAGGAGGAGCTGTGGCGCACCGCTGGCCACGTGGAGTGGCTCGGCGCCGAGGTCGCCAAGCTGCCCGCCCAACGGGTGACCGGGTCGCCGCTGCTGTCGCTCTACGAGCGCGAGCGCCGGCACCTGCTGCAGGTCTCGCGCACGGCGCTGGACGTCGGCCTCGAGGAGCGCCGCGTGCGCATCGTCGAGCAAGTCGGCGAGGCCGTAGCGACCGCGCTACGCGGCGTGCTGACCGAGCTAGGCGTGCCCCTCGACGACCCGCGGACGCAGGAGATCGTCGTGCGCCATCTGCGGGCGCTGGAGGCGGCGGCATGAAGGCGAAGGCCGGTGTTAGCTCAGGGCGAACACCCAGCATCATGGAGACCGAACCGAAGGCCGCCGCGGCGCTCGACGCGCTCGCCGATCTGCTCGCCGAACGGGTCGCCCGGCGCCTGGCCGAGCAGGACACCGCGCCGGGCCCGTACCTCTCCGTCGCCGAGGCCGCCGCCTACCTGCGCCGGCCGAAGTCGCGGATCTACGAGCTCGTGAGTGACGGCCGGCTGCGCGCGCACCGCGACGGCCGCACGCTGCTGTTCCGCCGCGCCGACCTCGACGCCGCACTGCAGCCGCCCGAGACCACCCGACTGCGGCAGGTGGCGTGATGCCCCCGCGTTGCCCCGCCGCCCAGACCCGTTTTGCCACAAGGGCTCACGCCCGGTCGACGGGAGACCCCATCCGCACGACCCAGGAGACCCGATGACCGAGAAGGTTCGTCCGATCCGGCTCGCTGACCTCGTCCTCGACGGCCTGACTCGGCCCGAGCAGGACAGGATCAGCCGCGGCCCGTTCCTCTCGTCGACCTTCCTGCCGCACGACGACCCGTTCCCCGGTCTGGCCGACCTGCGCGCCCGGCACGTACGGCTGCGCGACGAGCTGTCCGACGTGTTGGCCGAGCTCAAGCAGCTCGACGCCGACCACAAGGCGATCGACGAGCGCTACCGCGAGGCGCTGCTCGCGGCCGTCATGACCGGCGACCGGCAGCCGAAGGACGACCGGCCCTCGCAGGCCGTCCGCGATTCGGCGCGGCGTGCGACCGAGGAGCGCGCCCTCGCCATCGAGCGCGCGCTCGTCCGGCTACAGGTCGAGCTCGTCGAGCACTTCCGCGCCCACGAGACCGAGTGGCTCGACACGCTCAAGCAGCAGCTCGGCCCGATCAACGCCAAGCGCGCCGAGGCCGAGCGCCTGCTCGCCGAGGCCGCGGCCGAGGAGTGGCGGCTGCACGCGCTCGGCCGCTGGGTCCAGCGCACCGCCGACGACGGCGCCATCGGCGTCGAGACCGCGCCGCTGCCCGACGACCCGCCCGGCGTGCTCGGCTTCAACGGCCTCGAGCGCCCACGGCACGAGGCGGAGCGGCGGCCGTGGCTCGGCGGCGAGGACGACCAGGCCCTCGTGCAGCGACTGGCCGCCGAGTACGCCGCGACGGTCGAGCTGTCCGGGGATGCGGCATGAGGCGCCGGCAGGCCACGCGCCGGCCCGTGCGCGCCGTCCAGCGCCCCGGCCAGATCGTCACCACCACGCCCGGCGCCCATCGCCGCGTCGCGCCGATCGTGCGCGCCGAGATGGCCGCCAACCCTGAGCCCCGCCCGGCGCCGGCGTCCACGAGCCCGTGGGCGAACACGAGCGATCCGGTCCTCGCCGAGGCGCTGCGCACGGGCCTCGTCGAGATCGTCGACCGTCGCGAGTACGGCGACGTGCAGGCGCGCGCTGCGCGCGCCGGCCGCCTCGAGCGCGAGGCCGAGGCCCGGCACAAGGAGAACGCGCCGCGACGGCGCGACGGCATCATGGCCGCGGCGGCCGACCGGATCTTCCCGTGGGAGCGGCCGCACTACCGGCGCATGCTCGACGTCGACGAAGCATCGGCCACGGCGCTGATCGACGGCCTGCCGAAGGGCCGGGTGCCCTTGACCGAGCTGGGTCACTGCCTCGACCCCGAGGCGGCGGCGGCGAGTGGCACCGCGCTGCCGGCCGGCGCGTCGCTACTGACCGAGCAGGAGCGCCAGCAGCTCGCGCTGCGGAGGGGCCGCGCGTGAGGGGTCGGCTCATCGAGGCCTGGCGGGCGCTGCGCGGAGCACCGTGTCGACGGTCATGCGCACGGTGCTCCGCGGAGCCGCTCGTCATGAGCCGCGACGAGCTGCGCAAGGAGATCCTGTGGGTGTTGAGCGTGAGCGCGTGTGCGCCCACGGTCGTGTGGGCGCGGACCTCGACGGTTGAGGGGCTCGACGCTGCGATCGAGATCCTCGCCGCGACCCGCGACCTGCGCGACGCCGAGTTCGCCGCGGTCGAGAACGGCGTCTGGCTGTGACACCTCGGCGTTGCCACCCCCACCGCGAGCCCTTGCGGCGCAAGAGCTTCTGCGCTGTCGTCGGGACGCCCGATCCGCACGACCGATGAGCTGGGCGGACGGCATGCTCCTACAGAGCCGGGCGCTCACAGCGCGGCTCGGCGGCGGGCTCGACGCCGGCGCGGAGTGGACGATGGAGGGCGCGCCGACCGTGACGCTCACCGTCCCCGATGGCCGCACGCTGCTGCGCGGCGGCCTGCTCGACCACGACCAGGACCACGTCCTCGACCGCGGCACGGTGCTGCGCTGGCGCGACGTCCCGTACCGGCTCGTGCAGGCCAAGCGCTCGCCGGCCGGCCGCGTGCCTCTCGTCTTCGAAGACGAGGTTGTCGAGCTGCTCAGGCGCCACAGCGGGTACCGACGCGCCTCTCGCGACGACGGCACCCGCGCCGAGTTCGTGCTGTCGCTGCTGCAGGAGGTGCAGGCCCGGCGAATCGAGTGGGATATCCCGGACCTCCACCGCAAGCAGCGCATCGCCGCGGCCGACGACGTGGACGACAGCCGCGAGGAGCGCGACTACTACTTCGAGCGCGGCCAGCCGGGCGACCCGGAGGACACGTGGACGTGCACGGGCCGGCTCGCCAGCGAGGTCGAGCGGCGCCGCTACGTCATCGACGGCCTCTTCCACTACGTCAGCGACACCCGGCTCATGGCCGCCAAGACGTCGCTCACCGTCTCGGACGCCATGCCCGGCGTCGACCGGATCGAGTGGGACGTGGACGCCGGTAAGGAGGTGGCGACGGCGACCGTGAGCCTGCGCAGCCGCAAGCCGCTCGTGGCGCCGCCGGGCGCCGTCGTCGAGCTCGCCGACGAGGGGCTTGCGTCCGGTCGGTGGCTCGTCGGCCGGGTCCGGCAGGAGCGGCTCGCGTCCGACGCACTCGTGCTCGAGCTGCGCCAGCCGGTCAAGCCCAAGCCCGAGCCGGCGGCCGAGACCTACACCCCGGCGGCGCGCGCCGTCGGCGTCACCGGCGCCGCGCGCCACGGCGTCCCGGAGAGCATCGAGCGCGCCTACGCCCGCGCCAAGGCGATCGACGCTCGCGGCCAGGCCTACTTCTGGGGCGGCGGCCACGGCGACTTCGACGACCCGCGCGGCTACGACTGCTCGGGCTTCGTCTCGTCGCTGCTGCATGCCGGCGGCCTGCTCGACGTTCCGCTGGACACCGGCGGGCTGACCCGCTGGGGCGAGCCCGGCCAAGGCGCGTTCATGACGGTGTGGGTGCACGAGACCGGCGACCCGCGGCGCTCGCACGCGTTCGTGACCTTCGACCTCAACCATGACGGCCGCCAGCAGTTCGCCGAGGCCGGCGGCGCCGAGTCCGGGCGCACGGGCTTTCATCGGCCGCGCTCGACGGCCGGCTTCGTCCCTCGGCACGCCGGGGGAACGTGATGTCGCACGGATTGGGCCTCCCGACGACCGGGCGTGAGCCCTTGCACTGCAACGAATCCGGCCGGGGTGGCAACGCCGTGGCCACGCGAAAGGACGGCTAGATGTCCGACGACGACGTCGCGATCCGGATCAAGGTCCTCGACCAGCAGCGCGCCAGCGCCGCCCTCAAGAGCACGGCCAAGGACGTGCGCGGCGTCGGCACCGCGGCGCGGGATTCCAGCACGCACATCGACCGGTCCGCACGCGCCACCAACCGCCAGACGCGCTCGTTCGCGTCGCTGCGCGCCAGCGGCCGTGGCGTGTCCTCGAGCATCGGGCTTGTCACCCGGAGCGTCGGCGGCATGCTGGCCACCGTCGGCGGCGTGTACGCGGCAGGATCGGCGTTCAGGTTCGCGTTCGGGGAGGCGACCGAGTCGGCCAAGGTCGGGGCCCAGACCAACGCGGTGATCAAGTCGACCGGCAAGGCCGCCGGGATCACGGCCAAGCACGTCGGCAACCTGGCCACGCGCATCTCCAACTATGCCGGGATCGACGACGAGGCCATCCAGCAGGGCGAGAACCTGCTGCTGACCTTCACGAAGATCCGCAACGGGGTCGGCAAGGGCAACCATGTCTTCGATCAGGCCACCGTCGCCGCCACGAACATGGGCGTCGCGCTCGGGACCGACACCGCGTCGGCGGCCATGATGCTCGGCAAGGCCCTCAACGATCCGGCCAAGGGCTACAGCCGGCTGATGCGCTCCGGTGTGTCGTTCACCCAGCAGCAGATCGACCAGATCAAGACGCTGCAGAAGAACGGCAAGATGATGGATGCGCAGAAGATCATCCTGCGCGAGGTCAACAAGGAGTTCGGCGGCTCGGCGGCCGCCCAGGCCCAGCCGCTGGAGAAGGTCAAGGTCGCGCTGAGCAACGTCGCCGAGGCGGCGGGCGGCGTGCTGCTGCCGGCGGTCAACAAGCTGCTGACCCCGATGGCCAGGTTCCTGAACGGGATCACGCAGGGCACCGGGGCCGGCGGTCGGTTCGCCAAGCGCATGGACCAGGTCGGCGGCGCGATCCGGGCCACGCTGGGCTGGGTGACCGGGACCGGTATCCCGGCCGTGCGTGGCGCTGTCCAGGAGATGATGCCCACGATCGTCCAGATCGTCGGGTGGCTGCGCGAGACGGGCCGTCAGGCGGTCAGCGCGTTCACGGCCGCTGTCGGTCCCATGCGTTCGGTCGGCACCGCGATCCAGCTGGTCGCTCAGCGCTGGTGGCAGCTCGCCAACATCATCGCGTCCGTGGTCTGGCCGATCGTGCAGCGCGTCATGCCCGCGGTGCGCCAGACGGTTGTCGGCGCCATGCAGGTCATCGGTGGCGCGCTCCGCGTGGTGGCCGCGATCATCCACGGCGATTTCTCCGGAGCCCTGAAGGGACTCGGATCGATCGCCAAGGGCGCCATGAACATGATCGTCGGCACCATCCGCAGCGTGACCGCTCCGCTGCGCGCCGCCGCCTCGGCAGCGTTCGGCGTCATCAAGGAGGCGTTCCGCGCGGCGGTCAACTGGGTGATCCGCGGGTGGAATTCGCTGCAGTTCAAGCTGCCGTCCGTCAACACGCACATCCCGGGCGTGGGCAAGATCGGCGGCGGCGCGGTCGGCGTGCCGCAGGTCCCAATGCTCGCCGCTGGCGGCACCGTCGCCCGAGCGGGTACGGCGCTGGTCGGTGAACGCGGCCCAGAGCTCCTATCGCTACCCCGCGGTGCCACGGTGCAGCCCCTGCAGAGCATGGCAGCGCCCTCGTTCGACCTCGGCACCATCATGGAGCACGTCCAGATCACCGCTCATGTGCACAGCTACATCGACGGCCGCGAGGCTGCCTACGGGGTCGAGACTGTCCAAGCCGACGCCGAGGCGCGGCGATGAACGACGACGCACCAAGTGCCGCCGGCCCCTACCTCGAACGCGTCCGCTCGTGGATCGAGGAAGACGTCAGCACCGCCTACCGCGACCTGATCGCGGTGTTGAGCGAGGGCCTCGAGCCCGAGCAGCAGGCGGCGGCGCTCTCAGTTGCGCTGAAGAAGGCGTGGATCGCTGGCTACGACCGGTCGACCGTTGAGGCCGCGGCGTTGCTGATCCGGCAGGGCGAAGATCCGCCGCGGTACATCCCGCTACGAGACCGAGACATCGATCTCTGAGGTTGCCCCGGCGTTCCCCCCTTGCCCGTGAAGCCTTGCGCCGCAAGGGCTGGACGGGTGTCGCACGTACCGGTGATCCGCTCGACTTCCACCGCTCAGAAAGGTAGACTTCGTGACCTCACATAGATCGGGGCCGCGACGCGCGAACGTCCGGCCCCATGGCCCAAGGAGGTAGAAGCTCCATGAGCACCCAGCACCGTACCGGCGGGGGCAGTCACCAGCGTGCCATGTCCCCGACGAAGGTTCGGGACCTGCGCGTCGTCGTGCCGCCGGAACCGTACGACGGCGAGGACTTGGCCGCCGAGCTGGCCGACCTCGCGACCCGGCGCCTGCCGCTGCTCGACCCCGACGACCCGGTCGGGATCGTGCTTCACGAGGTCTTGCCGATGTTGTTCCGCGAGCTCGGCCGCCCGCTGATCGAGGAGGTGCTGTGATGGCTCCGAGGGGACCGTCGCCGCAGGACCTCGTGCACCTGGGCAGTATCGGCATCGCGCGCGACCTGCTGCTCGGCCTGCCCGATCCGCAGGACCTCTTCCTGCCGTCCGACGAGCGCCGAGTCGTCGAGTTCGACCGCACCGTGCGCGATCTGCTCGACTGGGCCACGCAGCTCGCGGCCGCCTGGCAGGCCCACCGCGACGAGGAGGTGCGGTGATGGGCGCTCCGATGGTCAAGACCAAGACGCCTGGCATCTTTCAGCGCGGCAGCCGCTACGTGGTCGTCTACCGAGTCAACGGGCGCCAGCGCAAGGAGACCGTGCGCACCTACGACGAAGCCCGCCGGCTCAAGCGCGCCCGCGAGGCCGCACGGGACGCCGGCGAGTTTCAAGAGCTCTCGCGAGTCAAGTTCGCCGTCTACGCCCGCGAGTGGATCGAGCGCTACCACGGCACCGGCAGCCGCGGCTTCCGCGAGGAGACCCGTGACGAATACCGGCGGGACCTCGAGCGTTACGCGGTCCCGTACTTCGACGAGCGGCTCGGGCGCACCGTGGCGCAGATCAGCCCGCGCGACGTCGCCGCGTGGATCGGTTGGCTCTGCGAGCAGCCGGCCCGCCAGGGCGCCACGCTCAGCGACCGCACCGTGCGGCGCATCCTGGCCGCCTTCCGGTCGTGCATGGCAACCGCGGTCCGAGAGGGAGTCATCCGCTACAACCCGTGCGCCGGGGCCGCGCTGCCCCACCGCCAGGTCGTCGACGACGGCGATGAGGAGGACGTGCGCGTGATGTCGCGCGAGCAGCTCGCCACCTTCCTCGCCGTCGTGCACCCGCGCCACCGGCTGTTCTTCCGGCTGTTGGCCGCGACCGGCCTGCGGTGGTCGGAGGCGATCGCGTTGCAGTGGCGGCACCTCGAGCTCGACGGCGCTCCGGCGGTGAGGGTGCGCCGGCGGATGCGCCGCGGCAAGATCGGTCCGCCCAAGTCGAAGTACGGGCGTCGCGACGTGCCGCTCGAGCCCGCGCTGGCCACCGACCTGCGCCGCGCGCGCGCCGAGGCCGAGCGGACCGGGGACGAGGACCTCGTGTTCACGTCGCTGCAGGGTGGCCCGCTCGACCACGCCGACCTGACGCGCCGGGTGCTCAAGCCGGCCGCCGAGGAGGCCGGCGCGGGGTGGGCCGGGATGCACACGTTCCGGCACACGTGCGCCTCGCTGCTGTTCGCCAGGGGCGCGTCGCCCGTGCAGGTGCAGCGGTGGCTCGGCCACCACTCGCCGTCGTTCACGCTCGACACCTACGTGCACCTGCTGCCCGGCGACGCGCCGGAGCCGCTGCGGCTGTCGGAGGAGCTGCGACCGGACACGCCGGACACCCAAGAAGCGCGCGCGGGGGCAACGCCGGGGGCAACCGACCCGCGCGCAGACGGGCTGACGGGGCCGGACGCGCTGGCCGGGATTTCCGACGTATCCGGGCTGCTGCGCACTACACCGGAAGGCTGAGCAGGGCTCATAATCCGTCAGATCCGGGTTCAAGTCCCGGCCGGCCCATCCTGCGCCCTCCGACGCCGCCGACGGTCAGGCTCAAGACGCCGACCGGGCGGACGACCAACCGTGCTGAAGGCCCCCGACTTCGGAGGATCCGTCGTGCAGCACGCAGACGCACAGGACCGCAAGCAGACCGCCGCCGGCAAGGCGGCGTCGACGAACCGCAGGCTGAAGCTCATGCTCGCCGGGCTCGTCGTGTTCCAGATCGCCTACATCGCGTTCTTCGCGATCCAGATCGGGGGCCTGGACGCCGGCAACGTCAAGGACCGCGTCGGCTGGCTCGTGCCGCTCTACGTCGGCGTGGCCCTGGGCCTGCTCGTCGTGCGCCTCGGCGTCACCGCGAAGGCGTCGCGCGATCTCATCGGCCGGCTGCGCCCGATGGCCGACGTCACCGCGGCCATGGCCGACGGCGACCTCTTCGGCGACACCGGCGAGGAGCGTCTCGTCATCCACGAGTACGACCCGCTCGGCTACGCGGCCGGAGCGGTGCAGACCGTCCTCGACGACATGCGCGCGCTCGCCGCGCAGGCCGACCGGGTCGCCGCCGGCGACCTCACCGAGGACATCGTCCCCCGCCACGAGGGCGACCAGCTGCGCACCGCGCTGGCCGGCATGACCGAGAGCCTCCGGCAGATGGCCGGCGGTCTCGCCGACGCCGCCGACCGCGTCCAGGCGGTCTCCCAGCGCGTCGCCGACCGGGCGGCCGAGTCCGGCACCTCGGTGGAGGAGATTGCGCGGGCGGTGTCGGAGGTGGCGTCGGGGGCTGAGCGTCAGGTGCGTTCGGTGGAGGATGTGCGGGTGTTGTCGGGTGAGGTGTCGGTGTCGACGCGTGGGTCGGCGCAGCGGGCGCAGGAGGCGGCGCTGGAGGCGGGTCGGGCGCGGGAGTTGGCGCGTGATGGGGCGTCGGCGGTGGGGGCGGCGACGGCGGCGATGGATCAGGTGCGTGGGGCCTCTGAGGAGGTGACGCAGACGATTCGGGCGTTGGGTGAGCGGTCGCAGCGGATCGGGTCGATGGTGGACACGATCGGGGCGATTGCCGAGCAGACGAACTTGTTGGCGCTCAATGCGGCGATCGAGGCGGCGCGTGCGGGTGAGCAGGGTCGTGGGTTTGCGGTGGTGGCTGATGAGGTGCGCAAGTTGGCGGAGGAGTCGCGGGTGGCGTCGCAGTCGATCGCGGATCTGGTGGCCGAGATTCGGGGTGAGACCGAGCGGGCGGTTTCGGTGGTTGAGGAGGGGGCGGCTCGGACGCAGGAGGGTGTGGCGACGGTGGAGGCGGCGCGGGCGTCGTTCGGGGCGATTGGTGAGGCGGTGGAGACGTCGAGCTCGCGGGTGGCGGAGATCGCGTCGGCGGTGGGGGCGATCGCGCAGCGTTCGGAGCAGATGACCACGGATATCAGTGAGGTGGCGGCGGTGGCCGAGCAGTCCTCGGCGGCCGCTGAGCAGGTGGCGGCTTCGACGCAGCAGACGTCGGCCTCCACGCAGGAGATCGCGGCGTCGGCTCAGGAGCTGGCGGCCAGCGCCCGCGAGCTGCACGCCCTCGCCGCCCGCTTCCAGCTGCCGGCCTGACGACGACGAGCCGATCGAGGAGAACGACGATGAGCACCGACCAGACCGTCCACACCGACCTTCCGCCCGAGGCCAAGCGCGTCGGCATCACGCGCTCGATGCTGCATCGCTCGCTGACGGCGACGGCGATCAACATCTCCCTGCAGGTGGCGGTCGTCGCCATCGTTGCGTTCGGGATGCACAACCTCAACGCCGACAACGTCGGCGCCGACGCCGACCGGCTGCTGTGGGTCTTCCTCGTCGGCGCGGTCGGCGCCCTGCTGTTCGGGCTCGCGCAGGGCTCATGGTCGATGCGCGAGTCCAAGCGCCGCCTGATCGCGCCGCTGACCGTCGTCGGGCACGTGTCCGCCGGCAGCCTGCAGCCGGGCGTCGAGCTCGAGGTCCATCCGCACGACGTCGGCGGCGAGATCGCCACGAACGTCGCGCGCGTCCTGCACGAGCTCCGGCTCGTCGTCGACCACGCCGACCGGGTCGCCGCCGGCGACCTGTCCTGCGATCTGGAGCCGCGCTCCGAGCGTGACGCGCTGCGGCGCGCCCTGGCGGGCATGACGTGCAGCCTGCGCGAGATGGTCGGCGAGGTGTCGGTCGCGGCGGACCGGGTCGCCGCCGTCTCGGAGCGCGTCGCCACCGACGCCGGCGACTCCACCCGTTCGGTGGAGGAGATTGCGCGGGCGGTGTCGGAGGTGGCGTCGGGGGCTGAGCGTCAGGTGCGTTCGGTGGAGGATGTGCGGGTGTTGTCGGGTGAGGTGTCGGTGTCGACGCGTGGGTCGGCGCAGCGGGCGCAGGAGGCGGCGCTGGAGGCGGGTCGGGCGCGGGAGTTGGCGCGTGATGGGGCGTCGGCGGTGGGGGCGGCGACGGCGGCGATGGATCAGGTGCGTGGGGCCTCTGAGGAGGTGACGCAGACGATTCGGGCGTTGGGTGAGCGGTCGCAGCGGATCGGGTCGATGGTGGACACGATCGGGGCGATTGCCGAGCAGACGAACTTGTTGGCGCTCAATGCGGCGATCGAGGCGGCGCGTGCGGGTGAGCAGGGTCGTGGGTTTGCGGTGGTGGCTGATGAGGTGCGCAAGTTGGCGGAGGAGTCGCGGGTGGCGTCGCAGTCGATCGCGGATCTGGTGGCCGAGATTCGGGGTGAGACCGAGCGGGCGGTTTCGGTGGTTGAGGAGGGGGCGGCTCGGACGCAGGAGGGTGTGGCGACGGTGGAGGCGGCGCGGGCGTCGTTCGGGGCGATTGGTGAGGCGGTGGAGACGTCGAGCTCGCGGGTGGCGGAGATCGCGTCGGCGGTGGGGGCGATCGCGCAGCGTTCGGAGCAGATGACCACGGATATCAGTGAGGTGGCGGCGGTGGCCGAGCAGTCCTCGGCGGCCGCTGAGCAGGTGGCGGCTTCGACGCAGCAGACGTCGGCCTCCACGCAGGAGATCGCGGCGTCGGCTCAGGAGCTGGCGGCCAGCGCCCGCGAGCTGCACGCCCTCGCCGCCCGCTTCTCGCTCCACACCGGCGAATAGCCGGCCGTCCTCGAACGGACGCGGCGTCCCAGCGGTCCGTTTCGCGGAGCCGCGGCGCGAGGTACGCCCGTGGCAGCAGCGAGGATCGATCGGCATCACACCCCCGCCGATCCTCGTCGCGGGCCGTCCTTCTGGCGGAGAAACGACGCGGCCCGCTCGCAGGACGATCGCGCCCGGCACCCCCTGCCGGGCGTGATCTCGTTGAAGGCTCGCCTAGCGGCTGGGGAACGCCTCGCCTGGCGGCTCGGGTTCCCTTTCGAGTACTCGCCCAGGGGCTCGTACTCGAGGTCTGTGGCCTTCCGCGGGCTGGCGGCAGGAGTCGTGGGTTCGGGCGTCGAAAGACCGAGCGCCCATGAAGAGGACGTCCGCGACCATCACCGCCCCGCCGCACGAGGCCCGGGGCCACCAGACCCTGTCGGCCTACATCCAGGCGCGCTTCGACGAGTTCTCGCGCTCCCAGAAGGACGTGGCCCAGTACATCGTCGACCACCTCGACGAGGTCGCGTTCCAGACCGCCGAGGAGCTGGCGCGGCGGGCCAACACGTCGAGCTCGACGGTCGTCCGGTTCTCCCAGGCGCTCGGCTTCGAGGGCTTCCCCGAGCTGCAGCAGTCGGCCCGCGAGGAGTACCGGCGCAAGGTCGCCGCCGGCATGGGCCAGACGGCCTCAGGCTCAGGTGAGCCGCTGTTCTCGCTGGACCAGAACCCGTTCGAGACGGCGGTCAGCGCCGACTACCAGAACGTGGAGGAGACCGCGCGACGCGTCTCGCGCTCCGACGTCGAAGCGGCGATCAACGCGATCGCCGGCGCCGAGAAGGTCCTCGTCTGCGGCACCGACCAGATGGCGTTCTTCGCCAGCTACCTGCGTCACCTGCTCATGCTGCTGGACCTGCGCGCCGAGATGGTCGCCAGCCCGTCGCAGGAGGGCCTCAGCCGCCTGGGCCGCATCGACGAGCGCACGCTCGTCATCGGCCTCTCGGCCGGCCGCCCGCACCCGCTCGTCGTCCGCGCGATGAAGCTCGCCCGGCACCGCAAGGCGCCCACCCTGGCGATCGTCGACGCGACGCTCAGCGAGGTCGCCAAGCTCGCCCAGACCACGTTGTACTACTCGAGCAACTCGCCGGCCTACGTGCGCTCGCACACGGCGCTGCTCTCGACGATCCAGGCGCTCGCCTACGGCGTCTACGGCCGCGACGCCGACCAGTACGCCGACCGCATCAAGGCCTTCCGCCTCAAGTAGCTCGCGTGCGCTCGCGCCGTATCATGGCGTGACACATGCGCGACGAAGCAACGTTCCGGGTCAAGGCCGGTCTGGCCGAGATGCTCAAGGGCGGCGTCATCATGGACGTCGTCGACGCCGACCAGGCCAAGATCGCCGAGGACGCCGGCGCCTCGGCCGTCATGGCGCTCGAGCGCGTCCCGTCCGACATCCGCCGCGACGGCGGCGTCGCGCGCATGAGCGACCCGGCGATGATCAAGGGCATCCAGGAGGCCGTGACGATCCCGGTCATGGCCAAGGCCCGCATCGGCCATTTCGCCGAGGCCCAGGTCCTCGAGGCGCTCGAGGTCGACTACATCGACGAGTCCGAGGTCCTCACCCCGGCCGACGAGGCCAACCACATCGACAAGTGGGCGTTCAAGGTGCCGTTCGTCTGCGGCGCCACGAACCTCGGCGAGGCGCTGCGGCGCATCGGCGAGGGCGCGGCGATGATCCGCTCCAAGGGCGAGGCGGGCACCGGCGACATCGTCGAGGCCGTCCGCCACATGCGCTCGATCCGCGCCGAGATCCGCCGGCTCACCGTCCTGGAGGAGGACGAGCTGTTCGTCGCCGCCAAGGAGCTGCAGGCGCCCTACGACATCGTCCGCGAGGTCGCCGAGAACGGCAAGCTGCCGGTGCCGCTGTTCTGCGCGGGCGGGATCGCCACCCCGGCCGACGCGTCGCTCATGATGCAGCTCGGCGCCGAGGCGGTCTTCGTCGGCTCGGGCATCTTCAAGTCGTCCAACCCGGAGCGGATGGCGCGCGCGGTCGTCGAGGCCACGACGCACTTCGCCGACGCCGCCCGCGTGGCCGCCGTCTCCGAGGGGCTCGGCAAGGCGATGCAGAGCCTCGAGGCGCGCAAGCTCGACGAGACCCAGCTTCTGGCGAATCGCGGTTGGTAGCAGGACGGCATCTTCTGCCGGGACACGCGATTCGCTCAGCGAGCAATCGCCCAGGGGGCGATTCTCGCGGGCTGTTGGAGCCTCGGTGAGCGCAGCGCCCCTCGTCGGCGTCCTCGCGCTGCAGGGCGGCTTCGACGCGCACGCCGAGCTCCTGCGTGACCTCGGGGCCGACGTGCGCCAGGTCCGGGTCCCCGCCGACCTGGACGGCCTGGACGGGCTCGTGCTGCCCGGCGGCGAGTCGACGACGATGACGCTCGGCATCGCGCGCGAGGGCCTGGCCGCCCCGCTCGCCGACCTCGTCGCCGGCGGCACGCCGGTGCTCGGGACGTGCGCCGGGCTCATCCTGCTCGACCGCGACCACCTCGGGCTCATCGACCTGCGCGCCCGGCGCAACGCGTTCGGCCGCCAGGTCCGGTCCTTCGAGGCCGACCTGACGTTCCCCGGCCTCGACGAGCCGGTCCACGCCGTCTTCATCCGGGCGCCCTGGATCGAGGAGGCCGGCCCGGGCGTCGAGATCCTCGCCGAGGTCGACGGGCACCCGGTCGCTGCCCGCGAGGGCGAGGTCACCGTCGTCGCGTTCCATCCGGAGCTCAACGGCGAGCGCCGCCTGCACGAGCGGTTCCTCGAGCGTGTGCGCGCTCAGGCGGCGGCCGGCCCGTCGTAGCGCTCGCAGGAGCGTCGTCGGGCCAGGGCGGGGCCGTGAAGGGCCGCTACGGCGTCGTGCCGGTGGCGTCGGCGCTGCCCGGCTCCACCGGCGGGGCGCCGGCGCCGCCGGTCTCGGCGTTCGGCGTCGGGGTGCCGGCGCCGTCGGCGCTGCCGGCCGCGGCCCCGGTCCCCGCGTCGGCCGGTGCGGCGGTGCCGCTCGGCTCGGCGGCCGCCGTCGTGTCGGGCTGCGCGCCGGTCGCCGCGGTGTCGTCGGGCGTCGTCGCGCTGTCGGCGGTCTCGTCCTGGCCGGCGGGCGCGGCCACCTCGACGGGCAGCGGGGTGAGGACCGGCGCCTCGATGCCGGTCGCGACCGCGGTCCGAACGGGCGGGGTGGACTCGTCGCCGTCCAGGGCTCCCGAGCCCGCGAGCGCGGCGATGCCCGCGCCGACGACCACGAGGATCGGCAACGCGAAGCGCGCGATCGCGCGGACCGGGCCGCGGCGGGGCGCCGTCGGCTCCGCCCCGGTCGCCGCGGCGGCGACGGCCGGCTGATCGTAGGTCCACTGGTCTGCGTCGTCGTGGGCGGCCCCACGGTCGGGGGCGCCGGCGGCCTTGACGGCGCCGGTCTCGGCGTGCTCGGGCTCGAGCGGGATCTCGTCGTCGAGGTCGGGCAGGGTCGGCAGCGCGCCGGTGATCTGGGTCGGCAGCTCGCCGGGCGCGGTCGGGGGCGGCGCGTAGCCGAGTCCCTCCGCGGAGACGGACTGCAGGCCGTCCAGCAGCACCTCGGCGGTCTCGGTGCCGAGCGTGTCGTTGGGCGGGTCGGCGTAGGCGAGCTCCGCGCGGCGGAAGATCTCGCTCATCGCCGCGCAGCGCTCGCAACGGTCCAGGTGGCGGGCCAGTCGATCGAGGTCGGCGTCGCCGAGCGCTCCGTTGGCGCGGGCGGCGAGCATGACCGGCACGTGCTGGCACGTCTGCGTGCCGCGGCTGCGCAGGCGGCCGTGGGGCGGCGGGCCGCTCGGGGTCCGGGCCATCGCGGCCGATGCGTGCCGGGTGGCGGCGCGCAGCAGCGTCTCGGGGTCGAGCGTCGAGAGGTCGGGGCTGTCGCGGACCGCGGCGCGGAAGCGCGCCATCGCCTCGGCGGCCGCGGCGGTGCCGTTCTCGCGTCCGCAGACGAGCGTCGTGAACGCCACGACCGCGGGGCCGCGCCGTTCGACGAGGCCCTCCAGGGCCGCGGGATCGCCCGCGCGCACGCCGTGAGGCGTGACACCGGTCGCGTTCGAGGTGCCCTCCATCGTGAGAACGGTAGACGGACGCCCGAACGGAACTCGGTCGAACGTCCAGACGAGGCCCCGCCGGTCATACTCGGCGCATGCGCATCGCCATCGCCGCCGACGAGGCCACCGGGGTCGCTTGCGACCTCGAGGCCGCCCTGCGCGGCCGTGGCCACGAGGTCGTCACCGCGCACGGTGCGCTGTCGCCGGAGGGCCGCGACGACTGGGCGTGGTGTTCGGAGGCGGCCGCTCGGGACGTGGCGGACGGCCGCGCCGACCAGGCGGTCGTCTGCTGCTGGACGGGCACCGGTGCCTCGATCGCCGCCAACAAGGTCGCGGGCGTCCGGGCCGCGCTGTGCGGTGACGCGGCGACCGCCGAGGGCGCCCGGCGCTGGAACGACGCCAACGTCCTCGCGCTGTCGCTGCGCACGACCTCCGCCGCCGAGCTCGAGGAGATCCTCGATGCGTGGCTGGCCTCCGGTCCGAGCGACGAGCCCGACGACGCCGCGAACGTCGCGCACCTCGGGGAGATCGAGCGCCGCTGAGCGCGCCGGTGCTCATCGACGCTCGGGCCGCCGCGCGGCCCGAGCTCGGCGGCGTCGAGCGCTGGGCCCGCGAGCTCAGCGTGCGACTGCCGGTGCTGGCGCCCGGCCGCTATGCGGTCGCCCGGCCGCCCGCGGCGTTCGCTCACCGGGCCGGGCACGCGTGGGAGCAGCTCGTCCTGCCCGCCCGCCGCGCCGAGCTCCTGCTCTGCCCGGCGAACCTGGCGCCGCTGGCCGGACGCCGCACGGTCGTCGTCATCCACGACGTCGCGCCGCTGCGCGAGCCCGGGTGGTACTCGGCGCTCTACGTGCGCTGGCAGCGCGCGGTCCTGCCGCGGATCGCTCGGCGCGCCCGCCTGGTCCTGACGCCCTCGGCGTTCGCGCGCGACGAGATCATCGACCTGCTCGGGGTCGCCCCGGAGCGCGTGGCGGTCGTGCCGGGCGGGGTGGACGGGCGCTTCACGCCGGCGGCCGACGCGGCGGCGGCCCGGACCGCGCTCGGGATCGAGGGCGCGTATGTGCTGACGGTCGCCAGCCGCACGGCCCGCAAGAACCTCGCGGTCCTCGACCTGGCCGCCCGGCGCCTGGCTGGGCGCGGGGTGGCGCTCGTGGCCGCCGGCGGCGACCGGCCGCAGTTTCGCGCCGAGTCCGACGCGGGCGGCGTCCGCGCGCTCGGCCATGTCGACGACGCGCTGCTGCCCGGCCTCTACGCGGGGGCGGCCGCGTTCGTGCTGCCCTCCCTCTATGAGGGCTTCGGCCTGACCGCGCTCGAGGCGCTGGCCGCCGGCGTCCCGGTCGTCGCCGCCGACCGCGGCGCCCTGCCCGAGGTCTGCGCCGACGCCGCCCGGCTCGTCGATCCGACCGACGCCGAGGCCGTCGCCGCGGCGCTCGAGTCCGTCCTCGACGACCCGGCCCCGTGGCGGGCCGCCGGCCCGCCACGCGCCGCGCCGCTGACCTGGGACGCCACGGCGCGAGCGGTCGACGGCCACCTCGCCGCACTCCTGGCCTGACACGGTGGTGCCTGACACCAGGGGGTCAGGCGGCGGCGAAGCGGGTGACGTCGCCGTCGAGCTCGGCGATCTCCCCACGCTCGAGCAGCAGGTCGAGATGGCCCAGGACCTCGGAGATCGTCAGGTACGTCTGGGTGACGGCGACGTTGCCCCAGAGATCGGTCGCCAGCTCGAACGCGGTCTTCGGCCGTTCGCCGAGCAGGCCGGCGAGCTTGCGCGCACGCCGCTCGTGGCCGGCGAGCCGGTCGTCGATGAGCGCCCGGTGGTCGTCGATCGGCTCGCCGTGGCCGGGGAGGACGGTCGTGACGTCCAGCTCGCGCGTGGCGCGCAGCGAGGCGAGGTAGGCGAGCAGCGGCTTGGGCCGGTCGACCGCGTCGATCGCGTCCAGCGGCGCGTCGAGCGGCAGGGAGACCAGCGCGTTGGACGAGATGTGCCGGATGAGATGGTCTCCGCCCAGCAGCTCGCCGGAGCCCGCGTCGAAGAAGACGGTGTCTGACTGCGAGTGCCCCGGGCGGTACAGCACCCGCCACGTCCGCCCCGCGAAGGGCAGCTCGTCGCCGTCGGCCAAAGGGCGGTCGACCCGGACCCCGGCGCCCCACCCGCGAAACGTCTTGATGAGCGCCCGCAGCGCGATCGCCACGCCGTGCGGGACCCCATGACGCAGCATGATCCGCTCCGCGAAGCGGTCGTCGGCGTCCATGCGCTCGCGGAACTGCCCGAGCCAGGGCGCGAGCCCGTCCAGGGCGCAGACCTCGGCGCCCGACCGCGCGGCGACGATGGCGGCGAGCCCGATGTGATCGATGTGCTGATGGGTGAGGACGATCCGCTCGAGGTCCTCGACGCGGCGTCCGTGCACCGCCAGGCCGGCCTCGAGCTCGGTCAGCGACGTTCCCGAGTTTGGTCCGCAGTCGACGAGCGTCAGCGGGTCGTCGTCGACGAGGTAGCAGTTGACCCGCCCGACGGCGAACGGGGTCGGGACCCGGATGACGTGGGTCACGAGCGGATCCGCCCGAGCACCTCGTCGCGCCTTGCCGCCATGTCGGCCTCGGAGACGAGGGACTCGAGCGTGAGCCGCAGCAGCGGCTCGGTGTTGGACGGGCGGACGTTGAAGTGCCAGTCGTCGAAGTCGACCGACACCCCGTCGACGT
>JBDZVZ010000045.1:0-11465 GCA_040255945.1 Solirubrobacterales bacterium | reverse complement strand
GACGGGCGGACGTTGAAGTGCCAGTCGTCGAAGTCGACCGACACCCCGTCGACGTGGGTCACCGTGGCCCCGGGCCGGCCGCCGTACTCGGCCTCGAGCTCGGCCATCTTCGCCGGGCCGTCGGCGACTTCCGAGTTGATCTCGCCCGAGATGAAGTACTTGGAGCGGTAGGGCTCGAGCAGCTCGGAGAGCCTCTTGCCCTCGACGGAGAGCTTCTCGAGCATGAGCAGGGCGGGCAGCGTGCCGCTGTCGGCGTTGTAGAAGTCGTGGAAGTAGTAGTGGCCGGAGACCTCGCCGCCGAAGATCGCGCCCTCGTCGCGCATCCGCGTCTTGAAGAACGCGTGGCCGACGCGATTGACGTGGGCGGTCCCGCCGGCGGCCGTGACCGTGTCGGCGACGGCCCGGGAGGCCCGCGCGTCGTAGAGGATCGAGACCGGATCCCGCCCACCCTTCTTGACGAGCAGGTGCTCGGCGAGGATCGCGGTGAGGAAGTCGCCGTCGACGAAGCGCCCGGTGTCGTCGATGAAGAAGCAGCGGTCGGCGTCACCGTCCCAGGCGATGCCGAGGTCGGCGCCCTCGGCGACGACCTTGTCCATGATGAACCGCCGGTTCTCCTCCAGCAGTGGGTTGGGCTCGTGGTCGGGGAAGTTGCCGTCGGGCGTGAAGTACGTCTCGACGAGGTCGAGCCCGAGCTCGCGCAGCAGTGGGCCGACCATCGGGCCGGCCATGCCGTTGCCGCCGTCGACGACGACCTTCAGCGGCTTGACCTTCGCGGGGTCGATGAAGGCGCGGGCCGCCGCGTGGAACTCCTCGTAGACGTCGAGCTCCTCGACCGGGCGGGTGGGGACCGCTTCCCCGTCGGGCTCCGGCAGCCCCGTCTCGATCATCGCCCGGATCTCCTGGATGCCCTCGTCGCCGCTCAGGGCGATCGCCCCGCGCCGGACGAGCTTGGCGCCCGTGTAGGCCTTCGGGTTGTGCGAGGCGGTGCACATGAGCCCGCCGTCGAGGTCCCGGGAGCCGACGAGCCAGTAGAGCATCTCGGTGCCGACCTGGCCGATGTCGAGCACCGTGGCGCCCTCGGCCACCATGCCGGCGCGGTAGCGGGCCGCCATCTCGGGCGCGGTGAGACGCATGTCGCGGCCGAGGCCGAGCCGCAGCTCGCCGGTCGGCTTGCCCTCCAGCGCGGCGATGACGCGGGCGAAGGCGCGCCCGATCTGCTCGGCGGCGTCGGGCCCGAGCTGCTCGCCGTGGAGGCCGCGGATGTCGTAGGCCTTGAAGATCTCGGCAGGGACGGTCATGTGTGCCGAAATCCTAGGCGCACGCCGCGCACGGCGGGCTTCGGGCATGCTTGTCCGCCGCATGGATCGGACTCCACCGGTTGCCATCCTGTGCGGCGGGCGCGGCACGCGCCTGCAAGAGCACACCCGCACGATCCCCAAGCCGCTGGTGGAGATCGGCGGCCTGCCGATCGTCTGGCACGTCGTCCGGCTCTACGCCGAGGCGGGCTTCGACGACGTCGTGCTGTGCACCGGCTACCTGGGCGAGCAGATCGCCGAGTTTGCGGCCGCCGAGCCGTGGCCGTCGGGCGTTCGCGTGCGCTGCGTCGACACCGGGCTGGACACGCCGACAGGCGGCCGGCTGGCGGCGGCCGCCGACGTGCTGGGCGGGGCGACGTTCTGCGCGACCTACGCGGATGGCGTGGCCGACGTCGACCTGCGCGCGCTGTTGGCCTTCCACGAGGCTCACGGCGCCGAGGCGACGATGACGGTCGTACGACCGGCGCTGCAGTTCGGCGTCTGCGACCTCGACGGCGACGACCGGGTCACCGGGTTTCGCGAAAAGCCGCAGGCGCAGCAGTGGATCAACGGCGGCTTCTTCGTCTTCGAGCCGGCCTTGCTCGACCGGCTGACGCCCGACAGCGTGCTGGAGCGCGAGCCGCTCGAGGGCCTGGCCGCCGACGGGCAGCTGCGCGCGTTCCGGCACGACGGGTTCTGGGACTGCATGGACACTTACAAGGACGCGGTCCTGCTCAACGACCTGTGGTCGTCGGGGCGGGCCCCGTGGAGGACCTGGGCATGAGATCGACGTTCGTCACCGGCGCCTACGGGCTGCTGGGCGCGTGGCTGTGCCGCGCGCTGCTGGAGCGCGGCGACCGGGTCACGGTCCTGCGCCGCGACCACGCGGTCGGCAGCCTGCTCGAGCTCGACGGCCTGGAGGCTCGCTGCCACGTCGTGCACGGCGACGTCGCCGACGAGCAGCTCATGGTCCGCGCGTTGGCCGAGCAGGAGGTCGACACGGTCTTCCACCTCGCGGCCCAGACGATCGTCGGCTCCGCTCGGGTCGCGCCGGCGGCGACGTTCCGCACGAACGTCGCCGGCACGTGGTCGGTGCTGGAGGCGGCCCGGCTGACCGGCGTGCGGCGGGTCGTGGTCGCCGCCTCCGACAAGGCCTACGGGGCCAGCGACCGGCTGCCCTACACGGAGGACATGCCGCTGGCGCCGGTCTTCCCGTACGACGTCAGCAAGGCCTGCGCCGACCTCATCGCCCGCTCCTACTGGCACAGCTACGAGGTGCCGGTGGCCACGACGCGGTTCGCGAACCTCTACGGGCCCGGCGACGGCAACGCGTCGCGGCTCATCCCGGAGCTCGTCGCGGCGGTGCTGGAGGGCCGGCCGCCGGCGATCCGCTCGGACGGCACCCTGGAGCGCGATTTCCTCTACGTCGAGGATGCAGTCGCTGCGTATCTGGCGATCGCCGATGCGCTCGATGACCACTCACCCGACCGCCCCGCGCGCGGCGAGGCGTTCAACGCGGGCGGCGGGCGGCCGATCAGCGTGCGCGAGGTCGTCGACGCCATGGGCCGGGTCGCGGGGGCGCCGCTGCCGGTCACCTACGACCCGTCGCACGCGACGCCGGGCGAGATCTCCCGCCAGTACGTCGACACGAGCAAGATCCGCCGCGTCTGCGGCTGGGCGCCGGCGGTCGACCTCGACGAGGGCCTGCGCCGCACGCTGGCCTGGCACCGTGCCCGCGCCTGACCTGGCACCACGGTGCCTGGCACGACCTCAGGCTGCGCGGCCGCGCCACAGCGTGCGCGACGTGTGCAGCGACGGCACCAGGCGCCGCGCGACGTCCGGCGGCTGGCGCGCCCAGCGCTCGAACTGCGCCGCCGGCATCGGCCGCGCCAGGCCGAACCCCTGGGCGATGTCGCAGCGCAGCATTGCGAGCTCGGTCCACACCGGGGCGGTCTCGACCCCCTCGGCGACGATCCGCAGGCCCATCGCCTTGCCGAGGCCGATGACCGACCCGACGATCGCCGCATCGTGCGGGTCCTCGTGCATGCCGAGGACGAACGAGCGGTCGAGCTTGAGCTCGTCGGCCGGCACGTTCTTGAGCTGCTCAAGCGACGAGTGGCCGGTGCCGAAGTCGTCGATGGCGATCTCCACCCCGCTGGCCTTGATCCGGTCGAGGATGGCGATCGCGCGCTTCGTGTCGCTCATGACCGCGTCCTCGGTGACCTCGACGACGAGGTTGTCGGGCGTCAGCGAGTGCCGGGAGAGGATCGAGGTGATCCGGTCGGGCAGCGTCGCGTCGACGAGCACGATCGCCGAGACGTTGACGGCGACGCGCATCGGCAGGTCGTGCCGGCGCCATTCGGCCGCCTGGGCGACGGCATGCTCGAGCACCCAGAGCGTGAGCTGGCGCATGAGGCCCGTGCGCTCGGCGACGGGCAGCAGGACGCCCGGCGGGATCTCGCCCTGCTCGGGGTGGCGCCAGCGGATGAGCGCCTCGGCGCCGGTGATCCGTCCGGTGGCGATCTCGACCTGCGGCTGGAAGGCGAGCCACAGCTCGTCGCTCTCGAGTGCCCGGCGCAGGTCGGCCGCGAGCGACAGCCGGTCGCGGGAGTGCTCGTCGCGCTCGGCCTGGTAGCCGGCGACGACGGTGCCCAGCCGCTTGGCGTCGTACATGGCCACGTCGGCGCGGCGGGCGAGCTCGCGCGCGTCATGGGCGTCGTCGGGGAAGTGGGCGATGCCGACGCTGGCCCGCACCGAGATGCCGACCCCCTCGATGTCGAGCGGCTCCTGCAGCGCCTCCCCGATGGCCTCGGCGACGGCCCGGGCGTCGTGGCCCTCGCCGACGATCGCCGCGAACTCGTCGCCGCCGAGCCGGGCCAGCGTGCCGGGCACGACGACCTCCAGCCGGCGGCTGACCGCCACGAGCAGGTCGTCGCCGGCCTGGTGGCCGAGCGTGTCGTTGAGCTCCTTGAACCCGTCGAGGTCGAGCTGCAGCAGCGCGAGACGCCGCGACGAGCGGGCGCCCGGGGCGGTGAGGACCTCGAGCTCCCGGAAGAGCGCACGCCGGTTGGGCAGGCGCGTGAGGTCGTCGGTGAGCGCCTCCCGGCGGTGCAGCGCCAGCGAGCGCACCTCGCGCAGCGTGGCGACCATGCGCGCCAGGGCGGCGAGGAACGTCGCGCTGGCCAGGACGACGGCGGCGGTGGGCAGCCGGTGGACGTGGTCGACGACGAAGATCGCGCACACGAGCGTCATGAGCGCCGCGGGCGTCGTGAGCTCCCACCAGCCGCCGACCGGCAGCATCCGTCCGGGCGCGGGGCGGCTCCACCCGACGCCGGCGAGCATGAGCAGGCCGAGGGCCGTGATGATCGGGACGTCGGGGCCGGGCGAGGTGCCGGCCGAGAGGTCGCCGAGGCGCAGGATGTCGCCGGCGAGCACGACCCCGAGCCCCGCGCACAGCAGCGCGCCCTGCGGGCTGAGCCGGCCGATCATGAGCAGCATGCCGGCCGACAGCGCCAGCAGCGCGAGGTCGGCGGAGGGGCGGGCCAGGAGGACGGCGGCGTCGAAGCCTCCGGCCGAGGTGGCGACGAGGTCCTCGAGGAACACCGCGCTGGTGTACGCCCCGGCCGCCAGGCCGACGAGCACGCCGTCCAGCCAGAACGATCGGTGTGCCCCGCCGAGGTAGCGGCGGGCCAGCAGCATGGTGGCCACGTACCAGCTGGCGTAGGGCCCGAGCCAGAGCAGGTCGGCGACGTGCAGGACGTCGGCGCCGGCTGCGACGCCGCCGGTGGCGAGGCTCGTGAGCGTTGTCCCGGCGGCGCCGAACCCGATGCCGGCGGCGACCAGCAGCCACGGTCCGTGCTCGTCGCTGCGGCGGCGGATGCGGGCGGCGGCGAGCACGAGGGCGGCCACGGCCGTGACGAGCGCGAGGCCGGCGCACACCGCGTCGGCCGGCGGACGGACGACGGCGAGGACGTCGGCGCCGAGCACGGCGACGCCACCACCGATGGCCACGGTGGAGACGGTGCGGCGACGAGCCCCGGCCGTCGCGGCCGGCACCGGCCCGGGTGGACGCGTTGCAGACATTCGTGAGCCCCTCCTCCGATCTATCGGCGCATGGCGCCACCCCTTCAGTCCGGGAGCGGTCAGCGCGGCCGGTAAAATCCGCGAGCGATGGCCGGTCATTCCAAATGGGCAGGGATCAAGCACAAGAAGGCGATCGTCGACGCGCGCCGCGGCAAGCTGTTCACGAAGCTCGCGCGGGCGATCACCGTGGCCGCCAAGGAGGGTGGGGGCGACCCGGACGGCAACCCGTCCCTCGCCCTGGCGGTCCAGAAGGCCAAGGACGCCTCGATGCCCAAGGACAACATCGAGCGCGCGATCGCGAAGGGCACCGGCGCGGGCGCTGACGCCTCCGCGCTGGAGACCGTCGTCTACGAAGGCTACGGCCCGGGCGGCGTGGCGCTGCTCATCGAGGCGGTGACCGACAATCGCAACCGCACCGGCTCGGAGGTCCGCCATCTGCTGTCCAAGCACGGCGGCTCGCTCGGCGAGCCGGGCTCGGTGGCCTACAACTTCGACAAGAAGGGGACGATCGTCGTCGACGGCGACCGCTACGGCGAGGACGACCTCATGGTCGCGATCGAGGCGGGCGCCGAGGACATCTCGGTCGACGACGACGTCTACGAGATCGTCACCGAGCCTTCCGACCTGACCATGGTCCGCGCCGCGCTGGAGGAGGCGGGGATCGAGCTGCAGACGGCCGAGGTGACCCAGCGGCCGAAGGCCCGCGTCCCGGTCGACGAGGACGGCGCGTCCAAGCTCCTGCGCCTCATCGACGCGCTCGAGGACAACGACGACGTCGACGCCGTCCACGCGAACTTCGACGTCGACGCCGCCGTGCTCGAGCGGCTCATGACCGCCTGAGCGCCGCCGCTCAGGCGGCGGGCGTCTCGACGCGCCGTGCGCGGTACAGCGGCACCGGGTCCGGCAGGCCCTTGATGCGGCGCGCGCCGGCCGAGGACCAGCGGAAGGCGTCGCGGGCCCCGTCGCGCACCTCGCGGGTCGCCAGGACGCTGCCCGCCCGGGCGATCGCGGTCACCCGGCTGGCGAGGTTCACCGCCCGCCCGTAGACGTCGCCGCCGCGCGGCACGGCCGCACCGTGGGCGACGCCGACCCGCACCTGCGGGAACGCTTCGCCCGCCTGTTCGACGGCGTCGATGAGCGCCAGGCCGCTCGCGACGATCGGCTCGGACTGCAGGCTCGTGAGCATGACCGCGTCGCCGATCGTCTTGACGAGCCGCACCGAGGGCGGCAGGACGTCGGCGGCGAGGTCGACGAGCCGCTCGGCGACGGCGCCGAGCTCCTCGGGCGGAATCTCCTCGCCCAGGCGGGTGAAGCCGACGAGGTCGGCGAAGGCGACGTTGAGGTCGAGCGCGCCGGGCGGCCGGCCGGCCGCGAGCTCCAGGGCGCCGACGACCTCGGTCTGGACCATGTTGCGCAGGTGCTGGGTGACCATCTGGACGACCATGGGGCCGACGAGCGGCATGACCTCGTGGACGGCCTCCGTGTAGGACTCGGCGAGCTGGCGCTCGGTGCTGCCCGGCTCGACGACGACCTCCATGAGGACGCTGCGCATCGCCTCGGCGGCCTGGGAGAGCCCGGATCCGATCGCCCGGCTCGTCTGGACCATCTGCTCGGGCGTGAGGCCGAGGCGGACCCACTCCCGCGAGATGCGCGCCGCGTCGAGGTCGACCTGGGTGAGCTCGACGGCGGCTTCGGGCGGCACGGGGAAGCCCTGGGCGCGGCGCAGGCGGACGAGCAGCTCGAGGTCGACCCCGGACTGCTCGGCGATCTGCCGGTGCGTGTAGCGCGGCTCGCCGCCGACCTCGCGCTCGGCCGCGAGGAAGATGAGGACGCCGCGGCGGTCGGCCCGGTGCAGCTCCTCCAGGGCGAAGCCCTCGTCGTGCAGCCAGCGCAGCAGCTCGAGCCGCTGGGCCCGCGCCTCGTCGTCGCTGATCGCGTCGAGGAAGCCCTCGGCCGCGAAGTCGGGATGGTCGTCGCCGGCGCGCACCGCGGTGCGCAGCCTAGAAGGTCGCCGCGGTCAGACCGCCGCGCGGACCGCGTAGTCGGCCGGGCTGCCCTGCTCGAGGTGGGCCACGAGCGCGTCGACGATGCGCGCGTCGAACTGGGAGCCGGCGCAGGCCAGCAGCTCGGCGACGGCCTCGCTGCGGGTCATGGCCGCCCGGTGGGGCCGGTCGCGGGTCATGGCGTCGAACGCGTCGCAGACGGCGACGATGCGGCTGCCGAGCGGGATGGCCTCGCCCATGAGCCCGTCCGGGTAGCCGCGCCCGTCGACGTGCTCGTGGGCATGGCGGACGATGCGGGCGACCGGCCCGAGGCCGGGCACGGCGCGCAGGATGCGCTCGCCGACGACCGGGTGCTCGTGCATGACCTGGCGCTCCTCGCTGGTGAGCGGCCCGGGCTTGGAGAGGATGCTGTCGGGCACCGCGACCTTGCCGATGTCGTGCAGCAGCGCGGCGGCGGTGATGCGCTCGGTGTCGTCGGGCAGTGCCCCGAGGCGCCGGGCGACGGCGCCGGCGAGGGCGACGACCTGCTCGGCGTGCTCGCCGATCTCGGGCGCACGCTCGGCGAGGGCGAGCGCGAGCGCGCCGATGGCGCCGCGACCGGGGTCGGTGGCATCGACGTTCGCCGGGGCGCGTCCCGGAATGCCGACGCGTCCGCCGCCGGCGCGGCGGGCGCGTTCGAGCACGTCGGCGGCGTCGGCGAGCAGACCGTCGAGGTCGGCGGTGCCGGTGTCGACGGCGATGCCCACCGAGACGGTGACGGGCCCGTGGAGCTCGAGGGCGGCGACGAGGCGCTCGGCGACGCCGCGGGCCCCGTCGAGCCCGGACCCCGGCATGAGGACCGCCAGCTCGTCAGCGCCGGTGCGCCCGACGACGTCGCCGCCCCGGACGAGCTCGCGTAGCCGGCGTCCGACCGCGGCCAGCGCCTCGTCGCCGGCGGCCACGCCGCGACGCCCGTTGAGCGCGCGGAAGCCGTCGATGTCGACGAGGACGAGCCCGGCCGGGGCGCCCCGGCGCTGCGTTCCGCGCAGCGCGGCGGCCGCTGCCTCCCGGAAGGCGTCGTGGGTGAGCACGCCGGCCCGTCGGTCGGTGCGCAGGTAGCTCGTGCGCTCCTCCTCGAGGGCGGCGAGGCGCGAGCGGGTCACCCGCAGCTCGTCGCGCAGGCGACTGGCCTCCGACCAGGGGCGGGTCGCCCACCCGAGCAGCGGGTTGGCGGAGGTCTGCGGTTCACGTGCGTCGGCCACGGAGGACGCATCGACACTGGACGCCCAGGTTTGAGCAGTCCGTGCGTCCAGCTGGACCGATGGCCGACGAAGGCATCCGCCCGGATCCGCAGAATGCCGTGACGGTGAAGATCCTCGGCATCGATCCCGGCCTGGCCAACACGGGCTACGGCGTCGTCGCACGGCGCGGCACCCGGCTGGTGGCGCTCGACGGCGGTGTCCTGCGCACGACGCCGGGCGGTGCGCTCGAGCAGCGTCTCAGCGCGCTGTTCGCCGACGTCGAGGGGCTCCTGGAGCGCCATGCGCCCGACGCGGTCGCGCTGGAGGACCTCTACTTCGGGGCCAACGCGCGCAGCGCGTTCGCGGTCGGCCAGGCGCGCGGCGTCGTCCTGCTGGCGGCCGGCCGCCGCGGCCTGCCCTGCGCGTCCTACACGCCCCAGCAGGTCAAGCAGGCGGTCTGCGGCAGCGGCCGCGCGGCCAAGGATCAGGTCGCGCGGATGGTCTGCTCGCTGCTCGGGCTGCCCGACGAGCCGCTGCCCGACCACGCATCCGACGCGCTGGCGGTCGGGGTCTGCCATGCCAACCACGCACCGCTGGCCGCGGCGCTGGCGGGAGCGGCGCAATGATCGCGCTCGTCGCCGGCGAGGTCGCGGTCCGCCGCGCCGATCACGTCGTCGTCGAGACGGCCTCGGGGGTCGGCTACCGGCTGGCGGTCTCGACCGAGACGCTGCGCCACGTGCCCGCGGCAGGGGGGTCGGTGTCGCTGCTGACCCATCTCGTGGTCCGCGACGACGCCCTGTCGCTCTACGGCTTCGCCACCGAGGAGGAGCGCGACCTCTTCCTGCTGCTCATCGGCGTCCAGTCGGTCGGGCCGAAGATGGCGCTGGCGGTGCTCAGCGGCGGGCCGCCGCGCGAGCTCGTGGCCGCGGTCGCCGGGGGCGACGTCAAGCGCCTCACCGCCGTGCCGGGGATCGGCAAGCGCACGGCCGAGCGGATCGTCGTGGAGCTGCGCGAGAAGGTCGGCGTGGTCGAGGACCTGCCGGCCGGCGAGGTCACGGTGCGCCGCGGCGACGACCCGCGCACGCTGGCCCGCGACGGGCTGCTCGAGCTCGGCTTCTCGGTCGACGAGGCCGAACGGCTGCTGGCCGACGCCGACGGCGAGAGCCCCGAGGAGCTGCTGGCCCAGGCGCTGCGGGCGGCGAGAACATGAGCGAGCTGCGGATCCAGACGCCGGAGGCCGCGTTCGAGGATGACCTCGACCGCTCGCTGCGCCCGCGACGGCTTCAGGACTTCATCGGCCAGGACGCGCTCAAGGGCCAGCTCGGAGTCTCGCTGGAGGCGGCCCAGCTGCGCGGCGAGGCGCTCGACCACGTCCTGCTCGCCGGCCCGCCCGGGCTGGGCAAGACGTCGCTGGCGCAGATCCTCGCGGCCGAGCTCGAGGTCGACTTCGTCCAGACCGCCGGCCCGGCGCTCGAGCGCAAGGCCGACGTCGCCGCGTTCCTGAGCGCGCTGGAGCCGCGCTCGGTCTTCTTCGTCGACGAGATCCACCGGCTCAGCCGGGCGCTGGAGGAGACGTTCTATCCGGCGATGGAGGACCGCGAGCTGCCGATCACGGTCGGCCAGGGTGCCGGCGCGCGGGTCATGACCGTGCCGCTGCCGCCGTTCACGCTCGTGGGCGCGACGACGCGGGCCGGCCTGTTGAGCACGCCGTTGCGCGACCGCTTCGGCATCCAGCACCGGCTGGAGCCGTACCGGGAGGCCGACCTGGCGGCGATCGTCCACCGCAGCGCCCACATCCTCGGCTGCTCGATGGATCCGGGCGGGGCGGCGGCCATCGCCCGCCGGTCGCGCGGCACGCCACGGGTGGCCAACCGGCTGCTCAAGCGGGTGCGCGACTACGCGGAGGTGCGCGGCTCGGGCGTCGTCGACGCGGCCGCGGCCGACGCGGCCCTCGAGCTGCTGGAGATCGACGACCTCGGCCTCGACCGCCTCGACCGCGACATCCTCGGCGCGATCTGCACGCACTTCGGCGGCGGCCCGGTCGGCCTCTCGACGCTCGCGGCGAGCGTGGGGGAGGAGGCCGACACGATCGAGGACGTCTACGAGCCCTACCTCCTGCAGTGCGGCTTTCTCAAGCGCACGCCGCGCGGCCGGGTCGCCACGCCCGGCGCGTTCGCCCATCTCGGGCTCGAGCCGCCGAAGGACCCGGCGCTCTTCTGAGCGTCACCCGCAGGGCCGCTTGCCGAGCGGCAGCTGGCGGACGCCGCCCTTGCGGCTGATCTCCAGCCCGGTCGGGCTGCCGTTGAGCGTGACCGGGCTGCCGTTGACCGTGACGCGCGTCGAGGCCAGGCCGATGTTGAGCCTGATGACCTTGTCGCGGAAGACCTCCTTGCCCGACAGCGTGCCCCCGTAGAGCTGCTTGCCGTCGGCGTTCTCGACGCACAGGAACGTCGGCCGGGTGGTGGCGTCGACTCGTACCGTCACGGTCTTGCGGGCGGCGGCGGCGCGCTTGCGGCGTGCGGCGCGGCGGTCGCGCGCCTTCTCGCGGCGGCGCTCAGCGGCCCGCTCCTCGGCGGTCGGCGTCGTCCTGGTCGGGGTCGTCGTCGAGGTCGGGGTCGTCTGGGTCGCGGGGGTCGTGCCGGTCTCGGTGGCCGTCTCGGTCGTCGGGGTCGTCTCGGTCGTCGGGGTCGTCGCGGTCGTCGCGGTCGTCGTGGGGGTCGTGCCGGTGAGCACGGTGAACGTCGCGGTGTCGGCGAGGTGGTCGGAGGCGCGGTCGCCGTCGTCGGTGCCCAGGACCGCGGCGCTGACCGCCGCCGCGCCCAGGATGAGCGCGAGCGCCGCCACCCCGGCGGCCGCCCGGCCTC
>JBDZVZ010000110.1:0-7179 GCA_040255945.1 Solirubrobacterales bacterium | reverse complement strand
TCTTGGAGAGGTTCTCGCGCAGGCGGCGGAAGAAGCCGCGGCGGCGCTCCGGCTCCTCGGCGGCGGCAGCCTCCGGCCCCGCGCCGTTGTCGCCGGTGAGAAAGAGCTCCTGCCAGTCGCGGGCCATGGCGCGCGAAGATAGCGCGGTGCTCACCGCCCGTACCGTCCCGGCCGACCGACCGCCGGCCACCGAGCTCGTCGCCGCCATGCTCGACGAGCTCGAGCCGCTCTACGGTCGCATCGACGTCGCCGGCGCGCCGACCGCGACGCCCGCCGACTTCGGCCCGCCACGCGGCGCGTTCGTCGTGGTCGAGGCCGACGCGGGGGTTGTCGTCGCCGGCGGAGGGGTGAAGGGCCTCGACGACCAGGCCTGTGAGATCAAGCGGATGTACGTCGTGCCCGAGCGGCGTGGGCAGGGCGTCGCCGGGGTGCTGCTCGCCGCGCTGGAGGAGGAGGCGCGGCGGCTCGGCTACCGGCTGGCGCGGCTGGACACCGGCGTGCGTCAGCCGCACGCGCAGCGCCTCTACGAGCGCGCGGGCTACCGCCCGATCGGCAATTTCAACGACAATCCGTTTGCGAGCTTCTGGGGCGAGAAGCGGCTCTGACAGGATGTCAAGCATGCCGCACGCCTCTCCCCCGTCCCCGCTCGTCGCCTCCGGGCTGGCCGAGCTCGCCGCCGGCGCCCTGTCGGGCTGGGTCTACACGCTCTGCCGCACCCAGCCGGCGACCGCGCGCAAGCTCGGCATCAAGAACACGGCCCGCATCCGCCAGTGGCATCTCGACCTCGCCATGCTCGGCACCGCGACGGTCGCCGCCGGGATGGCCGTCCCCGACGCGCCCCGGACGGTGCGCACCGCGCTGGGCATCGGCGCGTGGACGAACGCCATGCTCTTCCTGCCCATGGCCTTCTGGCCCGAGATCGACGAGCACCCCGCGTTCGGTGCGGCGGCGGGCGCGTCGTTCGTCACGACGACGCTCGGGTTCTGCGGCGCGGCCGCCTCGGCGCGGCGCGCGCGGCGGCGGGCCCGGCGCTCCTAACGGCCCCCCGCGCCGCTCAGCGTCGCCTCAGCGCGGCCTGGGCCGACTCCATGCAGTCGGTCGTCAGGCCCTGCTGGGGTTGGCGCAGCGTGCACGCCTGCAGCTCCATCGGGCTCTCGCGCCCGCGGAACGTCACCTCGACGACGGGCGCGTCGGGGCCGGTGAGCTCGTCGCCGCCCTGCACCGAGCGGAAGCTCGCGGTGCACGACCAGCGGTCGGTCGGGGCGCTCGAGCAGCGCACCCGGCTGATGCGCGCGGCGCGGTCGTCGATGCGCACGGCGCCCTGGACGGCCGACGCGGCCGAGGTCGCGTGCGCGCCGCGGGCGAGCATCTCCTGGCGGTCGACGTGGCGGTCGGCGGCCCGCTGGGCGGTGAAGAACGTGCCGAAGCCGACGCCGGCCACGACGCAGGCCACCACCGTTGCGAGCATCCGCACCACGCCCCGGTCATCGGCAGGCGGCCCGCCAAGCTCGAGCCGATCTCAGCCGACGATGACCGCCTCGGCGCGGCCTTCGGCCTCCGCGACGTACTCCTTCGGCATCTTGCGGCTGACGATCTTCGAGACGCCGTCGTTGCCCATCGACACGCCGTAGAGCGTGTCGGCCGCCTCCATCGTGCGCTTCTGGTGGGTCACGACGATGAACTGGGCGCGGTCGGCGTGCGCCTGCAGGAGGTCGAGGAAGCGCGTGATGTTGAGGTCGTCGAGCGCGGCCTCGACCTCGTCGAGGATGTAGAACGGGCACGGCTTCGCCAGGAAGACGCTGAACAGGAACGCGACCGCGGTCATCGTCTTCTCGCCGCCGCTGAGCAGCGTGAGCCGCTTCATCGACTTGCCGGCCGGCGTGATCTCGATCTCGACCCCGAGGTCGTCGTCGGGGTCGATCCCGCCCTCCTGCGCCGCGGCCTCCGCATCGGCGGCCGCCTCGGCCGCGGCCTCGGCGTCGGCCTCGGTGGAGCCGTCGCCGGGGTCGGCCCCACCGAGGACCTTCTTGGGCGCCGTCTCCTCGCGCACGAGCGTCAGCCGGCCGCGCCCGCCCGGGAAGAGCGTCTGGGCGAGCTCCTCGAAGTTCTTGGCCGCCGCCTCGAAGGTCTGGGTGAACGTCTCGCGGATCTGCCGGTCGGTGTCGCGGATGAACGCCCGCAGCTCGCGCAGCGCCGTCTCCAGGTCGGTGCGCTGGCGCTCGAGCTCGTCGACGTGGGCGACCGCCTCGTCGTACTCCTGCTTGGCCAGCGGGTTGACCGGCCCGAGCTGCTCGCGGCGCTTGAGCAGCCGCTCGATCCGGCTGCGCAGCTGCACGGCCTCCTCGACCGGCAGCGGCTCCTCGCGCGGCTCGGCCGCGAGCTCGAGCTTGGCGGCGAGCTCACCGAGCTCGGCGACCGCCTCGGTCTCGGCGTCGCGCAGCTGCTGGGCGCGCACCTCGGCGCGCGTCACCGTCTCGTTGCAGTCCTGCAGGCGGCGCTGGATCTGGGCCTCGGCGGCAGCGCAGTCGCGCAGCGCCTGGGCGACGCCCTCGCCCTCGGCACGGTCGGCGGCCAGCGCCCCGACCATCTCCTGCACGCGCGCCTGGACGCCCTCGAGCACCTGGGCGAGGACGTCGGCCAGCCGGCCGGCGACGGGGCCGAGCTGCCGGTCGCGGACGAGCTGAGCCTCGAGGTAGGTGATCCGCTCGGCGCGCTCCTGGCGGGCCTTGGCGGCCTGCTCGGCGACACGGCGCTCGGCGGCCAGCTCGCCCTCGAGCTGGGCGCGGCGCACGGCGGTCTCACCCTGCTCGGGCGCCTTGCGCCGCTCGTCCATGAGCCAGGCAGTCTGGCGCTCGGACTCCTTGGCCTCGGCGAAGGCGCGCTCGGCGTCACGGCGGGCGCGCTCGGCCTCGTCACGGCTGGCGTCGGCGGCGGCGACGGCCTGGGTGGCGGCCTCGACGCCCCTGAGCGCCTCCTGCTCGGCCTGGACGTGCTTCTCGCTGTCGGCGATGAGCGCGTCGCGCTGGTTGCGGACGGCCAGCACGCGCTCGGCCCCGCCCTCGGCGGTCTGCAGCAGCTCGCGCGTCGCGCCCAGCCAGGCGCGGCCGGCGCGCGTGACCGCCACGCCGGCGAACCCGTCGGCGACGGTCGTGAGGTCGTCGACGAGCCACGTGTCGGCCAGCAGCCGGCGGGCGAGCGACAGCGACGGCTCGGGGCCGCGCACGAGCTCGGCGAGGCGGACCGCGCCCGGCACCGGCGCGGTCGTCGTGGGGCTGCCGGCGGCGCCGACGACGAGCGCCCGCCCGCCGTCGCGCTTGGCGCGGTCCAGCAGCGCCGCGCCCGCCGCGCGGTCCTCGACGACCGCGGCCGACAGCCGGGCGCCGAGCGCCGCGGCCAGGGCGAGCTCGCAGCCGGCCTCGACCTCGAGCTCGTCCGACAGCGCCTTGACGTTCGCGCCGGACGCGTTGGAGTGCGAGCGCAGGAACTGGTTGGCCCGCGCCAGCTCGGCGCCGACCTTGGCGGCCTCGCGGCGCGCGGCCTCCGCCGAGCTCTCGGCGGCGCGGCGGGCCTGCCGGGCGACCTCGCAGGCCTCGTCGGCGGCGGCCAGCGCCGAGCGGCGCTCCTCGACCGCGGCCTTGAGCTCCTCGACCCGTGCGGCGGCGGCGACGCGCTGCTGCTCCAGCGCGACGAGCTCGCGCTCCAGGGCGGCGGCGCGGTCGGCGTCGAGCTCGCGCAGCTGGACCTCCAGCGACTCGATGCGCTCCAGGCCGTCCTCGTCGGGCTGGTCCTCCTGCGCCTGGGCCCGCAGCGCCTCGAGCTGGCGGACGCGCCGCTGCGCCCGCTCGGCGACGTTCTCGGCGGTCTCGCGGGTGCGCTCGAGGCGCAGCTCGATGCGGTCGGCGGCCGAGCGGGCCCGCTCGACGCGCGTCGCGAGCCGCTCGCGCTGCTCGGAGCGCTGCGCCAGCGCGCGCTCGGCGACCTCGCGGCGGGCGGCGACCTCGCGCAGCTCACCCTCGGCGGTCTCGCGGGCGGTCCGCGCCTCAGCGGCCGCCGACGCCGCGGTCTCGAGCTCGGCGCGGCGGGCGCGCACGGTCTCGCGCGCGAGCTCCCAGCGCGCCTCGGTCGTCTGGCGCTCCAGCCGCTCGTGCAGCTCGGCGGCCTCGGCCTGGCGCTTGAGCGGGCGCAGGCGCGAGCGCGCCTCGCGCTCGACGTCCAACGCGCGGTCGAGGTTGTCCTGCGTGCGCTCGAGCTTGAGCTGGGCGCGGCGGCGGCGCTTGCGGTGCTTGCCGAGACCCGCGGCCTCCTCGATGAGCAGGCGGCGGTCCTTCGGCTTGGACGTGACGATCGCCTCGACGCGGCCCTGCGAGACGACCGAGTGCATCTCCTTGCCCAGGCCGGTGTCCGACAGGACCTCGAGCACGTCGACCATCCGGCACTTGGCGCCGTTGAGGCGGTACTCGCCGTCGCCGCTGCGGTCCAGCCGGCGGACGATCGAGATCTCGCCGACGGGCAGGTCGATCGTCCCGTCGCTGTTGTCGAGGACGAGCTCGACCTCGGCCGAGTTGCGCGCCTGCACCCCGCGGCCGCCGCCGAAGATGACGTCCTGCATCGACTGGCCGCGGACGGCCAGCGGCGACTGCTCGCCCATCGCCCACAGCACCGCGTCGGTGATGTTCGACTTGCCGGAGCCGTTGGGCCCGACGATGACCGAGACGCCCGGGGTGAACTCGAGCCGCGTGCGGTCGGGGAAGGACTTGAAGCCCTTCAGGGTCATCGACTTGAGATGCACGCGGGCATGGTGGCAGCCGCGTCGGACGGCTGCCGTTCGGCGCCGAACGCCTCAGGCGGCGCTGTCGGCGTCGAGCGCCTCGAGGGCCACGCGGGCCGCTTCCTGCTCAGCGTGCTTCTTCGAACGGCCCGCCCCCGACCCGATGACGCGCTCCTCGACCATGGCCGAGACCTCGAACGTCCGGTCGTGCGGGGGACCCTGCTCGGCGGTGACGTCGTAGGCGACGACCTCGCCGCGCTGAGCGAGCCGCTCCTGCAGCGTCGACTTGTAGTCGACCGGGTGCTCGAGGGCGTGCTCGAGCTCGGGCTGGAAGGCCTCGACGACCGCAGCGGCCGTCCGCTCGTAGCCGGCGTGCAGGAAGCAGGCGCCGATGACCGCCTCGGTGATCGACGCCAGCACCCGCTCGGTCTCCATGAGGGCCGTCGTCTGCTCGGCCCCCTCGGGCGCCGCGTCGCGCAGGCGCTCCGGCACCCCGAGGCGCTCGGCGACCGCCCGGCAGGACGTGCCCGACACCGTCTGGGCGCGGATCTTCGTCAGCCGCCCGGCCCCGTAGCGCTCGGCCTCCAGGCGCGGATAGAGGTGCGCGGTGATCGCCAGCCCGAGGACGCTGTCGCCCAGGAACGCCAGCCGCGCGTAGGAGTCCGACCGCCGCGCCGTCCAGGACGCGTGCGTGAACACCTGGCGCGCCAGGTCCTCAGGGACTTCGTCGAGGAGTTCGCGGAGGAGGCGCAGAGTCGTCAGGGCGCGCTGGGCGCGTGGGCAAGGACGAAGTCGGCCGCCTGCCCCACCGTGAGGATCTGCGCGGCCTGCTCGTCGGTCATCGTCACGCCGTAGGTGTCCTCGAGCTCCTGGACGAGCGTGTAGAGGTCGAGTGAGTCGGCGTCGAGGTCCTCGCGGAACCGCGTGCCCTCCTCGATCCGCGCGGGATCGATCTCGAGCTCGTCGGCGAGATGATCGCGGATCGCGGTGAGGACGTCGTCACGGGTCATGGCGATGACGACACGGTATCCGCCGCGACGGATGCGTCGCCGACCCGTCGCAGCGCGCCGGCCTCCTCGAGCGCGGCGTGCGTGCGGCCGACGACGTCGTTGGCGGCGCCCTTGGCGGCCAGCAGCACCGCCTGGGAGAAGCCGGCGCGGGTGAAGCGCCCGTGCGGGACGATGCCGAGCCGGCGCAGGCCCAGCAGGTAGGCGCCGCCCTGACTCTCGGGATCGATGTCGGTGCGCAGGCGCCGCAGCGCCGGGCGCAGCAGCAGGCCGCCGAGCTTGCTGCGCGGCGAGGACATCGCGGCGTCGCGGATCGTCCCGAGCGTCGCCTGCGAGACGCCCTCGATGAGCTTCAGCGCGACGTTGCCGGTGAAGCCGTCGGTGACGATGACGTCCGCGGCGCCCGACAGGACGTCGGTGCCCTCGGTGTTGCCGAGGAACTCGACGAGTGGCGAGGCGGCGGCGCGCTGCGCCAGCAGCGCGTGGGTCTCCTGCAGCAGCGGGGTGCCCTTCACCGCCTCGGTGCCGTTGCTCAGCAGCGCGACCTTCGGGTGGGTGACCCCGAGGACCGCCGTCGCCAGCGCGGCGCCCATGAATGCGAACTGGACGAGGTGCTCGGGGCGCACCTCGGCGTTGGCGCCGACGTCGAGCAGCGTCACCGGGGTGCGGCCCGGGACCGGGATCGGCAGCGCGAGCGCCGGACGGTGCAGGCCGCGGGCGCGCTTGACGTTGAACAGGCCGGCGGCCAGCGCGGCCCCCGTCGAGCCGCCGCTGACCAGGGCGTCGGCACGGCCGTCGGCGACGGCTTTGGCGGCGAGGACGATCGAGGCGTCCTTCGTCGACCGGGCCGCGGCGACCGGGTCGGCGACCTTCGCGATCGAGACCGGCGCGTCGACGACCTCGACCATGCCGTCGGGTGCGTCGATCGGCCCGAACTCGGCGGCCGGGCCGAAGAGCAGGACGCGGACGCCCTGGCGCGCGGCGAGCGCCGCTCCGGCGGCGACCTCGGCGGGCCCGAGATCGGCCCCGTTGGCGTCGAGCGCGACGCGGATCCGCTGCGGGGCCCCCTCAGGAGCCATCAGCGGGCTAGTGGGAGTGGTCGTGGTCGTGGTCGTGCTCGGCGCTGAGCACGACGCGACCCGCGTAGGTCCCGCACACCGGGCACACGCGGTGCGGACGGCGCGGGCTGTGGCACTGCGGGCACGCGTTGATCGTCGGCGAGCTGATCTTGTGCTGCGACCGGCGCTTCGTCGTGCGGCTGTGCGACTGCTTCTGCTTCGGGACGGCCATGGGCGACGGCGAAGGGTAGCGCAGCGGACCTTCCGGAGGCTGCTTGACTTCCCGGCGTGGCCGTCGAGATCCGCCCGCTCAGCCCGCCCGACATCCCCGCGGCGGCCGACGTCA
>JBDZVZ010000007.1:80462-84570 GCA_040255945.1 Solirubrobacterales bacterium | reverse complement strand
GCCCCCGATCGACACGATGGTGTTCTGCAGGCCCATCGCCGTCCCGGCCCGGCGGCGCCCGGCGATCTCGGCGGCCGCGGTGAACGCCAGCCCGTTCCAGCACATCGCCGCCACGCCGGCGGCGAGCAGGACCGGGTAGAGCAGGACGCCGGGGGCGCCGACGAGGATCGCGGTGGCGGCCAGCAGCGCCGCGTCGGTGGCGGCGATGCGCCGCAGCAGCGGGATCCGGGCGCCTTCGCGGTCGCTGCGCCGGCCGGCGACGATCCGGGCGCCCGCGCCGAGCAGCTGGAGGGTCGCGAGCGCGGCGGCGGCCAGGGCGGTCGAGACGCCGCGCGCGTCGTGCAGGAAGAGGACGATGAACCCGAGCATCGAGGACTGCCCGACGACGAGCAGGCCGGAAGCGGCCCCGAGCCGCCACTGGCGCGGGTCGTGGGTCGGCTGCTCGATCTCCGGACCCACCGCCGTCGGCGGCCCGAGGCTCGCCGGCGCGTCGCGCATCCAGATCGCGGCGACCGCGCCGGCGCTCAGCGCGACGCCCGCGAGCGTGAGCAGCGCCGCCTCCAGCCCGCCGAGGCCGACGAGGCGCGGCAGCAGGACCGAGCCGATCGCGCCGCCGAGCGGGAGCGCCATCTGGCGGATGCCCAGCGCGGTACCGCGCTCGGCGCGCCCGAACCAGCCCATGATCGCCCGGCCGCTGGCGCCCGTCGTGCTGGCGCCCATCGCGCCCGCGACGAACATGCCCGCCAGCAGCGCGGGATAGCTCGGCGCGAACGCGGTCACGCCGATCGCCGCGGCGAAGAGCGCCAGCCCGATGGCCATGACGGGACGCTCGCCGATGCGGTCGGTGAGGATGCCCCACGGCAGCAGCGTCAGCGTGACGCCCGCGGCCAGGACCGAGAAGACGAGGCCGACCTCGGTCAGCGACAGCGCGAAGTGCTCGCGCAGCGCCGGCCCGAGCGCGGGCAGGCCCATCCGCAGCATCGAGAACGCTCCGGCCCCGAGCGCACCGACAGCAAGAACGACCCAGCGATAGCGCGCCGTCACGCGGCGCTCTTTCGCTTCGCTCGGTGGCGGCGGGCCTTCTCCTCGTTGCCGCAGGTGCGCATGGAGCACCAGCGCCGCCTGCCGGCCGGGGAGCGGTCGAAGAAGCGGCCGCTGCAGGTCTGCGACGCGCAGATGCGCAGGCGCTCGCGCTCGTCGGTGCCGAGCATGCGCGCGGCGTCCAGCGCGACCATGCCCAGCGCGCGGCGCGGCGAGTCGGCGGCCGCGCGTTCGGTGAGGACCGGGGCGCCGGCGGGGTCGAGCACGAGCTGCGGGCGGGCGCCGGCGAAGACGAGCCAGTCGTCGATCATCGTCGCGGCGTCGGCCGGGGAGGGCGCGCCGGCGATGACGGCGACGAGGCAGCGGTCGATCGCCTCGCGCAGGTCGCGCGCCTGGCGCAAGACCTTGTCGGGTACGCGGCCCGGCGACTCCATGAGCCCGGCGCGCACGAGCCACAGCGCGAGGTCGTCGGGCGTGACGAGCGTCTCGACGTTGCGGCGCCAGCGCTCACGGCGCGTGTTGGCGAAGTCGACCGCCGGACGACCGCCCGACCAGTACCACCACGATGCCCCCGAGGCGAGCGGCAGCTCGAGCTCCTCGGGAAGATCGCGATCGACGGACATAACCACATGGTAGCGCTTCATATGGTTACGGCCTGTCTGCGCACCAACCTGTCCACCGGGCGTCCGCGCCCGGGTAGGGTCGGCGCCGACATGGCCTCACCCGACCTCCTCTTCCGCCCCGTCCACGAGCTCGCCGCCCTCATCCGCTCCGGCGAGCTGCGCTCCCGCGAGCTCGTCCAGGCGTCGCTGGACCGGATCGCGGAGCTCGACCCGACGATCAACGCGTTCGTCGACGTCTACGCCGAGGAGGCGCTCGCCGCGGCCGAGCAGGTCGCGGCCGGCGACCCGCGGCCGTTCGCCGGCGTCCCGGTCGCCATCAAGAACAACCGCGCCGTCGCCGGCAAGCGGCTGACGGTCGCCGCGAACTTCATGGGCGACTTCGCGCCGCCCTACGACCACAACGTCACCGCACGCCTGAAGGCCGCCGGCTTCGTCGTCGTCGGCTCCACGACCCTGCCCGAGTGGGGCATCCTGCCGACGACCGAGACCGCGCGCTTCGGCCCGACGCGCAACCCGTGGGACCAGTCGCGCACGCCGGGCGGCTCGTCGGGCGGCTCGGCGGCGGCCGTCGCCGCCGGCATGGTTCCGGTCGCCCACGCCAACGACGGGGGCGGCTCGACCCGCATCCCGGCCGCCTGCTGCGGCCTCGTCGGGCTCAAGCCCCAGCGCGGCCGCATCTCCGGTGCCCCGGAGGCCGGCGGGGTCTTCCTCGTCCAGGACGGCGTCCTGACCCGCACGGTCCGCGAGACCGCCGAACTGCTCGACGTCCTCGCCGGGCCGGTGCTCGGCGACGCCTACTGGGCCCCCGAACCCGCCGAGCCCTTCGCGGTGCAGGCGGGTCGCACCCCCGGGCGGCTGCGGATCGCGATGACGACCGTCCCGCCGATTCCCGACGTGCCGATCGACCCGGTCGTCGCGCAGGCCACCCAGGATGCGGCGGCGCTGCTGGAGTCGCTCGGCCACGAGGTCGTCGAGGCCGACCCGCCGTGGGTCCGCCCCGACGTCGCCGAGCTCTTCACCGCGTCGTTCGGGCCGGCCGTCTGCACCCAGATCGCCCTGGCGGCGATGATCGCCGGCCGCGAGCCGACGGCCGACGACATGGAGCCGATGAGCTGGGCGATCTGGAACATCTGCAAGGACATCGACTCGGTCCAGGCGCTCGGCGCCGAGTTCCTGCTGCAGGGCTTCGGGCGCCAGCTCATCGAGTGGACGAGCGGCTACGACGCGCTGCTGACGCCCGCGCTCAGCGAGGCGCCGGTGAAGCTCGGGGTCATGGACCCGCAGAACACCGAGGACCCGATGGGCGCCTTCCGCCGCTCGGCGCAGTTCACCCCGTTCACCGCCTGCTGCAACATCAGCGGGCAGCCGGCGATCGCCCTGCCGCTCTATCAGCGCGACGACGGACTGCCGCTCGCCGTCCAGCTCATCGGGCAGCCGGCCGGGGAGGGCGCGCTGCTCGCGCTCGCCGCGCAGCTCGAGGCGGCGCACCCCTGGGCGGACCGGCGCCCGACGCTCTGAGGGCCCGCCTCGCCCCTGCCGTTTGGCAGAATGCTCGGAACCACGGGTATCCCCACCCGTATTTGACCCAAGCGATCGAGGACCACCCCCCTCTTATGGCCTACGTCATCACCGAGCCGTGCATCGGGACCAAGGACAACTCGTGCGTCGAGGTCTGCCCCGTCGACTGCATCCATCCGACGCCCGACGAGCCCGACTACGACAGCGTCGAGCAGCTCTACATCGACCCCGAGGAGTGCATCGACTGCGACGCGTGCGTCGAGGCCTGCCCGGTCGACGCGTGCTTCGCTGAGGACCAGGTCCCCGACGAGTGGACGAAGTTCATCCAAATCAACGCTGACTACTTCAAGAAGGCATAGAACATGACGGTTATCGACGAGCTGATCACGAGCGCCAAGGACTGGGCGAAGGGCTTCTCCAACCCGTTTCCGACGCCCCGCCCACAGCGCAAGGTCGCCGTCGTGGCCTGCATGGACGCCCGCCTGCCGCTCTTCGGCATCCTCGGCCTCGAGCCCGGAGACGCCCACCTCATCCGCAACGCCGGCGGCGTCGTCACCGACGACGTCATCCGCTCGCTGGCGATCTCGCAGCGCGGCCTGGGGACCGAGGAGATCATCCTCATCCACCACACCGACTGCGGCATGCTCACCCTCACCGAGGAGAGCTTCCGCGCCGAGCTCCAGGAGGAGACCGGCATGGCGCCGGCGTGGGCGACCGAGGCGTTCACCGACATCGAGGGCGACGTGCGCAACTCGATCAAGCGCGTGCGCAGCAACGCCTTCATCCCGCACCGCGACAACGTGCGCGGCTTCGTCTACGAGGTCGAGACCGGCACGCTGCGCGAAGTCACCGTCTGACCACGTCCCAGGGGGACGCGGTCAGATTGCGGGTGTCGGCCCCAGGGGGCCGAACCCGCGGGCTGCGGT
>JBDZVZ010000007.1:0-80362 GCA_040255945.1 Solirubrobacterales bacterium | reverse complement strand
GACGCGGTCAGATTGCGGGTGTCGGCCCCAGGGGGCCGAACCCGCGGGCTGCGGTTGCCCGGCCCCAGGGCGACGCGGTCAGATTGCGGGTGTCGGCCCCAGGGGGCCGAACCCGCGGGCTGCGGTTGCCCGGCCCCAGGGCGACGCGGTCAGATTGCGGGTGTCGGCCCCAGGGGGCCGAACCCGCGGGCTGCGGTTGCCCGGCCCCAGGGCGACGCGGTCAGACCATCGGCAGCGACGCGCCGGCCGGCTTGACGACCTCGATCGTCGGGGTCGGGGCCGGCGCGCCCCCCATCATCGGCAGCTCGACCGGCATGAGCGCGATGAGGCCGCGCGCGGTCTGACGCAGCGCCTGGGCGGCCGGATCGTCCGGGTCGTCGATGACGAGCGGCAGGCCGGCGTCGGCCTGCTCGCGCAGCGGCATCGTCAGCGGCACCTTGCCCAGCAGCGGCACGTCGAGCTCGTCGGCGAGCTCCTGGCCGCCGCCCTCGCCGAAGATCGGGAAGCGCTCGCCCGACGGCGTCGTGAAGCCCGACATGTTCTCGACGACGCCCGCCACGTCGAGCTGGACCTTGTGGGCCATCTCGGCCGCGCGCCGCGCGACCTTCTGCGCGGTCGGCTGCGGCGTCGTGACGAGCAGGAACTGCGCCTCGGGCAGAAGCTGGGCGAGCGTCATCGACACGTCGCCGGTGCCGGGCGGCAGGTCGACGAGCAGGAAGTCCAGCGCGCCCCAGTCGACGTCCTGCAGGAACTGGGTGAGCGCCTTGTGGAGCATCGGCCCGCGCCAGACGACCGCGCTGTCCTCCTCGACGAAGAACCCGATCGACATGACCTTCACGCCGTGGGACTCCAGCGGCAGGATCTTGCGCTCGGCCGAGACCGGCGGACGCTCGCTGCCCAGGCCGAACATGCGCGGGATCGAGTAACCCCACACGTCGGCGTCGAGCACGCCGACCGACTTGCCGTCGGCGGCGAGCGCCGCGGCGAGGTTCGCGGTCACCGTCGACTTGCCGACCCCGCCCTTGCCCGAGCCGACGCAGATGACGTTCTGCACCTGGGCGAGCGCCCCGGTCGGCAGCCCGCCGTTGCGGCCGAGCTTCTTCTGCAGCGCGCCCTTCTCCTGGTCGGTCAGCACGTCGAAGGCGACCCCGACGCGCGTGACCCCGTCGAGCGCCTGCACGGCCTTGACGACCGCCTCCTGGAAGTGGTTGCGGATCGGGCAGCCCGGGGTCGTCAGCGAGACGGTGACGTCGACGCCGCCGTCGTCGGCGATCTCGATCGCGCGCACCATCCCGAGCTCGACGATGTTCTCGCGCAGCTCGGGGTCGATGACGGCGCGCAGCGCCTCGTTGATCTCGTCACGGGTCGGCATATCTCCATTGTGGCAAAAGAAAACGGGCGGCCCCGAAGGGCCGCCCGTCATCAGCTGCTGCGTGCTTCGGCGGACCTAGACGAGCTGGGCGACGCGCTCCTGCACGGCGGTCGCGGCCTGCTGGCCACGGGTCAGGCCGGTCTGCAGGATGTTCTGCGCGCGGGCCGTGATGAACTCGCCCTGGGCGGTGACGTCCTTGCGGGCGGTGACGACCTGCTTGGTGACGTCGGTGCGGACCGACTTCACCTCGCGCTCGAAGCGGTTGCGGGCCGTCGCGCCACGGCGCTCGAAGCGCTTGAGCTCGGCCTCGATGCGCTTGCGGCGCAGCTGGAGCTCCTTCTCGGCCTTCTGGCGCGAGCCGAGCGAGCTGCGCAGACCCTCGAGGGTCTCGGTGAGCGAGTCGCGGGCGACGAGCGTCGCGCCGAGCGGCACGAGGACGACGCGCTCGGCGGTCTCCTGGACGCGGTCGAAGCGCGTCTTCTCGAGCTCGCGGCGGGTCTCGGCGGCCTTCTTGGCGGCCGTCGAGCGCTTGCGGGCGGTGGCGGCCTGGTTGGCCGACCGCGTCTGGGCGGCCTTCTTGGCGGCCGTCGAGCGCTTCGTGGCGGTCGTCTTGCGGGTCGTGGTGCTGCGGTTCGGCGTGGTGGCCATGTCGTTCTCCTTGGAGGCGGCGTTCAAGGTTGCAGTGGAGTCGATGGATCGGTCCGTCGGAAAGAACGGTACCGAACACATGTTTGTACCCCCATCGTAGGAGGGCGTTACAGGTCCTCAGGCCGACGCGTCGGCGGTGCGGGTCAGCCAGGTGGCCGGGTCGGCGAGCTCGGCCGTGGACGGCGCGTGCTCCGGCGCGGCCCAGACGTCGCGCAGCCCCTCGCGGCCGCGAGCGGAGACGACCGCGTCACAGAACTCGCGGCCCTGCGTGTACTGGCGCAGCTTGAGGTCGAAGCCCAGCAGGCGGTCGAGGATCTTCAGGAGCGGGTCGCGGTCGGCGCGGCGGCGGTCCATCTTCGACCGCAGCCCGTCGACGTCGGCGAGCACGCCCTCGGCCGCGTGGTCCATCGCCCACTCGGCGTGGCCCTCCACGAGGCCCATCGTGCCCTGGACGCGGTCGAGCAGCTCGCGGCGCTCCGGGCCCATGACGACCCCGAGCAGGCCGCCCTCGCGGACCGACTCGGCCATCGTGCGCAGCTCGTCGAGGTCGAGGCGCAGCAGCGCGCGCGCGTCGGGCTTGACGTCGAGCAGGCCGAGCAGCTCACGCAGCGCGCCGCCGAGCCGCTCGCGCAGCCAGGGAACGGCCCCGAACTGGACGGCGTGGGTGACCTCGTGCAGCGTCACCCACGCGATGAACGCCTCGCGGTCGACCTGCAGCGTGCGGGCCGCATGGTCGAGGTTCGGGGCGACGAGCAGCAGCCGAGGCGCGCGCTCGGGGTTCAGGAGGTCGAGCTCGAACTGGCCCAGGACGCGCCGGGAGAACAGGCCGAGCAGGCCGCCGATCTCCGCGGCGGCGAGCGTGCCGCCCGCGCCGCCGATGAGCCCGCCGCCGCCGTCCCCGCCGGCCTTCTCGAGCGCCGGGCCGAGCATGGAGCGCATCGTCGCGAGGTTCGCCTCGATCCACTCGCCGCGGCCGACCCACTCGACCTCCGGGATCGGCCCGGCCGGCTCGAGGCCGGTGGCGGTGACGACCTGGTCGCGGGCGGCCGCCGCCTGCTCGGCCAGCGACGCCGGCGCGACGAACGACGAGGCGTCGCCGGCCGCGGCCGTGGCGATCCGCCGCGCGAGCTCCCAGTCGACGCGCATCAGACGGCCGGCACCGCGGCGAGCCGCTCGAGGGTCTCGGCCGAGCGCGCGGCGATGACCGGATGGTGCGGGTGAAGGTCGAGGGGGGCGCCGAGCGGGCCTCCCGGGGCGCCGAGGAACGCGACGTGACCGCCGGACTCGCGCACGACGAGCTGGGCGGCGGCGGCGTCGACGGCCCGCGTCGCGGCCAGCGACGCCATCCCGTCGACCCGGGTGGCCGCGACCTGGCAGAGCGAGATCGCGATCGACCCGATGGCCCGCACGCGTCGGGTGGCGGCGACGAGGTTCTCGGAGGCGGCCGCCAGCCACCGGGGGTCGGCGGACTCGATCGCCAGCAGCTCCATCCGGCCGTCGGAGGCGCGGCGCTCGGGCGGCGGGTCGGTGATCTCGACGCCGTCGAGGAACGCGCCGCCGCCGCGGATCGCGTGCCACTCCTCGCCCGGGCCGAGGTCGCAGACGAAGCCGAACAGCACGTCGCCCATCGTCGGCCCGTCGGCGACGGCGATCGAGAGCGCATGGTGCGGCAGGCCGCGCTTGGCGTTCAGCGAGCCGTCGATCGGGTCGACGACGACGAGCAGGTCGGGGTCGCCGAAGTCCACGGTGCCGCGCTCCTCGGCGATCGCGGTGAAGCGGGCGCCCTCGTCGTGCAGCGCCTGCAGCTGGGCGAAGACGTGATCCTCGGCCTCGGCGTCGATGACGAGCGTCCGGTCGCCGCCGCCCCCGCGCTCGCCGGTCTCGACGACGCGCTCACGGCTCGTCGGATGCTCGCGCAGGACGGCCCGCAGCCCGTCGGCCGCCCGCCGGCAGGCACCGAGCCAGTCGTGGGCGAGCGCCGGATGGGATGCGGTCATCTGCGCCATATCCTAGGGTCGTGCCCGCAGACCCCGGTGCAGTCACACCCGAGCAGGCTCGGGTCGTCCGCCATGACGGCGGGCCGCTGCTGATCCTCGGCGGCGCCGGGACCGGACGGTCGGGGGCGCTGGTCGCCCGCTTCGCGCGCCTGGTGGCCGACGGCACGGCGCCGGAGTCGATCCTCGTGCTGACCCGGACCGCGGCGGCCGCCGACGCCCTGCGATCCCGGATCGAGGACGCGCTCGGCGACCGGCCGTTCGAGGAGCTGCCCGTCCTGCCGTTCCATGCGATGGGCGCACGGCTGCTGCGCGACGAGGCGCTCGAGGCCGGGGTCGACCCGTTTGCGGTGACCGCCACCTCGGCCGACCGGCTGGCGCTCCTGCTCGAGCACGTCGACGAGCTCACGCTGCGCCTGCACGACCTCGGCGGTCGGCCGGCCGCCGTGCTCGGGGCGGTCATCGCGCGGATCGACCGGCTGAAGGCGGCCGGGGTGCGGGCCGACCGCTTCGCGGCGTGGGCGGCCGCGCTGCCCGACGGCGAGTCACGCACCGACCGCGAGCGGGAGTTCGCCGCGCTCTTCCAGGCCCACGATCGGCTCATGCTCGAGCAGGGGCTGCTGGACTTCGGCGACCTCGTCCTGCGCGCGCAACAGCTGCTCGAGGACCGTCCGCACGTGCGCGGCCGGGTGGCCGCCCGCTGGCGCCACGTCTTCGTCGACGACCTCGAGGACGCGACGCCGGCCCAGCTGCGGCTCGTGACCCTGCTGGCGGCCGACCACGGCAACCTCGTCGCGACCGCCGACGACGACCAGGCGGTGCACGAGTCGCGTGGCGCGGGCCGCCGGCTGCGCGCGCTCATGGAGCAGCGGGTCGCCGACCGGCCGATGACCGTCCTGCGGCTGGAGCGCAGCCTGCGCTGCCCCGGGCCGGTCGTCGTCGCCGCCCAGGCGGTCGTCGGGCCGATCGAGCAGCGGGTGCCCAAGGCGCTGACCGGCACCGACGGCGGCGGAGAGGTGCGGCTGTGGCGCTGCGCGTCGGACCGCGCCCAGGCCCAGAGCGTGGCCGCCGCGGTCGAGCGGCTCGTGCGCGAGGGCGCGCCGCCGGGCCGGATCGGGATCTTCGTGCGGTCGGTGCGCAGCGAGGGCCAGGAGCTGGCGGTCGCGCTGGAGGAGCGGGCGGTCCCCTACCGGCTGGCAGGGGCGGCGGCGTTCTTCGGGCAGGCGGAGGTCCGCGACGTGCTCGCCTGGCTGCGGCTGCTCGTCGACCCGTCGGACGCCGGCGCCGCGGTGCGCGCGCTGGCCCGGCCGCCGATCGAGCTGCACGCGGTCGACCTCGCGCGCTGCATCCAGATCGCGCGGCGGCGCAAGCTCGACATGGTCAGCGCGCTGGTCGCGGCGACCGAGTCGCCGCAGCTGCCGCCCGAGGCGCGCGAGCGCGTGCTCGCCTTCCTGAAGCTCCACCGTCAGGCGGCCGAGGCGCTCGACACGACCCGGCCCGACCTCTTCGTCCACCGGCTCATCGAGCGCCTCGGGCTGCGCCGCCAGCAGGTCTTCGCCGCCCAGGCCGACGTCGTGGAGCGACTCCAGTCGCTGGCGCGGCTGGGCGAGCTGGCGGCCGCCTACGCCCGCCGCGCCCCGCAGTCGACGCCCCGCGAGTTCGCCCGCTGGCTGGCCTCGGTCGCCGAGGCAGGCGGGTTCGGTGGGGCGGGCGGTGCGGTCGCCGACGACGAGGCCGAGGCGGCATCGCGCGAGGACGCCGTCGCGGTGCTGCCCATGCACGCCGCCAAGGGCCTGGAGTTCGACCACGTCTTCCTGTGCGGGTTGCAGTCCTCGCGGCTGCCGGGCGCGCGGCGGGCGCTCGTCGAGCCGATCCCCGACGAGCTCGCCGGCGAGGTCGGCGACGAGGACCCGCGCAGCGAGCATCTCGCGGCGATGCGCCGGCTGCTGCACGTGGCGATGACCCGGGCGCGCGAGGGGCTCGTCCTCGCCTACGCCGGGCACTCCGACCACGGCGCGCCGCAGCACCCCTCGCCGCTGGCCGAGGAGGCGCGCGCCGCCATCGACGGCGCCTGGGAGGACGTCGAAGAGCAGCTCTTCGGCCCCGAGGAGGCGCTGCACGCCGAGATCGGCCGGCTGCGCGACGAGCTGCTGGCCGACGTGCAGCAGATCGGCTCGCGCCTGGGCGAGCTGCGCCTGGACACCGACCTCGACGTCGCCCACGGCGTCTCGCGCTACCTGGAGCTGCTGAAGCTCGCCGCGCTGCAGGCCCGGCCCGAGGGCCAGCCGGTCGCCGAGGCGCTGCCGGGCATCAACGCCGCGATCCTGCAGGCGGCGACCTCCCAGCAGCGCGAGGTCCTGCTGACGAGCTCGCTCGACGACGTCCTGCTCGGCGCCGAGCGTGACGCGCGCGTGCGCGCGAAGGCCAGCGCCGCCCGGCACGAGCCGTCGCTGGAGCCGTTCCTGCCCCGCCGCGGCGACGGGCTGGCGCTCAGCGCCTCGGACATCGAGACCTACCGGACCTGCCCGTTGAAGTACAAGTTCGCGCGCGTCTTCCGGGTGCCGCAGGAGCCGACGATCAACCAGCGGTTCGGCATCGTCGTCCACCAGGTCCTCGAGCGCTACCACCAGGGAGACGGCCCCACCCGGACCAAGTCGGTCGACGAGATCCTCGGGCTGCTGGAGGCCGGCTGGCGGCGCAGCGGGTTCGGCCGCAGCGACCACGAGGTCCAGCTGCACGAGAAGGCCGAGGGCGCCCTGCGCCGGTATCACCAGCGCTTCCAGGAGGAGGACACCGAGCCGCTGTGGTTCGAGAAGTCCTTCAACTTCAAGATCGGCCCGCACGTGCTGCGTGGGCGCGTCGACCGGGTCGACCGGCTGCCCGACGGCCGCTACGAGCTCATCGACTACAAGACCGGCCGCCCGAAGACCCAGGCCCAGCTGCGCGACGACGTCCAGCTCGCGCTCTACGCGGTCGCCGCCACCCAGGCGTGGGACCTCGAGGCCTCGCAGCAGAGCTACCTGTACGTCTTGGACGACCAGAAGGTGCCGCTGCCCGACGACGCCAACGACGCCGAGTGGATCAACGACACCGTGCGCGAGGTCGCCGACGGCATCCTCGGCCAGGGCTTCGAGCCGACGCCGTCGTACTCGGCGTGCTCGATCTGCGACTACCGGATCGCCTGCCCGGCCGCGGAGCGCTGAGGCCCGCGGCCGCGCTCGACCGCGCTTTGGTCTCCATGATGGAGACCAAAGCGCGGTTCGTCGCCGCCGCGCCTACTTGCGCGCCTTCTTCACCGTGACCGTCTTCGTCGTGCGGTTGCCGGCGGCGTCGGTGAGCGTCACGCGGACCTTGAGCCTGTTGCCGACGAGCCGAGCCAGCGACGGCGGGACCGCCAGGCGCACCGTGGTCCTGCGGTTCGCCGTCAGCGCCTTGACGCGCTTGGAGCGCAGCACGAGCGTCCCCTTGTCCTTGCCGCGGCGCAGCGTGCCGACGAGCTCGATGTCGGCCGCCGACCGCTCGCCGGCGCGCAGGGTCAGCGTCACGGTCCGCGCCGCCTTGCCGCGCTGGCCCCGCTTCGCGCTCGCCGACAGCTTCGGCTTCGTCGTGTCGTTCGGCGTCGCCGACGGCGTCGTCGGGGTCTGGCCGGTGCCACCGGGCGCGCCCTGCCCGACGGGTGCCGGGTCGAGCACCCGCACGGTGCGGGTGAGCTCGGTCGCCAGGCCGGCCCGATCGACGGCGCGCGCGGTCACCGTGTAGGTGCCCGGGGAGGCGAACGTGACGCTCGTGTCCTGGTCGGTGAGCGTCTTGCCGTCGACGCTCCAGCTGAAGGACGACAGCCCGAGCGGGTCGCGTGCGTCGATGCGCAGCGGCGTCGGCTCGCCGGGCGCCGCCAGGCCGGGCACCGAGACGTCGCCCAGCGTCGGGGGAGCGCCGGTGTCGAGGCCGCCCTCGACGAGCGTGTCGGGCAACGCACCGCCCCCGTCGACGACGCCCACGCCGAGCAGGTCGCCCGACGGCAGATAGGCGAAGGCGCTCTGGCCGATCTCGCGGAGGTCGATGGCGGTCAGCGGCTCGTGGGAGCCGGCGGCCGGGATGCCCTGGATCGAGTAGAGCGTGTTGTAGGAGGCGTCGGAGCCCATGACGAGCAGCCGCGGCGCGCCGTCGGGGTGGCCGGTCAGCAGGCGGGCCCAGCGGTCGCCGTAGCCGAGAAGCTCCTGCTCGGCGCCGAAGGACGCCGAGCCGGCCGGCGCGGTGCGGACCGCGTAGGACTCCTCGCCGGCCGTGTTCGACCGCGCGAGGAGGACGTGCGTGCCGCCGTCGGTGCCGAAGAAGAGCTGGGCGTCGGCGCCGCCCGCGTCGAGGACCGTCGGGCTCGCCGTCGAGATCGCCGAGGTGTCGCCCGGCGCGCGGGTCGCGACGTAGGTCGTGCCGTCGCCCGTCGTCTTGTCGTACTCGCTCCAGACGATCCAGAGCCGGCCGTCGGGGGCGATGCGCGCGTCCGGGCTCCCGCCGCGCTTGCCGACCGGCACGGTGCGGTCGAAGAACGTGCCGCCGCCGGCGATGCCGCGGACCTTGAGATGTCCGGGGTCGGGGCCGCCGACGTTGTCGTCGACGTTCCAGGCGATGAGCGGGGCGGCGGCGCTGTCGCAGGTCGGCCTCGGGTCCTGGTAGTAGTCGCCGCTGCCGCCGAGGTAGGTCGAACCGCCGCCGGCGCTCTCGCCGTTGGCGCCCCGCCGCATCGCGATGACCTCGTAGCTGGTGGGCGACGGGTAGGCGAACTGGTAGGCGAAGGCGGTCGTGCCATCCGGGCAGCGGGCGAAGCGTGGGAAGCGCCCGTAGCCGTACATGCCGCTGAAGACGCCGGTCTGCACGCCGAACTGGTCGCCGTCCAAGCGGACGGTGAACGGGGCGCGCGAGTCGCCGTCCTGGAACCAGGTCAGCAGCGGGCTGGCGGCCGGTCCGCCGGCCAGGAAGCGGATCTCGTCTGAGGAGTAGCCGCCGCGCAGCGCCTGCGGGGTCGCGGGCAGGACCTTGCCGGCGGGGCGGATCATCGCCAGCGTCGAGTCGCCGCTGTTGGTCCCGTTCGTCCACGCGAGCGCCGCGCGGCCGTCGGGCAGCGCGGCGAGCTGCGGACTGTCGAAGCGGTTGGCGGTGAGGACGTCGCGCTGCGGGACGGGGACGAGCGCGGGCGCGGAGGCCGGCAGGGCGAGGGCGGCGACGGCCGTCGCGAGAAGCGCGGAGCGGGCTCGGGTCATGCGGCTGACCCTATGCGCGCCCGCGCTCGCGCGCAAAGGGAGCCAGCCCGCGACACGCGGGGGCGGGCAGCCGCACCCCCGCCTCCGCGTGCTCAGCTCAGGAAGAGCAGGTAGATCAGGACGACGAGGAAGGCGCCGAGGGCGGCCAGCGCCATCCAGCGTGCGGGCTGCGGGCCGACCGGGTCCAGCGGGGCGGCGTGCTCGGGCGGGATCGCCGGCACGGGATCGATCGCGCGCGGCGCGCGGCCGATGACGCGAACCGACTCGGGTGCCGCGAGCGTCGTGGGATCTTCCGGGGGCGCCAACGTCGTCGGATCCTCCGGTGGCGCGAGCGTCGTCGGATCCTCGCGCGGGGTGAGCGTCGTCGACGTGTCGGCCGGCGCCGGCGTTGCGACCGGCCGCGCGGCCCGCTCCCGCCGCAGCGCCTCGAGCTCCGCGCGCGCCGAGCGCAGCTGCTTGCGCAGCTCGCGCTGCTCGGCGCGCTGGGCGTCGAACCGGTCCTGCTGCTCGGAGGCGGCCGCGTCGCGCGCGCGCAGCTCCTCGGCATGGGCGGCCTCCCGCTCAGCGATCCGCGCCTCCAGCTCGGCGCGCCGCTCACGCTCGACACGACTGCGCTCCGCGGCCTCCCGCTCGACGGCGGTGAGCCGCTCGCGCACCTCGAGGACGGCCTCCTCGTTGGCGTGGGCGGCCGAGGCGACCGCCTCCCGCGCCGTTCGGGCCTCGTGCTCGGCGACGTCGAGCGCGCGACGCAGGCGGTTGACCTCGCGCCCCAGAGCGACGAGGCGGTCAGCGTCCGCGGGGTGGTCGGGGTCGGGCAGCTCGAACACGGCCCCCGGCACGCGCAGCGAGAACCGCGCGCCCGGGTCGGCGACGACGTCGGCCGGAACGGCGAACGTCCCCCACCAGCGGCCGTTCTCGGCGGCGCTGCCCAGTGGCGTGAGCTCGAGGTCGCGCGCGCCGGCGACGACGAGCACGGGACGCCGTGCGAAGCGACCGCCGCCGAGGCCGAAGCGCCCGTCGAGCTCGACGACCGCGAGCTCGTCGCTGATCGGCGCCGCCGCGAAGCGCAGCAGCTCGAACGCGGGGCGGTCGGGGGCGCGCGAGCTCACGAGCGGCCGGCGCCCTCCTCATCGTCGCCCAGAGCGGCCAGCGGCTGGGTGCGCTCGAGGTCGTCGGGATCGGCCGCGGCCGCCTGCGCGCTCGCCGGGGCGGGCGCCGTTGCGGTGCCGGCCGCCGGGTCGCTGCCCTTGTGGCGCCGGTCGACCGCGGCCACCCGCCGGTGCAGCTCGCGCTCGGAGAGCTCGACGGTGATCGCGATGTGCAGCAGCGAGAACAGTGCCCCGGCGAGCATGAGCAGCGAGCCGACGAGCGCCAGCCAGGCGCCGATCGCCGGGTCGGCCCCGGCGACCGCGGGCGGGTCGTTGACGAGCTGGACGAACACGATGAGCACCGCCGCGGCCGGGACGCCGACGATCGCCGCCGGCGCGACGGCCTCCGCGCGCCAGGCGACGTAGGCGCCGGCCAGGGCGAGGCCGGCGAGCACGAGGTCGAGCGCCTCGAAGACCTCCCAGCCGTTCGGTCCCCCCGCGCCGTCGTACCAGCGCAGGAACAGCGAGATGAAGAGCAGGACGGCGCCGCCCAGCAGGATCGCGCGTCCGAGATCGATGCGGCGTGGCATGGTTGTCGCCCTTCCCCCTCGTCCGTCGGATGACACGTCGTCGGCGATGGGCGCCACGGCGAAGGCTAGGCGATCACGGCGAGCGCCGTGACCCCTCAGGCGGCCAGCGCGGCGCGAAGATCGTCGACGAGGTCCTCGGGCGCCTCGACCCCGCAGCTCAGCCGCACGAGGTCGGCGGGCACCGCTGCGTCGGACCCTTCGACCGACTGGTGGGTCATCGCCTGCGGGACCTCGATGAGCGACTCGACGCCGCCGAGCGACTCGGCCAGCGTGAAGAGCCGCGTGCGCTGGGCGATGCCGATCGCGTCGGGGTGGCGGAAGCTCACCATGCCGCTGAAGCCCGGCCAGCGCACGTCGCTGACGCCCTCGGCCTCGCGCAGGAACGCGACGACCGCCTCCGCGCTGGCGGCGTGCGCGGCCATCCGCAGGTGCAGGGTGCGCAGGCCGCGATGGACGAGGAAGCAGTCGAACGGCCCGGGCACGGCGCCGACCGAGTTCTGGATGAACCGGACCTGCTCGTGGACGTCTTCGTCGCGGACGACGACCGCGCCGCCGACGGTGTCGGAGTGGCCGCCGAGGTACTTCGTCACCGAGTGCACGGCGGCGCCGGCGCCGAGCTCGAGCGGCCGCTGGTTGACCGGGGTGGCGAACGTGTTGTCGACCGCGACGAACACGTCGCCCGCGCGCTGCACCAGCGTGGCGACGTCGACGACGTTCAGCAAGGGATTCGTCGGCGTCTCGACCCAGATGAGCTTCGTCTCGGGCCGCAGCGCGGCGCTGAACGCGTCGAGATCGGTCTGGTCGACCAACGTGTAGGCGATGCCGAAGCGGGCCAGGACCTTGTCGACGAGTCGGTAGGTGCCGCCGTAGAGGTCGGCGGGCATGACGACGTGGTCGCCGGCCGAGCAGACCGCGCTGATGAGCGCGTGGATCGCCGCCATCCCCGAGGAGAACGAGGTCCCGTGGCCACCCTCGAGCTCGCCGAGCGCGCGCTCGAGCGCCGTGCGCGTCGGGTTCGCGCTGCGGGCGTAGTCGTAGTCCTCGACGAACTCGCCGACCGCCGGCTGGGCGAACGTCGAGGTCTGGTGGATCGCCGGGATGACCGACCGATAGGTCGGGTCGGGCTCCAGGCCGGCGTGGACGGCGCGGGTCGCGAACTTCATCGGGCCGCGCAGTGGACCCCCGGCCTCCGGGTGACGAGAACGATCACTCATCGCGCCAGGGCCTCCAGCAGGTCGGCGCGGGAGACGATGCCGGCCGGGCGGCCGTCGGCCATGACGAGCAGCGCCTGGCGCTCACCGGCGAGCAGCTCGACCGCCTCGCGGACCGGGTCCGAGGCCGAGACCGCATGCAGCGGCGGCTCCATGACCTCGACGATCTGGGCGCTCAGCAGCGCCGGGTCGTCGACGGCGCGGGCGAGCAGGCCGCGGTCGCCGACCGAGCCGACGACCGTGCCGGGGTCGTGGGCGCTGACGACCGGCAGCTGCGAGACGCCGTGCTCGTGCAGCAGGGCGACGGCGTCGGAGACCTTCTGGTGGGTCTGGACCGTGACGAGCGACGGCGTGCCGGCGGACTTGCGGGCGAGCACGTCGCCGACGGCGAGGTCGCCGGCGCGCTCGAGGAACCCGTACTGGGTCATCCACGCGTCGTTGAAGATCTTGCTCAGGTAGCTGCGCCCGCCGTCGGGCAGCACGACGACGATGAGCGCGTCGGGGTCGTCGATGTCCTTGGCCGCCTCCAGCGCCGCCCACATCGCCGTCCCGCACGAGCCGCCGACGAGGATGCCCTCCTCCATCGCCAGCCGGCGGGTCGTCAGGAACGAGTCCTTGTCGGAGACCTGGATCCAGCGGTCGACGATCGAGCGGTCGAACGTCTCGGGCCAGAAGTCCTCGCCGACGCCCTCGACGAGGTAGCCCTTGACCTCCTCATCGGACGCCGCGGAGTAGATCGAGCCGACGGGGTCGGCGCCGATGATCTCGATGGCCGGGTTGCGCTCCTTGAGGTAGCGCCCGATGCCGGTGATCGTCCCGCCGGTGCCGACGCCCGCGACGAGGTGGGTGATCCTGCCGCCGGTCTGCTCCCAGATCTCGGGGCCGGTCGAGCGGTAGTGGGCCTCGGGGTTGGCCGGGTTGAAGTACTGGTTGGGCTTGAAGGCCCCGGGGATCTCGGCGGCCAGGCGGTCGGAGACCGAGTAATAGGACTCGGGCGACTCGGGCTCGACGTTCGTCGGGCAGACGACGACCTCGGCGCCGTAGGCGCGCAGGAGGTCGATCTTCTCCTTGGACATCTTGTCGGGCATGACCGCGATGACGCGGTAGCCCTTCAGCCGGGCGGCCATCGCCAGGCCGGTGCCGGTGTTGCCGGAGGTGGGCTCGACGAGCGTCCCGCCCGGGCGCAGGAGGCCGTCGCGCTCGGCGGCGTCGATCATCGCGATCGCGGCGCGGTCCTTGATCGACCCGCCGGGGTTGAGGACCTCGACCTTGGCGACGAGCTGCGGCGTCAGCCCGGCGCCGATGCGCGAGAGGCGCACGATCGGGGTGTCGCCGATCGTGTCGAGGATCGAGTCGCGGATGTCGGTGGGGGCGTCGACGGCGCGTTCCATGCCCTCAGTGAAGCACTTGTGCGGTGTGCCCGCACAAACGTCGTGCTTGCTTCGGCATATCGAACAAACGCCGAAGATCCTTCGACCGATCGTGCGATCATGGCGGCCATGCCGAACGACCTGCGGCTCGACGACATCGACCTCGCGCTCCTCGAGGCGCTCAGCGAGGACGCCCGCCTGCCCAACAACAAGCTCGCCGAGCGCGCAGGCGTCGCCCCGTCGACGGCGCTGCAGCGCGTGCGGGCCCTGCGCGCCGCCGGCGTCCTGCGCGGCTTCCACGCCGACGTCGACCTCGCCGCCCTCGGCCGGCCGCTGCAGGCGATGGTCGCCATCCGGCTGGCCGTCCACTCGCGCGAGCAGATCGAGTCGTTCACGAGCGCCGTGCGCGAGCTGCCCGGCGTGCTGACGGTCTTCCACCTCGCGGGCGCGACCGACTACCTCGTCTGGCTCGCGGCCGCCGACGCCCAGGGCCTGCGCGAGTTCGTCGTCGACCACCTCGCCACACATCCGGCCGTCGCACATGCGGAGACGTCGCTCATCTACGAGCACCGCCGCGGGCCGGGGCCATGGGCGCCGCCCGGCGCCTAGCGCCGTCGCTCAGAACCCGGCGATGTCGGGCCCCTCGGGCCCGCGCTGGCGCAGGTAGCGCTGGAACTCGCGCGCGATGACGTCGCCGGAGGGCAGCTGCGTCGGGTCCTCCTGCTCGTCGTCCTCCTCCTCGGCGGCCTTCTCGAGCCGCTCGACGAACGCCTGGACGTCCGGGTCGGACTGGACGGCGAGCGACACCTGGCGCTCGTACTCGTCGGAGGCCTCCTCGAGCTCCTCGGCGTCGACGCTGACGCCGACGAGCGCCTCGAGCTTGCGCACGAGCGCGAGCGCCGCCTTCGGGTTCGGCGCCGCCGCCACGTAGTGCGGCACGCTCGCCCACAGCGACGCCGACGGCAGCCCCGCCTCGTGGCAGGCGGCGTGCACGACGCCGGTGATGCCCGTCGGGCCCTCGTAGTCGGTGGGGGCGAGCCCGAGCCGCTCGACGAGCCCCTCGTCGCTCGACAGGCCGGTGATGCCGACCGGGCGGCTGTGGGGCACGTCGGCCAGCAACGCGCCCAGGGTGACGACCATCTGCGTGCCGAGCGCCTCGGCCAGGTCGACGATGAGACGGGTGAACGCCTTCCAGCGGAAGGTGGGCTCGGGGCCGGAGAGCAGGATGAGGTCGCGCGGCGCACGCGGCACGCGAGCGACGTAGATCTCGATGCACGGCCACTCGAGCTCGCGCGTGTCGCCGTCGACGAGCTTGATCCGCGGACGGGTCGCCTGGAAGTCGAAGAACTCCTCGGGGTCGATCGTCGCGAACCGGGTGGCCGACAGCGAGGCGCCGAAGAAGCGCAGGGCGGCCGAGGCGGCGTCCCCGGCGTCGTTCCAGCCCGTGAACGCGCAGACCAGGGCCGGGGCCCGGAGGCCGTCGGGCCGGCTCTCCCAGATCAGCGGCTGCATCAAGGGCACGGTAGCGCCATCCGCTGCGCGCTCCATGATGTTCGTCGTGGCCGCCGTGCCCGACACCACCCCGGCTGCGCTGTCGACGCTGCGCGCCGGCGACGAGATCGCCGGCGTCTACGCCTGCACGCGCAAGGAACGGCTCATGTCACGAGCCGGCTCGCCCTACCTGGCGCTCGAGCTGCGCGACCGCACCGGCGCGATCGCCGGCCGGGTCTTCCGGGACGCCGACGTCGCCGCCGGGCGCTTCGAGCGCGGCGACCTCGTCCAGGTCGCGGGCCGGGTCGAGCGGTTCCGCGACGAGCTCCAACTCGACGTCCGCTCCATCGCCACCGCTCCGGCGGGCAGCGCCGACCCGGCCGCGTTCCTGCCCGTCGCCTACCGCGACCTCGACGAGCTCGACGGCTTCCTCGAGCACCTCGCCCGCGAGGTCCACGACCCGGGCTACCGCGGCCTGCTCGACGCGCTGCTGGCCGACGACGCGCTGCGGGCCGACTGGCGCCGGGCGCCATGCACGCGCAGCGGCCACCACGCCTACCTCGGCGGCCTGCTCGAGCACACCGTCGCGGTCGGGACGCTCGCCCTGGAGGCCTGTCAGCTGCACGTCCGGCTGAACTCCGACCTGCTCATCTGCGCGGCGCTCGTGCACGACCTCGGCAAGACGGGCGAGTTCACCTACGGCGCGGAGATCGCGCTGTCCGACGAGGGCCGGCTGCTCGGCCACGTCGAGCTCGGCCTGCGGCTGCTCGACGAGCGCGCGCGGCGCGTGGCGGCGCTGGACGAGCCGCGCCGGCTCGCGCTCGCGCACTGCGTGCTGACCCACCACGGGCCCGACTCAGTCGGGCGGGTGGGGACGGGTTCCCGCTTCGGCTCGGCCGAGGCGCTCGCCCTCTACCGCCTCAACGCGCTCGACGCCTCCATCAAGGGCGCGCTCGAGCACGGCTTGCAGCTTGATGGCCACAACCCCGGATAGCACGGCGTGGGCCTCGACGGCTGAGCTACGCCGCCGGCCGCAGCGACCGGCGCACGAGCTGCGAGGCGACGAACAGCAGCAGGCAGGCGAAGCCGACCTCGGTTGCCCGCTCGGGGACGACGTTGACGATCGCCACACCGGCCACCGCGCCCGGGATCGCCAGCAGCCCGAGGATCAGGCCCTCCCGCGGCCGGACGTTGCCGTAGCGGTACTGGCTGGCGGCGCCCACCAACGCGACCGGGATGATCGCCAGCAGCGAGGTCGCCTCGGCGTCGACTTGGCTGAGGCCCAGCAGCAGCGTCAGCGCCGGCACGAAGATCGCGCCCCCGCCCACGCCGAGCATGCCCGCGACGAAGCCGGCGAGCACGCCGATGGCGATCGCGCCGATCATGGGATCAGCAGGGCCACCGCGGTCACGACGAGCAGCCCGGCGAACAGCAGCGTCACCGCGCGCTGAGGGATGCGCTGCTGGAGCGCCGTCCCGGCGAGCACACCGCCCACCGCGGGGACCCCGACGAGCAGCCCGTCGCCGACGTGCACGTTGCCGTAGGCGCCCTGGGTGAGCATCGCGACCGCGGCGATGATGATGATCGCCGCCAGCGACGTGCCCGTCGCCTCCCGGTCGCCGTAGGCCAGCCACAGGATGAGCAGCGGAACGATGACCGTGCCGCCCCCGACGCCGAAGAGCCCGCTGAAGAGGCCCGCGCCCGTGCCGATGACCGCCAGGCGCAACGTTCGTTGCGGGCCGCCGAGCGACATCCGGTCCTGGGTCGGCATGCTGCGATCATAGGAGCGTGTCCGCCGGAGCGACCCTCGACGACGCCCTCGCCCCGCTGCTCGCCGACCCGACCAGGGCGGCCGTGCTCCTCGACATCGACGGGACGCTCGCCCCGATCGTCCGTCACGCCGACGACGCCCACGTGCCCGAGCCGACGCGGCTGCCGCTCATCACGATCGCCCGCCGCTACGGCCTCGTCGCGTGCATCAGCGGCCGCCGGGCGACGATCGCCCGGCGGATCGTGGCACTGGGATCGATCACCTACGTCGGCAACCACGGCACCGAGATCCTGCGCGGCGGCATGACCGAGCCGGTCATCGAGCCCGAAGTCCTCGAGTGGCGCCGGCGCGTGCAGGAGTTCGCCGCCGCCGAGCTGCGCGGCGCCGAGCTGCACCGGCTGCGCATCCGCGGCGAGGACAAGGACGTCATCTACGGCTTCCACTGGCGCGGGGCGCCCGACGAGGCGGCGGCCGAGGCGGCAGCGCAGCGGATCGCCCGCCGCGCCGAAGCGGCGGGGCTGGCGACCCACTGGGGCCGCAAGGTGCTGGAGGTGCGGCCGCCCGTCGAGCTGCACAAGGGCAAGGGCATCGACCGGCTGCTGGAGGCCGCCGCCGTCTCGGTGGCGCTCTACGCCGGCGACGACCGCACCGACGTCGACGCCTTCGCGGCGCTGCGAGCCGCGGTCGCCGACGGACGGCTGGCCAACGCGGTCTGCGTCGGGGTGCGCTCCGACGAGACGCCGCCCGAGCTCGAGGAGGCCGCCGACCTGCTCGTCGATGGGCCCCTCGGCGTCCGGGCGCTGCTCGAGCAGCTGGCGGGCTGAACCGCGGGCCGATGCGGTTCGTCGACCTCCTCCGCGCCACCGTCCTGCTGAGCGCCGGGGCCGCCACGTCGCTCGCCGTCCTCACGCTCCTGGCGGCGACGCGCGGCCAGGACGAGGAGCTCGCGCTCTTTGCCACCGGCTGGTGGCTGGTCGCGACGCTCATCGGCACGTTCCTGGGTCGCCGCCACGACGTCAACCCGCCGATCGCCCGCCTGCTCGCCGAGTCCAAGGCGGCGACGATGATGCCCGACATCCGGCCGGGCGCCACGATCGTCAACCGGCTGTGGCCGCTGCTCGTGGCGGCGATCGCGGCCGGCGTGCTCTCCGTCGCCGGAGCCCAGATCCCGGCGATCGCGGCCGGGTTCATGATCATCTGGGCGCTGGCGTGGCGCCGCCAGGAGCCGGCGGTGCGGGCGATCGAGGAGCGCGACGGGGTGACCTTCTACGTGCAGCGCACGTCGCCGCTGCGGCCGATGCGGCTCGTGCGCACGGCGGGCTTCCGCCGCGAGCGGGCAACGCTCGACGGCGCCGCCTAGAAGGCCGAGGCCAGACCGGCGATCGCCGGAGCGAGGACGAGCGCCGGCAGGTAGTTGCCGACCTTGACGTCGGCGATGTCCAACAGCTTGAGCCCGATGGCGAGGATGAGCACGCCGCCGGCGGAGGTCATCGACAGCAGCGCGTCGCTGCCCTCGCCGAGGATCGGCGCGAGCGCCTCGGCGCCAAGCGTGAGCGCGCCCTGGTAGACAAGGACGCTGACGGCCGCCAGCGCGACGCCGGGGCCGAGGCTGGCGGCGAGCGCGACCGACGCGAAGCCGTCCAGCAGCGCCTTCGTGTAGAGCGTGCTGTGGTCGCCGGTCAACCCGTCCTGGAACGAGCCGACGACCGCCAGCGCGCCGACGCAGTAGAGCAGGCTGGCGGTGAAGAACGCCTCGCTGACCGTGGAGCGGCCGGGCTCGCGTGCGAGGCGCCGCTGCAGCGTGGCCCCGAGGGCCTCCAGGCGCCGTTCGACGCCGAGCAGCTCGCCGACCAGGCCGCCGAGCAGGATGCCGCCCATGACGAACAGGACGTTCGTGTCGCGCCACTGCAGCGCGAGGTCGACCCCGAGGACGACCGTGACGAGGCCCAGGCCGCGCAGGACGCGCTCGTGGACGGCCGGCGGCAGGCGGCCGCCGGCGAGCACGCCGACGACGGTGCCCGCGAGGATCGCCGCGACGTTGACGAGCGTTCCGGTCACGCGGTCGGGAGAATGGCAGGCGATGCCCTCGCCGGACGTCCTCATCGTCGGCCTCGGGTCGACCCACGGACTGCGCGTCGCCGAGGACGAGCTCGCCGGCGCGCTGCGCCGGGCGGGTGCGCAGGTCGCGCTCGTGCGGCCGGTGGCGCCGCGCGAGGTGCGGACGTTCATGCTCACCGACCTGGGGTGGGCGCGGGCCGCACGGCGGGTGACGGTCGAGGCGCTGGCCGGGTCGTCGCCGCGGGCGATCCTCTACGGGACGACGACGGCGGCGCTGCTGTGGCCGCGGCCCGGGGCGATCCGGATGGACGCGCCGGCCGCGGCGAACCGGCCGGGGCGGCACGGGCTCTGGCAGCGCCCGCTCGAGCGCCGGCGGCTGCGCCAGGCGCCGCTGCTCGTGCCGCAGGACCGGGGCGCGCTGCGCGAGGCGGGCGACCCGGCGACGCCGTCGGTCATCGTCCCGATTCCGGTCGACCCCTCCGGCGGCGCGGGCGGCGAGCCGCGCGACGTCGCCGCGGTGACGTACGCGACCAACCCGTACAAGAAGGGGCTGGACCGGATCCTGCCCGCGTGGGCGGCCGCGCGCCGCGCGGGCGAGGAACTCGTCGTCGCCGGGATCGAGGGGCGCGACGAGGCCGGCGTGCGCTACGCGGGGCGCCTGGCGCCCGCGGACTTCCGCGCCCTGCTGCGCCGCGCGAGGGTCTACGTCACCGCGCCGCGGCGCGAGGACTACGGGATCGCCCAGCTCGAGGCGCTGGCCGACGGCTGCCGCGTCGTGACGACGCCGGCGCCCGGCCCCTACGCGGCGCTGCCGCTGCTGCGCGGCGGGCTGGGCTGGGTCGTCGAGCCGCACGGGCTCAGCGCCGCCCTGCGCGCCGCCCTGGACGACGACGACCCGGGCTACGCGGCGCGCGCCCGCACGGCGGTCGCGCCGTTCTCGCACGCGGCGGTCGACGCGGTCGTCGCGCAGCAGCTCCTCCCGGCCCTCCTGGCGCCTCCCCGGCCGTCGAGGGATCAAGAACTTCGCCCCACGCGAAGATCTTGATCCCTCGACGCGCCCGAGCTGGGAGCGCCGGGGTCAGCGGGCGCGCTTGCGCAGCGGCGCGAACTGATCCCACGGCAGCGTGTTCGCCACGTCGGCCGCGGTGAGCCGCGCGCGGCGCGCGGTCGCCACGCCCCAGCGCGAGATGCCCTGCGTCGAGACCCCGTGGGCGTCGGTGTCGATGACGATGCGCACGCCCGCGTCGCACGCCTGGCGGGCGTGGACGTCGTTGAGGTCGCGCCGGTCGGGCGCGGAGTTGATCTCAAGCATCGTGCCCGTCGCCGCCGCCGCCGCGAAGACCGCGTCGGCGTCGAGCTCGTAGGGCGGCCGGCGCTCGATCTTGCGCCCGGTCAGGTGCCCGATGCAGTCGACGTACGGATGCTCGACCGCCGTCACGATCCGCTTCGTCATGTCCTCGCGCGACATCCCGAAGCTCGTGTGGACCGACCCGACGACCCAGTCGAGCTCGGCCAGCAGCGCGTCGTCGTAGTCGGGCGAGCCGTCGGGCAGGATGTTCGTCTCGGTCCCGATGAGGACGCGGATGCCGTCGAGCGCGGCATCGACCGCGCGGACCCGCTCGATCTGCCGGCGCAGCTCGTCGGGGCTGACGTCGTTGCCGAACCCGTGCGTCGCCGAGTGGTCGGTGATCGCCACGTACTCCAGCCCGCGCGCCAGCGCGCCGCGCGCCATCTCCTCGATCGTGTTGCGCCCGTCAGAGGCGACCGTGTGGCAGTGCAGGTCGCCGCGGAGGTCCTCGACCGTCACGAGCTCGGGCACGACGAAGCCGGTCTCGAGCTCGCCGCGGTCCTCGCGCAGCTCGGGCGGGATCCACGGCAGGCCGAGCCGCTCGTAGACCTCCTCCTCGGTCGCGCAGCGCAGCGTCTCGCCGGTCGCGTCGTCGAGGATCCCGTACTCGGAGACGTGCAGGCCGCGCCGCACCGCCTGCTCGCGCAACCGCATGTTGTGGTTCTTGGACCCGGTGAAGTGCTGCAGGAGATTGCCGAACTGGTCGGGCTCGACGACCCGCAGGTCGATCGAGGCCCCGTTGTGGGTCCGCGCCCGCGCTGCGTTCTCGCCGGCCGAGGAGGCGCTCTCGACGAGATCCAGCGCGCCCAGCGCCGCCGCCAGCGCGCCGGGGTCCTCGGCCGCGGCGACGATGTCGATGTCCTTGACGCTGTCGGCCATCCGCCGGATGCCGCCCGCCGCCTCGACCCGCACCGCCCCCGGCACGGCCCGCAGCGCGTCGCAGATCGCCTCGGCCAGCTCGACCGCCTTGTGGAGCACCATCCGCGGCGCGGGCTTCTCGGCGACGCCGGCCGCGAACGCCTCCAGCACCGACGCCTCGAACTTCGGCCCGAACCCGCGCACCGACCGCAGCCGCTGCTGCTCGGCCGCCCCGCGCAGCGCCTCGAGCGAGTCGACCCCGAGCTCGTCGAAGAGCTTGCGCGCCCGCTTGGGCCCCAGACCCGGCAGGCGGGTCATGTCGATCAGCCCGGGCGGGAACTTCGCGCGCAGCTTCTCGGCGGCCGGGATCGTCCCGGTCTCCAGCAGCGCGGTGAGCTTCTCCTCCAGCGTCTTGCCGACGCCCGGCAGCGACGTGACCTTCCCGGCGCGCGTGAGCGCCGCCACCGACTGTGGCGCCTCCCGGACCGCCTTGGCCGCGTTGCGGTAGGCGACGACCCGGTGGACGATCGCGCCGTCGAGCTCGTAGAGGTCGCCGAGCTCGTCGAGCGCGGCAGCAATCGCGGCATTGGAAGGATCAGGCACGGAAACGGGCAATGCCGTGGGTCGCGTTGGAGGGGTCCGCCATCGGCGCTGGCTACTGTACGCGCCCTCGTGGCGGGCATCCCCTGGCTCATCCTTCCCACCTTCGACGAGGCCGAGAACATCGAGGCGATCGTCGGCGCCGCCCAGCAGGTGCTGCGCGACGCGGCGCCCGAGGGCTTCCGGATCCTCGTCGTCGACGACGACTCGCCCGACGGCACCGGCCGGCTCGCCGACCGTCTCGCCGGCCAGCACCCCGATGAGGTCGAGGTCCTGCACCGCACGACCCGGGAGGGCCTCGGCCCCGCCTACCTCGCGGGGTTCCGGCACGCGCTGGACCGCGGCGCCGGCTTCGTCTTCGAGATGGACGCCGACTTCTCCCACGACCCCGCCGACCTGGCGCGCCTGCTGGCCGCCGTGCGCGACGGGGCGGCCGACGTCGCGCTCGGGTCGCGCTACGTCCAGGGGGGCAAGGTCGCCGACTGGGGCCTGCTGCGCCGGTTCGTCAGCCGCGGCGGCAGCCTGTACGCGCAGCTCATCCTCGGGCTGCGCGTGCGCGACCTCACGGGCGGCTTCAAGTGCTTCAAGGCCGAGGTGCTCGAGGCGATCGACCTGCCCACCGTCCGCGCCCAGGGCTACGCGTTCCAGGTGGAGCTCACGAACCGCGCGGTGCGGCGCGGCTTCCGGGTCGTCGAGGTACCGATCACGTTCCGCGACCGCCTGCACGGGCGCTCGAAGATGTCGCCACGGATCGCGATCGAGGCGATGTTCCTCGTGCCGAAGCTCCGTCGCCCCGAGCGCTGACCGGTTCAAGCCCGGTCGGCGGGCGGCCGATCCACGCGGGAGATGGCCCCGCAACTCGTTGTCGTCCAAGGCCTGCGCGACACCCGCCGGACGCTCGAACGTTGGGAGCGCGACCCGAAGGCGGTTCTCGTGCCGTGGTTCGCGGGAGCGGCACTCGTCAGCGCCGGGCTGCTGCTGGCGACCTGGGTCATCTCCCTGCTCTCGACGCCCGACCCGACGCCCGCGCACTTCCCCGGGCTCACCGAGCCGGCGACGACGCGCGACGTCCTGCACGTGCTCGAACGCAACGCCTACGTGCTGGCCCTGCATGCGATGGCCTGCGTGGCGGGGTTCATCGCCCGGACGTCGCTGCCGCTCGAGGCCCAGGCCTACCGCGGCCTCTGGCGCCGGATCCACGACCATGCGGGCTCGGCCGCGATCGCGTTCGTCGTCGCGGCGACGACGTTCTCGCTGGTGACCCAGGCGTGGGTGCTCGGCGGCGGCGCCGCGACGCTGGCCGCGCAGGGCGGGATGCCGACCTGGAAGCTGCTCGTGGGGCTGCTTCCCCATGCCGTGCCGGAGCTCATCGCGCTCTTCCTGCCGCTCGCCGCCTGGGTGCACGCGAGCCGCCGTGATCGTTGGGACGAGCTCATGGCCGCGACGTTCGTCACGGTCGCGATCGCCGTGCCCATGCTCGTGGCCTCGGCGCTCGTCGAGGTCTTCGTCTCGCCCGACGTGATCCTCTGGCTGCGCTGACGGGTACGCTCGCCGGACGCTTCCCCACTCGCGGTACTTCACTTTGTATAGTGGGACGCGATCCCCGCTTCGTCCCCAAGGAGAGACACGATGGCCGGCACGCTCAACGACGTCACCGACACGACCTTCCAGGCTGAGGTCCTCGAGGCCGACCAGCCCGTGCTCGTCGACTTCTGGGCGCCCTGGTGCGGCCCGTGCCGCGTCGTCGCGCCGGTCCTCGAGGAGATGGCGGCCGAGCGGCCCGACCTGAAGATCGTCAAGCTCAACATCGACGACAACCAGCAGACGGCCGCCCAGTTCCAGGTGCTGAGCATCCCGACGCTCATCCTCTTCAAGCACGGACAGGTCGCCAAGAAGGTCATCGGCGCCTACCCGAAGCGCAAGCTCGAGGCCGAGCTCGAGCCGGCGCTCGCCTAGCGGGCGCGCGAGCCCGCGCGCTCGGCGCCGCGCCGCGCCGCCGAGCGGTACGCGGCGCGGCGCTCTGGGTATCCCGGCGACCATGAGCCTGCCGGACGACCCGACCGACCCCGCGCTGCGCCCCGGCGACCAGGCCCACCCGGGCACCGAGGGGACCGGCGAGAACCTCTGCCCGGACTGCGGCGGCAGCGGCCGGCGCGACGACGGGGCGGACTGCCCCACGTGCGCGGGCACCGGCCGCGTCACCGAGGGCGTCGGCGGCGCCTAGCCCTTCCGGCGAACCCACGCGATGCCCACCCCGGCGCCGCGCACGTCGCAGGTCGCCGTCGGCGACCTGCGGTTCCATGTGGCCGAGCTCGGCGACCCCGGCGCTCCGCCGTTCCTGCTCCTGCACGGCTGGCCGCAGGACCACACGGCGTGGTCGCCGCTCATGGAGATCGCCGCGGGCGAGGCGCGAATGGTGGCGATCGACCTCCCGGGCGTCGGACGGTCGGGTCCCGGGACCTGCGCCGGTCGCAAGGCCACGATCGCCGACGCCGTCCGCGGGCTCGTCGCCCGCCTCGGACTCGACCGTCCGGTCGTCGTCGGACACGACATCGGCGGGATGGTCGCCTACGCCTACCTGCGCCGCCACGACGACGCGGCCCGCGCCGTGGCGATCCTCGACACCGCCGTGCCCGGCGTCCCGCCCTGGCGGGAGGTCGTCGCCAACCCCTACATCTGGCACTTCGCGTTCCATGCCGTCCCCGGCCTGCCCGAGCGCCTCGTCGACGGCCGCCACGCCGAGTACTTCGACTACTTCTTCGACGCGCTCGCCGCCGACCCGTCCGCGGTCGGCCCCGCCGCCCGAGCCGCGTACGCGACGGCGTACCGCTCGCCCCCGGCGCTCGCGGCAGGGTTCGACTTCTATCGGGCGTTCCGCGTCGACGTCGAGGACAACGGGGCGCCGGCCGAGCCGACGTCGACCCCGCTGCTCTACGTCCGCGGCGGCGCACGCGGGGGCGACGTCGAGGTCTACGCCGACGGCTTCCGGGCCACCGGCGTCCGGGACGTCACGACCGCGGTCGTCGACGGCGCCGGGCACTTCGTCGCCGAAGAGGCGCCCGCCGCGCTGTGGCGCCTGCTCCGGCCGCTGGGACCGACCGTGTCGGCCGGGGCCGTGTAGCGCCGCTACGCAACCCGCTCAGCGATCGGCGTCGACTCGGCCGGCCGCGGCTGACACCGTGGAGGCATGATCACCACAGCGTCCTCCACCTCCTCCGTCGTGCCCGTCACCGACGTGACGTTCGATGCCGTCGTCCTGGAGTCCGACGTGCCCGTCCTCGTCGACTTCTGGGCGGCCTGGTGCGGCCCGTGCCGCATGATGGACCCGTTGCTCGAACAGCTCGCGACCCGGCGCGACGACCTGCTGGTCGTCTCGCTGGACATCGAGGCCAACCCGGGCATGACGGCGCGCTACGGCGTCCTGTCGGTGCCGACCCTGCTCGTGTTCCACCACGGCGAGCCGGTGCTGTCGCTCGTCGGGTCGCGGCCCCTGCGGCGGCTCGAGCAGGAGCTCTCAGCGGTGCTGTGAGAGCTGCGCCCGCAGATGCTCGTGTGCCAGGCGGCCGACCGGCGTCAGCACCGCCGGGCGCGCGAGCAGCCAGCGGGCCAGCGACAGCCCGGCGCCGGCCGGGGTCGCCCGCCCGACCTCGGGGCCGGGGCCGGCCAGCCACGAGCCCGGGACGAGCGCGACGCCCATGCCGGACTGCACGAGCACCCGCACGGCCGTCGGGTCGCCGACCTCCAGCAGCGGCACCGGCCCGAAGCCGGCGGCGCCGCACGCGTCGAGGACGACGTCGCGCAGGGCGCTGCCCGGCTCGGGCAGGACGAACGGCCGCTCGCGCAGGTCACGCAGGGCGACCCCGTCGTTGCCGGCCAGCGGGTCGTCGAGCGCGACGGCGAGGACGAGCGGCTCGCCGCCCAGCGCGACCGCCTCCACGTCGGAGGGCGTCGGTGGCGCCTCGCCGAGGGCGGCGACCGCGAGGTCGGCCGCACCGGTCGTCACCATCGTGACGGTCGCCGCGGGCGCCACGTGGCGCAGGGCGATCCGCACGCCCGGATGCTCGGCGCCGAACGCCGCCAACGCGGCGGGCAGCGACGCGGCGTCGGCGGTCGCGACGACGCGGACGCCGCCGCGCAGCGTGCCGGCGTGCTCGTCCATCGCCGTGCGCGCTCGGGCGACGGCCGCGAGGATCGCCTCGGCGCGCGGAAGCAGCTCGGCGCCGGCGGGGGTGAGCTCGACGCCGCGCGGCGTGCGGTGCAGCAGCTCGAGTCCCAGCTGCGCCTCCAGCCGGCGGATCTGCTGGGAGACCGCCGACGGCGTGACGTAGAGATCCTCCGCGGCGCGTCGCACGTGCCGGTGGCGGGCGACGGCCGCGAAGTACTCGAGCTGGCGGAGATCCACGCCCCGCATTCTGCCTGCGCGGGGGCGGCGGCTCAGACGGCCGAGCCTCAGGTCGTCGGGCATGCGCGTGCCCGTCGACCCATCGCGTGCCGGAAGCGGTGCACCTCGACCGCGGCCGTCACCGTGATCGTCTCCGGCAACGCTCGCAGCCGTCGCTCGACGGTGGGCGACAGGTGGTGCGCCGCGGGGCCCATGAGAACGATCGCGGCGGCCTCGAGCGGCGTGAGCCGCAGCGGCCAGGCGATGCGCCGGACGCCGACGCGGGCGAACCGCGGCGCGAGCTCACGGTGGAGCCGTTCGCGTTTGCGCGGGTCGATGGCGACGGAATGCACGGCGGCGAGCTCTTGGAGATGGTCGCTCGCAGGCGTGGTGACGACCAGCGTCCCGCCGGGACGCAGGACACGCGCGAACTCCCGGGCGTTGCGGGGTGCGAAGACGTTCAGGATGAGTCCGGCCGTGGCGTCGCCCAGCGCGATGTGGTGCCAGACGTCGCCGCGGACCGCCGCGATCCGACCGTGCGCCCGCGCCGCCCGTCCCAGCCCGGCCCGAGAGGAGTCGAACGCGACGCCGTGTGTGCCGGGAAGCGCGTCGAGCACCGCCGCGAGGTGGTGGCCGGTGCCCGCGCCGACGTCGAGGACGAGCGGCGCGCCTGGCGCGTCGCCGCCGCGGGCGGCCTCAACGAGGGCCGCGGTCAACGGCGCGAAGTGCCCCGCGCCGAGGACGGCCTCCCGCGCGGCGACCATCGCCGCGTCGTCGCCGGCCGCCGGCCGCCGTCGAGACGAGGCGAGCGTCACCGACCCGTGCCGGGAGACGTCGAACGAATGAGCACGAGCGCAGCGCAGCGCTCCGGGGGCGGTTGCGAGCGGACGCGCGCAGACAGGGCAACGCAGGTCCGCCGCGACCCGCGCCAGCGGCGCGGGGATGAAAGACGGCATGAAACCTCCTCGTAGACGGACAGGACGAAGCCGCCGGCCCGTGGCGGGTCGGCGACGGGAACACGGTCCCGTTCGCTAGAGGTGGGCGTGCCGGTGCGCGCGCATCACGGTCACCCTATCTCGCCCGGGGGCGTGGGCTCAGCCCTCCGCCACGACGCGCGCCTCCGGGTCGGCGCGCCCGCCGGTGAACCGCAGGCCCTCCTTGCGCAGCCGGCGCAGGACGCGCTCGGGGTCGCCGAGGGCGGTACCGGCCACGCTGCCGTCGGACTTCAGGACGCGGTGGGCGCCGTCGCAGCCCATCCGCGTCAACCGGCCGTTGACGGCGACCGCCTGCCGCGGCGTACCGCCCGCCGCGCGCACGACGTCGCCGTAGCTCATCCAGCGGCCGGGCGGGATCGCCTCGACGACCGCCCGCAGCTGCTCTGCCTCCATGGGGTGCTCCTCTCTCGAGTCGAAGGGGTCACCCCATGTAGGCCGCGGGCGAGCGAAGTTCGCCCCCCCTCGCCCATCGCGAGCAACGTTCGTCGGCTCTGGCACCACGTTCGTTGCTCCAGTCGCCCGAGCGGCCGCCCGCCTCGGCTAGGCGCGCGCGACCGCCACCCGCAGCGGACGGCCGTCGACCTTGGCCTCGCGGCCGGCTCCGTCGCCGTCGTAGCCGACCGACGTCGCCAGCACCTCGCCGGCGATGAGCGCCTCGTGCTCGCGCGCCGCGTCCAGGACCTCCGCGTCGCCGCCGAGCGTGAGCGCGATCCGGTCGGAGACCTCCAGGCCCGCGTCCTTGCGTGCGTTCTGCACGGCGCGCACGACCTCGCGGGCCCACCCCTCCCGGCGCAGCTCGTCGTCCATGGCGAGGTCGAGAGCGACCGCGTGGCCGCCCTCGCGCTCGACCTGGAAGCCCTCAAGCGGCTGCAGGCCGATGAGCAGGTCGTCGGCCGTGAGCTCGTGGTCGTGGCCGTCGACGTGGACGCCGACGGTCTCGCCGTGGCGCAGCGCGGCGGCGGCCGCGTCGGCGTCGAGCGCGGCGACGGCGGCGGCCGCCTGCGGCATGAGCTTGCCGAAGCGCGGGCCCATCGTCCGGTAGTTGGGCTTGAGCTCGTAGGAGCCGAGCTCGTCGGCCTCGTCGACGAAGCGCAGCGCCTTGACGTTGAGCTCCTCGCCGACGATGTCGGCCGTCGCCTCCAGCTCGGCGCGCTCGCGGCCGGCGGCGACGACGACCGCCTCGCGCAACGGGCGGCGCAGGCCGACCTTCGCCCCGGCCCGCGCGCGCAGCCCGAGGGCGACCGCCTGGCGCGCCGTGGCCATCGCGGCCTCGAGCTCGAGGTCGCGCTCGGGTGCCGCCGGCCAGTCGGTGAGGTGGACGGACTCGAGCGACCCGTCGAGGTTGTCGTAGATCTCGTCGGCGACGAACGGGCAGAACGGCGCGAGCAGCTGCGCCGTCGTGACGAGGCACCGGCGCAGCGTGGCGAACGCGGCGGCGTCGCCCTCCCAGAAGCGCCGCCGCGAGCGGCGCACGTACCAGTTGGAGAGGTCGTCGACGAACGCCGCGATGGTCCGCGCGGCCGCCGTCGCGTCGAAGGCGTCGAGGCGCTCGGTGACCTCCTCGACCGTCGCGCCCAGGCGCGAGAGCGCCCAGCGGTCCAGATCGGTCGGCTCGCCCGCCGACTGCTGCCCGGACGCGTTCTCATACAACACGAGGAACCCGTACGTGTTCCACAGCGTGTTGAGGAAGAGGCGGACGCCCTCGGCGATCGTCTCCTTCGAGAAGCGGTAGCCGTCCCACGGCTGCTTGGAGCTGAAGAAGTACCAGCGCAGCGCGTCGGCGCCGAACTCGTCGAGGACCGAGAACGGCTCGACGACGTTGCCCTTCGACTTCGACATCTTCTGCCCGTCCTCGTCGAGGATGAGGCCGAGGCAGACGACGTTCTCATAGGGGTTGCGGTCGTAGAGCAGGACCGAGACGGCCAGCAGCGAGTAGAACCAGCCGCGGGTCTGGTCCAGCGCCTCGCAGACGAAGTTCGCCGGCCACGACGCCTCGAACTCCTCCTCGTGCTCGAACGGCGCGTGCCACTGGGCGAACTGCATGGCGCCCGAGTCGAACCAGACGTCGATGACCTCAGGGACGCGGCGCATCGTCGCGCCGCAGTCGTCGCAGGCGAACGTCACGTCGTCGACGTAGGGGCGGTGCGGGTCCTCCAGCGCCACGCCGGAGCGCTCCTCGAGCTCGGCGAACGAGCCGATGACGTGGACGTGCTCCGGGTCGGCCTCGCAGCGCCACACGGGGAGCGGCGTGCCCCAGTAGCGCTCGCGCGACAGCGCCCAGTCGACGTTGTTGGCCAGCCACTTGCCGAAGCGGCCATCCTTGACGTGCTCGGGGTGCCAGCTGACCTGCTCGTTGGCGGCGATGAGGCGGTCGCGCAGCCGCGACGTGCCGATGTACCAGGAGGGCTTGGCGTAGTAGAGCAGCGGCGTCCCGCAGCGCCAGCAGTGCGGGTAGCTGTGCTCGTACTCGGTGGCGCGCAGCAGGCGCCCGCGGCGCTCGAGGTCCGTGACGAGGTCGGCGTCGGCGTCCTTGACGAAGCGACCGGTGTAGCCGGTGATGCGCTCGTCGTAGGTCCCGTCGAGCCGGACCGGGTTGACGACCTTCAGGCCGTACTGGGCGCCGAGCCGGAAGTCGTCCTCGCCGAAGGCGATCGCGGTGTGGACGAGGCCGGTGCCGTCCTCGGCGGTGACGAAGTCGCCGAGCAGGACGGTGTGCCCGCGCTCGCCGTACTCCTCGCCCTTGATGTAGGGAAACGGCGGCTCGTAGCGGACGCCCTCCAGCGCGGCGCCCGGGAAGCGGTCGAGGATCTCGACGTCGGCGTCGGCCAGGACGCGCTCGACGAGCGCCTCGGCCAGCACGACGGGCGCGTCGAGCCCGGCGGCCTTCGCCCGCACGTAGGTCAGCTCGGGGTCGACCGCCACCGCCGCGTTCGACACGAGCGTCCACGGCGTCGTCGTCCACACGAGCAGCTCGTCGCCCGCCTCGACCGACGCCCCGGCCGGGTCGACGACCGGAAAGCGCACATAGACCGACGGGTCGACGACGTCCTTGTAGCCGAGCGCGAGCTCGTGGCTGGAGAGCGCCGTGCCGCAGCGCGGGCAGTACGGGACGACCTTGTGGCCCTCGTAGAGCAGGTCCTTGTCGGCGATCGTGCGCAGCGCCCACCACACCGACTCGATGTAGTCGCGGTCGAGCGTCCGGTAGGCGTCGTCGAGGTCGACCCAGAACCCGATCCGCTCGGTGAGCCGGTCCCAGTCCTCGAGAAACGTGAAGACCGACTCACGGCACTTCTCGTTGAACTCGGCGATGCCGTAGGCCTCGATGTCCTGCTTGTTGTGCAGGCCGAGCTGCTGCTCGACGGTGATCTCGACCGGCAGCCCGTGGCAGTCCCAGCCGCCCTTGCGTCGGACGTAATGGCCGCGCATCGTCTTGAAGCGCGGGTAGATGTCCTTGAACGCCCGCGCGAGGACGTGGTGGACGCCGGGCCGGCCGTTGGCGGTCGGCGGACCCTCCCAGAAGACCCACGGCTCGGCGCCCTCGCGGCGGCGCAGCGACTCGTGGAAGACGTCGCGCTGCCGCCAGCGCTCCAGCACCTGCTCCTCGAGGGCGGGAAACGACTGGTTGGCATCGACGGGACGGCGCGGCATGGGAGGGCGGATGGTAGTCGCCGCCCCGCCGTCGGGGACCGGCGCTAGGCCGCGCTGAGCTTGCGGCAGATGTCGGCGAGCATCCGCTTCTCGGCCTCGTCGAGAACCGCGAACGTCGCGCTGACCCGCTGGGTGTGCTCGGGGAAGAGCCGGTCGACGAGCTCGCGTCCGCTCGTCGTCAGCCGCACCGACGCGGCACGGCGGTCGTGCGGCAGGCGGAACCGCTGGACGAACCCGCGCGACTCGAGCGTCGTGACGACCTCGGTCGCGTTCGCCTTCGACGTGCGCAGCTGGGTGCGCAGGCCGCGCAGCTCGAGCTCGCCGCCCGCCGCCGACAGCGTCATGAGCACGGCGAAGCCCGACGACGACAGGCCCTCGCGGTCGAGGTCGGCCGACAGCCGCCGCCGCACGCTGGCCTCGGCGCGCACGAGGGACTCCAGGGCGTCCTGGGCCAGGGGGTCGGCGAGCTCGTCGGTGAGAGTCATTGCGCGCGAGATCATGTCGCGCGCTTCGGACGGCACCCGAACTACACGTCGGAGGCGGCGCGCGCGAACCGCGTCGTGCCCGAGCGGCGCTCGACGCTCGCGATGACCGACGCCCGCGCCGCCAGCAGGCCGTCGGGCAGGGTCTGGACGATCGAGAGCCCGTCGTGGGCGATCGCGCCGCGGAAGTCGAGCACCGCCACCCGGTCGCCGACGACGCGCCGCGCTGTGTGGACGATGCGCCCCAGCGCGTCGAGCGGCGCACCGCCGCCGGCGAGCACGACCGCGCGCGGCTCGAGCGCCGCGACCGCGGGGGCGAGATGGGCCTCGTCCCCGGTGGCGCAGAGCGCGAGCGTCCGCAGGCCGCCGCGCCGCAGGACGAGCTCGAGCGCCTGCGCGTGCAACGCCTCGGTGTTCGGCCCCGCGCGGCCCGCCGCGTCGAAGACGAGCACGCCCTCCGGCCGCGAGGCGGGCGCAGCGAGCCGCCGGGTCGCCGCCATCCAGCCGGTGGCGAAGCGCCAGGCGAAGCCGTGCTCCAGCCCGCCCTCCTCGAGCGCCTCGACGGCCGGCAGCAGCACCTCCTCGAGCGTGCGCTCGATCGACCGGACGGCGAGGCTCTCCTCCAGGACGCGGTTGGCGCCGTCCTCGTCGAAGCGCGCCAGCGCCGAGCGCAGCCGGGCCGGCGACGACGGGCCGGCCCCGCGCTGGCGGGCGACCGCGATGGCCGACGAGATGTTCTGCGTCTCCTCGAAGGCGGCGCGCAGCGCCTCGATCTGGGCAAGGTCGAACTGCCGGTGGCCGCCGGCGGTCCGCTCCGGCACCGGGAAGCCGAAGCGGCGTTCCCAGGACCGCAGGGTGTTCGGGCTGATGCCGAGCATCGCCGCCGCCGCGTTCGTGCGGATCGCGCCTCCCATGGACGGCACTCAACCCGGTGCGTTCGCCGGTGGCAAGGCGCGCAAGCGGCGCTGCAACGGATCGCGGCTGACGGAGGTGCCGCTCGGCGGCACGAACGTCAGGCGCCTGGCGTCTCAGATGACGTCGCCCGCGAGGACGATGAGCGCGCCGGTCGGCGGTCCGCAGGACGCGATCCGCGCCCCGAACCGCACGCCGTACTCGCCGCGCGGGCGCACGACCATCGCCCGCGGTGCGACCGGGCCGCCGGCGACCTCGATGATCGCCTCCAGCAGCGCGTCCTCGGCGCCCGCCTCGACGTCGGCGGACTCGAGGATCTCGGCGATCGGGCGGTGGACCGCGTGCGGCTCCTCGAGGTCGAGCAGCGCCTCGGCCGCGCCCGACAGCGCGCAGAGCTTGAGCTGGCGGTCGACGATGAGAAACGGGTCGCCCGGCGCCGGCGCGACATCGCTGCGCGCCCCGATGACCACCCCGAGCCCGCACAGCGCGCAGACGCGCGATCGCGCCGCCATCGCGTTCGGCGGCGCCTGGCCGCAATGCCCGCAGAAGAGGACCTGCGGCGCCTCCGGCGTGGCGGGCGCCCGGACGACGCGGAGATGACCGCGGTCGGTCACGCGCTGTAGCGCCTCCGGTCGAGCGCCGGATCCGCTACGAGATCGGCCGCGTAGACGCCGGGCGCGCCGCGGTCGAGCACGTCGAGCGCCGCCTCTGCCGCGTCGACCGGCGAGTCGGGCAGATGGCGCCCGGCGGTCCCGCGCGCCTGCTCTCCGCGGCGGAAGAGCAGCACCGGCAGCGCGCCGGCGGTCGCCCGGACGCGATAGGCCCACCGCGCGACGTCGTCGTCCGGCGCCCCCGAGCCGGCGATGACGACGCCCTGCGCGTCGCAGGCCGCCAGCACGTCGCCGAGCCCGGCGATGCCGGCGACCGGCAGCGTGATCGTCGGCACGCCGAGCCGGCCGAAGCCAACCTCGAGCGCGCGCAGCGCGATCGCCCCGGGCGAGAGCTCGTCGCCGGTCGCGTCGCCGATGACGAGCACCTGGCGGCGCGTCGGCGGCGGCGAGAGCCGGTGGGCGCGGCGCAGCCAGTCCGAGGCCCAGCGCGACAGCAGCGCCCACGGCGCCGAGTCGGTGCCGTGGCGGTCGGCGATCTGCTCCATGGACGGCAGCAGGACCTCGTCGATCGCGCGCTCCACCGAGCGCAGGGCGATCGTGCCCTCCATCGCGTGGTCGGCGCGGTCGAGCTCGAACGCGCCGAGCGCGCCGACGAGCACGTGCGTGTCGGCCGCGACCGCCTCGCGCGCGCGGGAGATCGCCGACGAGATCGACAGCCCCTCCAGCAGCGCGTCGCGCAGCGCCGCGATCTCCCCGTGCGTGTACAGGCGGTGCTTGCCGGGCGACCGCTGCGGCCGCGGATAGCCGAAGCGGCGTTCCCACGCGCGCAGGGTGTTGGGGCTGACGTTGAGGACGGCAGCGGCCTCTGAGGTCTTCAGGGTTCGCACGAGACAGCTCCTACTGGATCACGGAGCACAGACTCTGTCCCGTCTTGGCACCAAAATGCAACGGTTTTCGACAACAAGCGGTGCAGAAGCACCAGACGATCTTACGCTCGCCGGGTCATCCGTCCACGACGTTCACCGGGAGGCAACGTCATGCGCAAGATCCAGCTTCGAGTTCTGCCGTACGCGGGTGCTCTCACCACCCTCGCCATCATCGCGGGCTACACCGGCGGCCGCTGAGCCGCCGCGTCGACCGCGCGTACCGCGCCCGGAGAGGGAGCGGTACGCGCTCGTCCCACGCGCCGCCCGCCCGACGGCGAGGTAGCGTCCCCGGGCGTGACCCGGTCGGAGGCATCCGTGCGACCGCGCATGGTCGCCGGGGCGGCGATCACGGCGCTCATCGTCAGCGTCGTCGTCGCCGTTGCCAGCCCCGGCCGAGCCGACCCGAAGCTCGGCCTCGTCCTGCTCGCCTGTGCCCTCGGCTCGCGGCTCATCACCACCGACGTCGCCGGACGGCAGTTCATCTCGGCCGCGTTCCTGTGCGGCGCGCTGGCCGCCGGGCTGCTCGGCCCCGCCTGGGCGCTGGCGATCTCGGTCGGCCAGGAGCTGCTCGGCTGGCTCGTCGAGCGCTACCGACGCATCATGCTGGCCATCAACGCCGGCCTGGCCGCCCTGCCGACGGTCCTCGCGGCGCTCGCCCTGCAGGCGCTCGACTACGACCGCTCGAGCGTCGCGTTCTACGTCGCGCTCGCGGTCGCGAGCTTCCTCATCATCGCCTTCAACGCCGAGGCCGTCGCCCTGGCGATCGCCCTCGTCGACGGCGGCGACTGGCGCGCCGCGCTGCGCCCCGCCGTCCATCTCGTGCCGACCGTCGTGCTGAACATCGGCCTCGTGACCGCGACCGCCGCCGTCTACGTCCAGACCGGCTACGCGGTGCTCATCCTCATCCTCGTCGCGGTCCTCGCGTTCGGGTACATGGCGCGGCTCGTCAACACCGCGCGCGAACGCGCGCGCGAGTACGCCAACCTCTCCTGGGGCGTGCTCAGCGGGCTCATCCGCACGCTGGACGCGCGCGACCGGCGGGCGGCGCGCCACTGCGCCGCCGTCGCCCGCTTCGCCCGGGACATCGCCGCCCACTGCGGCATGTCGGAGCGCGACCAGGAGCTCGCGCACACCGCCGGGCTGCTGCACGACATCGGCCGGTTCGCGCTCAGCGACCGTGTCATGGAGCGCGGGCTCACGCTCACCGAGGACGACTGGGTCGCGATCCGCCGCCACCCGGAGCTCGGCGCCGAGATGCTGCGCGACATCGGCGTCTACGGGCCGCTGTCGGAGATCATCATCGCCCACCACGAACGCCTGGACGGCAAGGGCTACCCGCGACGGCTGCACGCCCACGAGATCCCCGAGATCGCGAAGATCATCGCCGTCGCCGAGGTCTACGACACGCTCACGGCGCCCGACACCTACCGCACGCGGCTGAGCTCGTTCGAGGCGCTCACGGAGCTGCGCCGCGTGTCAGGCACCCAGCTCGACGGCCGCTACGTCGAGGCCCTGGCCGCCCTGCTCGCCGGCCAGGGCACCGACTACCGGCACGCCGACCGGGCCGACTACGACGAGGAGCTGGCCATCGAGCGGCGGATGAACGAAGCCGCTGGTCGGTGACTCGCCAGGGGCTCGTTCTCGAGGCCGGTCGCTAGCCGGTCGGCGCCTCGGCCCGGTCGGTGCGGGCCTCGAGCGAGGCGACGAACTCGTCGAGCTCCTCGACCGGGAAGCGGCGCTGGCCGCCCGGCGTCCGGTAGCCCCGCAGGTAGCCCATGTCCGACCAGCGGCGGACGGTCGACAGGGACACGCCGAGATGGCGCGCCGCCTCAGAGGTGCTGAGCCCGAGGCGGCTGGAGTGAGTGGTCCTCAACATGCCGCGGACTCTGCACGTCCTGGCCGCGGTTGGGGCGGGGCGAGCGGCTTTGTGGAGGTTTTCGGGGCTGCGAGCCGACGATTCTCCACCCGCGGCTCAGGCGGGGGCGCCGACGACCGCCCAGCGACGACCCGCGAACCGGGGCGCCAGCGTCGCCAGACGCGCCGCCATGAGCGCGACCAGCCCCCACCAGACGCCCGTCACACCCCAGCCGAAATGCAGGGCGGCGAGCGCGATCGGCACGAAGACGACCAGCGCCGAGAACGCCATCGCCCACGCGAGGTAGCGGGTGTCGCCCGCCCCGAGCAGGATCCCGTCGAGCGCGAACACGAGCGCGCCGATCGGCAGCATGAGCGCGAACAGCGGCCAGAGCTCGTGCGCCCGCGCGAGCACGGCCGGGTCGGAGGTGAACGCGCGCGGCAGCAGGTCCTCGAGGGCGAGCAGGCCGCCGGCCATGACCAGCCCGACGAGGACCGACCACCAGCACATGCGCCGCGCGGCGGCCCATGCCTCGTCGGAGCGTCCGGCCCCGAGCATCCGGCCGACGAGGACCTGCCCGGCGATCGCGATCGCATCGAGCACGAGCGCGAGGAAGATGAACAGCTGGAAGGCGACCTGATGGGCGCCGAGGCTCGCTGCGCCGACCCGGGCCAGCACCGCGCCCGCGACGAGGAACGCGAGCAGCAGCGAGCCGGTCCGCACGAGGATGTGGCCGCCCATGCGCGCCAGCCGCCGCAGGATCGCCGGCTGCGGGCGCCGGGAGGCCTGCGCCGCGCTGCTCGCCCGCAGCAGCAGCACGACGAACGCCGCTCCCATGCCGAGCTGGGCGACGACCGTCCCGAGTGCCGAGCCGTCCAGCCCGGTGTCGAGGCCGTAGACGAGGACGACCTCCAGGACGACGTTGGCCGCGTTGGCCACGACGAGCACGATCAGCGGCGTGCGCAAGTCGCCGACACCGCGCAGGTAGCCCTGGGCCGACAGGGCGATGAGCGCGCACGGCACACCCGGCGCACTCAGGCGCAGGTAGCGCGCGGCGAGCTCGGCGACCTCGCCGCTGCCGCCCACGAGCGTCATGAGCGGACCGGCGAACGCCGCGCACGCCGCCGCGACCGCCACGCCGAGCCCGGTCGCCAGCCACAGCGCCTGGGCGGCGACCTCGCCGGCGCGCGCCTGCTCGCCGGCGCCATGGAGGCGCGCGACCTGCGCGGTCGTCCCGTAGGCGAGGAAGTTGCAGAGCGTCACGACGGCGCTGAGGACCGACGCGGCCAGCGCGAGCGCGGCGAGCTGCGTCGTGCCCAGATGCCCCACGATCGCCGTGTCGGTCAGGACGTAGAGCGGCTCGGCGGCGAGCGCCCCCAGCGCGGGGACCGCGAGCGCGACGATCTCGCGGTCATGCGGGGAGCGGCGCACCCGCTCCACTCTACGATTCCGCTCGCATGCGGCTGCGGCTCTTCCACACGCGCAAAGGGGTGCGCATCGCCTACCGCGAGGTCGGCACCGGGCCGCCGCTCGTGCTCGTCCACTCGGCCGGCCTGAGCCACCGCGAGTTCTCTCCCGCCGCCGATGGGCTCGCCCACCGCTTCCGCCTCATCCTGCCCGACCTGCCCGGCCACGGCGACAGCGAGGAGCGCCCCCACCATCCGTTCACCTACGACTGGCTGGCCGGGGTGCTGGCGGCGTTCTGCGTCGAGACGGCGGGCACGCGCCCGCTCGTCGGCGGCCACGGGCTCGGCGCCGACCTGCTGCTGCGCGCCATCGAGCTCGGCCACCTGCGCCCGTCGCGGCTCGCGCTCATGCCGTGCCGGCTGCACCGCCCGCCCGTCCATCCGCGGGCGCAGCGGGCGTGGGGGGCGGCGGCGCGGGTCGCCGGCGCGCCCGGATTCGACCGGTTCGCCGGTCACGCAGCCCGGCTGGCGATGCGGCCCCGCCGGGGCCTGGCCCTGAGCGCTCGCGGCGTGCCCGAGGCAGCCGACCTCGTCCGTCATGCGATGGCTGACGTCGGCGGCAACGCCGACCTGGCGCGCTGCTGGGCGCGGCTGGCCCGCGAGCTGCCGCGCGGCGCACGGCGCGAGGTCCTCGACCTGCTGCCGCGGCTCGACCTGCCGGTCCTGCTGCTGTGGGCCGACCAGGACCACCGCCATCCGCTGCGGGCCGCCGAGGAAGCGCTCGACCTGCTGCCCGACGCGATCCTGCGCGTCCTGCCCGGCACCGGCTACCTCATCGCCTACGACGACCCGGTCGGCGTCGCCCGCGAGCTGATCGCGTTCTGCGGATGAGGTCGGCGCGCACGTTGGTCGCGTCCGTGCTGGCGGGGTCGGCCGCGCTGCTGGCCATGGCGCCCGTCGCCGGCGCCGCGCTCACGCTCACCGACAGCGAGGCGCTCAGCCCGCGCCTCACCGCCCTGACGTTCCACAGCGACGCGGTCGGCGGCCCGGTCCACGTCCGCGTCCTCATGCCGCCCGGCGCCGCGACCGGCGAGCCCGGAGGCCGCCACCCGGTCCTCTACCTCCTGCACGGCAGCTCGCAGGGCGCGGCGGACTGGACACGAGACGGAGAGGCGGAGTCGCTCACCGCCGACCTCGACCTCATCGTCGTGATGCCCGACGCCGGCGCGGCCGGCTGGTACACGAACGGGGTCGGGCGCGGGAGCGCACGCTGGGAGGACTTCCACATCGACGAGCTGCTGCCCTGGATCGACGGCCATCTGCAGACGATCCCGTCGCGGGCGGGCCGCGCGATCGCCGGGCTGTCGATGGGTGGCTTCGGCGCGCTGAGCTACGCCGCACGCCACCCGGACCGGTTCGTGGCCGCGGCCAGCTTCTCCGGGCCGCTCGCGTTGGGGCGGGCGATCGGCGAGCCGGCCCGACGGGACGCCGTCGTCGGCGGCGCGCCGTGGGGCCCATGGGCGGCGGCTCCGGCCACCGAGGCGCGCTGGCGCGCGCACGACCCGTACACCCTGGCCGAGAACCTGCGCGGGCTCTCGCTCTACCTCGCCTGCGGCACCGGCGCGGCGCCGGGCGACATCGAGTCGCTGCTGCACGACCAGTCCGCCGCCCTCGCCGTCCGCCTCGCCGCCCTCGGCATCCCGCGCACGTGGGACGACTACGGCCCGGGCGAGCACGCGTGGCCGTTCTGGACGCGCGACCTGCGTGCCGCGCTGCCGCAGCTCATGGCCGCCTTCGCCAACCCGCCGCACCTGCCGGCGCGTGTCAGCTACCGCTCCGGCGAGGCACGCTTCACGGTCCGCGGATGGACGGTGACGGCCCCCGACCGACGGCTGCGGCGACTCGCGCGCGCTGACGCGAGCGGCTTCGTCCTGCACTCCCCCACACGCGCCGTCGTGACGACCCCGAGGCGCTACCGCGCCGGGCGGTGGTACCGGGTCGGCGTGCGATCGGCGGCCACGCGCCGGGCACGCCACGTGCGCCTGCGCGCTGTCGGTGGGCGGCTACGGATCAGCGTGCCCGAAAGCGCGCGCGTGACCGTCGCGCCCGAGCGGAGCCCGTCGTCGTAGGCTCCCCCCATGCCCCCCAAGAAGACGCTGTATGGCGGCGAGACCAAGAAGGCCGTCGAGAACTTCCCGATCTCCGGCGAGACCGTCCCCGTCGCGGTCATCCACTGGCTCGGCCGCATCAAGGGCGCCGCCGCACAGGTCAACGCCGAGCTGGGGCTCATCGACAAGGACCTGGGCGCCGCGATCGCCGAGGCGGCCGCCGCCGTCGCCGCGGGCGAGCACGACCAGCAGTTCCCGATCGACGTCTTCCAGACCGGCTCGGGCACGTCGAGCAACATGAACACCAACGAGGTCATCTCGGCGCTCACCGGCGGCAAGGCCCACCCGAACGACCACGTCAACTACGGCCAGTCCTCCAACGACGTCTTCCCCTCGGCCGTCCATCTCGCGGCGCTCGACCGCACGACGAACGAGCTGCTGCCGGCGCTGAAGAAGCTCGAGCGGTCGCTCGACCGCAAGGCCAAGCAGTTCAAGGACGTCGTGAAGTCGGGCCGCACCCACCTCATGGACGCGGTGCCGGTCACGCTCGGCCAGGAGTTCGGCGGCTACGCGGCGCAGATCCGGCTGGCGCAGGAGCGCATCGAGTCGGCGCTCGTGCACGTCGGCCAGATCCCGCTCGGCGGCACCGCCACCGGCACCGGGCTGAACACCCACCCGAAGTTCGCCGACCTGGTGCGCAAGCGCCTGGCGCGCGAGAACAAGCTGAAGCTCATCGCGCCGCCCGCCGATCCGTTCGAGGCGCAGGCCAACCGCGACGCGCTCGTCGAGCTGTCCGGGGCGCTGAAGGTCGTCGCCGTGTCGCTGACGAAGATCGCCCAGGACCTCGCGCTCATGGGCTCCGGCCCGCGGGCGGGCATCGGCGAGATCCTCCTGCCCGAGCTGCAGAAGGGCTCGTCGATCATGCCGGGCAAGGTCAACCCGGTGCTGCCGGAGGTCGTGCTGCAGGTCGCCGCGCAGGTCATCGGCAACGACACGGCGATCACCATCGGCGGCATGCAGGGCCAGTTCGAGCTCAACGTGCGCATCCCGCTCATCGCCCGCAACCTGCTGCAGTCGATTCACCTGCTGACGACGACGTCCGACGCGTTCCGCGAGAAGTGCATCGACGGCATCAAGGCCAGCAAGTCGGGGACGAAGGCGTCGGCCGAGGCGACGCTGGCGACGGCGACCGCGCTGAACCGTGCGATCGGCTACGACAAGGCGACGGTCATCGTCAAGAAGGCCGCCGACTCGGGCCGGCCGCTGCGCGAGGTCGCCCTCGAGGAGGGCGTCGACGCCAAGCTCTACGACGAGACGATCGACCTGCGGCGCATCGCCGCCGGCAACCAGGCGTAACCCCCACCGGGGTCAGACCCGTTCCGTTGCAGCGGAGTGGCGGCGGGCCCGACCGCCAGATGCCGCTGCAACGGAACGGGTCTGACCCCGGTTAAGGGAGCGAGAGGTAGGCCCTGCGCACGGCTTCCACGGACGGCTTCGGCCGTCCGTGGACGTCGAAGAGGCCCTTCTGGTTGATCCCGCGCACGAGCTTGATGTCGGGGACGATGCGCGAGATCGACCCGCCCGCGAACGACGGCGTCAGCGCGAAGTCGCGCAGGTTCCACACCAACATGCCCGACAGCTGGGGCATGTCGCGGTACGTGGCGATGTGCCGGCGCAGCAGCCAGGCCTGGAAGCCGTAGCCGCCCGGCGAGAAGCGCGGGTTCTCGCCGTTGGCCTCGGCGCCGAACTCGCTGATGATCTTCACCTTGTCGGGGAACGTCCGGGTGAACGTCAGGGCGGTGTCGCGGATGAGCGTGGCGATCTGTGCCCGGCCGAGCGTCGCCCCGTCGTACCAGCCCGCGTAGTTCGTCAGCGCGACGGCGTCGACGTCCCGGTAGATGTCGCCCGGCTCGGTCGGCGGATGGGTGCCCCAGATGTCCAGCGCCACGAGCCGACCCGGGTCGTGGCGGTGGATCCAGCGGGCCATGTCGCGGACATAGGCGACCTGGGTGTCGTCGTGGCCGTTGCCGGCGACCTCGTTGACGAGGTTCCAGGCGACGACCGACGGGTGCAGCTGCTCCTGGCGGACCGTCGTGCGCACCCGCGCGCGAGCCACGCGCTGCTGGTAGGGCGACTGCGACGTCCAGGCGCCGGGCGCGTCGACCGGCCCGACGCCCTGCCAGACGAGGATGCCGGCCCGGTCCAGGCGCTCGAGCAGCGCCGGGCTCAGCGCGTGCTGGGCACGGGTCGCGTTCGCGCCGACCTCGCGCAGCTGGCGCACGATCTCGTCCATCTGGGCCGGGCGCAGCGCGTCGCCGTGGTCGAGGTCGTCCTCGTGCAGCGAGGCGCCGTGCAACCGCACGCGCTTGCCGTTGAGCAGCAGCCGGGAGCCGACGCGGCGCAGCTCGCGCAGGCCCACGGCCTGCTCGTAGGCGCCCTCGCCCGGCACCTCGAGGCGCAGGTCGTAGAGCGACGGCGAGCCGGGCTGCCACAGCGCGGGCCGCGCCACGACCGCACGGCCGCGCACGCGGCGCGCCTGGCCCGGACCGAGGTGGACGCGCCCGAAGCGCACGGCGACCCGGGCGCCGCCCCGGCGCAGCGTGCCCGTCACCTGCAGGTCGCGGGCGCGCGGGGCCCGGTTCAGCACGTTCACCGAGACGTCGACGACCGCCCGCGTCGGCGGGCCCACGAGCGTCGTCTGCAACGACGGCTCGGTCAGCGTGCTGCGCTCCAGCGGCCGCAGCGTCACCTCGCGGTTGATGCCGCCCCAGTTGAACCAGGCCCGGTGCCAGCCGTCGCGCTTCATCCGGGTCGGATGGCGGTAGTCGGCGCGCACGACGAGCGTGTGGCGCACCCCGCCGCGCAGCCGCAGGTTGAACTCGAACGGCAGGTAGGCGCCGGTGTGCTGGCCGAGCAGGCGCCCGTCGAGCCAGACCGACGCGCGATGGTGCACGGACTCGAAGCGCAGCGCGTAGGAGCCGGTCGCCGGCGCGGTGAGCGTCGTGCGGTACCAGGCGACGCTGCCGCGGAAGGCCCGCTCCCCCGCCTCGCCGGTGACCTGGCCGGCGTTGGCGACGTGCGGCACGGTGACGCGCTCACCGTCGAAGCCGCCGTCCTTCCAGTCCTCGCGGCGGCCGGCGTCGCGACCGTCGACCGCCATGACCCAGCCGCCCGTGAGCGCGAGCCGGCCGACCGGGCCGCCGTCGGCCGCGGGCGCGCCGAGCCCCAGGGCGCGAAGGTCCGGCCCCGTGGGTCCCCGGGTCGCCCCGGCGACGACCGAGCCGACCGCGACGGCGGCGATGAGGGCCGAGAGGACGGCCAGGAGCTTGAGAGGGCGGAAACGCAACGTCGAACGCTCAGCGGGAGCTCTGGACCCGGAACGACCGGACGGCGCCGAGGTTGCGCAGGGGCATGGCGAGCGCGTTCGCCGTCGCTGCGCCGGATCCTGCCCGGGAGGTCTAGCAGTCAGGCGGCCGACGACGTACGCTTGCGCACGTTCGCTGACACGAAAGGACTCGGGGGGGACCATGGCCCACGGAGAAGGGCGCCGGCGCATCTCGGCGCGCACGATGAAGATCGCGGTGCCGACGGTGGCGGCGCTCGGCGCGGGCGGAGCGTTCGCCGTCGCGGCGATTCCCGGCTCGGGCGGCACGATCACCGGCTGCTACAAGGCCAGCGGCTCGGGCAAGGGGCAGCTGCGCGTCGTCGACGACAAGGGCGACTGCACCCGCCGTGAGCGAGCGATCACGTGGAACGAGAAGGGCGAGAAGGGCGCCCAGGGGACGCAGGGTCCCGCCGGCCCGCGCGGCGACACGGGCGCGCAGGGCCCCAAGGGCGACGCGGGCGCCCAGGGGCCGAGGGGCGACACGGGCGTCCCCGGCGCCGCCGGCCCGCGCGGCGACGTCGGCCCGCAGGGTCCGGCCGGCCCGGCCGGCCCGGCCGGCGCCTCGGCGGCCGACGCCATGATGATCGGCGGCCAGGCGCTGCAGAGCGGTCGGGCCGAGGGGTTCTTCAAGCTCGACGGCATCCCGGGTGAGAGCGTCGACAAGGCGCACAAGGGCGAGATCGACATCAAGGCGTTCTCGTTCGGCGTGGACAACGAGGCGTCGGTGGGCGCGGGCGGCCTCTCCTCGGGCAAGGCGAGGTTCAGCTCGTTCAAGCTCGAGAAGCTCTACGACAGCTCGTCGCCGAAGCTCTTCCAGGCGGTGGCCACCGGCCAGCACTTCAAGTCGGCGCTCATCACGCTGCGCACGACCGGCGAGCAGCCGCGCGACTTCCTGACCTACGAGCTGACCGATGTCCTGGTCACCGGCTACGCGCAGGGCGGACGCGCCGAACCGGCGCTCCTGGAGAACGTCGCACTCGACCCGGCGAGGGTCAGGATCACCTACACGCCGGCCGGCGGGTCGCCGATCGTCGTGACCTGGGACCTCGTGGGCAACAAGACGGCCTGATGGACGCGGGGCCCGGAGACGCCTACGACGCGCTCGCCTACCCGGGCCATTCGTATCCGCAGACGCATCCCGACCGGCTCGCCACGCAGGCGACGCTGTTCGGGATGCGTCCAGCGCCCCCGTCGGCCTGCCGGGTGCTCGAGCTCGGGCCCGGCGACGGGGCGAACCTCCTGCCGATGGCCCTCGCGCTGCCCGACAGCGTCTTCGTCGGCGTCGACCTCGCCGCTGGTCCGGTCGCCCGCGGCCGGGCGGCGATCACGCAGCTCGGCACCCGGAACCTCACGCTCGTGCAGGGCGACGTCGCGCAACTGCCGCCCGAGGCCGACGGCGAGTTCGACTACATCATCGCCCACGGCCTGTACTCGTGGGTGCCGCCGCGGGTGCGCGACGCGCTCATGGCGGTCTGCGCGCAGCGCCTGGCGCCCCACGGCGTCGCCTACATCTCCTACAACGCCTACCCGGGCAGCTACCTGCGCGACATGACGCGCGACATCCTGCGCTTCCACGTCGAGGGCGTCGAGGAGCCGGCGGCACGGGTCGCCGGCGCGCGGGCGCTGTTGGAGACGATCGCCGCCGCCGGCCAGCGCTCGCCGTACAGCGCCGTGCTGCGCGAGCACGTCGGACGGCTGCTGGAGCGCAGCGACGCGGCGCTCTTCCACGACGACATGGCCGAGGTCAACACGCCCGTCTACTTCCATGAGCTCGTCGAGCACGCGGGGCGCTTCGGCCTGCAGTTCCTCGCCGAGGCGCGGTTGCGCGACATGCAGGCCCCCGACCTGCCCGAGACGGTGGCCACGGCGCTCGCCGGGCTGCCCGACGACGTCGTCGTCCGCGAGCAGTACCTGGACTTCCTCGTCAACCGGATGTTCCGCCAGACGCTGCTGTGCCGGGGCGACGTGACCGTGCAGCGCACGCTGCACGGCGGCCTGCTGAACGGCCTGCACGTGCGCGGTCGGCTGCGCCACCAGGACGGCAGCTGGGTGGCCGCCAACGGCGCGGGCGCCCGGCCGCAGGACGCCGCGTTCGCCGCGGCGCTGGAGCGCGTCGCCCGCGCCTGGCCCCAGGCCGCGGCCTTCGCCGAGCTGGCCGCCGGGCTCGACCCGACGGCCGCGGTCGTGCTCGGCGAGTCGCTGCTCGAAGCGCACGCCGCCGGCCTCGTCGACCTGCTCGTCGAGCCGCCCGCGCCCGCCCGCACGCCCGGGGAGCGGCCGCGGGCGGGGGCGCTCGCCCGCCATCAGGCCGCCGCCGGCGCGACGGCGGTGACGAGTCTCCACCACGACACGGTGGCGCTCCAGGGCCCGCTCGCCGCGACGCTGGTCGCCCTGCTGGACGGCACGCGCGACCGCGCGGCGCTCACCGTCGCGCTGGACGGTTGCCCGGGCGCGCCGTCGACCGACGCCCTTCCGGCCGCGCTGGACCACGCGCTCGACGAGCTGGCGTCGCTCGCGCTGCTGGAAGCCTGAGGCCGCGCGCTACGGCGCCGTCGGCTCGGCGCCCACGTTCATCGCCACGTACTTCGTCTCCAGGTACTCCTCCAGGCCCTCGGCGCCGCCCTCGCGGCCGAATCCGGACTGCTTGACGCCGCCGAACGGGGCGCCCGCGTTGGAGACCATGCCCTGATTGAGGCCGATCATGCCGGTCTCGAGCTGCTCGATGACGCGGAACGCCCGCGACACGTCCTGGGTGTACATGTAGGCGACGAGCCCGTACTCGGTGGCGTTGGCCTTCGCGACCGCCTCGTCGTCGGTGGCGAACGTGGCGACCGGCGCGACCGGGCCGAAGATCTCCTCGCGCAGCAGCTGCGCGTCGTCGGGGATGTCGGCCAGCACGGTCGGGGCGTAGAAGTAGCCGGCGCCGTCGAGCTGCTCGCCGCCGCAGCGCAGCGTGGCGCCCTTGCCGACCGCGTCGTCGACCAGCGAGGCGACCTTGCCGCGCTGGTCGTCGTCGATGAGCGGCCCGACCTGCACGCCCTCCTCGGTGCCGCGGCCCACCTTCATCGCGCCGATCCGCTCCGCGAGCTTGTCGGCGAACGCGCCGGCCACCGACTCGTGGGCGTAGAAGCGGTTGGCGCTCGTGCACGCCTCGCCGCCGTTGCGCATCTTGGCGATGAGCGCGCCCTCCACGGCGGCGTCGAGGTCGGCGTCCGCGAAGACGAGAAACGGCGCGTTGCCGCCGAGCTCCATCGACATGCGCAGGATCTGCTCGGAGCCCTGCTCGATGAGCTTGCGGCCCACCTCGGTCGAGCCGGTGAACGAGAGCTTGCGGGTGCGCGGGTTGGTGATGAGCGGCTCCATGATCGTCCCGCTCGAGCGCGCCGTGATGATGTTCACGACGCCGCCGGGCAGGCCGGCCTCCTCGAGGATCTGGCCGAGCGCGAGCATCGACAGCGGCGTCTGCTTGGCGGGCTTGACGACGCACGTGCAGCCCGCGGCGAGCGCCGGGCCGATCTTGCGGGTGCCCATCGCCAGCGGGAAGTTCCAGGGCGTGATGAAGACGCACGGGCCGACCGGCTGCTTCATCGTCAGCACCCGGCCCTTGCCGGTCTCGTTGAGCGTGAAGCGCCCGGTGATCCGCACCGCCTCCTCGGCGTACCAGCGGAAGAAGTTCGCGGCGTAGACGATCTCGGCCTTCGACTCGGCCACCGGCTTGCCCATCTCGAGCGTCATGAGCGTCGCCAGCGCGTCCTGGCGCTCCATGATGAGGTCGTAGGCGCGGCGCAGGATGTCGGAGCGCTCGCGCGGCGCGACGTCGCGCCAGGTGGCGAAGCGGTCGTGGGCGGCGGCCAGCGCGGCCTCGGCGTCGGCGCTCGTGGCGTCGGCGACCTCGGCGATCGTCTCCCCGGTGGACGGGTCCTCGACGGCGATCGTGCCGCCCTCGCCGCCGTCGCGCCAGCGTCCGTCGATGAAGAGCCTGGCGGGGACCGCCTCGACGATCCTCGTCTCCTGCGCCGTCGCGGCCATCTCGATCCTCCGTCGTCGTCGTTGCCGGGCCGCCCCGAGCTTATGACGTGCTCGAAGCGCGCGACGCGGCGGTGAGGCTGGGGTGACCGTCACCCGGCCACGGAGCGAGCATGAGGACGAGCAGCGCGTCCTCGACGGCCCGGACCTCGTGGCGCTCGCCGGGCTTCCAGTGGGCGAGCGCGCCGGCGCCGGCGGTCGTCGTCTCGCCGTCGACGCTGAGCTCGACCGAGCCGGAGTGGATGTGCAGCCAGGCGTGCTCGTGGACCTGGTGCTCGTCGAGCGCATCGCCGGCCGGCAGACGGATCGCGACGACGCGGGCAGCGCCCTCGGCGGAGTGCAGGACGACCGGCTTGCTCGGCTGCGGGTCGATGTCGGTGATGTCCCAGAAGTCCATGGGGGGACGTTACCCCGGAACGCGCGCCGTCTCCCGGAGCCGACGATCAGGCCTCGCCGGCGGGCGCCGTGGAGCGCACGCCGGCGACCGCGGCCAGCAGCCCGGTCGCATACGCGTTCAGGCGCTGCGCCGACACGTCGGCGTCGCCGCGCAGCCACGCCAGGTACAGGACCCGCAGCGCGCCGAGCAGCGCCAGCGCGCTGAGCTGGGCGTCGGTCGGGTCCGGGGCGTCGGGCAGGGCGGCGATCTGCTCGACGAGCAGGGCAGCGAACGCGGGGACGAGCTCGAGGTCGTGCTGGGCCAGCACGACCTCGGCGAACGACTCCGACAGCAGGACCCGGCCGCGGCGCGCGTCCTCCTGCAGAAACGACGTGAACGCGGCCACCGCGCGCTCGGCGACGGCCAGCGGCTCGGCCGGACCCTCGGCGACCGCGGCGGCGATCGCGTCGCGGGCCTCGTCGGCGACCGCCGAGTGCACGGCCCGCAGCAGCGCCTCGCGGTCGTCGAAGCTCTCGTAGAAGTAGCGCTCGGTGAGCTTGGCGCCGCGGCAGACCGCGCGCACGGTCACCGCGGCCGCCCCCTCGGTGCCGAGCAGGTCGATCCCGGCGGCCACGAGCTGCTCGCGCCGCTTGGCCCGGCGGTCGTCCAGGGTCGTTCCCGCCCAGCTGCGTCGCGTCGTCGTCACGTGCGGGCCAGCGTGTCGGCCCCGAGCTCCGGGGTCAAGGCGACGTCCAGCGAGTAGTCGATCGGCACGACGACGAGGCTCGGCACGTCGAGCGTCAGCGCGTGGCGCAGATGGCGGTCGAAGTCCCCGACCGCCTCGCAGCGCCAGGCCGGCATCCCGAACGACGCGGCGAGCGCCACGAAGTCCGGGTTCGTGAAGTCGACCCCGAAGTGCTCGCCGAACTTCTTGTCCTGCTTCCAGACGATCGAGCCGAACTGGCGGTTCTCCCAGACGACGTTGACGAACGGCGTCTTCAGCCGCACGGCGGTCTCGAGCTCCTGGACGTTCATGAGGAAGCCGCCGTCGCCGCTGACGGTCACCACGCGCCGGTTCGGATGCACGAGCTTGGCGGCCACCGCGCACGGCAGCGCGAAGCCCATCCCCGCCAGGCCGTTGGCGATCATGACCGTGTTGGGCTCATGGGCGGGGAACATCCGGCCGATCCAGAGCTTGTGGAGTCCCACGTCCGAGATGAGGATGTCGTCGCGCCGCAGCGCCGCGCGGATCTCGCGCAGGACGCGCGGCGGCTGCATCGGGAAGCGCTCGTCGTCGGCGGCGCCCTGCAACCGCCCGTCGACGAGCTCGCGCAGCCGGGTCTGACCGGACCCCTGGGACCGAAACGGGACGTCGCGGCACTCCTCCGCCAGCCGGGTGAGCACGTGGTAGATGTCGCCGACGAGCTCGACCTCGGGCGTGAAGAAGGCGTCGATCTCGGCGGGCTCGGAGTCGATGACGACGATCTTCTTGTCGCGCTTGGGGTTCCAGTGCTTCGGGCTGTGCTCGACGAGGTCGTAGCCGATCGCGATGACGACGTCGGCGTCCTCGAAGCCGGCCATCGCGTAGTCGCGGGCCTGCAGGCCGACGGTGCCCAGCGCCTTGGGGTCGTCGTGGTCGAGCAGGCCCTTGCCCATGAACGTCTCGGCGACCGCGATGCCGGTCGCGCGGCAGAACTCGCGCAGCGCCGGCGACGCACCCGCCCGCACGGCGCCGTTGCCGGCCAGCGCGACCGGGCTGATCGCGCTGCGGATGAGGTCGGCCGCCTTCAGCAGCTCGCGCGCCGCGGGCTCGGGCTTGACGATCCGGCGGCGCGGCAGCGGGCGCGCGTCGACGTCGGCGGCCATGACGTCCTCGGGCAGCTCGAGGTGCGTCGCGCCCGGCTTCTCGGACTCGGCGACCTTGAACGCCTTGCGGACGACCTCGGGGATGATGTCCGGGCTCGTCACGCGCGCGTTCCACTTCGTGATCGGACGGAAGAGCTCGACGAGGTCGATGAACTGGTGGCTTTCCTTGTGCATCCGCTCGAGGTCGGCCTGGCCGGTGAGCGCCACGAGCGGGGCCCGGTCCAGGAACGCGTCGCCGATCGCGGTCACGAGGTTCATCGCGCCGGGGCCCAGCGTTCCCAGGCACACGCCGGCGCGTCCGGTCAGCCGGCCGTACATGTCGGCCATGTAGGCCCCGCCCTGCTCGTGTCGAACCGGGATGAAGGAGACCGACGAGCTCGCCAGCGACTGGTTGAGGTCGAGCGTCTCCTCGCCCGGAATCCCGAAGACGTACCGGACGCCCTCGGCCTCGAGGCACTCCACGAAGAGATCTGACGCGCGACGACTGGCCATGATGAACCCGTACCCTGACACTCTCCGTCATACCGCACCCCGGGCCCGTTCCCGGTGTTCCTCTCCTTCGATGCGCCGCTCCGCCACGCTCTCCGTCCTCGTCCTGCTCGCCGTGCTCGCGACCGCGATCCCCGCGAGTGCCGCCAGCCGCCTCGTCGTCACCGGCCGCGGCTGGGGCCACGGCATCGGGCTCAGCCAGTACGGCGCCAAGGGCTACGCCGACCACGGCTCGGGCTACCGCGACATCGTCGACCACTACTATGAGGGCACGCGGGTCCTGCCGCTGGGCTCCAACCCGGACGTGCGCGTCCTGCTGCAGAGCGGGCGCCGCGCGGTCGTCAGCGGCGTGGTCGCCGCCGGCTCGCGCAAGCTCAGCCAGCGCTCGACGTACTCGGCGTCGGCGTCGGGGGGCCGGATCGTCCTGCGCAACTCGCGCGGCAAGCGGCTGGGCACCTACGACTCGCCGCTGCGGATCGCGGCGCCGTCCAGCGGATCCTTCCGGCTCGCCGGCATGGCCGCCAACGGGCTGCGCAGCGGGCGCTACCGCGGCGCGCTCGAGGTGCGGTCGAGCGGCTCGCGCGTGCTCGCGGTCAACGCCGTCGACCTCGAGGACTACATCCGGGGCGTCGTGTCGGCCGAGTCGCCGGCGAGCTGGCCGGCCGAGGCCCTGAAGGCCCAGGCGGTCGTGGCGCGCTCCTACGCGGTGACGACGAACGTCGGGACCACGAGCGACGGCATCGACCAGTACGCCGACACGCGCTCGCAGATGTACCGGGGCGTCGCCGCCGAGTTCCCGTCGACCGACGCGGCCGTCGCGGCCACGAAGGGCGAGGTCGTCGCCTACCAGGGCCGGCCGGTGACGACGTTCTTCTTCTCCACCTCGGGCGGCAAGACCGAGAACATCGAGAACTCGTTCGTCGGCTCGTCGCCGCGGGCATGGCTGAAGGGCGTCGACGACCCGTACGACGCGATCTCGCCCAAGCACACGTGGGGGCCGATCACGTTCAGCTCCGGGCAGGTGCGCTCGCGTCTGCGCGGCCTCGTGCGCGGCTCGTTCCGCGGGATCAAGGTGCTCGAGCGCGGCTACTCGCCGCGGATCGTGCGGGCGTCGGTGCTCGGGTCGGGCGGCAACGTCACGACGACCGGGCCGATCCTGCGCACGCGCTTCGGGCTCAACGACACGTGGGCGTCGTTCACCTACATCACGTCGTCGGCCAAGAAGGTCAAGAGCGACGACGACGTGCCGGCGGTTGGCGGCGACGAGGACGTGCCGGCCGCCGGCGACGGGACCGGCGGCGCCGCGGCCGCCGCGCGCGCCTCGCGTTCCGGGCGCGCGCTGACGGGCCGCATCAGCGGGCTGCGCGGCCGGCACTACGTGACGCTCGAGCGGCGCGTCGGCGGCAAGTGGCTGTCGACGGGGCTCGTGCGCGTGCGCTCCGGCGGGCGCTACCGCGCCGCGCTGCCGCAGTCCGGCACCTACCGCGTGGCCTGGGGCCGCATCGCCGGCCCCGCGGTGCGCGTGCGGTAGCCGCGCGCGCCTGACGTTCGCCCCGCGTGGCGACGCGTCGCGTCGCGACGTGGACGACGAAAGCCGCACGATGCGCGGTCAACGTTGGCCGCGACGCGCGAGGGCGGCGCGGAGCTCGGCGTCGAGAGCATCGGGGCGGTGGTCGAGGTCCTCCTCTGTGACGCGCAGAACGGTGAGGTTCCACTCGGCCTGGAGGCGACGGTCGCGGCGCCGGTCGGCATGGAAGTTGTTGACCGTCTGGTGCGGGCCGCCGTCGACCTCGACCGCCAGCCACTGTTCCCTGAAGAGGACGTCGACGCTGGCCTCGGATCCGTCGTCGAAGCGAAACGATGTGTTGTGCTCGCTCGGCGGGTAGCCGCGCGCGTCGAGAAACACGTGGAAGCGGCGCTCGAGCTTGGAGTCCAGGCGACCGTCGACCGCGCGCCGGCGCTTGGCCAGCGCAGCGCGAAGCGCCTTGTATCCGGGCCGCCTCGGCCGGCGCGCCATCTCCCGCTCGACCGCCGCGAGGTCGAGGATCTTGCGGAACTCCGCCTCGTGGACGGCGCGGTCGAGCTCGGCGGGGCTCATCACCTCGGCGAGGTCGCAGAACACGACCGCCAGCGTCGCGACCGGCAAGCCGTTGCGCCACGTGATCTCGTCGCGCGCGAGGGTGCGCTCCAGCGGAAGCAGTCCCTTCTGCCTGCGGCGGTGCTTGGCGACGCACACCTCGATCGGCCCGTCCCACCGCGACACGACCCCATGGATCACCGCCGCGCTGCGCCGCCCCAGCGCCAGCCCGTCGCACGCCTTCAGCGCCGCCCGCTGGAGCTCGTCGCGGGTCGGCCTGGAACGACCCACGAGGTAGACCCCGCGAAAGATCGTCGTCAGCCACCCAGCCTTCACGCGGCGATCGATCGCATCCTGGCTCACGCCGATGGCGTGGAGCTCCGGGGCGCTGATCACCCATCGCTCGCGACGCGCCAGGGCCACGATCCGCTCGTCACGCCACCCACGTTGTCCGCGCGATGCGCGGTCTTCGTCGCCCACGTGGCGAGCATGGCTCGCCACGTGCGACGACTCAGCGCCCGGGCGTCACGAGATCACCGCAAGCGCGTCACGAACCGCCGTAGACGCGCGCGACCGACTCGGCCACGCAGACCGGCTTCTCGCCGCCCTCGACCTCGAACGTCTGGGTGACGGTGATCTGCAGGCCGCCCTCGACCGGATCGGCAGCGGTCAGCGCGGCCCGCATCCGCAGCTTCGAGCCGACCGGCACCGGCGCCGGGAAGCGCACCTTGTTGTAGCCGTAGTTCAGCGCGAACGCGACGCCGCTCACCGTGTAGAGCTCGTTGGAGAGCCCCGGGCCGAGCGACAGCGTGTAGAGCCCGTGGGCGATCGTGCCGCCGAACGGCGTGTCCTTCGCCCGGTCCGGATCCACGTGGATCCACTGGTGGTCGCCCGTCGCGTCGGCGAACGCGTCGACCTTGTCCTGCGTGACGTCCTGCCAGTCGCTGACGCCCAGCTCCTGCCCGACGCGCGCCTTGAGGTCGTCGAGCCCGTTGATCACCGTCTTGGCCATGGCGCGGCAGTCTATGCCGAGCCCAGCCACTGCGCCTCGGCGCGCCCGAGCTCGGTCGACGGCGGCTCGTCGGCGATGTACTCGAGCGCGAGCCGCCCCCAGTCGGCGCCCGCCCGCAGGTCGCCCAGGACGCTGAACAACAGCCCCTCCATGCGCCGCAGCAGCAGCGCCTGCGGCGGGATCGTCTGGCGGCGCATCTGCTCGAAGTACGGCGACCGCGGCGATCCGGAGATCTCCATCGACTCGCGCACGTAGTCGGACGACAGGCGCCGGAAGCCGGTCTGGAAGTACCACTCGCCCGAGGCGGCGAGCTGCTCGAGGACGGACTCGGGGCGGAAGTCGTCGGGCTCGGGCAAGTAGCCCAGCGACGCGAGCCGACCATGGACCTCGTCGGCGTCGCCGGCGACAACCGCCCGCCACAGCGCCCGCTCACCCTCGAGGTAGTCGGCGTCGATGCGGCGCACCAGGCCGAAGTCCAGGAAGCAGACCCGCCCGTCGTCGAGCAGCAGGTAGTTGCCCGGGTGCGGGTCGCCGGCCGCGATGCGCTCACGCCGGACCAACCCGTAGAAGAACCGGAAGCAGATCTCGCCGAAGCGGTCGCGCTGCGCCTCAGGCAGGGCGCGCACCTCGCCGAACGGGCGACCGTCAGCGAACTCGGTGACGAGCACCCGCCGCGTCGACATCGACGTCACGACCTCGGGGACGAAGACGAACGGATGGCCGCGGAACGCCCGCGCGACCCGCCGGTGCGACTGCGCCTCCAGCTCGTAGTCGAGCTCCTCGGCGATCCGCTCGCGCAGCTCGTTCATGATGGCCTTGGCGTCGAGCCCGGGCGCCAGGCGCCGGACGAGCGGCAGCAGCACCCCGGCGTTGCGCAGGTCGGTCTCGACCGCCTCGGCCACCCCCGGGTACTGGACCTTCACGGCGACCTCGCGCCCGTCGTGCAGCGTCGCCCGGTAGACCTGGCCGATCGAGGCGGCGGCGATCGGCGTCTCGGAGAACGCGGCGAAGTGCTCGTCCAGGGAGCCGCCGAGGTCGCCGACGACGACCTTGCGCATCTGCTCGAACGGGACCTTCGGCGCCTGGTCGCGCAGCGCGGCCAGCCGCTGCTTGAACGCTTCACGCTCGCCCTCGGGGACGAGGTCGAAGTCGACCGTCGACAGCACCTGGCCGAGCTTCATCGCCGCGCCCTTCATCTGGCCGAGCTGCGTGACGAGCTCGTCGGCCAGCGCCAGCGCACGCCGCGCGTCGGCCGCCTCGGCCTGCTCGTCGGTGCGCAGCCGGTTGGCGACCTGCCCGCCCGCCCAGCGGGCGCTCTGGCCGGCGACGAGGCCGCCGAACTTCGCGGTGCGGGCAAGGCGACTCGTCGGGATCCGGGGCATCGGCCTGCCAGAGTAGGGCCCGATGCCCCCGACCGGCCCCCTGCTCGCCGTCGACGCCCCCTCGCTGCTGTACCGGGCGTTCTTCGCCCTGCCGAAGTCGATCACCGATGACGAGGACCGTCCCGTCAACGCGCTGCTGGGGTGCGCGAACCTCGTCCTCTACGCCGTCGAGCGCCACGGCCCGCGCGCCGTCGTGCTGTGCGACGGCGCCGAGGCGGCGACGTACCGCACCGAGCTCTACCCCGGCTATCACGCCGACCGTCCGCCGGTGCCCGAGGAGCTGGCGCCCCAGTTCGCCTGGGCGCCGGACTTCTTCGGGGCCTTCGGCTGGACGTGGCTGCACACCGACGACCTCGAGGCCGACGACCTGCTCGGCGCCCTCGCGGACGTCGAGGCGGCCAAGGGCGGCACGACCTTGCTCTTCACGGGCGACCGCGACATGTTCCAGTGCGTCGACGCGACGACGAGCGTCCTGTTCCCGCGCGGCGGCAAGGATGGCCCCGAGCTCGTCGACGTCGCCGGCGTGAAGGCGCGCTACGGCATCCAGCCGCATCAGGTCCCGGACTTCATCGCCCTGCGGGGCGATCCGTCCGACGGCCTGCCGGGGGCGAAGGGCATCGGCGAGAAGACCGCGGCCGAGCTGCTGCGCGTCCACGGCGACCTCGAGACGGCGATCGCCAACGCTGCCCAGGAGCGGCCGCGCGTCGCCGCCGCGCTGCGCGACCAGGCCGACGAGCTGCGTGCGTTCCGCAAGATCGCGACGTTGCAGCCGATCGAGGTGGTGTGGCCCCAGGATGCGCCCACCGACTTCACGGCGGCCGCGGCGGCCGCCCGCGAGCGCGGGATGCGGCGGCTGGCGGAGCGCCTCGACGCAGCCGCCGGAAGCTAGCCGCCGCCCCCAGTGGTGCCAGGCGGACGGCTGACCTTTATGCCAGTGGCCGTTCTGCCGATGGGTGAGCGATGATCCCCGCCGTGGTGCGACAGCTTGCCGCATTTCTGGCGGCCGTCGGGCTGCTCGCCACCGCGGCGTCGACGGCTGCTGCCGCACCTCCGCGCGAGGTCAGCCTCGTCAACGCCGCCTGGCAGTACGCGCCCGACGCCGCCGACACCGGCCTGACGAGCGGCTGGGCGTCCGGCCGCGGCGACGGCGCGTGGCGCCCGGTCCGGCTGCCCCACGTCTTCGATCCCCGCCCGGACGACGACCGGTTCGGCGGCACGGTCGGCTGGTACCGGCTGAAGCTCACCGCGCCGCGCACGCCCCTCGGCTTCTCCTGGGCGCTGCGCTTCGAGCAGGCCCGGCGCGTCGCCGACGTCTGGATCGACGGCCGCCGCGCCGCCCACCACACCGACCCGTACGCGCCCTTCACGGTCCGGGCGCCCCAGCTGGCCGACGGCCGACCCCACGAGGTCGTCGTGCGCGTCGACAACCACAAGGGCAAGGAGCCGCGCGAGGGCTGGTGGAACTGGGGCGGCCTGACGCGCCCGGTGACGCTCGTGCCGCTCGGCGCGCTCGTCGCCCACGACACCGGCTTCATGCCCGAGCGCACGTGCCCCGAGCTCGGCGGGGCGTGTCGCTGGACGGTCCTCGTCGACACGACGATCGAGAACCGCAGCACCCGCCCGATCACGCCCCGGGTCGACGCGACGCTGACACCGCCGGGAGGCAGTGGGGACGACGCCGGCCGGGCCGCCGTGCCGGTCCGCCGCCTGGCCCCGGGCGAGCGCGCCCGGGTACGCTTCCAGATCCCGGTCGACGGCAGGGTCCGCCTCTGGGGGCCCGGCCATCCGAGCCTCTACACCGCGACGCTGACGACCGCCGACGGCGGCGCCGTCCAGCAGGTCGACCGGGCCCGCATCGGCCTGCGCACCGTCGCGGTGCGCAACGGCCTGCTCGAGCTCAACGGCAAGCCCGTCGAGCTGCGCGGCGCGTCGATCCAGGAGGACGTCGCCGGTCGCGGGCCCGCGTTGCGCGACGCCGACGTCGACGCGATCGTCGAGCAGCTGAAGCAGGTCGGGGCGAACATCACCCGCGCCCACTACGCGCTCGACGAGCGGCTGGCCCGCAAGCTCGACGAGGCCGGGATCCTCGTCTGGAGCCAGGCGCCGATCTACCACCGCGACCGCCTGCTCGAGACCGCGGCCCAGCGCGACGAGGCGCTGTCCACCGTGCGCGCCGCCGTCCTGGCGACCCGCAACCACCCGTCGGTCATCACCCACTCGGTCGCCAACGAGCTGTCGGTCATCCCCGACGAGGTCGCCGGCACCCGGCTCTTCCTCGACGCGGCGCGCCGCCTGACGCTCGACCTGGACCCGACGCTGCCGACCTCGGTCGACACGCTGAGCTACCCGGGCTACGAGCGCCAGGACACCTACGCGCGGTTCGACCTGCTGGGCATCAACAGCTACTTCGGCTGGTATCCGGGCAAGGAGAACCACTCGACCGCGAACCTCGCCGACTTCGCCCCCTACGTCCGCCAGATGCGCGCCTGGTACCCAAACGCCGGGCTCGTGCTCACCGAGTTCGGCGCCGAGGCGACGATGACCGGGCCGGCGAGCGAGAAGGAGACGTTCGCCTTCCAGGACTCCTACACGCGCAACGTCTTGCGGCTCGTCGACGACCTGCACGTCCTCAGCGGGGCGATCTACTGGACGCTGCAGGAGTTCGCGGTCAAGCCGCACTGGGTCGGCGGCCCGCCGCGGCCCGGCGTCGAGCGCGACGCGATCCACCACAAGGGCCTCATCACCTACGACGGCCGCCCGAAGCCGGCGTGGGAGGCGCTCAAGGACGACATCCTGAAGACCGACCTGCTGCGCAGCGCCGCCGACGTCCAGCTCGCGACCGGCATCCGCCAGCCGGTCGACCACCGCACCCGGATCGGCCAGGCGACCGCGATCCTCATCCTGCTGGCGATCCTCGCGATCGCCGCCGTCGACCTGTGGGCGTTCCTGGGCTGGCGCCGCGACGTCGAGGCCGACGAGGACGACCTGCTGGAGGCCGCCTACGCGTTGGCCGCCGCGCAGGACGCCGAGGACGTCGAGGACGAGCCCGAGCCGCGGCCGGCGCTGCGGCTCATCGCCTAGCGCCCGGGCCGCCCCGCGTCAGAACCCCACCCGGTTGCGCCCCGGCCGCGTCGAGCCGAGCCCCTGGCCGCGAGAACGGCGCACGAGGTAGAGCAGGCCCACGGCGATGAGGAAGCTGACGAGGAAGCCGGCGCCGTAGCGGCCGCCGAGGATGCCCATGGTGCTCGCGAGGCTATCCGGCCGGGGTCGGCCGACATCGTGGGTAGCCTGGCGCGCCGATGACCGCCACCGTGGCCGACCGCGCTCGCGCGTGGCAGCACGCCCGCCAGGAGGATCTGTGCGACGAGGTCCGGCCCTGGGCCCACGGGACCGTCCTGCGCGCGAGCCGCTTTGCCGACTACTGGGACCACAACGTCGTGCGCGTCGAGCGCGACCCGGCTGACCTCGACGTCGAGACGCTCGTCGCGTTCGCCGACGACGCGCTCGACGGCCTGGCCCACCGGCGGATCGACGTCGACGACGTGACCGTCGCCGACGCGCTGCGCCCGGGGTTCGAGGCGCGCGGCTGGCAGGCGGTGCGCCTCGTGCTCATGCGCCACGAGGACCCGGCGACCCCCGTGGCGCGACAGGACGTGGCCGCGGTCGAGGTCCCCTACGCGGCAGTCGAGGAGCTCTACCGGGCCTGGCACCGCGAGGACTTCCCGGGCGTCGACCAAGGCGGGTTCTTCGACCAGCAGCGTGCGGCGGCGGCCACGCGGGACCTTCGCGTGCTCGCCGTCGTCGAGGACGGCGGGCCCGTCGCGTTCGCCGAGCTCCAGCGCGCCGACGGCTCGGCCGAGATCGGCTCGGTCTACGTCAGCGCGCTCCGTCGCGGCCACGGCCTCGGGACCGCGCTGACGCGCGCGGCGATCGCGGCGGCCGGGCCGGTCGACGACCTCTGGATCAGCGCCGACGACGAGGACCGCCCGAAGCTGCTCTACCGGCGGCTCGGCTTCCGTCCCGCCTGGCACTGGATGATCTTCACCCGCCTGCCGTAGACGATGAACCGGGATATGGTGCGCCGGTGATCGACAGCATCCGCTTCGTCGCCCGGCTCGTGACCCTCGGCGCCGGCCTGCGCGGCCGGCTGGGCGTCCTGGCGGCCGCGCTGGACTTCCGCCTCGCCCTGGCGCGCAGCGTGCCGCCCCGCCGCGAGCGCACGCTGCGGCTCGCCCACCGCGGCCGGCGGTTCGACCTGACCGTGACGAACATGGCCGACCTCCACGTCGTGCGCGAGGTGTTCCTCGACGGCGAGTACGCGCTCGGCGCCCGCGACGGCGACCGGCCGCCGGTCGCGGCGATCGTCGACCTCGGGGCGAACATCGGCGTCTCGGTGCGCTTCTTCGCGCTCGAGCACCCGACGGCGCGCATCCTCGCCGTCGAGCCCGACCCGCGCGCGTTCGCGCTGCTGGAGCGCAACACCATCGACCTGCCGCAGGTCACCCGGGTGCGCGCGGCTGCCGCCGACCACGACGGCGAGATGACGCTCTACGTCGGCGACGAGCTGTGGTCGTCGTCGATGACCGCGCACGGCGCAGCGCCGACCGCGACGACGGTGCCGACGCGGACGCTCGCCAGCCTGCTCGCCGACTGGAGCGACGGCGGCGACGGCGACGGCGACGGCCGCGCGCGGAGGGCGGGACGGCTGCTGAAGATCGACATCGAGGGCGGCGAGCACGCCGTCCTGTCGCAGCCCGGGGCGCTCGAGGGCGTCGACACCGTGCTCGGCGAATACCACGAGCGCTTCTGCCCGGCGACCAAGGACGAGTTCTTCGGCCTGCTGGCCGCCGCCGGGTTCACGGTCGCACCGGTCGGCGACGCGGGCGAGATCCCGTTCGCGGCACGCCGCCCGGCGCCCGCCTGAGCTCGCGCGTCAGGCGAGCGGGCAGAGCATCGGGGTGCGGGCCGCCCGCGCCGCCGTCCCGGTCGCCGGGCGCCCGAGCCAGGCGCCCGTGACCTGGCGGTCGCGCGCCCGCAGGAAGCGATTCTCGCGCGCGCTCATCGACCCGTTGCGCACGCCGCGCCGGCCGCTGGCGCCCGCGGCGCTCAGCGCCCGTGCGCGCAGCTCGGAGAGCGAGAGCCCGAGCGCCAGGACGCCCGGCGCCTGCTGCAGGACCGAGCGCTGATGGAAGACGTGCCAGAGCATGTGCTCGCCGAGGTGCTGCTGGGTGAGCATCCGCCGGGTGCGCGAGCGCAGCGTCCGGTACGTGCGCGCCGACACCGTGCCACGGCGCGACGCCAGCAGCCGGTCGGCGAGCCCGCGGGTCGGCACGCCGCGCGCGACGGCCATCGCCCGCAGCGTCATGCCCCGGTCGAGGTCCATCCAGACGCCGTTGGCCTCGAGGCGCAGCACCCGGTGCAGCTGGGCCTCGTCGAACGGCATCCAGCGCTCCATGACCCAGGGCTCGTCGGGCAGCCAGTCGGGTGCGGCGCCGGGCGGCGCGTCGCTGTCGGGACGGGTGGGCGTGTAGGCGCCGGCCGGGGCCGCGATCGCCAGGGCGAAGGCGATCGCGGCACCCAGCAGGACGGCGCGTCGGCGGAGGGAAGACACGGTCGTGCTTCGACCTCGGGCGGCCGCTTCCTCAGCGGCGCGGTCAGGCGGCTGGCGTCAGGGCGTGAACTTCACGGTGATGACGTCGCCGTCGGCCATGACGTAGTCGCGGCCCTCGAGGCGCAGCGTGCCGGCGTCGCGCGCCTCGGCGTAGCCGCCGGCGGCGATGAGCTGGTCCCACGGGATGACCTCGGCGCGGACGAAGCCCTTCTGGATGTCGGTGTGGATCTCACCCGCCGCGTGCCACACCGTGAGCCCTTCGCGCAGGTGCCAGGACTGGGCGCGCTTGCCGGAGCCGACGGTGAAAAACGTCAGCAGGTGCAGGAGGGCGAAGGCGCCGTGGGTGACGCGCTGCTGGCCGGACTCCGCGACGCCGAGGTCGGCGCGCATCGCGGCGGCCTCGTCCTCGTCGAGCTCCGACAGCTCGGCCTCCAACCGCGAGCTGATCGCCACCGCCTTGGCGTCCTGCGCCGCGGCGTGCTGGGCGATCTCGGGCGGCACCTCGTCGGTGCCCTCGTCGACGTTGGCGACGAAGAGCACGGGCTTGGCGGTCAGGGGCTGCACGGTCTGGCCGCGGTCGACCTCGTCGGGCATCGGGACCGACCGCGCCGGCCTGCCCTCGTGGTAGGCGGCGACGAGCTGCTCGAGCCACGCCTGCTCGGCAACCGCCGCCTTGTCGCCGCCGCGCGCCTGGCGCACGACGCGCTCCAGCCGCCGCTCGGCCTGCTCGAGGTCGGCGTACACGAGCTCGGTCTCGATGATCTCGATGTCGGCGAGCGGGTCGACGCGGCCCTCGGAGTGGATGACGTTCTCGTCGTGGTGGGCGCGCACGACATGGACGATCGCGTCGGTCTCGCGGATGTTGGCCAGGAACTTGTTGCCCAGGCCCTCGCCCTTGTGGGCGCCCGCGACGAGGCCCGCGATGTCGTGGAAGTCGATGTGGTCGGCGACGATCTCGCTGGCGCCGATGACCTCGGCGAGCCGGTCGAGCCGCTCGTCGTGCACCGGCACGACCGCGACGTTCGGCTCGATCGTCGTGAACGGGTAGTTCGCGGCCTCGGCGCCCGCCTTGGTGAGCGCGTTGAACAGCGAGGACTTGCCGGCGTTGGGCATGCCGACGATGCCGACCTTCATCGAGCGAGGCCTCCTACGAGGGTGCCGAGCAGTGCGCCGGCGAGGATGTCAGATGGATAGTGGACGCCGAGGTAGACGCGGCTGGCGGCCATCGCGACGGCGACCGGGTAGACGCCGCGGCCGACGAGCGGCGCATAGGCGCGCGCGGCCGCCAGCGACGAGGCGGCGTGCGAGGACGGGAAGCTCAACTGGGTCGGGGTCCCCACGAGCGCCGGGAGGTCGTCGAAGGCCGGGCGCGGCCGGCGGACGATCTGCTTGACGACGACGTTGAGCGCGTAGGCGCCCGCGATGCCGCCCAGCGCACGCCGCCAGCGTGGGCGACGCGGCGCGTCGAGCGCGACGCCGAGCGCGCCGGCGGCCAGCCAGCAGGCGGCGTGCTCGCCGGCCATCGAGAACGCGCGCACGGCACGTTCGACGGGCGGCTGATGACCCTGGGTGCGGGCGAACCGCAGGACGGCGGTGTCGGCCCGCTGAAGCGGACCCACTAGCTGCCGATGCCGAACCCGACGCGCTGCTCGTCCTTCTCGACGCGCACCCAGAGCACGTGCTCGAGGCTCACGCGCAGGGAGCCGTCCTCGGCGTCGATCTCGTGCCAGCCCGTTCCGCCGAGCGCGTCCTGGAGCCGGCGCAGCTCCTCGTCGCTCACGCGGGTCGCCAGCGGCGGGCTGAACTGGATGCCGATCGAGATGCGCTGAGCCATAGGACGCAGAGCCTACCGACGGGCGGCGGCCTGTCGGCCGTTCTGCGCGCTCTTGGGCGGGAGGATCCGCGCCGGCACCCCGACCGCCCGGTGGCCGGGCGGCACGTCGCAGGTCACCAGGGCCTTGGCGCCGATGATCGCCCCGTCGCCGATGTGGACCGGGCCGATGACGAGGCAGCCTGCGCCGAGGTAGACGTCGTCGCCGAGCGTGGGCGTCCCGTCGGGGGTCGAAGCGAGCTGGCACAGGCCGTTCATGCGCAGGTTGCGGCCGACCGTCGCCAGCGAGCCGCTGCCGACCGAGTGGGTGAGGACGAAGCCCGGCCCGATCGACGTGTGGGGCCAGAACTCGCCGCCGGTGATCCACGTGTTGAGCATCGACACGAACCCGGCCAGCGACGTGTTGCCGCGCAGGTGCAGCGCCCGCGAGAGGCGGTAGAGCAGCACGGCCTGGAACCCCGGGTTCATGAGCGCGGCGACGAGCGGCCGCGGCGGCCGGCCGCCGGGGCGCCCGTCGAAGTCGCGGTACAGCGCGCGCAGGTCGGCGCGCAGGCACGCCCACTGCGACGGCTCGGACCGCGCGTTCATGCGCGTGCTCCGGCGAGCGCGGTCGCGGGCGCGCTCCACAGCAGCGCCGCCAGGCCGATCGCCGCCCCGGCGGCGTCGCAGGCGAGGTCGAGCGCCGTGTCGCCGGCGCCGAGCGACAGGTGGGTGCCGAGGGCCGCGTCGGCCGACAGCTCGACGAGCTCCCAGCTCGCGCCGACCGCCAGCACGGCGGCGAACGCGGCGGCCGGGGCCAGCCGCGCGGCGAGCACGCCGAACAGCAGCGCCGGCAGGACGGTGTGGGCGACGTCGTCCCACCAGCCCACGCGCTCGTAGACGCCGACCGCGGTGGCGACGAGGTCGAGGCCGAGCGCGCCGGTCAGCAGCGCGTCGGGCCGGCCCGGCGCCAGCAGCCGGGCGGCGGCGCTCGGGACGAGCACGACGAGCGCCTTGAGCGTCACGCCGACCGCACCGACGACGAACCCGGCCCAGGCGAGCGCGACGATCGCGACGCGCAGCCGGTCGGCGGCCCGCGTCGTCACCGCGGCCTCCGGCGGTCGCCCACGACGCCGGCACCGACGGCCCAGGCGAACGAGGCCGCGGTGACCCCGAGCGTCACGACGACCGCGCCCGCGCCGCGGGCCGCCGCGCGATCGAGCCGGGTGACCGCGCGGCCCAGGAGCGCGGGCACGGTGCGCAGCAGCAGGCGGCGCACGTAGCCGGTCTCGGCGGCGAGCGCCGCCCCCCGGTGGCGGCGGTGCAGCCGGCCCTTCGACAGCCCCTCGCTCAGCGCCCGGCGTGCGAGCTGGCGCATCGTGAGCCGGGTGACCGAGACGTGGTGCTCGACGGTCGCCTCGGGCGCGTAGACGATCCGGCCGTCGCCGTAGCGGCGGGCGAGCCGCAGGCACAGCTCGGTCTCGTCGCAGATGGCATAGGCGTTGCCGTTCTTGCCGAACTCGGTCGCGAAGCCGCCGACCTCGACCAGGCCGGTCCGGCGGAACGCCATGTTGCACCCGATCGGGTTGCGGATCGGCCCGGCGTCGTCGCGGTGGCCGGCGTAGGTACAGCCGGCGACCCACAGCAGCTCGCCGGGCAGCCAGCTGCCGTCCCCGTCCCAACGGGGCACGACGCGGCCGCCCGCGCCGACGAGGCGCGTGTCGGCCTCCAGCGCCTCCATGAGCCCTTCGAGCCAGCCGGGGTCGGCGATCCCGTCGTCGTCGACGAACGCGACGACGTCGGCGCTCGCCGCGTCGATGCCGACGTTGCGCGCCGCCGAGTTGCCGCCCGCGCCCTCCGTGTGCAGGACGCGAACGCCGAGCGGCAGGCTCGCCGCCAGGTCGGCCTCCAGCTCGGGCTCGCGGTCGACGACGACGAGCACCTCCTCGGGCGTGCGCCGGCCGGCCAGCAGCGCCGCCACGCTACGGCGCAGCACGGCCTCGCGTTCGCGCGACGCGGTGCAGACGACGACGGCGGCCGTCATCGGGGGCTCCTGGGTCATGACCTCCACCTCGGTCCGATGTACTCGTAGATGCCGCTCTCGGCTGTGCCGTAGACGCGGCGGAAGTGCGGCGAGCGGTCGAGCGCACGCTGCAGCGCGGCCAGGAAGCCCGGCCGGAAGATCCCGTACAACTCGGCGTAGCGCCGTTGACTGCCGGTGAGCAGGACGTACACGCCGCCCGTCGATCGGTGGCCGGCGGCGAACGCGGCGATGCGGCGCACGGCGGCCGCCCCGTCGCGCAGGCGCGTGAACTCGGGGTGGTCGGCGAGGACGGCGGCGCCGCCGGCGGGCGGCAGGCCGAGCGCGACGTAGCGGCGCGAGACCGGGCTGGGCAGGTTCGCGGCCGCCACCACGGCCAGCGAGTCGTCGGGCGCGGTCGCCTCGTACCAGCGGGCGGCCGCGACGTCGTCGGCGGTGATGCGGTTGGCCTGCTCGAGGCCGAAGTAGGCGACGAGCAGGCCGGCGCCGAGGACCGCGCACGCGGCGCCGACGCGCACCGGCCGCAGCCCGCCCGCCGCCCGTGGCGCGAGCAGGAAGCCCGCGGCGAGCAGCGCCAGCCACGGCAGCGCGAAGATGTAGGCCCGGAAGACGCCCTCCCCGCCGTAGGCCTGCAGCGGCACGACGAGGCACGGCGCGGCGACGAGCGCGAGCGCGGCGGCTTCCAGGCGCCGGCGGCGCAGCGCGGCGACCGCGCCCGCGCCGGCCAGCACCACGATCGTCGCGGTGACGACGCGGCTGCCGAGCGCCGCCCAGCCCACGCCGGCCATCGGCGTCGCGTGACCGGCCTTCTGCGGCTCGGGCGTCTTGACGCCGCCCGCGTCGAAGAGGTGGAAGTGCTCGTCGAGGAACGTCCAGGCCTGGGCGAGCCAGAGCACCTCGGTGGCGAGCATGACCATCGGCACCCAGAACGGGACCCGGCGCACCGCGCACAGCCCGGCGACCGCGGCGAGCACGAGCACCGGCGTGAGCTGGTGGGTGACGACGAGCGCGACCCAGCAGCCGGTCCCGGCCAGCAGGGCGACGGCGGCCGGCATCCGGGCCCCGTCGGCGTCGAGGGCGAGCGGCAGGCGCGCGGGCGCGCGCCGCGGCTCGGTCGCCCGCAGCACGATCCCCAGCAGCACGAACGCCAGCACGAAGGCCAGTGACTGCGGGGCGAAGTAGTCGGCGCCGACCCAGCTGCCGAGCAAAAACAGCCACACGGCCAGCCAGACCCGGCGGCGGTCGGTCGTCAGCGCGCTCACCGCGTAGTGGACGGCGGCGGCGAGCAGCAGCTCGAAGAACACCTGCGCCCAGGCGGCGAGGTCGACCATCGGCACGCCGGACAGGCGCTGCACCCAGGCGGCGACCGCGAAGAAGCCCGGCCAGTTGTTGTAGATGTCGACCGACCGGTCGACGTGCCCGGTCGCGGCGATGAGGTCGGTGACCGCGAGGTGCTTGTAGGTCCAGGCGTAGCGCGGCTCGTCGTAGAGCAGCGGCGCGGTGCCGTGGAGGATCGCGACGAGCGCGACGACGTAGAGCCCGAAGACCCACGCCGGCGGCGGCGTGGCCCGCGTGACGGCGATCGCGAACCCGCCGACGAGCACGGCGAGCGCCACGTCGTAGCCGGCGGGAAGGACGCCGAGCAGGCCGAAGTCGTCGATCCGCGCGACGTCGGCCTGGCCGAGCGTCAGCGCCCAGAGCGCAAGCGCGGCGGCGATGACACCGAGGTGCTCACGGACGGCGACGAGCGCGGGGCCGGGCTCGGCCCCGGCCGGCGGCAGTGTCGCGGCAACGGCGCTCATCGGGCGACCTCCTCGACCTCGCGAGCGGCCGCCCGCCGACCGCGCCGGTAGGTCGCCGGCCCGGCGAGCAGCCCGCGCAGCTCGGTGCGCTGGGCGGCCGGGGGCACCGGCGCGGTGCGCGTCACCCCGTGCGACAGGCGGGCGAAGCGCAGGACGCCGCGCGGCAGGACGCGCAGCAGCGACAGGGCGACGCGACGGTCGCGCAGGTGCTTGAAGACATAGGCGCCCAGGCCGGCGCCGTAGCCCCACATCTGGGCGACGAGCGCCGCGTCGTCGCGGCGGTGGACGTGCCAGACGAGCGCGGCGGGCTCGTAGGCGATCGCCCAGCCGGCGAGGATCGTGCGCAGGAAGTAGTCGAGGTCCTCGCCGCCCTGAGCGGGCGAGCCGGCCCCGAGCGCCTCGTCGAACGGCCCGACCTCGCGCAGCGCGAGCGCCCGGACGGCGAAGTTCGCGCCCGTGCCGAAGAGCCCGGCGCTGTAGGGGTAGAGCGGGTGCGGGTCGCGATGCTCGGCGAGGTCGAACAGCCGCGGCGTGCACGAGCCGCTCCACTGGACCTTGGCCTCGAAGTACTGCTGGGCGGGCGTGTCGAGCTCGGCGGCAGGGACCATGCCGGTGACGAGCCCGACGTGCGGCGCGCGTGAGAAGCCGCGCACGAGGCCCGCGACCCAGCCCGGGTCGGCGACGACGTCGTCGTCGGTGAAGGCGATGATCTCGCCGGTGGCGGCCGCCGCGCCGGTGTTGCGGGCGCGCGACAGCCCGGGCCGCGGTTCGAGGACGTAGCCGACGCGAGGGTCGGCGACCGCAGCGACGACATCCCGGGTCGCCGAGGTCCGCGGTGCGTTGTCGACGACGATGACCTCGAGCTGCGGGTAGCCGCCGGCGAGCACCGACCGCAGCGCGACCTCCAGCGACTCGGCGCGGTCGCGCGTGCAGATGACGACGCTGACCGGGGGCCGGCGGGCCGGCCGGTGCGGTCCCGCCCACGCCGCGGCCTCGCGCACGTCGCGCAGCTCGCGTTCGACGGCGGCCGCGATCGCCGCGCCCGCGATCGTCCCGTCCTGCACCGCGAGCTCGACGAACCCCAGCGGCTGGCCGTGGACGCGGGCCAGCAGGCGGGCGGCCGCGTAGCCGGCGGGCACCGTCAGCGCCGCCGGGACGCCGCCGGCGAGCTCGACCTCCCCCACCCACACCGGGGCCGGCGCCGTCCGCGAGCGGGCGCGCCGTCCGGCCGGCCGCAGGCCGACGAGCAGGAGCACGAGGCAGGCGCCGGCGAGGATCCGCAGTGCGTCGAGCGGCGCCCACCGGCTCGCCCAGAGCATCGCCTGCGCGGCGAGCACCGACACGGCGAGGCTCAGCGCCACGACGAGCCCGGGCGCGGGCCGCAGCCCGCGCCGCAGCCACGGGGCCAGCAGCGCGGTGCCGGGGACGAGGCAGACGAACGCCAGCAGCGCGGCGAGGCGCACGAGCGGCGGGGCGCCGGCGGCGACGACCGCCGGCGCGGCGGCGCACACCGCCAGCGCGACGAGCGGCGCGACCCGGTCGCGCGGCACCGACGGCCGCCGCACGCCGAGGATGCCGGCCAGCAGCGGGGCGACCGCAAGCGCGACGACGGCGCTCGACCCCAGCCAGGCGAGGCCGACCCCGGCCAGGCCGAGCGCCGGCGCGAGCAGGAGCGTCGCGGGCACCAGGACGACGAACCCGGCCAGCTGGGTGGCGAGGATGCGCCCGCCCCGGCCCTCGATCCGGCAGGCCGCGTCGAAGAGGAAGACCGCGGCGCGGAACGGCAGGGCGCAGGCGAGCAGCCGCAGGACGTCGGTCGCCTCGCGCGGATAGTCGGGCCCGAAGACGGCGAGCACGTGCGGGGCGGCGGCTACGAGCACGAGCGCGGCGGCGACGAGCGGCGCGAGCAGGCGGCGCACGGCGGCGCGGGCGAGGGCGCGCAGGTCGTCCTCGGCGTGCGCCGCCTCGACGACGAGCGCCGTCACCGCGTTGTAGACGAGGACGTCGAGCAGCGTCGCGAGCGTGAACGCGACGTAGAAGTAGGCGTTGGCCTGGTCGCCGAGCAGGGCGACGACGGCGAGCGGCAGCGCCGCCAGCGCGGCCTGCGAGAGCACGACGGCGGCGTAGTCCTGGCCGAGGAACGCGACGATCCGCCGGCGCGAGGAGCGCAGCAGCTCGCCCGGGGCGGCCGAGTGGCGCGCGTGGTCGCCCAGCAGCCGCGTGACGATGAGGACGTTGACGGCCGGGATGAGGACCGCCAGCGGGGCGACCCAGGCGACGAAGACCCCGTGGCGGATGCCCACCGCGGCGGCGACCGGCAGCGCCGCGAGCTTGAGCGCACCGAAGACGACGTTCTCGACGACGGTCCAGCGCGCGTGGCGCATCGCGACGAGCACGGCGTCCTGCAGGACGAAGATCACCCAGGCGGCGACAGCGGCCGCGTACCCGGCGGCCGCCCCGGCGGCGCGCAGCGATCCGAGGTCGCTCGAGATCGACGGGGCGACGACCGCGAAGGCGGCCGCGAGCGTGCCCGTCGCGCCGACCGCGACCGCGTAGGCGCCGGCGATCCAGCGGCCCGACCGCTCCCCGCCCTGGGGCAGGAAGCGCACGAGCGCGTTGCCGAGGTTGAGCTGGCCGACGATCGCCAGCGCGGTCATCGTCGTGATGAGCGCGGCGTCGACGCCGAGCACCGCGGTCGGGAACGTGCGCGCCGCGACGATCCAGAAGATGAGCCCGAGCCCCGCCTGGGCGAGCGTGCCGGCCATGAGCGCGCGCCCGCTGCTGACGAGCCGCTGCGCTCCGGTCATGCGGGAACCGGCGGCGCCGCGGGGCCGACCGCGGGCCGGTCGGTGACGACGCAGCGGGCATAGAGGGCGAGGGTGATCTCGGCCACCGTGTCCCACGTAGGCACGCGCGTCGCCGCGCCGCGCGGCGCCTGGGCAGCGGCGAGCAGCTCGTCGGCGAGCGCCAGCGGGGAGCTGTGCCCGGCGACGAAGCGGACGCCGCGGCCGTCGACGAGCTCGGCGACCTCGCGGTGCAGCGGGGTGTCGGCCGCGACGACGGGCAGGCCGAGCGCCCGGGCCTCGACGAGCGGCGTGGCGGCCAGGGCGCGCTCGTCCATCGACACGACGACCGAGGCCGCCTGCAGCCAGCGGTGGTACGCGCCGTCGTCGAGCCGGCCGAGGAAGCGGACACGCCCGCCCACGCGCAGGTCGGCGGCGTGGGCGCGCAGCGTCGCGACGGCCGGCCCGTCGCCCATGACCGCCAGCCCGACGCCGGCCGGCAGGGCCGGCAGCGCCGAGATCAGGCGCTCGGCGCGCTCGGCGACCTGGCCGCGGCTGGGGCTCAGGATGACGTGGTCGAACGGGGCGTCGTCGGCGGGCAGGGCGGCGCGCAGGGCCGCGGCGTCGACCCCGTCGGGCACGACGTGCAGGCGCGGCGCGGCGTCGGGGGCCAGCCGCAGCACGGCCGCGGCCTCGGTCGCCGAGGCGCAGAGGACGAGGTCGGCGGCCTCCATCGCCGGCACGCCCAGGCGCCGGTAGAACGGAGACACGAGCCGGCGCACCCGCGTCCCGGTGGGCGCCCGGTGCCAGTGCGGGGTGAAGACGAGCCGACGCAGGGCGTCGCGCGTGGCCAGCAGCGCGGGCAGGGTCCGGTAGCCGTGGGCGTGGACGAGCTCGTAGTCGCCGCCGTGCAGGCGCAGGTGCTCCCACAGCTGCTGGGAGACCGCGAAGTCCCCTCCGCCCAGCCCGGGCGGGAAGTGCCGGACGGTCACCGACCCGTCGCCGGAGGCCGGCGGGTGCGCCTCGAGCCCGTGGACGAGGACCTCGACGTCGTGGCCGGCGGCGGCGGCGTGCCGGGCGAGCTCTTGGACGTGGCGTCCGACCCCGCCGGCCGCACAGCCGTGGGCGGGCGTGACGACCGCGACCCTCACGCCCCGGCCTCCGCGGCGGTGAGGGTGCGGCGGCGGAAGCGCCCGGTCCGTCCGGCGACCCGCTCGGTGCCGATCGTGCGCAGGACGCGCAGCCCGTCGCGCACGGCGCTGAGGTTGCTCTCGCCGTGGATGCGGTCGCGCTCGAAGCTCGGCACCTCGTGGACGACGAGGCCGGCCTTGGCGATCCGGACGTTGATGAGCGTCTCGACCTCGAAGCCGTCGCAGTCGACGCGCAGGTACGGCAGGCAGCGGGTCCAGAAGGCGTTGTAGCCGTAGCAGAGGTCGCTGTACTTCGTGCCGTACAGCGAGTTGACGAGCGCGTTGAGGGCGCGGTTGCCGGCGCGGCGGGTGGGCGTGATGTCGGAGCTGCCGCCGCCCTGGGCGAAGCGCGACCCCTTGACGAAGTCGGCGCCGTTGGCCAGCGCGGCGACGAAGCGTGGGATCTCGGCCGGGTCGGCGGAGCCGTCGGCGTCGAGCATGACGATGATGTCGCCGGTGACGGCGGCGAAGCCGGCCGCCAGCGCCGCGCCCTTGCCGGCGCGCCGTTCGAGGACGATCCGGACGTCGGGACGCAGGCGGCGGGCGACGGCGATCGTGTCGTCGGTCGAGCGCCCGTCGACGACGATGACCTCGTGCAGGCCGTCGGGCAGCGCGCCGAAGACGTGCGGGAGGTTGGCCGCCTCGTTGAGCGTCGGGACGACGACGCTGACGCGCGGCTCGGGTGCCGGTGCCCGCCGGCCGGGCGTCGGGACGAGGCCGAGCTCGGCGTGGAGGTCGATGGCGTAGGGCGGCGGCGAGGTCTGCGGTCCGTGCACACCGTCCCATAACGGTGGTCAGGCCCCGAACTTGCGCCTTCCGCCGCGAAACCTGTGCAGAACCTCCGCGCGTCGCGCCTAATGCGCGGCGGGCTCGACGATCTCGGTGAGCACGCCGCCGCTGGACGACGGGTGCAGGAACGCGACGCGCGAGTTGCGGATGCCGATGCGGGGCGTCTCGTCGATGAGCCGCAGCCCCGCGTCCTTCAGCGACGCGAGCGCCGCGTCGATGTCGGTCACCTGGTAGGCGACGTGGTGCAGGCCGGGGCCCTTCTTGGCCAGGAACTTGCCGACCGGCGTGTCGGGACCCAACGGTGCGAGCAGCTCGACGTGGTTCTCGCCGACGTCCAGGAGCACGGCCTCGACGCCCTGCTCGGTCACCGTCTCACGGTGGACGAGCTTCATGTCATAGGTCTTCTCGTACAGGGCGATGGCGGCGTCGAGGTCCTCGACGGCGACGCCCACGTGGTCGATGCGCGCGAACATGGGCGGCGGACGTTATCCGGTCTCCGGCTCGGTGCGGCTGCCCGTAGCGACAACCGCCTCGGAAGCCGATATTCCTGTGTCCGATGACCACCGGCATCCACCTCGACCGGCTCGTCAAGACGTTCCGCACCCCGCAGGGCCCCGTCCACGCCGTCCGCGGCGTCGACGTCTCCATCCGGCCGGGCGAGACCGTCGCCCTGCTGGGGCCCAACGGCGCGGGCAAGTCCACGACGATCGACATGCTGCTCGGCCTGCTCGAGCCCGACGAGGGTGCCGTGCACGTCTTCGGCGGCCCGCCGCAGGACGCGGTCGCCGCGGGCCGGATCGGCGCGATGCTCCAGACCGGCATGCTCCTGCACGGCCTCGTCGTGCGTGAGCTCATCGCGATGACCGCCTCGCTGTATCCGTCGCCGCTGAGCGTCGAGGAGGTCGTCGACCTCTGCGGCCTGGAGCAGGTCGCCGACCAGCGCAGCGAGAAGCTCTCCGGCGGCCAGGCGCAGCGCGTGCGCTTCGCCGTTGCGCTCGTCGGCAACCCGGAGCTGCTCGTCCTCGACGAGCCGACGGTCGCACTGGACGTCGAGGGCCGCCACGCCTTCTGGGCGACGATGCGCCGGTTCGCCGCCCGCGGCGCGACGATCGTCTTCGCCACCCACTACCTCGAGGAGGCCGACGCGTTCGCCGACCGCGCGGTCCTCATGGCCCACGGGCGCGTCGTGGCCGACGGGCCGACGACCGAGATCAAGGCGCGCGTGGGCGGCCGCACGATCCGGGCGACGCTGGCCGGCGCGGACCGCGACGCCCTGTCGACGCTGCCGGGGGTCGCGAACGTCGAGGTTCGCGGCGAGGCGGTGGTCCTGCGCTGCAGCGACTCCGACGCCGCCGTCCGCGCCCTGCTGGACCGCCACCCGGAGGCCCGCGACATCGAGATCGCCGGGGCCGGCCTCGAGGAGGCGTTCCTCGAGCTGACGACCGCACCCGACGGCGGTGCCGCCACGGCCGCGGAGGCGACGGCATGACCGGCCTGACCTACACCGCCTTCGAGCTGCGCCGCACGTTTCGCAACCGGCGGTTCCTCTTCCTCTCGTTCGGGTTCCCGCTCGTCCTGTACGTCCTCATCGTCGGCCCGCAGCGCGGCGAGACCGACCTGCAGCACACGGGCCTGTCGGCCGCTCTGTACTTCATGGTGTCCATGGCCTCCTGGGGCACGATGGTCGCGATGCTCAGCCTCGGCGCGCGCATCGCCGGCGAGCGCCAGTCGGGCTGGAACCGCCAGCTGCGCATCACGCCGCTGAGCCCGCGCGCCTACCTGCGGGCGAAGGTCGTGACCGCCTATGCGCTGGCGCTGACGAGCATGACCCTGCTGTTCGCCGCCGGCATCGCCTACGGGGTGCGGCTGCCCGCCCGCGAGTGGTTCGAGATGGTCGGCCTCATCGTCGTCGCGCTCATCCCGTTCGCCGCGCTCGGGGTCGCCCTCGGCCACCTCATGACCGTGGACACGATCGGGCCGATCATGGGCGGCGGCACGGCGATCCTGGCGTTCGTCAGCGGCACGTGGTTCCCGCTCGGCGACAGCGGCTTCCTGCACGACCTCGCGCAGGGCCTGCCGTCCTACTGGCTCGTGCAGGCCAATCGGGTCGCGCTGGGCGGCGGCGGCTGGAGCGTGACGGGCTGGGCGGTCGTGCTCGCCTGGGCCGCGGTGCTGGCGGTCGCGGCGGTCTACGCGTTCCGGCGTGACACGGCCCGCGGCTGAGCCCGCCATGATCTGAGCGGTGCGTCTCCGCCTCCTGACCCTCGTCGCCGCCGGCGCGGCGGCGCTGACGCTCGCCGCCTGCGGCGACGACGACACGGCCGCCCCCGACCGCGACACGGCGATCGCCCAGCGCCTCGCGCAGCCCGGCCGCACGTGGGCGACGCTGAAGCCGTCCGAGCAGCAGGAGGCGCTCGCCGCCTGCCGCCTGCAGCGGGCCGTCGACCTCGCCCGCGAGTCCGGCGCGACCTCCGCGCCCTACTTCAGCAGCCGCTTCACGAAGGTCATGCGGCTGCCGGGCGACGCGCTGCACCACGACCTCACGCGCCGCTTCCGCCGCCCCGCGCACGCCGACGAGCCGATCGCCGAGGGCTGCCGCGCGGTCGTCGACGGGCGCGTCGACCCGGCGGCCCTGCGCCGCGCCCCGCACGCGGACTTCGCCTCACCGGTCACCGTCCGGCGCAACGTGCTGACGCTCGACGTCGACGGCGACCGGGCGCTCCTTCGCGCCCGCGTGGCGCCCGCGGGCGCGCGGCTCACCCTCGGCGACGCGCCGCGCCGGGCCCGCACGACCGCGCGCTGGACGGCGACCGAGCGCGACGGGGTGACGCGCGTCGACCTGCGCGACATCCCGCGCGGCACGTCCTACCTCGAGGTCCGCGTCGGCGACTGGCGCCGGGTGCTCGTCGTCCACGGCGCGCGCGCGAGCCGCTTCCCGCCACCGCGGACGTTCGCGCCGATCCGGCTGCACGGGCAGGGCCAGGTCGGCCTGCCGGTCCTCTACGTCCCGCAGCCGGCGGTCGTGACGACCGACGTGCGCGACGCGCCGCTGGCCCTGACCTCGGGCACGACGCTGCTCGTCGCCGTCAGCGGACGCGGCGACGACGGCCGGGTCCCGCTGCGCCCCGGCCGCTACCGCGACGTGCGGGTGCGCACGCCGGGCGCCTGGTCGATCCGGGTCGCGCCGACGCGCTGAGGCTCGCCCGCGGGCGGCGGCGGAACGCTGACCCGCGGCGCGGGCGCGGGCTCGACCGGCGGGCGCCGGCGAACCGGCTCGACATCGGCCATGAGCGCGTCGATCTCGCGCCGCTCGAGCGTCTCGCGCTCGAGGAGCGTCTGGGCGATCTCCTCGAGCTTGCCGCGGTAGGCGGTGATGAGCTCGTAGGCGGCGCGCTGGGCCTCGAAGGCGAGCTCCTGCTGCTCCTCGTCGCGGATGCGCCGCGTGAGGTCGGAGACGATGTCGGCGTCGGTGACGGCGCGCACACCGGCGGTGGCGGTGCCCATCCCGTACTCGTGGACCATGGCGTGGGTGATCTCGGCGACGCGCTGGAGGTCGTTCGCCGCCCCGGTCGTCACGGCGCCGAAGACGATCGCCTCGGCGACGCGGCCGCCGAGCAGGATCGTCATCTGGTCGATGAGCTCGTCGCGCGTCTTGAGGTAGCTGTCCTCGTCGGGCAGGTTCATGACGTAGCCGAGCGCCTGGCCGCGGGGCACGATCGAGATCTTGTGGATGCGCTCGCTCGTGTCCAACAGCTCGCGGCAGAGCGCATGCCCGGCCTCGTGGTAGGCGACGACGCGCCGCTCGCGCTCGTTGAGCGTCGTGTTCGTCTGCACGCCGGCGACGACCCGCTCGAGCGCGGCGTCGAAGTCGTCGGCGCTGATCGACACGCCGCCGCGGCGGCCCGCGAAGATCGCCGCCTCGTTGCAGAGGTTGGCGAGCTCGGCGCCGGTGAGGCCGCTGGTCTGCTGGGCGACGAGGTGCAGGTCGACGTCCTCGCGCAGCGGCTTGTTGGCGGTGTGGACCTCGAGGATGCGCTGGCGGCCGCCGACGTCGGGCGGGGTGACGAAGACCTGCCGGTCGAAGCGGCCGGGGCGCAACAGCGCGGGGTCGAGCTTCTCGAGGAGGTTGGAGGCCGCCATGACGATGACGTCGCCGCTGTCGCCGAAGCCGTCCATCTCGACGAGCAGCTGGTTGAGCGTCTGCTCGCGCTCGGAGTTGTTGTCGCTGCCGCGCTGGGCGCCGATGGCGTCGAGCTCGTCGATGAAGACGATCGCGGGCTGGTGCTTGCGGGCCTCGCGGAACAGGCGCCGGATGCGGGCCGCGCCCAGGCCGGCGAACATCTCGACGAACGAGGAGGCGGACTGGCTGAAGAACGTCGCGCCGGATTCGTGGGCGACCGCCTTGGCCAGCAGCGTCTTGCCGGTGCCGGGCGGGCCGTGCAGCAGGACGCCGCTGGGCACCGCGGCGCCGAGCCGCTGGAACGCCTTGGGGTCGCGCAGGAAGGCGACGACCTCCTCGAGCTCCCGCTTGGCCTCGTCGACGCCGGCGATGTCGTCCCAGCCGACCTCCATCTTCTCGCGCGGCTTGATCTCGACCGGCTTCGTACGCGGCATCGACTTCAGGATCCGGATGAAGATCGCGATGAAGACGACGGCGAAGACGATGCTGGCGAAGCCCGACCAGTCGTTGCCGAACTCCTGCAGGCGGTCGCCGAAGGACTTCGAGGGCAGCGGCGGCTGCGCCGTCGTGGTCGTCGTCTTCTGGCGCTCCTTGGCCGCCGCACCCTGCTTCGCGGCGGGCTGGTCGGTCTTGGCGCTCGGTTGGGCCTTGCTGTCGGTCGACGTCGTGCTCTGCGCGCGGGCAGACTCGTTGGGCGCGGTCGTCGACACGGTCACATCCTGCCATCGGCGCCTGGGGCCCAGTCCTTGAAGGCCGCAGGAAGGACGGATGGTCGACCCGCGGGCACCGACCCGTGGAGCCCGGCGTCCCGCGACCGCTCAGCCAAGCAGCTCGAGCGCCACCGACCGGTAGCAGCGGGCCGCGAAGCCGACGTCGGCGGCGCTGATGCGCTCGTCGGCGCCGTGGACGAGCGGCCACATCTCGGCCAGCGTCATGTCGCGCTGCGGGAAGAACCCGTAGGCGACGCACTCCGGGAACGCATCGCGAAACGCCCGCGAGTCCGTGTAGGCCGGCAGCATCGTCGGGACGGTGCCGGCGTCGGGGTCCTCGCCGGCCAGCCAGCGGTCGATCGCGTCGCGCAGCGGCGAGTCGACCGGCGAGCCGTTGCCGACGACCTCCTCGTCCCAGCTCACCTCGTAGCCGTCGAGGCCGGCGAGCGCCTCGGCCATGCGCCGCTGGGCGGTCTCGCGGCCGTGGCCGGGCGGGACGCGGCAGTCGACCTTCAGCGTCGCCGTGCTCGGCACGACGTTGATCTTGCTGCTGCCGGCGGCCATCGTGGGCGCGAACGTCACCGAGGCCATCGGCTCGGCGAAGGCGGCCAGCGCCGGGTTCGTCGCGCGCAGCTCGTCGAGGTCGGCGACGCCCAGGGCAGCCATGAGCGCCCGCGGCGCGTCGGTGAGGTCGAGCCCGACGCGGGCGTCGACGAGCGCGGCCATGAGCGGCGCGAGCTTCGGCAGCGCGTTGTCGGCGAAGGCGGGCATCGACGCGTGCCCCGCGGTCCCGCGGGTGGTCAGCGTGAACCGGAAGACGCCCTTCTCGGCGGTGCAGATGCCGTAGAACCGCCGGTCGCCGTGCGGGATCACGGTGCCGGCGCCCTCGTTGAGCAGGTAGTCGCAGCGGACGAGGTCGGGGTGCTGCTCGGTGAGCCAGATCGCCCCGTCGTTGCCGCCCGCCTCCTCGTCGACGACGACGATGACGAGCAGCTCGCCGCGGGCGGGCCGCCAGCCGGAGGCGGCCAGGTCGATCGCCGCCGCGACCTCGGCCGCCGTCTGGGACTTCATGTCCTGGGCGCCGCGTCCCCAGACCTCGCCGTCGACGAGGTCGCCCGACCACGGGTCGTGTCGCCATTCGGACGCGTCGGCCAGCACGGTGTCGACGTGCGAGAGCAGCCCGAGGACCGGGCCGGCGGCCGCAGCGGCGGGGTCGATCGCGCGTAACCGAGCCACGAGGTTCGGCCGCTGCGGGGTGCGGCCCACGAGCGTGACCTCGAAACCGGCGGCGCGGAGCATCCCGGCGAGGTGTTCCTGGGCGGACCGCTCGTCCCCCGGCGGGTTCACCGTCCGGTATCGGATGAGCTGCCGGAGCACCTCGACGGCGCGGATTTCGAGCGTCATGATCGGGAGGCTACGCAACGAAGGTCGCGTTCGAAACACTTGAAAAACGCGAGAGGTTTCAGAACACTCACCGAGGGGAAAGGATGGTGTGTGATTCGTACCCTTCACGTCGTGCGCCATGGGGATCGATGGGCGGTCACGAAGACCGCCGGCGATCGCCCTCTGTCGCATCACCGCACGCAGGCCGACGCTGAGCGGGCGGCCCACGAGTTCGCCCTGGCGCTCGGGCTCTCCGACGTCATGGTGGAGGGCGACGTCGTCACCCGCTGGCCGCACACGAAGCCACGCTTCCACGCCGTCGCCGGGGTCTGACCTCTGCCGCGCCTACCCTGGCGCGCGTGAGCGACCAGCTCTTCGACCCCGAGCCCGCACAGCCACGAACGTCCGTCGCGCCCGACGCGCCCCTGGCCGCGCGTATGCGGCCCGAGCGCCTGGACGAGCTCGTCGGCCAGGAGCACATCCTCGCCCCCGGCTCGGCGCTGCGCGTCGCGATCGAGCGCGGCCGGCCGTTCTCGATGATCCTCTACGGGCCGCCCGGCTCGGGCAAGACGACGCTGGCGCGGATCGTCGCCGGCAGCGCCGAGGCCGCGTTCGAGGAGCTCAGCGCGGTCCGGGCCGGCAAGGCCGAGGTCACGGCGGTCATCGACCGCGCCCGGGAGCGCAAGGCCGGCACGTCGCGCCCGACGATCCTCTTCCTCGACGAGATCCACCGCTTCAACAAGGCCCAGCAGGACGCGCTGCTGCCCGCGGTCGAGGACGGGACGATCACGCTCATCGGCGCGACGACCGAGAACCCGTACTTCGAGGTCAACTCGGCGCTGCTGTCACGCGCCCAGGTCCTGGAGCTGCGGGCGCTCAGCGCCGACGACGTCGCGCTGCTGCTGCGCCGTGCGCTCGAAGGAGGGGCCTGCGGCGCGTCCGACGTGCCCGACGAGGTCGTCGCGTTCCTGGCCGACCGCAGCGGCGGCGACGCCCGCGCGGCGCTCGGCGCGCTGGAGCTCGCCTGCGAGACCGCCGGCGAGACGACCGTGACGCTCGAGATCGCCGAGAGCGCCCTGCAGCGCAAGGCGGTGCGCTACGACCGCGCCGGCGACCAGCACTACGACCTCATCTCGGCGTGGATCAAGGCCACGCGCGGCAGCGACCCGGACGCGTCGCTCTACTACCTGGCGGTCATGCTCGAGGGCGGCGAGGACCCGCGCTTCATCGTCCGGCGGATGGTCATCCTCGCCTCCGAGGACATCGGCAACGCCGACCCGCAGGCGCTCGTCGTCGCGACCGCGGCCGCGGCGGCCGTCGAGCACGTCGGGATGCCGGAGTGCGCCCACGCGCTCGCCCAGTGCGCCGTCTACCTGGCGCTGGCGCCGAAGTCCAACGCGGCCTACCTCGCGCTGAAGGCGGCCCGCCGCCACGTCCGCGAGCACGGAGCGCAGGCGCCCCCCGGCTACCTGCGCTCCGGCCCGCTGGCCGAGGAGGGCTACGACTACCCGCACGACCGGCCCGGCCACCTCTCGTCCCAGGACCTGCTGCCGCCCGCCGTCGAGGGCACGCGCTTCTGGCGCCCCGACGAGCAGGAGGCGCAGCTCGCGGCCCGGCTGGAGGCGATCCACGCCGCCCGCCGCCGCGACGGCTGACCCCGCCACCGCCATTTCGCGCAGCGAGCGGGAAGTACGGCCACCCGCACTTCATCTCCGACTCGACCTGCCGATTCCTGGAGCACCATGGGGGACCTCGGCGGCCTGCTGTTCCGCGACCGCGCGGACAGGGAGCGCGCGCTCGACATGAGCGTGCGAATGCGCTCGGCCCAGATCGCGGCGCTCTCGCTGCTGGCGCTGCCCGTCCTCGCCGCGATCCCGGTCTACGGCCCCTGGTTCGTCATCCCGCTGGCGGCCGCCGTCGCCGTCTACGGGATCGGCAAGACGCTGCAGACGCGCGTCGCCCGGCCGGAGTGGGTGCTCGTCGTCATCTGGGTCGTCGGGCAGCTGCTCGTCATGGCCGCCATCGCGGTGGCCGACGGCCCACGCACCTACCTGCTGACGCTGCCGCTCGTCCCGCTGCTGTTCGCCGCGGTCATCATGAGCCGGCGCCTCGTCGTGGCGGCCACCCTGTTCACGATGGCGTCGACCGCGGCGACGGCGCTGCTGTTCGCCGGCGACGAGATCGCCGAGCGGCCGCCCCGTCTCACCTGGCCGCTCATCCTGCTGGCGATGACGAGCATCGTCGGGCTCGCGACCCGCGATGTCGACATGGTCTCCCGCGGCACGGCGGTCGTCGACAAGCTCACCGGCATGCTGAACCGGGCGGCGCTGCAGGCCCGCCTGACCGAGCTCGGCGCCCAGGTGCGCAGCACCGGCCAGCAGGTGGCGATGGTCGTCATCGACGTCGACCGCTTCAAGTCGATCAACGACGTGCACGGCCATTCGACCGGCGACGCGGTCCTGCGCGAGGTGGCGGGCCGGCTGGAGTCGGCCCTCGGCGCCGACGGCCCGCTGTACCGCTACGGCGGCGAGGAGTTCGTCGCGGTCCTGCCGGGCGCCTCGACCGCCCAGGCGACCGAGGTCGCCGAGCGGCTGCGCCGTCGCGTCGGCGAGACCCCGGTCGCCGGCCTGCTCGTCACGGTCTCCGGCGGGGTGGCCGTCTCGCAGGCGGGCGTGTTCGACCACGCGGCGACGTTCCAGCGCGCCGACACCGCCCTCTATCGAGCCAAGGCCGAGGGCCGCAACCGCGTCTGCTGCGCCTCCCCGCCGCCGGCGCCGATGCCCGCCGCGCTGCGCCGGCCCGGCTACCGCTACCGCCACGCAACCCCGGCGCCCGACCCGGTGTCGGCCGCGGTCCCGCCCGTCTCGGCCGAGGCTCCCGCCGGGTCCGAGACCGATCGTGTGGGCGGCAACTGGCTGGCGCGCAGCTCGCTGCACCGCGAGCAGATCATCGCCGTCGCCGAGCGCACGGGCGCCGCCCCCAACCGCTGGGCGTTCGGCCTGCTCATCGCCGGCATCCTGTTCGGCGTTCCGTGGTACGGCTTCGGGCCGCTCATCGCGCCGCTGCTGCTCATCGCGCCGCTGGACCCGATCCTGCGCAACGCCCGTCGCTTCAAGCATCCCGAGTACGTCGGCTTCGCCGCGCTGGTGGTGAGCGTCGCCGCCTCCGGGCTGGCCGTGGGCGCGACGACCGAGCCGGCGCTCTACTGCCTGCAGCTCATCATCGTCGTCATCTTCGGCGCCTGCGCCGCCTACCCGCTCATCGGCGCCTGGCTGCTGTGCGGGGCGACGATGGTGACGATGACCGTCACCGCGCTGGCGGTCGACCCGGACGGCGTCTGGGACAACCCGGTCATCCTCGCCCTGCCGCTCGCGCTCGCGGGCTGCTCGTGCATCGTCGGTGCCGCGCTGGGCCGCTCGTCGGTCGAGCACCGGTCGGCGGCGATCGTCGACCAGCTCACCGGCGCGCTGAACCGCACGGCGCTCGAGGCGCGGCTGCCGGAGCTCACCCACCAGGCCCAGCAGCTGCACGAGCCGGTGTCGGTGCTCGTCGCCGACCTCGACCACTTCAAGGCGATCAACGACGAGCACGGGCACGCCCGCGGCGACCGCGTCCTGGCGGAGATCGCCGACCGGATCCGCAGCGAGCTGCGCGCCTTCGACGCCGTCTACCGAGTGGGCGGCGAGGAGTTCGTCGTCCTGCTGCGCGGCGCGCCGGCCGACGCGGCGGCCGAGATCGCCGAGCGCATCCGCACGGCGGTCCAGCGCCAGCCGATCCACGACCTGGGCATCACGATCTCGATCGGCGTGGCGGCCTCGCGCGCCGACATCCGCTTCGACTACGGCGACACGTTCGCGCGCGCGGACGCAGCCCTGCTCGACGCCAAGCAGAGCGGGCGCAACCGGGTCGTGACCGCGCCGGCCTCGCTGGCCGAGGTCGTCGCCGCCTGACCCGGGGCTTGCTTCGGTTCCGGACCATCTACCCTTGGCGGCGATGCCTGCCGCCGCCTATGAGGGAAAGGAGTGCGTGTGCCAGTTCAAGCGCGGCGTCTGCGACCAGACGTGCGTGCGCGACATGCTGGACACGCCGTTCTACATCGCCTGCCTGAAGCTGCGAGGCCGCTCGTGCCTCGTCGTCGGGGGCGGTGCGATCGGCCTGGAGAAGGTCGAGGGCGTCCTGGCCTGCGACGGCGACGTGACCGTCCTGGCCCCCGAGATCGGCCCGGAGCTCGAGACGCTGGCGGCCGAGGGGTCGATCGAGTGGATCCGCCGCGAGTACGAGGGGCCCGAGGACCTCGAGGGCCGCTTCATGGTCATCGCCTGCACCGACGACACCGACGTCAACATCCGCATCTACGAGGACGCCGAGCGCCGGGCGATGCTCGCCAACGTCGTCGACGTGCCGCCGCTGTGCAACTTCATCCTGCCGGCGATCGTGCGCACCGGGCCGCTGGCGATCGCCATCTCGAC
>JBDZVZ010000109.1:0-7260 GCA_040255945.1 Solirubrobacterales bacterium | reverse complement strand
ACGAGCGCGTTGACGACCCACTGCAGGACGATCTGGCCCGCCTCGCCGAGGCCGGCCCCGATCGCGCCCGCGACCATGCCGAAGACGAGCACCATGACGAAGACGATGAAGATCGTCGCGAAGACCGGCCAGCCGTTGCCCTTGACGAGCTGCTGGCTGCGGCTGAACGACGCGAAGACGCCGGGACGCTCGACGACGGCCACCGGTGCGGCGACCGCCCAGATCGTCAGGAGGATGAGGCCGGGGACGATGAGCGCGATGAAGCCGAGTGCGACGCCGAGCGCGTAGAGGATCGCGATGCCGATGAGCGGCAACATGATCGGCGACACGCTCGCGTAGAGCTGGCCCACCGAGCTGTCGCGCCGCCCGTCCTGGACGTCGCGGACGAGCTCGACGACCATGCCCTGAAAGAGGATGCCGAGCACCATGCCGACGAGCGCGACGAACGGCCCGAGCGCGAAGGCGAGGACCGCCTCGATCGCGAAGAGGCCGAAGGCCAGCGGCAGCAGCGTGCCGGCCTGGTCGCGGTAGATCTCGAAGGCGGCGCTGATGATGGCGCCGGGTTCGATCTTGCGTGCGTGCGCGTTCACGCGCGCAACCGTACCGGCCGGCCCCGTCGGCTCCGCGACGGGGGTCCGCGCGCGCGTCAGCCGGCGGTGCCGGGGTTGCCGGTCGAGGCGCCCCGGTCGCGCTCCTCGTCGGTCGAGACCTCGGGCCCGCCGTCCTCGCCGCCGGTCCCGGCCGCGGGGCCCTCGTCGGTGCCCTCGACCGGCGTGGCCTCCTCGGGCTGGGTCTCCGGGTAGCCCTGGCCGGTGCCCTGCCTGCGCGGGTCCTCGGTGTGGTCGGGCTGGGGGCGCTCGCTGGCTTCCATGCCCGGGGGCGTACCCACCGCCGGCGCCGCTCCACCCGTCGAGGGATCACAGACTTCGCCCTCGGCGAAGTCTGTGATCCCTCGACGGGCGGGGTGGGGCGGGGCCGCGCGGCTACAGCAGGCCGAGGGCGCGGCCGGCGTCCTCGGCGAGGGTCATGAGCGGGCCGGGCAGCACCCCGAAGAACAGCGTCGCCGCGCCCGCCAGCACCGCGACGGCGACGACCTCGAAGCCCGCCCTCTCGCCGGCCGGGTCGGCGCCCGCCAGCCGCGGCGTCGCGGTGGCCGAGGGCTCGACCGCCGTCGCGGCGCGCCCGCCCATCCACATCGCCGCCACGACCCGCAGGTAGTAGCCCAGGGAGATCATCGAGCCGATGACGATGACGACGCCCAGCCACGTGTAGCTGCCGTCGACCGCCGCCTCGATGAGGAAGAACTTGCCGATGAACCCGGCGGTCGCCGGCATGCCGGCCAGGCCGAGCATCGCGAGCGTCAGCGGCCAGGCGAGCGCCGGGCGCTCGTAGCCGATGCCGGCCAGCGCGCCGATGTCGTCGCCCAGGCCGGTCTCACGCTCACGGGCGACGATGACCGCGAACGCCGCGAGGTTCATGAGCAGGTAGACGGCGAGGTAGAAGACCGTCGCCTGGACGCCGAGCTTGGACCCGACGATCACGCCCGCGAGCAGGTAGCCGGCCTGGGCGACGCCCGACCAGGCCAGCAGCCGCTTCATCGACGACTGGGTGAGGGCGCCGATGTTGCCGACGATGATCGTGACCGCGGCCAGGGTGGCGAGGGCGGGGGCCCAGTCGGGCTGGGCGTCGATGAGCGCGACGTCCATGAGCCGCAGCAGCACGCCGAACGCGGCGGCCTTCGTCGCCACGGCCATGAACGTCGTGATCGGGGTCGGCGCGCCCTCGTAGACGTCGGGCGTCCACTGGTGGAACGGGGCGACCGACGCCTTGAACGCCAGGCCCACGATCGTCAGGCCGATGCCGGTGAGCACGAGCGCGTCGTGGGCGGTCGCGCCCTTCAGGGCGGCGGCGATGCCGTTGAAGTCCGTGTCGCCCGCGCCGCCGTAGATGAACGCCAGCCCGTAGAGCATCGTCGCCGAGCCGACCGAGCCGATGATGAGGTACTTCAGGCCGGACTCCAGCGAGCGCTCGCGGCGCATCTCGCTGGCGCACAGCACGTAGAGCGGGATCGACAGCAGCTCCAGGCCGAGGAAGAGCGTGACGAGGTTCTGGGCGGCGGCGAGGACGACCATGCCGGCCGACGAGCTCAGCAGCAGCGCGTAGTACTCGCCGTGGGCGGCCTCGCGCGGCGCGAGCGCCCGCCAGGACAGCAGGACCGTGCCGATGCCCGCGACCGACACGATGAACGTGATCATCAACGTCAGGTCGTCCAGGCGCAGCGCACCCTGCGAGCCCTTGGCGACGAAGAGGTCCTTCGCCTCGCCCCACTGCCAGATGCCCAGGCCGATCGCCGCGCCGAACGTCGCGAGCGCGAGCAGCGGCACGAGCTGCTCGCGGACGAGGCGGCTGCGCAGCAGGCCGGTGAGCAGGCAGACGAGTCCCCCGGCGAGCAGGGCGAGGATCGGCGAGAAGCCGGCCCAGCCGATGTCGGGCGTCAGCGGATGGGCGGCGGCGAGGAGGGACGGCATGGGGCTCACTTCGCGCTGGCCTCGGTGGCGGGCGGGGCGTCGATCAGGGCCGCGGCGGGCTGGACCGACCGGGTGATCGTGGCCTCCCCGCGGTGCAGGGCCAGCTGCGGGTAGACGGCGAAGAACAGGATCATCCCGACGAGCGGGACGAGGACGAGGCCCTCGGTCAGGCTCAGCTCGCGGGAGGCGACCTCGGGGCCGACGCGGTTCTGCACCGCGCGCACGAAGAAGCGCAGGGCGTAGACGCTGGCCAGGATGACGCCGATGCTGGCGATCGCGGCGATGGCGATCGAGTGCTGGAAGGCGCCGAGCAGGATGAGGAACTCGCCGGCGAAGTTCGCCGAGCCGGGCATGGCCAGCGTCGCGAAGGTCACGATGAGAAACAGCGCGGCGAGCACGGGGGCCCGGAACGCGATGCCGCCCATGTCGCGCAGGTCCTCCGAGCCGCCCGCGCGCCCCGCGAGGTAGGCGACGACGACGAACGCCGGGGCGACGACGAGCCCGTGGTTGATCATCTGGAAGATCGCGCCCTGGGCGCCGTCGCCGTTGAGCGCGAAGACCCCGAGGACGATGAACCCGAGCTGGGCGACCGACGAGTACCCGAGGATGAGGCGGGTCTCGGTTGTCGTGAACGCCATCGCCGACCCGTAGAGGATCGAGCAGAGCGCCAGGATGAGCATGAGGTCCTGGAAGTGGACGCTGGCGTCGGGGTAGAGGCTGACGACGATGCGCAGGAAGCCGTAGGCGGCGACCTTCGACAGCACGCCCGAGAAGACGGCCAGCGCCGGCAGCGGGATCGTCCGGTAGCCGTCGGGCATCCAGCCGTGCAGCGGGAACATCGGCATCTTCACGAGGAAGGCGGCGGCGAAGAACAAGAAGATCCAGTCCTGCGAGCCCTTCGGCAGCACGTTCTGGCGCAGGTCGCTGAGCGCGAAGCTCAGGGCGCCGCCGCTCTGGTCGGCGGCCATGACCCCGGTGGCGATCGCGGCGGCGAGCATGAGCAGCGAGCCGACCAGCGTGTAGATGAACAGCTTGAGCATCGCCGGCACGCGCGTGCCCTCCGGCCCCCAGATCCCGCCGATGAAGAGGAACGGGATGAGCATGAGGTCGAAGAACAGGATGAAGAGCGCGAGGTCCTGCGCCATGAGCGCGCCGAGCACGGCCGACTCGGCGAGCGCGAAGAAGAAGAAGAACAGCTTGTCCTTGTGGCCCGTGCCCCAGGCTTTGCGCGCCGCCCAGATCGCGCAGATCAGCCACAGGAACGCGGTGAGCGCGATGAGGAAGAGGTTCAGCCCGTCGATGCCGAGCTTGTAGTGGATGCCGAGCTGGCTGATCCACAGCTCGTCGGTGACGTTCTGCAGGCCGTGGACGGCACGGTCGAAGTCGGCGATCGCCCACAGCGACCAGACGAAGGTCAGCGCGGCGCCGAGGATCGTCAGCGCACGGGTCGCGACGCCCGGCAGCAACAGGCCGGCGAACGCGGCGGCGACCGGCAGCCAGAGCGGGATGGAGAGAGGGAGGCTCACGTCACAGGACCTTGATCAGGACTGCAGCAGGAAGTAGAGGATCACCGCGGCGGCGCCCACGAGCAGCAGCGCCGCATAGGCGCGCAGGAAGCCCGACTGCAGGGCGCGGACGGCCGCCGAACCGGCCCGTACGACGCCGGTCGAGCCGCCGACGAACACCCCGTTGACGACGATGCGCTCGAACGTCTGCTGGGCGAAGCGGCCGAACCAGCTCGCGGGGCGGACGATGAGCCAGCCGATGATCTCGTCGAAGTACCACTTGTTGACGAAGAGGCGGTGCACGCCGGCGAGGCGCTCGCGCAGGTGCAGCGCCGCGCGCCCGTCGCCGGTCGCCCAGATCTTGTAGGCGATGAAGATGCCGGCCAGGCCGAGGGCGGCGCCGAGCGCCAGGCCGAGCCACAGCTTGCCGTTGGAGGCGTGGTGCACGACGCTCGAGTTCGCGAACGTCGGCTCCAGGAAGTCGTCGAGCCAGGTCGTCGTCTTCGGGATGAGGACGATGCCGCCGATCGTCGCCAGGAACGCCAGGGTGCCCATGGCGAGCTTCATCGGGCCCTCGCGCTCGGCGATGTGGTGCTCGGGGCCGGGGAAGCCGACGTCGGTGTCCTCGACCTCGCCGGTCGCCGGGTTCGTCGGCTGCGGCGCGTGCCAGAGGTGGCCGTGCTCGAGCTCGCGGGCCTGCTCGTTGGGCTCGCCCCAGAACGCCCGGAAGATCATTCGCCACGTGTAGATCGCGGTCAGGAAGGCGGCGAGGTAGCCGACGACGTACAGGATCCAGTGCCAGCCGCCGATCTGCGCCTGGACGAGCAGGATCTCGTCCTTGGAGAAGAACCCGGAGAACGGCGGGATGCCCGCGAGCGCGAGGCCGCCGATGACGAAGCAGCCGTAGGTGAACGGCATGGCCTTGCGGAAGCCGCGCATCCGGTCGAGGTTCTGCTCGCCGCCCATCGCCGAGATGACCGAGCCGGCCGCCATGAACAGCAGGGCCTTGAAGAAGGCGTGCGTCATGAGGTGGAACATGCCGGCGACGTAGGCGCCGGTGCTCACGGCCATGATCATGTAGCCGATCTGCGACATCGTCGAGTAGGCGATGATGCGCTTGAGGTCGGTGACGACGAGGCCGATCGTCGCGGCGACCAGCAGCGTGACGACGCCGACGATGGCGCCGACGTTGGCGGCCGTCGCCGACTGCTCGAAGAGCGGATGCATGCGGGCGATGAGGTAGACGCCCGCGGTGACCATCGTCGCGGCGTGGATGAGCGCCGAGACCGGGGTCGGACCCTCCATCGCGTCGGGGAGCCACGTGTGCAGCGGGATCTGGGCGGACTTCGCGAACGCGCCCACCAGCAGCAGGATGAGACCGGCGGTGAGGTCGGCCTGATGCTGGGCGCCGAGCTCCTGGGCCTGGGCGAACGTCCCCAGGAAGTCCAGGGTGCCCGTGTGGCGCAGGATGAAGAACGTCCCGAGGATGATCCCGATGTCGCCCAGGACGTTGATGACGAACGACTTGACGCCCGCGCGCGTCGCGGTCTGGCGCCGGTACCAGAAGCTGATGAGCAGGGTGGAGGCGGCGGTGACGAACGCCCACCCGATGACCAGCAGGACGAAGTTCGACGCCAGGACCAGCAGCAGCATCGAGAACACGAAGAAGTTCAGGTACGCGAAGAAGCGCGCGTAGCCCCGGTCGCCGCCCATGTAGGCCACCGAGTAGAGGTGGATGAGCATCGAGACGCCCGTGACCACCAGGAGCATGAGGACGCTGAGCGGGTCGACGAGGATCGCCATCCGCGCGTCGATCGACCCGGTCACCGCGTAGTCGTAGAGCGTCGAGACGATCTGCCGGTGCTCGGGGTCGCGGCCCTGCAGCGACAGGAACGCGACGATCGCGAACGCGAACGAGAGCGCCAGCGCGGCGGTCCCGACGTAGCCGGTCAGCCGGCTCGTGCGGCCGGTGCGGTACAGCAGCGCGTTGATGATCGTGCCGGCCAGCGGGAACGCCAGGGCCAGCCAGGCGGCGGTGGTGGGGGACATCAGCCGTGCAGCTCCCGGAGTTCGTCGACGTCGACCGGCAGGCGCCGGCGGAAGATCGCCACGACGAGGCCGAGGCCGATGGCGACCTCGCAGGCGGCCACGACCATGACGATGATCGCGAAGACCTGACCGTCCCCGTTGCCCCACATGCGGCTGAACGCGACGAGGGCGAGGTTGCCCGCGTTGAGCATGAGCTCGAGGCAGAGCAGGACGACGAGCGGGTTGCGCCGGGTGAGGACGCCCGCCGCGCCGAGTGAGAAGACGAGCGCCGACAGGCAGAGGTACCAGGTGATGCTCAACGGGACGGCTCCTGCGGGTCGAGCTGCGCCGTCTCGGCGCGCGGGGCCACGGCGGCGACGGGCGCCTCCTGCTCGCGCGAGCGCGACAGCTCGGCGGTCGGGTTGATGTCGCCGACGCCCTCCTTCATCGTGCCGGTGCCGGGCGGGGGCCGAAGACCGAACTGCAGCGGCGCGAGCACGTCGCCGGCCCCGTCGATGCCGCCGCGGCGGCGGGCGAGCACGACCGCGCCGACGGCCGCCATGAGCAGGAGGATCGTCGCGAGCTCGAACGGGAACAGGAAGCGGGTCAGCAGCAGCTCGCCGATGAAGCTGGGCGTGCCGAAGCCGAAGAGGATCTTCTCGCCGTCGCCGTCGATGCCGGCCAGCGTGCTGCCGACGACGGCGATGAGCAGCTCGACGGCCAGCGCGGTCGCGAAGAGGACGCTCAGCGCGCGCAGGCCGGGTCCGGCGCTCGCGCGGATCGGCTCGACCGAGCTGCCGACGTAGGCCACGACGAACACGTAGAGGACGATGACCGCCCCCGCGTAGACGATGACCTGGGCGGCGGCCAGGAACTGCGCCTGCAGCAGCAGGAACAGCAGGGCGAGCGACAGCAGGTGCACGACGAGCGACAGCACCGCGTAGAACGGGTTGCGCAGCACTACGACGCCCATCGCGCCCGAGAGCACGCCGATGGCGAAGAGGAAGAAGAAGATGTCGCGCAGCACCGGCTACTCGCCCTCGTTGCGCAGCGGGACGCGGTCGAACGGCTCGGCGAGCAGCATCTCCTTGGTGAAGATGAGGTCGGAGCGGTTGTAGTCCGACAGCTCGAAGTCGTTGCCCATCGTGATCGCGTCGAACGGGCAGGCGATCTCGCAGTAGCCGCAGAAGATGCAGCGG
>JBDZVZ010000044.1:0-31817 GCA_040255945.1 Solirubrobacterales bacterium | reverse complement strand
CGCAGCCGCCCGATGTGGATGCGCGCGCTGGCCGCGGCGGCGATGCCCGCCGCGGGCGCCGTGCTCTACCTGAGCTTCTCGCGCGCGGCGATCGCGGCCACCGCCGCCGGGCTGCTCGTCCTCGTCGTCCTGCACCCGGTCCGCACCCAGCTGCGCGCGGTGGTCGTCGCCGCCGTCGCGACGGGCCTGGCGGTCGCGGCGATCGCCCCGTTCGACAGCGTCCGCGCGCTGGCCGGCAACCTCGGCGACCGCGAGACCCACGGCGCCGCGACGCTGCTCTTCCTGGGCGCGATCGCGGCGGCCGCCGCCGGCCTGCAGCTGCGCGGCGCCGCGCGCGAGCAGCCCGGCCGGCGCCTGCGCGGCAGCGTGCGCGGCCTGGCCACCGCGGCGCTCGTGCTCGTCGCGCTGCTGCCGTTCGCCGCGGCGATCACCAACCGCGCCGACGGCGGCGCCCAGACGTTCGGCGCCTCGACGAGCCGGCTCACCGAGGCGGGCAGCAACCGCTCGCACTACTGGCGCGTCGCGGTCGACGAGCTCGCCGACCACCCCCTGGCCGGCGCCGGGGCCGGGAGCTTCGAGGTCGCCTGGCTGCGCGAGCGCACCATCGACGAACGCGTCCACAACGCCCACTCGCTCGAGCTCGAGACGGCGGCCGAGCTCGGGCTCGTCGGCCTCGCCCTGCTCGCCCTGTTCCTCGCCGCGGTGGCGCTGGCCGCCCGGCGCGCGCTCGCCGTCGACCCGCTGCTCGCGGTCGGGCCCGCCGCCGTGCTCACGGTCTGGCTGCTGCACGCGTCGGTCGACTGGCTGTGGCAGGTGCCCGCAGTGACCGGCATCGCGGTCGTGCTCGCCGGGCTGCTGCTGGCCCGCGACCGGGCGCCGACGGCGGCCGCGCGGACGGGTCGAGGCCATGATCTGCGCCCCGCCGAGCACCCCGACCCCGCCCCGCCCGACGACAGCGCCGCGCTCACCCCACCGCCGGGCCATCCGCGCTTCCCCATGCTCGACGGGGTACGGGCCATGGCGGCCCTGGCGGTCGTCGGCGTCCACGCCAGCGACGCGTCGGGCTTCAGCAACCGCGAGATCCTCGGCGCTCTCACGACCCGGCTGAACGTCGGGGTGGCGATCTTCTTCGTCCTGTCGGGCTTCCTGCTCTACCGGCCGTTCGCCGCGGCCCGCCTCGACGGCCGCCCCGCCCCCGGCTTCGGGAAGTACCTGCGGCGCCGCGTGCTGCGCATCGTCCCTGCGTTCTGGGCGGCGATGCTGGTCATGCTCGTCCTGGGCTGGATCGCGGTGCCGCACGGCTGGGCGCGCTACTTCCTCTTCGGCCAGAACCTCCGCATCGAGACGATCTTCTCCGGGATCAACCCCGCGTGGACGCTCGACATCGAGGTCGCCTTCTACCTCACGTTGCCGCTCTGGGCCTGGCTGGCGGCGCGGGGCCTCGGCCGCCTGCACCGCGACCGTCAGCTCCGTGTCGAGCTGGCCGCCGTCGTCGCGCTCGGGCTGGCGTCGTGCGCGCTGCGGCTCATCGCCGCGCTGGGCGACCGGGACTCGATGCTGCTCGTGAGCTTTCCCGCACACCTCGACTGGTTCGCCGGCGGGATGGCACTCGCGCTGCTGAGCCTGCGGCTCGAACGCGGGCCGCTGCCGCGCGTCTGGGCGCTGCTCGTCGAGCGGCCGGCGCTCGCGTGGGCCGGCGCGGCCGTGGCGTACCTCATCGTCGCGTTCCCGTTGGACCTGCCCGTCGGGCTCAGCGCGACGCCCGGGCCGTACCGCAACCTCGCCGGACACGTGCTCTATCTCATCGTGGCGGTGCTCATCGTCCTGCCGGCCGTGCTGCCCGAGCCGCGCCGGGCGCTGGGCCCGGTCTCGCGGTTCGTGCGCGGGCTCGCCGGCCACCCGATCGCGGCCTGGCTGGGCCTCGTCTCCTACGGCATCTACCTCTGGCACCAGCCGCTGCTGAACACGCTCGTCGACCACGGGTTCCTGGACCGGGCGCCCGGGCTGCCGTTCGTGTGGCTGCTGGCGGCGACGACGGCGGGCGCGATCGCCCTCGGCGCCGCGAGCTACTACGTCGTCGAGAAGCCGTTCCTGGCGCTCAAGGAGCGCCGTCGGCCCCGGCCGGCCGAAGCGCCCGCGGCGGCGTCCAGCGCGGGTTGAGCTGCAGCGCCCGGACGGTCGCAAGGCGGGCGCCCGCCTCGTCGCCGGTGCGGTCGAGGGCCATCGCGAGCGCCGCCCAGGAGGAGAACGCGTCCGGGGCGCGGTCGACGGCGACACGGGCGAGCCTCGCGGCCGCCTGCGGGTCGGCCTGCGCGAGTCCGGCCGCGGTCACCGCGATGGCATCGGGGTCGTCGCAGCGGTCGCGGACCCGCTCGACGTCTTCCATGTTCACGTTGCGCTCCACCGTCTGGACGAGGACGGCCGAGCGCGCGGTGTGGCACGCGGACGCGTCGGCCCGCCGGTCGGCCAGGACGACGACGGCGGCGACGCAGAGCGCGAGGATGAGCAGCCGGACGGCCACGGCGCGGATCGTACGCTCAGCGAGAGAGCGGCGGACGTGGGATCGCGACCAGGACGCGATGCGCTGCCGACACGCGCCACGCCCGCTTGCCGCGGCAGCGCGACACGACCCCCGCGTAGATCCATGCCGTCGGCATCGCCCCGCGGGCCAGCCGGCGGCGAGCATCGGCGACGAGCGATGCGGTGATGTCGATCCGCTGCAGCGGGTACGGGGTCCTGCGGCGCACGGTGCGCGTGACGGGCTTGCCGCTGTTCGTGCGCCCCTGGACGACGATGCCGCAGAACCGGAAGACGTCCAGGCGCACGCTCACGCGCAGCGACCCGGGGACGATGCGCGGATGCCCGAGCGTGCCGACCGCGAGCCGCGGCACCCACTCGCAGTCGACCGGGACGATGTTCCCCTCGGGGCGGGCGAACACGTCCTCCCCGTCGCCGCACGTGAGACGGTCGGGAGGTGAGGTCCACGGGTTGCGCAGCGGCTCGAAGTCGCTGCGCGCCGGCCCTTCGATGACGTCGTCTCCGGGCCCCGCATCGATGTCGCCGCCGCCCTGCACCCTGAGATGGTCGTTGCCATCTCCGCCGCGCAGGACGGCTCCCGCGGGCGACATCGAGAGTCCGTCGTCGCCGCCACGGCCGTCGACGAGCTCGGCGCCGAGCAGGCTGTTGGGCCCGTCGTCGCCGAAGAGCACCGTGCCCGGGCCGCGCAGCCAGGCATCCTCGATGCTCGCGAGCACCACGCGCCGCGCCGGGCCGATCGCGGTCTGGGCGGCGAGGTCGACCTGCATGATCGACGAGTCCTCGCCGAAGCGCGCCTCGTCGCGGCCCTCCCCGCCGTCGATCTGCTCGCCGTCGGCGACATCCGGTCCGACGGCGAGCGTGTCGTCACCCGGCCCACCGACGAGGACGTCGCGCCCCGGCCCGCCATCGAGGGTGTCGTCGCCCGCGCTGCCGGTGAGCCGGTCGTCGCCGGCCTCTCCCCGGAACTCGACCACACCGCTGCCATCGGCGGCGAGCGTGTCGTTCCCGTCGCCACCCCGGACCGTCGGCACCCAGCCCGGCGGATTCGTCACCTGCAGCCGATCATCGCCGCCGGCCAGGTCGGCGCTGACATCCGGCGCCACCGACAATCCGCGCAGCGAGCACCGAAGCTCGTGTGCGTCGGCGGACAGCGCGCAGCCGGTGGCCGGGACCGACCCATAGGTCTTGACCTGCAGCGGTCCGGCGTGACTCACGAGGCGCACGCCACCCCCCGGACCGAAGGCCATCTCGACGGTCAGTTCGTCGACGCCCTCCTCGCCGGTGATGTCCATGTCGCTGTAGGGCGGGTCGTTGCGACCGGGGCCCGGCGGGAAGCCGCCGAACGACACGAGGACGTCCGCGGATGCCGGTGTCGGCGCAGCCAGCAGGACGCCGCCGACGATCAGGACGAGGAGCTTGGCGTACACGGTGGCCTCAACGACCCGGAGAGCGGAGTGTTGCGCGGACGGCTCAGCGGCGCTCGAGCAGGGCGTAGTCGCCGAAGCGCCCGACCCGACGGAAACGGCCGTCGATGTAGCGGTCCAGCAGGAAGACGCCCGAGGAACGGCCCGAGCCGTTGGGCTCCGGGGTGCGGGCGACCGGCGCCTCCCAGCGCACGACCAGGCGGGTCCCGCTGCGCTGGAGGTCGTCGATCATCTCGCGCTGGACCTTCGCGGTCGTGACGATCCCGGGCTGGACGACGTCGTAGCGCGTCGGGTTCGTCCGGTCCAGCAGCGTGTAGAGCAGCGTGTCGCCGACCCGCACGCGGTCGTAGCGCGGGGGCGCCGAGAGGATCGGATCGCCCGGCCGCGAGCGGCGGTTGACCGCCGCGGCGAGCCGGGCCAGCGCGTCAGCGTCGTCGCGGCCGGTCCGCGTCCCCCCGGCGGTCGGCAGGTTGATCTCGCTCATCTGGGCGCCGTCGGTGAGGTGGCCGAGCTGGCGATCGGCGCCGTGGGCGACGATGAGCGCCAGCCCGGCAGCCAGGGCGAGCCGCAGCGCCCGCGACGGCTCGTGCGCGGCGGCGATGCCGAGCCCGACGGCGACGACCGCCGCCAGCGGGACGAGATGGAACTCGTCGGTGCGGGCGAGCAGGTAGGCGAGCCCGACCGCGACGAGCGGCACGAGCGCCAGCCCGCGCCGGCGCCGCAGCGCCGCGAACGCCCACACCGCGGTGGCGACGACCAGTAGCGCCGGGAAGAGCCGCTCGAGGACCTTGTTCGGGTCGGCCGTGTGCGGGTTCAGCGGAAGCGGCAGCCGCTGGAGATCCTGCTGACCGGCGAAGCCGAACGTCTGGCCGAGGAAGTCCCCGGGCGCGACGAGCAGGAACGGCAGCATCCCGGCGAGCGCGACGCCGGCCGCCGTGAGCGCCAGCCGCCCCACCTGATGGCGGTCGCGCCGGGCCAGCAGCGCCGCCCCGACCGCGGCGGCGAGACCGACCTCCGGCCGGAACAGGAACGCCAGCCCGGCGAGCGCGCCGGCGAGCACGGCGAGGTTCCGGCGGCCCCCGGCGGCCAGCAGCGCGCCGAACGCCAGGGCGACGGCCGACGCGTTCGGACCCGGGGTCAGCGGCCACGCGAGCGCGGCGGCGACCGCCAGCCAGGCGCCGAGCGCCCAGCGGTCGTCACCGGCCTCGCGGCGCACGAGCAGGTAGGCCAGCAGCGCGGCGACGGCGCCGGTGACCGCGCGCACGACCCGCCAGGTGACCAGCGAGTCGCCCAGGACCGCCTGCAGCACGGGCTGGCCGGGCAGGTAGTTGCACCAGAAGTCCCGGTAGGGCCACTCGCCCGCGGCGATCCGGTGGCCCCACTGGAGCATGAGCCCTTCGTCGTGCGGGCCGATGCCGGCGCGCAGGTCGATCGCCGCGAACGCCGTGCCGAGGACGAGCAGGACGACGATCCGCGGCCACGCGATCGACACGCGCGCGGGAAAGAGCGGGCCGCGGCTCATTCGGGCGCCTCCGGGTGGCCGCCGGCGCGCGCGCCGCGCCAGGGCCGCGGCGGGACGGCGTCCTCGATGGTGACCGGCCAGCGTCCACGGTCGGCGCGGCGGGCGCGCCAGGCCGACGGCAGCGCGCGCACCCCGGCCGCCAGGCCGCACAGGTGGGCGCGCAGCGCCCCGCGCCGCGCGGCGGCCACGAGCCATGCCACCTGCCGGTAGGCGACATAGGGGGCCCAGCGCAGCGGAAACCAGCGCGCGACGAGCACGAGCGTGTTGCGCGCCACCCAGTAGCCGATCGGCGCGTCCGAGCCGCCGCCGGCATGGCGGGCGACCGCCGGCTCGTAGCGGCAGGTCCACCCCGCCCTCCGCAGGCGCAGCGCGAGGTCGACGTCCTCGAGGTACATGCCGTAGCGCTCGTCGAAGCCGCCGACCTCGTCGAGCGCGACCCGCCGGTAGAGGGCCGCTCCCGCACAGGCGCCCCACACCTCGCCGGGCGCGTCCCAGGCGCGCTTGTCGCGACGGCCGTGACCGCGCTGCTCGCAGACGCCGTCGCGCCGCAGCGTGTCGCCCGCGTCGTCGACGACCTCCGGCCGATCCAACACCACCATCTTGCTGGCCACCGCACCCGCCTCCGGGGTGGCCTCCAGGGCCGCCACCATGCGCTGCAGCCAGTCCTCGGCGAGGACGACGTCGGTGTTGACGAGCGCCACCGCGTCAGCGTCGCGCACCGCGGCCAGCCCCGCGTTGACGGCCACGGCGAATCCGCCGGCGGCCCGGCGTTCGACGACCCGGACGGCGGGGCCGGCCTGGTCGCGCAGCCAGGTCACCGAGTCGTCGGTCGAGCCATCGTCGACGACGACGACCTCGTCGGGCTGCCGGGTCTGGGCGTGCAGCGACTCCACCAGCCCCGGCAGCCAGCGGCGCCCGTCCCGGTTGGGGACGACGACCGCGACCCTCATGCAGCGCGGCGGCCGGCGAGCGCCAGGCCGCGCGCACGACGCCGATCGCTGCGCGGGCTGGGGCCGGCCGCCAGCGCCTCGTCGACAACCGCCCGGATGCTCTCGGCGAACACGGCGCTGCTGAAGCGCCGCGCGTTGGCGACGCACGCCGCCGGGTCGACGGCCAGCGGGTCGAACGCGCGCACCGCCTCGGCGATCGCGCCCGGGTCGGCGCTCTCGTAGAACGTGCCCGTCTCGCCCGCGATGATCGACTCGGTCACCCCGCCCTCGTCGAGCGCGATGACCGGCCGGCCGGCGGCCTGCGCCTCGACGGCGGCGATGCCGAACTCCTCGGTGGCGGTGACGATCATCGCCCGCGCGGTGGCGACCAGCCGGGCCACCTCGGCGTCGCTGACGCGCCCGGTGAACCGGACGGTCGGCCCCGCCAGGCGCTGCAGCCGTCGCGCGTCGGGGCCGTCGCCGACGACGACGAGCGGCAGGCCGAGCTCGTTGAACGCGCGCACCGCCAGGTCGAGGCGCTTGTGGGCCATGAGCTCGGAGAGGACGACGTAGTGGTCGCCGACCGGCATCGGAGCGAAGCGCTCGATCTCGACCGGCGGGTAGATGACGTCGGCCTCGCGGGTGAAGTAGCGGGCCACACGGCGCCGGGTCGTCTCCGAGTTGGCGATGTAGCGGTCGACACGCTGGGCGGCGATCCAGTCCCACTGGCGCCAGCGCTGCAGGACGACGCCCAGCAGCGCCCGGAGCACCGGCGGCTGGGCCTTCAGGGTGGGCTGCCGGGCGTTCCAGGCATAGCGGAACGGGTTGTGGCAGTAGCAGACGTGCACCGTCTCGGGCTCGGGCACGACGCCGTGCGCCCAGGCCGACGAGCTCGACAGGACGAGGTCGTAGCCCGACAGGTCCAGCGACTCCATCGCGTACGGATAGAGCGGCAGGTAGCGCCGGAACGAGGTCGCGTCGGGCCGCAGCTTCTGCAGGAAGCTCGTGCGGACGTTGCGGTCGGCGAAGCGGCCCTCGGTGCCCGCCTCGTCGTAGACGGCGGTGAAGAGGTCGGCGTCGGGAAACACGTCGCAGAGCGCGAGCAGGACCCGCTCGGCGCCTCGGAGGTCGAGCAGGAAGTCGTGGACGAGCGCGACGCGCGGTGGACGGGCCGACGGCATGGAGGCGGCGATTCTATGCGGCTCGCAGGCGGCGGCGGCAACCCCTGTCCATTAGCGTGCCCGGCCGTGATCGTCGGCGTCGACGCGCGACATCTGACCGCCCGCCGCGGCGTCGCGCGCTACACGCGCCGAATGGTCGAGGCGCTCGGCGCACTCGGCGGCCTCGACGTGCGCGCGCTCGTGCCCGGCCACGGCCCGGTCGAGCCGGTGCCCGACGTGACGCTCGTGCGCACCCGGTCTCCGTCGCGCCTCGTCCACGGTGCCGGGGCGCTGGCCGGCCGCCCGCGGCTCGACCGGCTCCTCGGCCGACCCGACATGACATGGCTGCCCGCACCCGCGCCGGGCGCGATCGGCGGCCGCTACGTCCTGACGGTCCACGATCTGTCGTGGTTGGAGCGGCCCGAAGACTTCACGCGCTACGAGCGGGTCTGGCACCGGCTGCTGCGGGCGCGCCGCCTCGCCTCCGGGGCGGCCGCGGTCGTCTGCGACGCGCCCGCCGTCGTCGAGGAGGTCGAGCGGCGCTGGGGCGTGCGGGCGACGGTCGTCGAGCCCGGCGTCGACGCGCCGCCCGCCGTGGCGGCCGCGCGGCGCGACCGACCCTACGTGCTCTATGTCGGCGCGCTGGAGCCGCGCAAGGGGCTCGATGTCCTCGCCGCGGCCTGGACCGCGGAACCGCTGCCCGGCGCCGAGCTGCTCGTCGTCGGCGAGGGCCGCGTCACCGTGCCCGGGGCGAGCCACCTCGGCCATGTCGGCGACGACGAGCTGCACGCGCTCTACGCCGGGGCGCTGGCGGTCGTGCTCCCCTCCCGCCTGGAGGGCTTCGGCCTGCCGCCGCGGGAGGCCGCCGCGCACGGCACGCCGTCGGTCGTCTCGGACCTGCCGACGTTGCGGCTGCCCGGCACGCTGCGCGTGCCGCCGGGCGACGCGGCCGCGCTGGCCGACGCGCTGGCGCGCCTGCCCGCCGAGCGCGACCGGCTCGTCGCCGAGCTGCCGCCGCCCCGCAGCTGGGAGCAGGCGGCCGCCGACCTGCTCGCCGTCCTGAAACGGGCAGCCCGGTGAGCTGCGCGGTCGTCTGCGTGCTGCACGACTCGGCCGACGACCTGCGCCGGCTCCTGTCGTCGCTGACGCCGCACCCGCCCGCCCAGGTCGTCGTCGTCGACGCCGGCTCGGCCGACGACGGACCGCGGCTGGCCCGCGACTGGGGCGCCGAGGTCGTGGAGGCGGGCGACGTCGGCTTCGGGGCGGCGAACAACCTCGGCGTCGAACGCGTGCGCAGCTCGGTGACGCTGCTGCTGAACCCCGACATCGTCGTCGGCGATCCGCGCGTGCTCGACCGCCTGGCCCGCCACGCCCGGCGCGAGGACGCGCTGCACGTGCCGCGGCTGCTGAACCCGGACGGCAGCGTCCAGCGCAGCGCCCATCCGCGGCCCGGCACGATCGGCGCGCTGCTGCCGGCGCTCGTCCATCCGCGCGCGCTGCCGCCACCGTTGCGGCTGCGGGCCGACCCGTGGCGCGCCGACGACGAGCGGCAGGTCGGCTGGGCGATCGCCGCCGCGGTCGCCGCCCGCACCGCCACGCTGCGGCGCCTGGGCCCGTTCGACCCCGAGCAGTTCCTCTTCTTCGAGGACCTCGACCTCTGCCTGCGCGCCCGGGCCGCCGGAGTGCCGACCGTGCTGCACCCCGACCTGACGCTCGAGCACCGCGGCGGCCACAGCACCGGACCGGCCTACGGCGGCGAGCCCCACGACCTGCTGGCCCGCCGCCGCCGCGAGGTCGTCGGCGCGAACCTCGGCCGCCGCGCTCTGGCGCTCGACGACGCCGCGCAGGGCCTGACGTTCGCATCCCGGGCGGCAGCGCGGGCGCTGCTGCGCCGCGACCGGTCGCGAGAGCGCGCCCAGCTGCAGGCGTTGCGGGCCGCGCGCCGCGGGTAGCCCCGCGGGCATGCCCCAGTTCTGGTTCGCGGCACGGCAAGCAACGGAGGTGCCACCGACATGACGCAGCACTGGTTTGCCGCATCGACCGAGGAGTTCACGCCGTCGCAGATGCTCGAGCAGGCGCGCGCCGCCGACCGCGCCGGCTTCGACGCGCTCGGCGCCTCCGACCACTTCGTCCCCTGGTTCCCCGGCGGCCAGGGTGCCAGCGCCTGGGTCCACCTCCCCGCCCTCTCGCAGCACACCGACAAGCCGCTGTTCACGAGCGTCACCCCGATCCTGCACCACTACCATCCGGCCGTCGTCGCCCAGTTCTTCATGAACCTGTCCGAGCTGCACGGCGACGTCGTCCTCGGCGTCGGCTCGGCGGAGGCGATCAGCGAGGTGCCGCTGGGCCTGGACTGGCCACGCCCGCGCGCCATGCTCGAGCGCTTCGAGGCCGGTCTGGACGCGATCGCCCGCCTGTGGGCGGGCGAGACGGTGACGATGGACGGCGGCTGGTTTCGCCTGGACGAGGCGCGGCTGTTCACGCTGGCGCCGAAGCCGCCGCGGATGATCGTGTCCGCCTTCGGACCGCAAGCGGCAGAGATCGCCGGCCGGTACGGACAGGGGCTGTGGACGCTCGGCGACCCGGAGACGGCGCCGAAGGTCATCGACGCCTACCGCGCCTCGTGCGAGCGCCACGGCAAGGAGGTGGGCGACATCGTCGTGCAGGCCGGCTTCGCGCTCGGCGACGACGAGGCCGCGCTCATCAAGGCCACCAAGAAGTGGAAGACGACCCAGTTCCCCGAGTACTACCTCGACGACCACCACGACCTCGACGCGATGGCCGCCGAGTCCGAGCAGCGGATGACCGACGACGAGTTCGCCCACGAGGGCTTCCTCGTCTCCGCCGACCCCGGCGAGCACCTGCGCCGCATCGAGGAGATGGCCGGCATCGACGGCGTCACCGTCGTCTGCTTGCAGGGCATCGGCGACCTCGACCCGGTCGGCTCGATCCGCCGCTACGGCGAGGAGGTCCTGCCCCGCCTCAGAACAGCCCGAGCTGACCGACCGGCGGCTGGGGCGCAGGCTCAGGGTCAGGCTCGGGCGTAGGCGCCGGCTCCACCTCCGCCACGGTCACCACCGGCTGGGCCGGGGCGCCGAGCGCCAGCAGGTCCGGGATGTGGCGGAAGTCCTCGCGCAGCACGTCGACGTTCGACGCGGTGTAGAGGGCCGCGGCCGGATGGAAGAGCGGGTAGAGCCGCACGACCCGCGGCCCGACGCGCCGCTCCTCGGGACGACCGTGCAGGCGCGTGATGCCGGTCGGCTCGCCGCGCAGCAGCTTCGTCGCGAAGTTGCCCAGCGTGCAGATCATGACCGGCTCGACGAGCTCGATCGTGCGAAACAGCCAGTCCTGGCAGCGCTCGATCTCGAACGGGTGCGGGTCCCGGTTGTCGGGCGGGCGGCAGCGCAGGACGTTCGTGACGAACACGTCCTCGCGCCGAAGGCCGATCTCGCCGAGCAGCCGGTCCAGGAGCTTGCCCGCCTGACCGACGAACGGCGTGCCCTGCTCGTCCTCGTGGCGGCCCGGCGCCTCGCCGACGAACATGAGGTCCGCGTCGGCGTTGCCCGCGCCGAAGACGACCTGGGTACGGGTCTGGGCCAGCTGGGGGCAGCGGACGCACGCCCGCGCCTCGTGGTAGGCGGCCTTCAGCGCCTCGCGTCGCTGGAGCGGAGACGGCACGAGATCGGACGGTAGTCCACCCTGCGGACCGGCGGATGTTCCAGCTCGCATCCTGCGGGGTATCATTGGACCCGCATCTGTTTCGCGACCGGCATCCCCCTGCGGGGAGCTGGACCGACTTTCGAGATGAACCCGTTCATCAACCGCTGTGCGGTCGTGGGTAACGGCCGCCTCGGCAGCGCGCTCGCCGCCGCGCTGCGTGACGCCGGCGTGCCCGCCGACGGCCCGCTAGGCCGTGGCGCGGACGGCGCCGACGCCGACGTCGTGCTGCTCTGCGTGCCCGACGCCGAGATCGCCAACGCCGCCGCCTGTCTCGCGCCGGGCCGGCTCGTCGGCCACTGCTCGGGCGCCACGACGCTCGCGCCGCTGGCCGGCCACGAGGCCTTCTCGCTGCACCCGCTCATGACCGTCACCGAGGCGGGCGCCGACTTCGCGGGCGTCCCGGCCGCGATCGCGGGCAGCACCGACCGCGCCCTGGCCACGGCCCGCGTGCTCGCCGAGACGCTCGGCATGGCCCCGTTCACCGTGGCCGACGAAGACCGCGCCGCGTACCACGCCGCCGCGTCGATCGCCTCGAACTTCCTCGTCACGCTCGAGTGGGCCGCCGAGCGCGTCGGCGGCCTCGAGCGCGAGCAGCTCGCCCCGCTCGTGCAGGCGACGGTCGCCAACTGGGTCGAGCACGGCGCCGCCCGGGCGCTCACCGGGCCCATCGCCCGCGGCGACGAGGCGACGGTCGAGCGCCAGCGCGCCGCGGTCGCCGAGCGCGCCCCCGAGCTCGTCGCGCTCTTCGACGCGCTCGCCGACGCCACCCGGGTGCTGGCCCGGACCCGAACGGTTGCCGCATGAGGACCCTGCGGACCATCGCCGAGGTGCGCGCCGCGCTGGCCGACCGCCGCCGCAGCGGCGAGACGATCGCGCTGGTCCCCACGATGGGCTACCTGCACGACGGCCACCTCGCGCTCATCGCCGCCGCCCGCGACGCCGCTGACGTCGTCGTCGTCTCGCTCTTCGTCAACCCGACCCAGTTCGACGACGCCGGCGACCTCGCCGCCTACCCGCGCGACGAGGCCCGCGACGCCCAGCTGGCCTCCGAGGCGGGCGCCGACCTCCTCTTCGCGCCGCAGCCCGACGAGATCTACCCGGCCGGGTTCGCGACCCAGGTCCGCGTCGAAGGCCAGCTGACCGACACGCTCGAGGGCGCTCAGCGCGGCCCCGAGCACTTCCACGGGGTCACGACCGTCGTCTGCAAGCTGCTGAACATCGTCGGCCCGGACGTCGCGTTCTTCGGGGCCAAGGACGCCCAGCAGGCGCTCGTGGTCCGCCGCATGGTGACCGACCTGGACATGCCGACCCGGATCGAGCTCGTCCCCACCGTCCGCGAGCCCGACGGCCTGGCCCGCTCGAGCCGCAACGTCCGGCTCGTCGACGGGCAACGCCACCGCGCCCTGGCGCTGAGCCGCGCGCTGCGCGCCGCCCAGGACGCGGTCGCCGCCGGCACCCGCGACGCCGCCGCCGTCACCGGCGCCGCGCGCGCCGCCTTCTCAGACTTCGACGTCGAGCCCGAGTACCTCGCGCTCGTCGACCCGGAGAGCCTCGCCCCCGTGGACGCGGTCGACCAGGAGACGCTCCTGGCGGTCGCCGCCCGCGTCGGCGAGGTCCGTCTCATCGACAACACCATCCTGAGCCCCCACCACTCGGAGGAATGAGCGACGCCATGCAGCGCGTCATGTTGAAGTCCAAGATCCACCGTGCCACGGTCAGCGACTGTGACCTGCACTACGTGGGCTCGATCACGGTCGACCCCGACCTGCTCGAGGCGGCCGACATCCTCGAGCACGAGCAGGTCGCCGTCGTCGACGTCGACAACGGCTCGCGGTTCGAGACCTACACGATCGCCGGCGAGCGCGGCTCGGGCGACATGAAGGTCAACGGCGCCGCCGCCCGCCTCGTGCACCGCGGCGACACGATCATCGTCATCTCCTACGGGCAGTACGACAAGGCCGAGCTGGAGCACTACGAGCCCCGGGTCGTCCACGTCGAGAAGGACACCAACCGCATCATCGACGTCGACGCGGCGGTGGCGACCCTCCTCACCTGAGGGCGTCAACCGACCTGCGTCAAGGAGGAAGCACCGAAATGTCCACCGTGCGCAACGTCACCGTCCCGTCGGACGCGTCGCGGCTCCCCGTGACGCTTCCCCGGATGGCGGAGAAGCGGCGGCTCGGCGAGCCGCTGGTCATGGTCACCGCCTACGACTACCCGTCGGCGCTGGCCGCCGACAAGGCGGGCGTCGACCTCGTCCTCGTGGGCGACAGCGGCGCCATGACCGTCCTCGGCTACCCGTCGACGGTCGCCGTCGAGCTCGACGAGCTCATCGTCCTGGCCAAGGCGGTCCGCCGCGGCCTGACGACCCCGTTCATGGTCGCCGACCTGCCGTTCGGCTCCTACGAGGTCTCCGACGAGCAGGCGGTCGCCACCGCGTTCCGCTTCGCCAAGGAGGCGGGCGCCGACGCCGTCAAGCTCGAGGGCGGCGGCGAGACCTCGGTCGCCCGCGCCCGGGCGATCGTCAACGCCGGCATCCCGGTCATGGGCCACGTCGGCCTGACGCCGCAGACCTCGACGGCGCTCGGCGGCTACCGGGCCCAGGGGCGCAGCGCCGAGGCGGCCGAGCGCGTCGCCCGCGAGGCGCTGGCGCTCCAGGACGCCGGCTGCTTCTCGGTCGTCTTCGAGGCGATCCCGAGCGCGGTCGCGGCCGAGATCATGCCGCGCATGGAGGCGCTGGTCATCGGCATCGGTGCCGGTCCGTCGACCGACGGCCAGGTGCTCGTGTTCCACGACCTGCTCGGCATCCGCGAGGGCCGCGGCGCCCGGTTCGTCCAGCGCTACGCCGACATCCTCGACGAGATGGTCGCCGGCGTGGCCGCCTACGCCGAGGACGTGCGCACCCGCCGCTACCCCGGCCCGGATCACGGCTACACGATCCCGGACGAGGAGTTGGCCGCCTTCCAGGCGGCGCTGAAGCACTGATCGCCCTACGGGCGGCCCCCGGCGCGCCGGGGGCCGCACCGGGGCCTGGCCGCCTTCGTCGGTAGGCTCCGGCGCGTGGCTCGTCTTTCTCAGGTCTTCGCCCCGAAGGACCGCGAGTTCTTCGACCTCTTCGAGGAGGCGGCCGGCAACATCACCCGCGCCGCCGACCTGCTCGACCAGATGCTCGCCTCGTGGCCGGACCGCAAGGAGCTGGCCCGCGACATCCTGGTCTGCGAGCAGGAGGGCGACCGGATCACGCACGACATCATCCATCGCCTCAACGCGACGTTCGTCACGCCGATCGACCGCGAGGACATCCTCGCGCTGGCGTCGGCGATGGACGACATCGTCGACTACACCGAGGAGGCCGCCGACTACCTCGGCCTCTACCGGATCGAGGCGCCGATGGAGCAGGCCCAGCGCCTCTCCCACATCCTCGTGCAGGCGACGCGGCAGGTCGAGGAGGCCATGCCGCGGATGCGCAACTTCCGCGACATCAACCACTACACGGTCGAGATCAACCGTCTCGAGAACGACGGCGACCGCGTGACGCGTGAAGCGATGGCCTCCCTGTTCGAGGGCGGCATCGACCCGATGGTCGTCATCCGCTGGAAGGACATCTACGACCGCCTCGAGCAGGCGATCGACGCCTGCGAGCACGTCGCCAACGTGCTCGAGGGCATCGTCATCAAGAACACCTAGGCGCTCGTGGACTCCGACGTCGTCCTCGTCATCGTCATCGCCACCGCGCTGGCGTTCGACTTCACCAATGGCTTCCACGACACTGCCAACGCGGTCGCCACGTCGGTCTCGACGCGCGCGCTGCCGCCGCGTGCGGCCGTGGCCATGTCGGCGATCCTGAACTTCGTCGGCGCGTTCATCTCGCTGGAGGTCGCCGCGACGGTCGCCAAGGGCATCGTCAACGCGGACGCCATCACGTCGACGATCGTCTACGGCGGCCTCATCGGGGCCATCGCCTGGAACCTCGCGACCTGGTGGTTCGGCCTGCCGTCGTCGTCCTCGCACGCCCTCATCGGCGGCATGATCGGGGCGGCCTTCGTCGCCCAGGGGCCGGACGCGATCCTCACCGACGGCGTCATCGAGAAGGTCATCGTCCCGGCGCTCATCGCGCCGACGCTCGCGTTCGTCGCCGCCGGCATGGCGATCCTCATCACCTATCGCGTGGTCGGACGGCTGCGGCCGGGCCCCGTGAACCGCAGCTACCGGCTCGGCCAGCTCGTCTCCGGCAGCCTCTTCTCGCTCGCCCACGGCACGAACGACGCCCAGAAGACCATGGGCATCATCACGCTGGCGCTCATCGCGCACGGCAACATCTCGGCCTCGGACTTCCACGTGCCGACCTGGGTGGTCATCAGCTCGGCCTCGGCGATCGCGCTCGGCACCTACTCGGGCGGCTGGCGGATCATCAAGACCATGGGCAGCCGGATCATCAAGATGGACCCGGCCCAGGGCTTCTCCGCCCAGGGCGCCGGTGCGGCGGTCGTGCTGACCGCCTCGCACCTCGGCTTCCCACTGTCGACGACCCACGTCATCTCCGGCGGGGTCATGGGCGCCGGGGCCGCGAAGCGCCTCTCGGCGGTCCGCTGGGGCCTGGCGGGCAACATCGTGCTCGCCTGGATCCTGACGCTGCCGTGCGCGGCGGTCATCGGCGGCGCGGCGTACGCCCTGACCTCGGCGTTCGGCTCGGACGCCGCCGGCGTCATCGTCGTCTCGCTGCTGGTCATCGGCCTGCTCGTCGCCGCGACCGGGTCGCGGCTGCGCAAGGGCCCGGCGCTCACGGCGGCGGAGGCGTGATGGTCGGGGTCATCGACTGGGGGCACATCGGCGAGCTGCTGTGGGTGGCGCCGGTCGCCACGCTGGCGGTGACCCTGTCCTTCTCGCTGCTGGTCGTCGGGGTGAGCCGGTCGAACGACCTGCGCCGCGCCGGGTTCTCGGGTGCCAGCGTCCTCTACGCGCTGCTGGCGCTCGTCGCCGGCCTGGCCTTCGCGGCGGTCGTCATCGAGGGCGTGCGGATCATCGTCGTCAAGTAGGTGCCAGGCACCACGGTGCCAGGCACGCGGCCCGGTCAGCCCGCGGTCGGCGCGTCGCCGGGCTTGGCGCCCTCGGGCGCGTCGTAGCTGATCGTCTTCAGGACCCGCGCCGGCGCGCCGGCCGCGATCGAGAACGGCGGCAGGTCGGTCGTCACGACGCTGTTGGCCCCGATGACGCAGCGCTCGCCGATCGTCACCCCGCTCGTGACGACGACGTTGGCGCCGCACCAGACGTTGTCGCCGACGCGAGTCGGCCCCTTGCTCGTGAAACCCTGCCACGGCACCGGCCGGTGCGGATCGTCGAAGCGGTGGTTGCCGTCGGTGATGAAGCTGCCGTTGGCGAACATGCAGTGCTCGCCGATCTCGACGAGCTCCGTGGCGGCCACCATGACGCCGAGGTTCAGGAACGAGCCGCCGCCGATCCGGATCCGCGCCGGGTCCGGGCCGGTGATCCACACCCCGGGCTCGAAGAGGACGTGGGGCCCGAGCTCGAGCCGGCCGTCGCGCAGCATCTCGAGCGCGTTGCCGTGCAGCGGCCAGCGGGCGAAGGACTCGCGCCGGGCGAGCTCGAGGTGCAGGCGCGCCCGCCGGTGCGGCAGCGTGTTGCGCTGATACCAGCGCCACTTCTGCAGCCACAGGCGGCCCTGGGCGGCGCTGACCACTACTCCTCCGGTGTCGGGGGCGCGGGCGGCTCGGTCCTCAGCAGTCGCGCGAGATGCTCGGCGATCTCGGCGGCGCTGCCCTCCTCGCCGCCGGCGCGCAGGCGCGCCTGGACGCTGTGCAGCGAGGTGCGGTCGGCGAGGTCCTTCTGGGCCGCCTGCAACTGGACGGTGATCTGCTGCCCGAGGTCGCGCAGCTGCTGCTGGGCCTCCCGGACCGCCTCTCCGAGCACCCGGCCCTCCACGCCGGCGAGCTCGGCCTGGCCGCGCGCCTCGCGCAGGAGCCGGTCGGCCTCCTCGCGGGCCTCGCGGATCATGGCCCGGGCCGAACCGCGCGCCTCGGAGGCGTGCTGCTCGGCGCCCGCGCGCAGCTCGGCGGCCTCCTCGTGGGCGGCCTGCACGACCCGGCGAGCCTCGAGCTCGGCCTGACGCATCGCGCCCGCGCCCTCGCGCTCGAGCTCCTGCTCACGCCGGGCGACGGCCTCGGCGATCCGCTGCTCGAGCTGCGCGGCGGCCTCGTCGCGGGCCCGCTGGGCCTCCTCTTGGGCGGCGGCAACGGCTCCCAGCGCCTCGTCGCGAGCGGCGGCGACGGCCCGTTGTGCCTGGGCGCGGACCTCGTCGAGCTCGCGCTCGTGCTGCTCCACGGCCTCGGCGACGGCGCGATCACGCTCGGCCCGGCCCTCGGCGACGAGCCGCTGACGTTCGGCCGCGGCCTCGGCGGCGGCGCGGGCGCGCTCGTCCTCGACCGCGGTCGCCGTCTGCTCCTGCTCGGCCCGCAGCCGACCCGTGAGGCGCTCCGCTTCCTGGTGGGCGTCGGCGACGATCTGCTCGGCGTCGGCGCGGGCCTGGTCCAGCGCCTGGCGGGCCTCCAGGCGGGCCTCGGCGACCAGCCGCTCGGCGTGGGCCTGGGCCTCGGCCAGCAGCTGGCTGCCGTCGCCCTGTGCTGCGAGGACCGCCGCGGGCGGCAGGTCGGGTGCGGCGGGGGCCGGCAGCGGCATCGGCGGCGCGAGCGGCGCGGGCTCCGGCTGCGGCGCGGGTTCGGGTTCAGGTTCGGGTCGCGGTGCCGGGGCCGGGGGCGGCGCCGGGGCCGGGGGCGCCGGCGCGGCGGCGGCCGGCTGACGCAGGCCGGACGTGAACGGACGGTGACGGACGGTGAGCTCGACGCCGCGGCGCCCGTCCGGCAGCGGCACCTCCCGCTCGGAGATGAGCTCGATGTGGCCGAAGCGCAGCGTGAGATCGGTCAGCAGCGCCGCACGATCGGCGCCGGTGACGGTGACGACGGACGGGTCGGCGGCCATGGAGCGCAGACGCTACACAGCGGACCGGCCGATCTTCGTCGAGATCGGTTGTGATCTTCGCCGGTGGTCCGTGTCATAGGGAGCATGAAGAGGTCCACGCTCATCACCACCGCCTCCGCGTTCGCGGTCGCCGCCGCTCCTGCAGCAGCGCTCGCCCACGGCTCGGAGGACCATGACGGCAAGCAGCACCGCGGCGTCCATCACGTGCGCGGCACGGTCGCCTCGCTCACCGACGACGTCCTGACGGTCAGCAAGGCCGACGGGACGACCGTGGCGGCGCGGGTGACGAAGCGGACCCGGATCGGCTGCAAGTTCGCGCCGGCCGCCCGGACCGCGCGCAACGGCGCCGACGACGCGCCCGGCGACGATCGCGGCGCCAAGCGCGGCGACGACGCCAAGCGCAAGGGCGACGACCACGCCAAGCGCAAGGGCGACGACCACGGCAAGCGGGGCGTGAACCGCCACCGCCGCTGCACCACCGCCGACCTCACCGAGGGCACCGTCGTCCGCAAGGGCGACTGGCGCGGCTCGGGCACGTCGGCCGTCTGGACGAAGCTCGAGCTCCGTCTGAAGCGCTAGATCCCGGGGGGCGGGCCTGGGCATCGCTCAGCCCGGGTCCGCTCGCCCTAGCATGAGGTCCCGGCTTCTCGGGACCCCACGCCACACACACGGATGTCACCACGCCTGCTCAACGAGCCCGCCCGCCTGGCCGGCGCTTCCCTGCTCCGGCTCCAGAGCGACGAGCGGCTCGTGACCCTCGCCGCGGGCGGCCATGAGGCGGCGTTCGCCGTCATCGTCGACCGCTACCGCCCCGCGCTGCTGCGCTACTGCACGAGCCTCGTGGGCAGCGCCCGCGCCGAGGACGTCGTCCAGCAGGCCCTCGTGAACGCCCACACCGCGCTGCTGAGGACCCCCGACGTGCGCCACCTTCGCTCCTGGCTCTACCGCATCGCCCACAACGCCGCGCTGAACACGCTGCGCGCCGTGCGCGACGACGTTCCCCTCGACCCCACCCACGCCGATCCGGCGGGCGACCCCGCGGAAGCGGCCGAGCGCAGCGAGCGGCTGCGCTCGACGCTTGCCGCCGTCCAGGCGCTGCCCGAGCGCCAGCGGGCGGCGCTGGTGCTGCGCGAGCTCGAGGGCCGCTCGCACGACGAGATCGCCGACGCGCTCGGCGTGACGTCCGGCTCTGCGCGCCAGCACCTCATGCGGGCGCGCGCGGCGGTGCGCCATGCGGCCACCGCGCTGACCCCCTACCCGCTGCTCGAACGGCTCATCTCGGCCGGCGGTGCGGCCACCGGTGCCGGCAGCGGCATGACGGACGCCGCCGTCGGTGCCGGCGCCGGCGCCGGCGCGCTCGTCGGCAAGGTGGGTGCCGCCGTGCTGGCCACCGGGGCGGTCGCCGGCGGGGCAGTCGGCACGCGCGCGATCGTCGTCGACCACGACGCGTCCTCCCGCCCCGCCGTCACCCGGACCGCCACGCCGGCCGCCGAACGCCCGGCGCCGGTCGCGACGATCCCGGCCGCGACGGGAGCCCCCGTCGCGACCCCGTCTTCCACGACCACCACCGGCGCGGGCGATCGCGGCCGCGATCGCCGCGGGCGCGACGACAGCCGCGGCGAGCACCGCGGGCGCGGACGCGCGCGCGGTGGCGACGACGCCGGCCGCGAGCGCGGCGAGGCCCGCGCGGGCGACGACGGACGCGGCCGTGGCCGTGGCCGCTCCGGCACGACGACGCCGCAGACCCCCACAGCGCAGCGCCAGGACGAGCGGGCCGCGGCACCCACGAACCGCTCCTCCGAGTCCTCTGACGGCCGCGGTCGCGGCCGGGGTCGCGGCCGGGGCGGCCACGGTGCGACGACCGTGGCGCCGGTGCAGCCCACCGCCACGCCGCAGCGCGAGGACGACGGCCGCGGGCAGGGCCGTGGCCGCGGCCGCGGCGGTGACGGCGGCGGCGACGACGACTGAACCGGCTAGGCCCGCGGTACGGCGTCGGCGGCGGGCGCGGTGTCGGCGTAGCGCGCCACGGTGAACGCGATGAGCACGGGCACGTGCACGGCGAAGATCAGCAGCGACAGCGTCATGACGACGAGCGGCCCGCCGCTGAGGTCGTTGCGCAGGAACGCGTACAGGATGAGGCCGGCGATCGTGAGGTAGGCCAGCAGCGCCCAGCGGGCCACCTCGAAGAAGCGCCGCCAGGCGAACCCCTCGACGCGGCTGAGCGCCAGCAGGTTGGCGGCCAGCAGGCCGGCGGAGAGCGCGAGCAGCACGACGGCCGGGACGAGCGACGGGCTCCCCGGGATCTGCGCGGTGAGGTAGATGCCTCCGGCGATGACAAGGGCCAGCGACGCCATGCCCATCTCGGTGACGGGCGGCAGCGGACGGTCGTTCATCCGGTCGCCACCTTGGTCATGATCACGAACGTCGCGACCTGCATCGCCCCGGTCACCCCCGCCGTGTAGAGGAAGCGCTTCATGAGCCGCTCGATGACCGCCGGGTTCGGGTGGGGCTTGCGCAGCTCGAACAGCACGGCGATGTTCGCCGGCTCCAGCAGCCCGAGCGCGATGACCGCCATCACGCCGACGACGATGTAGCTGGCGACGATCCAGTCGTGGTTGATGTAGGCGGAGTCGACGGTGCCCAGCAGTGTGCCGAGCTGCCAGCCGGCCGCCAGGGTCACGGTGACGACCGTCGGCATGATGAGCACCATCTTCGGCATGAGCCGGGTGGTGAGCTCGACCCGCGACGGCACCGACATGCGCCCGATGACCGGGCCGAGGACGAAGCCCAGGAACAGGTCGATGATCGTCCAGGCCGCGCCGAAGACGATGTGCAGGAACTCGAGCGGCCACAGACGGTTGGCCTCGATCGCCACGACCAGGGCGACGAGGACCGCCCCGACGATCGGCAGCCCACGCAGCGGGACGATCTCGAACTCGGGGCGCTCGATGACCGCAGCGGGCGCGGGCGGCGCACCACCGCCGGGGACGACGATCTCGGCCATGGCTGCGAGCGTACGCCCGTGCCGGGATCGGCGGCAAGCCGGCGCGCGGAACGGGCTGGCCATTGGTGCAGGGCATCCTGCAACGTGACGTAACCCTGCGCTCGAAGTTCGCAGGGCGCGGCTGCGCGGCAAGGCTTCCCGCATGCTGCTCCGTCGTGCCGCGGCCCTCGCCGCTCTCTCGCTCACCCTGGTGCCCGCCTCCGCGCTGGGCGCCTCCCACCTCGTCGCCCCCGGGGAGACGCTCTCGGGGATCGCCGCCGCCAACGGCCTCTCCCCCGCCGCGCTGGCCGCGGCCAACGGCATGGCGCCCGACGCGTTCGTCATCTCCGGCACGACCCTGACCGTCCCCGCACCGGGCGCGACCGTGCTCGCCAACCGCGACGCCGCGGCGCCCGCGCCGCTGGGCGGCTACCGCGTCCGGGTCGGCGACACGCTGAGCGGGATCGCGGCCGAGCACGGCATGAGCGTCAGCCAGCTGGCGGCCGACAACGGTCTGGACCCCGACGGCGTGCTGTTCGCGGGCCGGTCGCTGCGGCTCAACCCGGCCACGTCGACGAGCACCGGCATCGGCGTGGCGCCCAACACCTCCGGGGGCGGGCACTTCATCCGCCCGGGCGAGACGCTCTGGGGCATCGCGGCCGCCAACGGCATCACGCCGGCGGCGCTGGCGGCCGCCAACGGCCTGCCGGTCGACACGCGCGTCATCGCGGGCCGCACCCTGCGCATCCCGGCCCACGCGCCGGCCGCAACGACACCGGTGACGACGACGGCGTCGAGCCCGAGCTCGGGTCCGGTCGCGTCTGGCACGCGTCTGACGGCCGACCAGATCGGCTCGATCGCCGCCCAGCACGGCGCGCCCGCCTCGCTGGCCAAGGCGATCGCCTGGCAGGAGAGCGGCTTCAACAACGCGATGGTGAGCGTCGCCAACGCCCGCGGCATCATGCAGGTCATCCCGTCCACGTGGAACTGGGTGCAGAGCAACCTGACCCAGCGGCGTCTCGACCCGAGCTCGGCCAGCGACAACGTGGGCGCCGGCTCCCTGCTGCTCGCCCGCCTGCTGCGCGACACGGGCGGCGACGTCCCGACCGCGGTCGCCGGCTATTACCAGGGCCTGGGCTCGGTGCGCCGGATCGGCATGCTGCCGGAGACCCGCCAGTACGTGGCCAACGTGCTGGCGCTGCGGTCGCGCTTCGGGGGGTAGCGCGTTTCGCTCACGGTCGGCGTGAGGGGGGCGACACACCCGCTTGGCAACGTCGCCGGACGGCGCCCTGCGCGTGCGACGGGCTCCGCACCCACCCGCGCGAGATCACCGTCCTGAGGTGCTACGTACTGTCGCGGAGCATCCGGCGAATCAGTTCGCCTCAGCGATACGACTCGCGCTCGATGTCGTCCACGTGCTCTGCGGCGACATCCGCGTTGCGTAGCTGGTAGGCCAGACGCGATGCCGCGTCAGCGACCTCATCGAGGTCACCGCGCTCAACGGCATCCTCTACATCCCACATCAGCGCGTACAGGTGTGCGTACCTCGGCGTGACCGGAGTCGCCATTGATGGTGCTTGGTCGGAGCGCCACGCCCCCTGCCGAGTGTCAAACGCACTAAGCCGGCCGCCCTTACGCTGGTTGCACTTGTCGCAGAGCAGTTGGAGGTTGTCGGCGTCATCACTCCCTCCCAGCGACCAGGGGATGATGTGGTCGTACTGCAGGAGCGCGTTGGTCCCGCAGTGCTGGCCAACGCCGCCGTCTCGCTCGTGCACCACCAACTTGACATTATGCTTGTACCGATCGGGCTCATCCCGCTCGGGTGCCGGGTTGGAGAAGCAGCCGCAAGCAAGATCAAGAGAGCAAGCGGAATGGCGACGTCCATGGGAAGCTCGTTGGCGAGACGGCAGTGCGACTCAAGACACCCCGAGATGGCGTAGCGGTGGTCTCATTGCTCGTCATGCGCCCGCGTCGGCCTCACAGGCTCGACGGTCGGACCCCGCGCAATGGCGCCCAGGCGGGGCAGCCTCAGGCCGCCGTCGCGACCTTCGACCGCCGCGCCCGCGGACGCTTCGGCTTCGCCGCCGCCGGCGTCACGAGCTCCGCGAGGAACGCGCCCGTGTGGGAGCCCGGTGTCGCGGCGACCTCCTCGGGCGTGCCGGTCACGACGACCGTGCCGCCCTCCTCGCCGCCCTCCGGACCCATGTCGATGATCCGGTCGGCGGTCTTGACGACGTCGAGGTTGTGCTCGATGACGACGATCGAGTTGCCCGCGTCCACGAGCCGCTGCAGCACCTCGAGCAGACGCTGGACGTCGGCGAAGTGCAGGCCGGTCGTCGGCTCGTCGAGGATGTAGAGCGTCCGTCCGGTCGCGATCTTCGACAGCTCGGTGGCGAGCTTGACGCGCTGGGCCTCGCCGCCCGACAGCGTCGTCGCGGGCTGGCCGAGCCGGATGTAGCCGAGCCCGACGTCGCGTAGGGTCTCCAGCCGCCGGTGCACCTTCGGAATGTGCTGGAAGAACTCGACGGCCTCCTCGACGGGCATGTCGAGCACGTCGGCGATGGTCCTGCCCTTGAAGCGCACCTCGAGCGTCTCGCGGTTGTAGCGCTTGCCGTGGCACTGCTCGCACGGCACGTAGACGTCGGGCAGGAAGTGCATCTCGATCTTGATCTGCCCGTCGCCGCGGCACACCTCGCAGCGGCCGCCCTTGACGTTGAACGAGAACCGGCCGGGCTTGTAGCCGCGCGCCCGCGCCTCGGGCGTCTTGGAGAACAGGTCGCGGATGACGTCGAACAGGCCGGTGTAGGTGGCAGGGTTCGAGCGCGGCGTGCGGCCGATCGGCGACTGGTCGATGGCGATGATCTTGTCGACCTCGTCGAGCCCGAGCACCGCCGTGTGGGCGCCCGGACGCTGCCGGGCACGGTGCAGCCGGTTGGCGACCGCCTTGTAGAGCACCTCGTTGACGAGCGTCGACTTGCCGGAGCCCGACACGCCGGTCACGCACGTCATGACCCCGAGCGGGACCTTGACGTCGACCTTCTTGAGGTTGTGCTGCTTGGCCCCGCGGATCTCGAGGTAGCCGGACGGCGTGCGCCGCTTGGCGGGCACGTCGATCGTGCGGGTGCCGGCGAGGAACTGGCCGGTCAGCGACGACTTGACGCGTGCGATCTGCGCGGCGGTGCCCTCGGCGACGATCCGGCCGCCGTGCTCGCCGGCGCCGGGCCCGATGTCGACGACGTGGTCGGCGGCGCGCATCGTCTGCTCGTCGTGCTCGACGACGAGGACGGTGTTGCCGAGGTCGCGCAGCCGCTCGAGCGTCGCGATGAGCTTGCTGTTGTCGCGCTGGTGCAGGCCGATCGACGGCTCGTCGAGCACGTACAGGACGCCGACGAGCGCCGAGCCGATCTGGGTCGCCAGCCGGATCCGCTGGGCCTCGCCGCCCGACAACGTCGCGGCCGCCCGGTCCATCGACAGGTAGCCGATGCCGACGTTCTCCAGGAACTGCAGGCGCTCGCGGATCTCGCGGAAGATGAGCCGCGCGATGTGGCGCTCGGTCTCCGTCAGCTCGACCTCGTCGAGCCAGGCCAGTGCCCGGCGGACCGAGAAGCGCGAGAACTCGTGGATCGCCAGCCCGCCGACGAGCACCGCCCGCGACTCGGGCCGCAGCCGCGCGCCCTTGCAGGCCGGGCACGGCACGAGCGACATGTACTCCTCGATCTTCTCGCGCACGCCGTCCGAGTCGGTTTCGCGATAGCGGCGCTCGAGGTTGGCGACGATGCCCTCGAACCGGGTCGAGTAGGTGCGCCGGCGGCCGTAGCGGTTGCGGTAGGACACCTGGACCGGCTCGCCGTTGGTGCCGTAGAGGAAGAAGTCCTGGTGCTCGTCGGGCAGTTGACCCCACGGCACGTCGAGGTCCACTCCGTAGCGCTCGGCGATCGCCTCGGTGATCTGCTCGTAGTAGTTCGAGGCGCCGTTGGACCACGGGGCGATCGCGCCCTCGCCGAGCGACAGCGACGGGTCCGGCACGACCATGAGCGGGTCGATCTCCATCTGCGAGCCCAGGCCGGTGCAGCGGTCGCAGGCGCCGTGCGGTGAGTTGAACGAGAAGATCCGCGGCTCGAGCTCGGGGATGACCGGCCCGTGGTCGGGGCAGGCGAACTTCTCGCTGTACAGCGTGAGCGTGGCGGGCGGGCCGTCATCGCCCTTCGGCACGGTCTCGACCTCGACCATCCCGTCGGCCAGCGCGACCGCGGTCTCGATCGAGTCCGCCAGCCGCTTGCGCACCTCCGAGCGCATGACGAGCCGGTCGACGACGACCGAGATGTCGTGCTTGAACTTCTTGTCGAGCACGATCTCGTCCTCGAGCAGGCGCAGCTCGCCGTCGACCTTGACGCGCTGGAAGCCCTCGGCGCGCAGGTGCTCGAAGACCTCGCGGAACTCGCCCTTGCGGCCGCGCGCCATCGGCGCCAGCACCATGAACCGCTCGCCCTCGGGCAGCCCCATGACCTGGTCGATGATCTGCTCGGCCGACTGGCCCTGGACCGGCTTGCCGCAGATGTGGCAGTGCGGGTGGCCGATGCGCGCCCACAGCAGGCGCAGGTAGTCGTAGATCTCGGTGACCGTGCCGACCGTCGAGCGCGGGTTGCGCGACGTCGTCTTCTGGTCGATCGAGATCGCCGGCGACAGGCCCTCGATCGAGTCGACGTCCGGTTTGTCCATCTGGCCGAGGAACTGGCGCGCGTAGGCCGACAGCGACTCGACGTAGCGGCGCTGGCCCTCCGCGTAGATCGTGTCGAAGGCCAGCGACGACTTGCCCGACCCGGAGAGGCCGGTGATGACCGTCAGCGCGTCCCGCGGGAGCGTGACATCGATGTCCTTGAGGTTGTGCTCCCGGGCACCCGAGACCACGATGGCGTTCTTCGGCGGCACGAACCTCGAGTGTAGCCGGGCGAACAGATGTTCGCCCGGCGCGGGCCGCCGCTCGGACGCCGGCTACCCCTCGACGGTCGCGTAGACCTCGTCGAGCAGCGCCTCGCGGTCGGCGAGGTCGAAGTTGTCCGCGAGGTAGCGGTCGGTCTCGTCGCGGGAGGTGCCGTTGAGCGCCATGTTCAGGGCCACGAGGCGGGCGCCCTCGACGTCGCCGGCGGGCGCGTCGCCGCCGGCGGGTGCCAGGGCCGGCTCGGCGGCCGGCGCCGGCTCCTCGGCGGCGGCCGGACCGGCCTCGGCAACGACCTCGGCCGGCTCCTCGTCGATCGGCTCAGCTTCCACGGCCGCCGCCGGCTCGCCGGCGATCGGCATGGACTCGACGATCGGCTCCCGCCGGCCGACGGCGCTCTCACCCGGCCGCTCGCGGCCGGCCGCGTCGTAGAGGTCGGCCATGCCGCCCTCGAGCAGCGAGAGATCGGCGGTCAGGCGGTTGGCGCCCGTGCGCAGCGACTCGACGAGCCCGGTGAGCTCGGACTCCATCGCGTCGACGCGCTGGAGCATGAGGTTCGTGGCCTGGCGGACCTTGCCGACGTGCTCCTGGCTCTGGTTGACGGCATCGTCGCGGGTGCGACGCGCGTCGTCCTGGGCCTCGTCGCGGATGCGCTCGGCCTCCTCCTGGGCGGCGCGCTCGATGTCGGCGGCGCTGCTCTCGGCCGCCTCGACGATCGCGCGGACCTGCTCGGAGGCCGCCTGGGCGATCGAGGCCGGGCTGGCCTTGCCGCCCCCGCCGCCGCCCGACGCGGACCGGCGACGCAGCTGCTCGACCTCCTCGGCGATCCTCCCCAGGTGGGCGTCGACCGCCTCGGGCTCATAGCCGCGGCGGCCGATGGGGAAGTCGCGCTTCTCGATGCTCAGACGGTCCAGGGCCATGATGTCCTGGAATGTAACGGTCAGGCCGGAAGGCAGACGCCGTCGTCGCCGCGCACGACGAGGCCGTCGGCGACGAGCCCGGCCAGCGCGCGCTCGAGGCGCTCGGCGGCGATCCCGTCCGGCAGCGGCTCTCCGGCGGCCAGCGCGGCGACGATCCGGCCGCGGACCCAGCGGTTGGAGTCCTCGAAGCGCTCGCGCGCGGAATCGGGGCGCCGCCGCGGCGGCGCCGTCACGATCCCTGCGGCCGGGCAGGCGTCGACGAGCGGGCATCCGCCACACGCCGGCCCGCGCGCGCGGCAGACGAGCGCCCCGAGCTCCATGACCGCCTGGCCGAGCTGCGGCGACGGGTCCTCGGGCGTCCAGCCGGTGCGCTCGAGGACCCGACCGACGTTCGTGTCGACCGGCAGGACGCGACGGCCGAAGGCGAAGGCGGAGACGGCGGCGGCCGTGTACGGGCCGACGCCTGGGAGCGTCGTGAGGTCCTCGGGCCAGCCGCTCTCGGCCACGACGGCGCACGCGTCGCGCAGCCGGACGGCGCGGCGGTTGTAGCCGAGGCCGACCCACTCGGCCAGCACGTCGGCCAGCGGCGCGGCGGCCAGGGCCTCGACGGTGGGCCACCGCTCCAGCCACGCCTCGTAGCGGGGCACGATCCGCGCGACCTGGGTCTGCTGGCTCATGACCTCGCTGACGAGGATCGCGTAGGGGTCGCGCGTGTGCCGCCAGGGCAGGTCGCGGCCCGCCTCGGCGAACCAGCTCAGCAGACGCTCGGTGTGCACGGCGCGGCGGACCTACGCGGGCGCCTCGAGGTCGCTGACCTGCTTGAGGTCGCGCCGCAGCTCGCGGATCTCGTCGCGAAGCCGCGCCGCGTATTCGAAGCGCAGGTCCTCGGCGGCGGCGAGCATCTCCTCCTCGAGCTCGATGATCGTCTTCTCGAGCTCGCCGGGCGTCATCGCCTCGCCCTTGGCCTTCTTGCGCTCCGAGCGGCGCCGCTTGCTCGGCGTCTTGCTCTCGCCCTGCAGGAACTCCGACATGTCGCTGATGCCCTTGACGATCGACGCGGCGGTGATGCCGTGCTCCTCGTTGTAGGCCAGCTGGATCGCGCGGCGGCGGTCGGTCTCCGACAGCGCCGCCTTCATCGCCGCGGTCTCCTTGTCGGCGTACATGATGACCTTGCCGTCGACGTTGCGGGCGGCGCGGCCGATCGTCTGGATGAGCGACGTCTCCCCGCGCAGGAAGCCCTCCTTGTCGGCGTCGAGGATCGCGACGAGCGACACCTCGGGCAGGTCGAGCCCCTCGCGCAGGAGGTTGACGCCGACGAGCACGTCGTACTCGCCCAGGCGCAGGTCGCGGATGATCTGGATGCGCTCGAGCGTGTCGACCTCGGAGTGCAGGTAGCGGACCTTGAACCCCATCTCGAGCAGGTAGTCGGTGAGGTCCTCGCTCATCTTCTTCGTGAGCGTGGTGACCAGGACGCGCTCGTTGCGGTCGACGCGCTCGCGGATCTCGTTCATGAGGTCGTCGATCTGGTTGCGCGTGGCGCGCACGTCGACCTGCGGGTCGACGATCCCCGTCGGCCGGACGATCTGCTCGACGACGGTCTCCGAATGCGCCCGCTCGTACTGGCCCGGGGTCGCCGAGACGAACACCATCTGCGGCGTGATGGACAGGAACTCCTCGAACGTCTGCGGCCGGTTGTCCAGCGCGCTGGGCAGCCGGAAGCCGTAGTCGACGAGCGTCTGCTTGCGCGAGCGGTCGCCCTCGTACATGCCGCCGATCTGCGGCACGGTCTGGTGGGACTCGTCGATCATGCAGACGAAGTCGTCGGGGAAGTAGTCGATGAGGCAGTACGGCCGGTCGCCGGGCATGCGGCCGTCGAGGATGCGCGAGTAGTTCTCGATGCCGTTGCAGAAGCCCATCTCGCGCAGCATCTCCATGTCGTACTGCGTGCGCTGGCGCAGGCGGTGGCTCTCGAGCAGCTTGCCGGCGGCCTCGAGCTCCTGACAGCGGTGGTTGAGCTCGCGGCCGATCTCCTCGACGGCGCGGTCGATCGTGCCCTCGCGCACGTTGTAGTGCGACGCCGGCCAGATGCCGACGTGCTCGAGGTCGGCCTTCGTGAGCTCGCCGGTGAGCGGGTCGAACTCCTGCAGCAGCTCGACCTCGTCGCCGAAGAACGTCGCCCGGTAGGCGGTCGTCTCCGAGTAGGCCGGGAAGACCTCCAGCGACTCGCCGCGCACCCGGAACGTGCCGCGCGCGAGCGCCTGGTCGTTGCGCGTGTACTGGATCGAGACGAGCTTGCGCAGGAGCAGGTCGCGGTCGGTCTCCTCGCCCTTCTTCAGCACGACGAGGTTGTCGTGGTAGGTCTCGGGCGAGCCGAGGCCGAAGATCGCCGAGACCGACGCGACGATGATGACGTCGCGCCGGCCGAAGAGCGCGGCCGTCGCCGCGTGGCGCAGGCGGTCGATCTCCTCGTTGATCGCCGAGTCCTTCTCGATGTAGAGGTCCTTGGACGGGACGTAGGCCTCGGGCTGGTAGTAGTCGTAGTAGCTGACGAAGTACTCGACGGCGTTGTCGGGGAAGAACGCCCGGAACTCGTTGCACAGCTGCGCTGCGAGCGTCTTGTTGTGGGCCATGACGAGCGTCGGACGCTGCGTCGTCTCGATGATCCCCGCCATCGTCATCGTCTTGCCGGTGCCGGTGGCGCCCAGCAGCGTGCTCATCGGCTCGCCGCGCTCGATGGCCGCCGAGATCTCGGTGATGGCCTTCGGCTGGTCGGCCGTGGGGCTGAACGCGGAGTCGAGGCGAAACGGCGGCATCACCCCGAGGGTACCGTCGCCGTCCGGCGCCCCGGCCGCGAACGCGGTCGACTACTGACCGCGGACCCGCCGCACGCGGGCGTCGCGAGTGACGTGCCAGGCGGCGCCCGGCCCGATCACCCGGCCGCCGACGAGCAGGGCGCCCTCGTCGAGCGCCCACCCCTCCTCGACGAGCCCGGCCTCGACCGCGTGGACGAGCCGCCCGAGCGTGCCCCACTGGGCGGCGTGCACGTCGACGGCGAACCCGACGAGCCCGAGCCCGTCGACGACCGTGACCGCGTCGAGGTCCTCCGCCGCGTCCTCGGGGCTGACGGCCGCGCCGTCGGCCGACCGCCAGCCGCCCACGATCGCGCGGACCGGCGTCACCGCCGCGCCGGCCGAGAAGCCGGCGAACGGGACGCCCGCCGGTGGCCGCCAGCCGGCGAGCAGCTCGGCGTACAGGGGCGTGAGGCCCCCGGCGACGAAGACCCCCGCGGCGCCCGCCGTGTCGTCGGCGCGGACCGGACGGCCCGCGCGCAGCGCCACGACCGAGACGGCATCGGCGCCCGCACCGGCCGAGATCAGCGCGTGGCGCCAGCGCTCCTCGTCGACCCCCTCCCCGTCGTCGACCGCCAGGCAGACGATCGGGCCGCCGCCGCAGGCGTCGACGAACGGACGATGGGTGGCCAGGATCCCGTCGGGCTCCCGGCCCCCGCCGATGAGGTGGACGTCGGGCACGGCCGGCAGTGTGCCAGCCGCGCCGGGCGTGCCCTAGCCCGACTTGACCGGCGCCTGCTCGGACGTGCGCAGCAGCTTCCAGGACGAGCCGACCGGGTCCAGGAAGTCCGGCGGCTGGCTGTAGCGCAGACGCCGGTCGTACTGGTAGTCCTTGATGTAGCCGTCCGAGCCGCGGCCAACCGTGCCGCGCCAGTACTGGCCGATCGTGCCCTTGACGGTCAGCGTGCCAAGGCTGCCGCCGCAGTCCCAGTTGTCGGCGATGAACGAGCCGGTCGTCGCGAGGATCGCGGCGTCGATCTCGCGGATCGGGCTGTAACCGCTGCCGGTGAGGGTCGAGCAGCTGTACTGGGAGCTGCGTGCGCTGATCGGGTGGTAGACGCGCACGTAGTGCGAGGCGACAAGGCCGACGAGCGCGGTCGTCTTCAGGTCGCCGGTGACGATGATGTCGCTCGCGGCGCCGATCGTCACGTTGGAGCCGGAGCTGATCGTGCCCGAGACCGCCGCGTTGCCGCAGTTCTGCCCGGACTGGTAGTACTGGTAATAGTCGTAGGTGTCGGGGCAGGCGCCGCTGTTGTCGACGTAGATCGTCGTGCTGGGGCCGAGCGTCCGAGTGTCGGTCTTCACGTTGCACAGGATCCGGTTGCCCGTTCCCCACGGCTGTGACGTGGTCTCCTGGTTGGCGTAGATGTCGAGCGTCGTGCCGCTGAACTTCAGGCACGTGTTGCCGGTCACGACGATGTCGGCGTTGAGCTTCATCTGCCGGTTGTCCGGCGGCGGCTGCATCGTGCCCGCGGGCGTCACGAGGTTGCCCTTGACGGTCGAGTTCGCCGAGCAGCCTCCGGAGGCCTTCTGCCACGTCGACGTCGTCCCGCGCGCGATCTCGACGTCGTCGTCGGACTGGTCGCCGAACGTCGGCGAGTTGCAGACCAGGACGCTGTCGTCCTCGGTGTGCAGCGGGCCGGTGATCGCGTCGTTGTCGGCGAACTGGATCGCCGTGCACTTGCCGTCGCGCTGGCCGCGACGCTTGTCGCAGTTGTTCCACCACCACGCGGTCGTCGTGCTCGTCCCGCTCTTGGTCAGCAGCGCGGCGCCCGCGTCGGGCGGAAGCGTCTCCCACTTCGTGTAGTACATGAAGTCCAGGAAGCTCTTGCGCTTGAACGAC
>JBDZVZ010000043.1:0-32059 GCA_040255945.1 Solirubrobacterales bacterium | reverse complement strand
ACGCCGTTGGTGATGTAGGTCTTCTCGCCGTTGACGATCCAGCCGCCGTCGACCTTCGTCGCCTTCGTGCTCACCGAGGCGACGTCGGAGCCGGCGCCCGGCTCGGTGATCGCCAGCGCGCCGATCTTCTCGCCCGCGATCGCTGCGACGAGGTAGCGCTGCTTCTGGTCCTCGGTGCCGAACTTCCAGATCGGCGGCGTGGCGATCTCCATATGGGCGCCGAGGCCGGCGGCCAGACCGCCCGACCCAGCGCGGGCGAGCTCCTCGACGAGGACGGCCTCGTGGAGGAAGTCGCCGCCCTGGCCGCCGTACTGCTCGGGGTACTTCAGGCCGAGGAAGCCGTGGGCGGCCATGTCGGCGAAGAGCCGGTCGGGGAACGTGTCGCGCTCCCACTCGTCGACGTGCGGGGTGAGCTCGCGCTCGACGTAGCGGCGCAGCGTGGCGCGCAGCTCGTCGTGCTCGGGGCCGAAGGGCGAGAACGGGTCGTGGGCGGTCGTCGCGGAGGCGGACATCGCCGCGCAGCCTACTTCGACACGGTGTCAGGCGGCGGCCGCGAAGCGCAGCGCGGCCCCGCGGCCGGACGCCATGCCGCCGAGCGCGTGGGTGGCGGCCAGCCCGGCCCACTCCTCATAGGGGGCGAAGCACGCGCGCACCTCGTCCTCGGTGGCACGGGCCGACGGCCGCCCGCCCGCGTGCATCCGGCCGACGAGCTTCAGGAACGCCAGGTCGCCGGCCGGCAGCTGGTCGTGGCGGCCCTGGCCGTGCAGGGCCAGCACCTCGAGCGTCCAGGCGCCGATGCCGGGGATGCGGCGCAGGCGCGCCCACCCACGCTCGTGGTCGGGCGCGTGCAGGTCGACACGGCCGCGGGCGACCTCGCGGGCCGCCTTGACGAGCGCCAGCGCCCGGCCCGCGGAGAGGTCGAAGGCCTGCAGCCGGGCGGGCGCGACGGCCGCGAGCGTCGCGGCGCTCGGCAGGTCGCGCAGCGTGCGCTCGCCGGTCCAGCAGGGTGCGCTGCGGCCCAGGCCCCAGACGATCCGCCGCTCGATCGCCGCAGCGCGCTCGTACTCGATGAGCTGCTCGCAGACCGCCCAGGCCAGGGCCTCGAACGGCTCGGGGCGCCGCGCGGTGCGCAGATGCGGCCGGGAGCGGACCGACGCGCCGATGAGCGGGTCGTCGCGGAAGCGCTGAAAGAACGGGCGCAGGTCGTCGTCGACGCCGAGCGCGAAGCGCATGCGGTCGATCGCCGCGACGGCGGCGTCGCGGTCGGCGGCGCGGGCGCCGATGACGACCCGGTCGCGCGCTGGCATCGCCACGCGGACGACCGCCGGCTCGTCGCCGACGTGCAGCAGCCGCTCCAGCACGCCGCCGCGGCGCCGGGCCACGCCGTCCATCCCGCCGCCGGGCAGCCGCAGCGGCCAGACGGGCCGCAGCTCGGCCCGGACCTCGACGCGTCCGCACGGAAGGGTCGCCGCCGCGCGGGTTCGGCCCCCTGGGCCGACACCCGCTGAGGGAACCTCGCCCCCTGGGCGAACGTTACCCGCGGTCAAGGAGGTGCACGTCGACGAGGAACGACCGCGACGCGCGAATTTCGCCGAAGGCCTTGCGACGCTTGCGGTTGGCCTTCGTCACCTTGCGCACCCGGCGCCGACGGACCGCCGCGACCGTGACCGCGCCGGCCGCGAACCCGGTGACCGCGACCGCGGCCGCCTGGACCGCCGCCGGGTTGGCCGCCACGATCGCCCCGGCGCGCGACAGCGGTGCGGGCGTCGGGCCGGGCGGGGGCGGCTCCTGCTCGGCCCGTGGAACGTCCGGGACCGGCAGCGCGTCGACGACCTCGACCTCGTCGTCGTCGACGGGCGGCTCGCCGGCCGCGGTGAACTGGTCCTCGTCGACGGGCTCGGTCACGACCACCGATGATGGCGCATCGACCCGACGACCCGCGCCTATCCGGCCGGCGACGTGTCCGACTCGGTCCGCGTATCGCCCTCGGCAGCCGCCATGGCCCCGTTGCCGCGCGACTGCGGGAACGTGCCGAACACCCGATCCCAGTACGGGGCGCTGATCCCGAACCCGACCGTCTCGTCCTGGAAGTGATGGCGCATGTGCAGCTCGCGCAGCCGCTTGCCCACCGCGCTCTTGGGCGTGTAGTGGTGCAGCGCGTAGTGGAGCATGTCGTAGGCGAGATAGCCGGCGAAGAACCCGGCCCCGAACGCCAACGAGGCGTCCCAGCCCAGCACCGCCCAGAACAGCAGCTGCATGAGCGCCCCGAGCGGCACGCTCACCGACGGCGGCATGACCAGGCGCAGCGGGTCGTTCGGATGATCGTGGTGGACGCCGTGGATCATCCAGTGCAGCCGCGCGCCGACGCCCCGCTCCGGCTCGAAGTGGAAGACGACCCGGTGCAGCCAGTACTCGAACAGCGTCCAGAAGACGTAGCCCGCGAAGAGCAGCGCCACACCCTCGATCGCCCCCGACCGGCTCACGCCCACGACCGCGAGGACGACGATGACCGGGACGAAGATGATCGGCGGCACCGCGGGATGGACGCGCGTGAAGCGGTCCAGCAGCCGACTCTCGAACATCGGCGGGGAAGCCTTCAGCTCGTCGGTCCGTCGCATTAGGCGAACCTTACCGCCTGCGGGGGAGTGATTGCACGCGCACCGGTCTACCCGGTGCCGCCCCATTCGCGCTCATAGATCCGGTAGCGCTTGACGATGCGGCCGTTCATCGCCTCCATGCCGCGGTTCATGGCGCGGTTGGTCTCCAGGATCCAGCCGGTCTCACCGCCCTTGATGCGCGGATGGCGCGCGGACGTCTCGAAGTGCTCCAGGTACAGCGCGGCCGCGACGCCCGTGTGCTGGAACTTCGGCTTGACGCCGAGGAACCCGACACGCACCTGGTCGATGATCCGCCGGCGGCGCAGGAACCGCCACCACCCCAGCGGCAGCAGCCGGCCGTTCATCCGGCGCAGGACCTGGTTGAGGTCGGGGATCGTGATCGCCACCGCGATCGGCTCGCCGTCGATCTCGGCGACCATGAACCAGTCACGGTCGTAGGCGAGCTGCATCTCCTGTGCGTAGTGGTCGAGGTCGGCCTTCTCGTAGGGGGTGAAGCCCCAGTTGCGCCGCCACGCCCGGTTGTAGATCTCGGCGAAGACGTCGAGGTCGCGGCGCAGGTGCCGGCGGCTCATCCGGCGGATGCGCACCCCGTGCTTGTCGTGGGCGTCGCGAGCCATCTCCGGCAGCACCGGCAGCATCTGCTCGCGGTCGGTGATCTGGATGTCGTACATGAAGAGGTCGACGACCTTCTCCAGCCCGGCCTGCTCGCAGAGCGCCTGGTAGTAGGGCGGGTGCCACGGCTCGCGGATCATCGGCGCCAGCTCGTTGCCCTCGACGACGATGCCGCTCTCGTCGTTGGGCGTGAAGTCCGCGGGGCCGACCATCCGCTCCATCCCCCGCTCGCGCAGCCAGCGCTCGGCGGCGTCCAGCAGGGCGGTGGCGATCGCCGGGTCGTCCTCGGACTCGAAGAACCCGAACCAGCCCCAGCGCGCGTCGTGATGCTGGTTGTAGGCGTGGTCGACGTGGGCGCTGACGCGTCCGACGACCCGGCCGTCGCGGTGGGCGGTGAAGAGCTCGAAGTCGACCCGCCGAGCGTAGGTGCCGAAGCGCCGCGAGAGGAACAGGCGCCGCTCGAGCTTCAGCGGCGGCACCCACACGGTGCCCGCGTGCAGCCGGAAGGGCAGGTCGATGAACGCCCCGACCTCACGGAACGTCCTGGCGGGTCGGACCTCGACGGCTGCGGACACGGGCGGAGCACCTTATACGCTTGCGTCGTGACGGCGCACGCGCATCCCGACGTCTTCGAGAAGGCCCGCAACCACGAGCGTCTCGCGCTCCTGAAGGCCGCCCGTGAGGCCGACCTCGTCCCGTACTTCCGGGTCATGGAGAGCCCCGCCCGCCCCGTCGTCGAGATGGAGGGCGCGCCGCGCATCATGCTCGGCGGCAACAACTACCTGGGGCTGACCGAGGACGAGCGCGTCATCGGCGGCGCGCGCGACGCGCTGGAGCGCTACGGCACCGGCATGACCGGCTCGCGCCTGCTCAACGGCACGACCGCCATGCACCTCGAGCTCGAGGCCGAGATCGCCGACTGGATGGGCACCGAGGACGCGCTGGTCTTCACGACCGGCCACCAGACGAACGTCGGCGTGCTCGGCACGATCCTCGCCCCCGGTGACACGGTCATCGCCGACTCGGGCGACCACGCGTCGATCCTCGACGGCTGCCTGCTCTCGCGCGCGAAGCTGCGCCCGTTCCGCCACAACCGGCTCGACAAGCTCGAGAAGATGCTCGAGCGCGCGGTCGGCGACGGCGGCGGCGTGCTCGTCGTCGTCGACGGGGTCTTCTCGATGGAGGGCGACATCGCGCCGTTGCGCGACATCACCGCGCTGTGCGAGCGCTACGGCGCGCGCCTCATGGTCGACGAGGCGCACGGCGCCGGCGTGCTGGGCGCCCGCGGCGCGGGCACGGCCGAGCTGCTCGGCGTCGAGGATCGCGTCGACCTGCGGATGGGCACGTTCTCGAAGTCGCTGGCCAGCTGCGGCGGCTTCATCGCCGGCAGCTCCGAGGTCGTCGAGTTCCTGCGCTTCCAGTCGCGCGCGTTCCTCTTCACCGCCTCGGCCGTGCCGGCGGCGACCGGCGCGGCCCTGGCCGCGCTGCGCGTCGTGCGCAGCGACGAGGGCCGCGCGCTGCTGGCGGCGGTGCTCGACAACGCGCGCTACTTCCGCGACGGCCTGGAGGCGCTCGGCTTCTCGGTCGTCGGGCCGCAGGCGCTGCCGGAGGGCGGTGACGTCGTCACGCCGATCATCCCGGTGCTCGTCGGCGACGACTGGAAGGCCGCGCTGCTGTGGCGGGCGCTCTTCGACGAGGGCGTCTTCGTCAACGTCGCCCTGCACCCGGCGGTGCCGCCCGGCGGGTCGCTGCTGCGCACCTCGGTCATGGCCACGCACGACCGTCCGACGCTCGACCGGGCGCTCGAGGCGTTCGCCACCGTCAAGGCGCGGATCGAGGCCGAGCACGGCCCGCTGCCGGCCGGTCCGATGCACGGCACGGGCCGTCCCTCGGCGGACTGACGACGCGCCGCGATGGCACGTCTGGAGGGGCACATTCGCCCCCCGCTTTCGAGGGTCGCCGTACGCGCGCGAACACCGCGCGTCTTGTTCAAAACTTCACAAGTTCTAGACACAAGAAAAAAGGCGCTCTGAGCGGGAGTTGCGCCCGTACGGACCTTGAAGGCCACGGCGAGCCTGACGTACGGTCGAGCCGCGTCTGGGAGAGGGCGCCCCGGGGTGTGGATGTCCGGGCCGCTGGGTGCGGCACAGCCACGAATGGCATCGTGCTGCCTCCCGCGGCGAGGCGCGCCGGTCCGCCAGACGCAAGCACGCATAAGCCCAATTGACGGCCGTTCACGCTGAGGGTGGACGGCGGGAGGACAGATGAACGCAGCAGCGACGATTGCCCCTGCGCCGCAGCACCTGCGCGCCTTGGCTCGAGCGAACGAGGTACGCCTCGCCCGCGCGGAGCTCAAGCGCCAGGTCGCGGATGGGGAGATCTGCGCCGCAGACGTCATCCTCGAGTGCCCGTGGGAGGCGGCTTCGATGCCCGTCGCCGATCTGCTCACCAGCCAGCGTCGTTGGGGGACGACGCGGTGCCGGAAGATCCTGCAGTCGGTCCCCATGTCCGAGAACAAGACGGTTGGCTCCATGACGGAGCGTCAGCGCCGTGCGCTGGCGCTGCTGCTCAACGGCATGCCGGTCTGAGGAGGATGTCCCACCCGACCCCGCGGCGCGCGAGAGCAGGCGCCGCCGCGCGGTCGGGTGAGCGGCCCTAGGCGGTCGCGATCTCGATGAGGTGGCCGTCCGGGTCGCGGAAGTAGATCGACCGGAACCGGCCACGCTCGAAGACCTCGGAGGCGGACACGCCGCGGGAGCGCAGGTAGTCGCGCCAGGCCTCCTGCTCGTCGGCCGAGCCGACCTGGAACGCGAAGTGGTGGACGCCGCCGCGTCCGGACCGCGCTTCGTCGAGGTCGGGGTACTCCATGAACGACACGAGCGTCCCGGGTGTGCCGTCGGCGTCACCGAACCAGAAGTGGCGGGCGTCGGGGTCGTCGTCGTTGGTCCCCTGCTCGTAGAGCGCGAGCCCGAGCAGGTCGCGGTAGAAGGCGGTCGTCCGGTCGAGGTCGGCGACGATCGCGGTGACGTGATGGAGGCCGCGCAGCCGCATGCGCTGCGGCTGATGGGCAAATGTCGACTGGCCGGGCTCGGCCTCGGCGGGCTCGGTCATGCCCGGAAGCCTACGCCGCCGCTGCGCGCGACGAACGTCCGCCGCAACCGCCAGATGGCGACCGCGAAGACCGTCAGGGCGACGGCGATGATGCCCGGCTGGGGCAGCGGCGTCTCGTACAGCGCGGCGGCGACGAGGACGGCGAGCAGGCCGGCCAGCAGCGTCGTGTGCGAGCGGAAGCCGGCGAAGTGCTCGCGGATCGCCAGCTCGCCGGCGGCCAGCGTGATGATGAGGATGCTGCCGACGACCATGACGACGCGCCGGTCGCCGGTGGCGAAGGCGAACGCGCCGACGAGCAGGACGAGCGCGACGAGGATGCCGATCTCGTTGAGCGGAAACGGGTGCCAGGGCGCCTTGGGCGCCGCGCCCGGGTCGGCCTTCCAGGTCGCGGTGCGCGGCGCGGGCGGCGCGGGCACGACGGCCGGCTCGCGGGGTGCGGCTTCGGCCCAGTCGGCGGCTCGCTTACGGCTGCGCTTGCCCATGGGGGCGGATGGTATGCGGCCGGGCTAAGAACCTCTTTCGGGCAGCCGCCGGATTGACCGAACCGTCTCGCGGCGCGCTGGCCGATGCGCGCGGATCGCCGGGCCACCAGCACGACTCACCGCGCGCATCGACCATCGCATCCACGAATCCGGCCCGCTCAGCCTCGCCGTCTGATTCCGAAAGAGGTTCTAACGGGCAGCCGCTGGAGACCTTGACCTCCCACCAGCCCATGAGCATGCCGAGCAGCCCGAGGCGGGGGCGGACGTGGTAGGTGCCGCAGTGGCGCTCGCCGAGCTCGGTGGCGCGCAGCCGGACCCAGCGGTGCTCGTGCGGGTTGGCGTACATGTCGGCCAGCAGCGCGCGGGCACGGTCGTGTCGGGCCTCACGGGCGGTGGCCGCGTGGCGGGCGTCGACGACACGCTCGGCGAGCGTGTCGCGGATCGCCTCGAGCTCGCCGAGGCTTGCGAGGTGAGGTCCGGGCGCCGCCGTCGGGGTGGTGCGCGGGCCGGGCACCGGCTCCTCGGGGAACGCGTCGGCGACGAGGCCGGCGAGCTCGCGCTCCAGCCGGGCGATCTGCGCCCGCAGGCTCGCGCGGGCGGCGCGCTGGCCGGATGGTGCGACGTCGGGGGCTCGGTCGCGGAGCAGGACCATCGGTCCTGCCGAGGATAGACCGGCGTCCGGGCCGCGTCGAGCGCCCGCGTCACCCCACCGCCCCGCTCCTCCGGGCGTCGGCGGCACGCTCCGCGCGCATCGCGGGTGGTGCCGGTCAGGCCAGGGCGTCGGCGGCGAGCCAGAGTGCCTCGGCGACGTGGGCCGACGGCACGCCCGGCGCCTGGACGGCCACGAGCCGTACCCGGCGGGTGCGACGGCCGGGGGCGTGACGGGACGAGATCTCGCCGAAGAGCACCGCGACCGGCCCGTCGCCGGCAGCGAGCACGAGGCGACCCGGTGGCAGCTCGTGGCGGTCCAGCCGCTGCCCCGCCGCCGCCGCGCGCAACTCGAGCTCGCCGTCGAGCGCCGCGGAGTCGAACGCGACAAGCGGCACGCCGGTCTCGACGACCGCGAGCGTCAGCGCATCGGTGAGCCGGTCGCCGCTGTGGAACGTGCCCCGCACGAGCCGCTCGCGGACGGCCTGCTCGGCCGGCGTCGGCTGGGCGTCGGGGTCCAGGCCGACGTGGTGGAAGAGCACGCGGTAGGCGTTGGGCACCGGGCGGCGGCGCAGCAGCAGCGCGTCGGCGCCGCGCCAGCGGCCGTCGAGCAGCAGCAGCCGCTCCCGGATCCCCTCCGGCGTCGGCCCGCGACCACGGGCCGCGACGAGCGACCACAGCGCCAGCCCCGGCAGCTCGTCGGCCACCGCGGCGGCGACGCGACCGGCCTCCGGGGCGGGCTCGGCGCTCATCGGCGCAAGCGTGCCAGCTCCCGCGCGAGCGTGCCGGAATCGACCGTGCCGAACGTCGTCTCCACGACCCGGCCGCCACGATGCGCGAACGTCATCTGCGGGCAGATCTGCACGTGGTACGCGTTGGCCAGGGCGCCGTCGCGGTCCCAGCCGATTGGGAACGTCCAGCGGTGAGTGCGCACCAGCCGACGCAGCGCGTCGCGGTCGCCGCGGATGGCGATCGCCGCCACCTGGACGTCGGGCGCGGCGCGCGTCGCCCGCTGCAGCGCGTCGAGTTGGTCGACGCAGCGCTCGTCGGGCGTGAAGAACGCCAGGACGACCGGGCCGCGGTCCCACAGGGCGCAGCTCGTCAGCACACCTGGCTGCCGCACCGAGCAGGCGGGCACGGCGCCCGCGTCCCCCTCCCCCGCTCGGGACGCGAGGTTCGCGTCGCCGGTGACGTCCGAGTCGACGAGCGGGACGGCGAACACCGGCATCCGGCTGCCGACCTCCGGGCCTCGCGCGCCGCGGCCGCTGCCCTGGGTCAGGAGGGAGATCCCGAGCACGGCGACGAGGATGAGCGCCGCGATCCCCACGACCCACGTGAACCCACGCGCGCGACCGGAGCCCTCCGGCCCGGGCGCAGGCGGCGGAGGCGCGGGCGGCGGAGGCGCGGGCGGCGCCGCGGGGGTCGGACGGCCCGGTGGCCGGTCGTCGAAGTCCAGCGGCCCGCTCATGCCGCGGGGGCGGCGACCCGCTTGCGGCGCCCTCTCCCCCGCCCCAGGACCGCCCGCAGGTCGCCCCGCTCGGCGAGCACGAGCACCGACGGCAGGACGAGCAGGACCCCGAGCAGGGAGACCGTGAGGTCGATGACCGTGACCGCGCCGAAGTCGCGCAGCAGGCGGATGTCGGAGATCATGAGCACGGCGAAGCCCGCGATCGCCGTCGCGCCCGACGCGAGCACGGCGGCGCCCGTGAAGCGGTACGTGCGCTCCAGCGCCGTCGCCGGGTCGTGGCCGGCGCGCCGCTCGGAGCGGTAGCGCTCGGCCAGCAGCACGCTGAACTCGGTCGTGATCGCGATGACCAGCGCGCCCATCGTCACCGACATGGGGTTCAACGGGATGCGCGTGGCGAACAGGACGAGGGCCGCCCAGCCGGTGGCCAGCACGATCGGCACGAGCGGCACGAGCGCCCGCCGCCACGAACGCAGCGCCACGAGCAGGACGAGCCCGACCGCCCCCAGGCCGGCCAGCAGCATGAGCATGCGCCGCCACGGCGAGGCGATGGCGGCGTTGGCGTCGGCGGCGAGCACGGGCAGGCCGGCCAGCGACGCGCGCACGCCGGACGGCGGGTGCAGCTCGTCGCGCATCGTCTCGATGACCTCACGCTGGCGGTCGAGCGGCATGAGCCGGATGCCGAAGGCCATCGTCGCGGCGCGCCGGTCGGCGCTGATGACGCTCTGGGAGAAGTAGGGCGGCACCGCGTCCAGCAGCGCCTTGATGTAGGTGCTGGTCGGGGACTTCTCGCCGCGGAAGAGGTCGGGCAGCGAGAACGCCGGGCACAGCTCGGCCTGGCCGCAGCCGCGCTTGGCGCTGTAGCCGAAGCGCTTGGTGAGCTTCGCCTGGTACGTCGTCATCCAGCTGATGACCTTGGGGTCGGTGAGGTCGTCGCCCTCGACGAGGACGTCGATCTGGCCCCCGACGCCGGTGGACTTCTGCAGGGCCTGGAGGTCCTGGAGGGCCGGCAGGTCGGCCGGGACGAGCTTCGTGACGTCGGACTCGACGCGCGTCTGGGTGTCGGCGACCCAGCCCAGCAGCGCGACCGCGGCAGCGATGAGCAGGATCCGCTCGGGCCGGCGCCCGGCGGCCAGCAGCGCACCGAGCCGGACGCGGGCGGCCCGCCCGGCGGCGGCGCGCGAGACCGGGTTGCCGCGCACGAGCTCGCCGGCCCCGCGGACCGCCGGCCCCAGCGCGGCGCCGATCGCGGCCAGCACCCGCGGCGCCGGCCGCGTGCCCAGCCCGGCCAGCCCGGCGACGCCGAGCGTCAGCGCGGTGAGCAGCGCGATGGCGATGCCGGCGACGAGCAGCAGGCCGAAGCCTTGGACCATCGGGACGGGCGAGAGCGCCAGCACGGCGAAGCCGGCGGCGGTCGCGGCGGCCGCCACGGCGATCGTCGGGGCGCCGGCCCCGGCGACGACGGCGACCGCGGCCCGCAGGCCCTCGGGGCGACGTCCCCGGCGCCCGGCGCGCTCCTCGATGCGCGCCTGCAGCTGGACGGCGTAGTCGACCGCCAAGCCGATGAGCACCGGCGCCACGCCGATCGAGGCCATCGTCAGCGACGCGCCGACCGCCGACAGCGCCCCGAACGTCATCGCCGCCGCGGCGAGCGCGACGACGAGCGGCAGCAGCCGCAGGCGGCTGCGGAAGACGAGCGCGAGCGTGAGCGCCATGACGACGAGCGCCGCGAGCAGCAGCACGACGATCGAGTGGCTGACCGACGACGACAGCGCCGACAGGACGACCGGCGCGCCGGTGACGACGACGTGCTGGCCGTTGCGCAGCCGCCACTCCGGCATGCGGACGGCGGCCTCGACGAGGTGGATCGCCCGGTTGCGCTCGGCGTCGCTGAGGTCGGGGCGCAGCCGGATCGAAACCAGCGCGCTGTCGGCGTTCGGGAAGAGATAGGCGAAGCGCGCCTTCGGCGTGCCCGCCTTCTCGCCGGGCGCGAAGACGAGCTGGCTGACGAAGCTCTGGTCGTTGAGCGTCGGCGGCTTGAGGATCCCGTACTGCAGGCCGAGCTTGGCGAGCGTCGAGAAGCCCTTCAGCTGGACGGTCTGGGCGGCCTCGTCGGCCAGGCGGCGCGCCGCGTCCTCGGTGTAGCCCTTGCCCTTGGCGATCTTGTAGGCGGCGTCGGACGCCGTCTTCATGTCCTTGCGCAGCTGGGTCAGCCGGGTCGTGTACTCGTCGGCGATCCGGTTGACCGACGTGTTGATGAACGTGCCCGGGCCGATGACGACCTGGGCGGGCTTCGTGGCGGCCAGCTGGGCGCACGGCCCGCTCGCACCCCCGGGCGCCTGAGCGGTCGCCGGGATGTTGCCGGCCAGACAGCCCTCGAGGCCGACCATCGTGTCGATGTCCTGGGTGAGGACGAGCTTGGCGACGCTGCCGCGGACGAGGACGATGACCGCGTCGGAGCCGAAGCGCTCCTGGGCGCGCTGGGTGGCTTCGTAGGACGGGCTGGAACGGCCGACGAGCGTGTCCTCGGCGGTCGTCGGCTCCAGGCGCAGCGCGAACACCGCGCCCGCCAGGGCCAAGAGCGTCACGGCGAGGCCGACGGCGAGGGGACGGCGCGCCGCCGCCCCCATGATCGTCTGCAGGATGGTCGTCAGGCGGCCCATGGGCGCCGCATCACGTTAGGGCTGCGGCAGCCCGGCCTGCAGGCCGCTGACGTTCGCCTTGACCTGCGGGAAGCGGGTCAGCGTGCCCGCGAGGTCGTAGCGCGGCTGCTGGTTGCAGGGCGGCGCGTTGACGGTGCCGCCACTGAGCGCGATCTTCACGATGGTGTCGCGCAGCGTCTTGGTCATGACGCTCGGGTCCGGGTCCGGCACGTTGAACGTGAAGCTCGTCTGGCAGCCGGGCGAGACGAGGAACTCGGCCAGGCCGGTCGGCAGCGCGCTGCCCGCACCGGGGAGGGCGTAGGCGTTGGCGCGGTTCGTCGGCAGGCGGTTGCGGTAGGTCGAGATGCTCTCGGGGAACAGCGGCGGCGCCGTGCGCAGCACGCGGGAGAACGGCTGCTCGCCGTTGATGCTCGTGTTGTAGTTCGTCGCGGCCGTCGCGTTGCCCAGCAGCGCGGTGATGTCGCTGCGGTAGAGGTTTGCGCCGTCGAGGATCGGGTTGAGGTTCGCCAGCGGCCCGTTGAGCTCGGCCAGCAGCGGCTTGAGACCCTCGAGGAACTTCTGCGTGGCGGGCAGGCCGCGCTCGGAGGCCTTCACGAGCGGGTCGATGGCCTGCATGAGCTGCTTGAGGTCCGGCGCGGTCTTGGCCAGCGAAACCAGCGTCGGGCTGAGCTGCTCGGCGGCGGGCTGCAGCTCCTTGACGAGCGGGTCGGTCGTGTTGGCGAACTTCGTCAGGCGCCGCAGCGTCGTCGAGGACTCGCGCTCGAAGGTCGGCAGCGCCTTGAACGCCGCGGCGAGCTCCTGGTTGCGGCGTGCGGTCGTCGCGAACACCCGGTTGCTGGACGTCACGAGGCTCGAGAGCTGGCCGTCGCGCTCCGACAGCGCGTCGAACACCGTGCCGGTGTTGCGCACGAGCTGGCGGACCGCGGCCTTCTGCGAGTTCAACAGCTTGACGACCTGCTCGGTGTTCTCGGCGAACGGGGCGAGATTGCCGAGCGCGTCGGAGAGGTCTCGCGCGCGGCCGTCGAGCGAGATCGCCTGCTGCTGGATCCAGTTCTCGAACGCCTGGCGCGTCTTGGGATCGAACGTCCGCAGGATCTCGTCGAGCTCGACGGTGTCGGAGACGTTGGCCCGCGACAGGGTGCCGCCGTCGGGGACCGTCGGCGACTTCGGCGTGCCCGGCGTGAGCTCGACGTAGGTCTCGCCCAGCAGCGTCTTCTGGCGCAACGTCGCCCGGCTGTCGCGCGGCAGCGGCGCGTAGCGCGAATCGAGCTGCACGGTGGCGACCGAGCGGCCGCTGGCCTTGCTCGTCTCGATCTTCTTGACCTTGCCGACGGTGACGCCCGAGATGCGCACGTCGGCCTCGCTGGCGAGCTGCGTGGCCTCGCTGAAGGAGACGTGGAAGCGGTAGCCCTTCGGCTTCAGCGGCGTCGCGCCGCCGAAGGCCAGCCACAAAAAGAGCAGCAGCCCGAAGCACGACAGCGCGAAGCCGACCATGACGAGGATGCGCCCGAGGCTGGGGACCTGCTTGTTCACTTGCCCGCCTCCGTGGAAGCAGCGGTCGCCGCCGGCTGCTGCTGCTGCTTGGCGAGTTGGAGGATGCCGGCGCACGGCTTCGGGTCGAGCGCGGCCGCCTCCTCCTTGGACGGGGGGTTGACGAGCGGGATGACCGCGCCCAGTTGCGGGTTCTGGCCGATCGCGGCTTCCGCGCCCTGCAGCGCCGAGCAGCTGAACAGGATCGCGCCGCGGCGCAGCGGGCCGTGGGCGTCCTGTGTCGAGAAGACCTGCGGGCCCAGATGGTTCAGCCAGCCGAGCCAGAAGAGGTAGCCCTCGTCGCTGCCCTTGGGGTTGTAGGCCAGCGTGTTGAGCAGGTAGTTGGCGACCTTCAGCGTCTGCGTGAAGTCCGGCGACAGCGCCGCGAGGTCACGGGCGGCCGGACGCAGGACCTTCACCGTCGGCAGCGCGTCGCGGGCGAACGGGCGCAGCTGCTTCTGGATGACCGGCGTCGTCTCCTTGAAGAACGGCCGTGTCTGACGCTGGGTGTTCGCCAGGGCGCGGGCGCCGGGGCGCAGCTTGCCGAGCGCCGGCTTGAGCTGGGTGCCGAGCTCGTTGGCCTTGACGAGCGTCTTGTTCGTCTCGTCCAGCGTGCCGGGCAGCAGGCGGAGGGTCTCGCGCAGGCGCTGGTCCTGGTCGGCGAACGCCTTGAAGACGGCGTTGGAGGCGTCGACGAGCTCGGCGAGCTGGCGGTCCTTGCCGCCGACGGCCTGCACGAGCTTGCGGAAGTTGCTGATCGAGCGGCGGATCTGGCGGCGGCGCTCAGACAGGCCCTCGGTGATCTTCAGGATGTCGCGGTTGGTCGGTTCGAAGCGCCGCAGGGCGGCCGAGAGGTTCTTGCCCTGGCCCTCGAGGCCCTGGCCGGCGCCCTGGACGAGCATCCGCAGGTAGTTGCGCGTGTCGCCGTCGAGCGCCGCGAGGAACTCGTCGGTGTTGACGTTGGGCAGCGTCTGACTGATCGGGATGCGATAGTCGGTGCCCTTGATCTCGCCCGCCGCCTTCGTGCCCGGCGTGAGCTCGATGATCATGTCGTTGAGGCCGGTCTTCGGGCGCAGGAGCGCCGTCGCGTCCTTGTAGATGTGCGCGTACTTCTTGTGGACCTTCATCGTCACGACGGCACGCCCGTTGTGGAGCTCGACCGCCGAGAGCTCGCCGATCGGCACGCCGGCGACGTTGACGGTCTGGCCCTGGCCGGGCGTGACCGACTGGGCGGTCGTGAACTCCGCCTTGTAGGTCACGAAGTCGCTGCCGACGAGCGGCACCCAGTTGGGCAGGTAGAAGCGCTGGTTGCTGAGGATGTAGGTGCCGACGAGGACCGCGAGCGCGATCGTCCCGATGACGAGGATGAAGTCGAAGCGGTACTTGCGGATCGCCGTCCTCATCGCGACGCCCCCGTGCGGAAGGGGTTGAGACGGTCGACGAGCTGCGCGGCCAGGTCGGAGGTCGAGCCGGCCCGCGCCTGGTTGGCCGCTGTCGTCGCTGCGGTCGTCCCGCCCTGAACCTGGGTATGGACGCTGGACGGCACGCCACCGGGGCCGCTGCCGTCGGCCGGACCGGTCGCGGCGCCGTTGAGGTTCGGCAGCGGCTGGTTCTTGCAGGTGGCCTTCGGGTTGTACGGCGTCTGCTTGTCCGGGCCCGGGTAGGCGGGCCGCGTGCCCAGCGGCGGCTTGTTCGTCCGTGAGAACTGCCGGTACTGCGTGTTGCCGGTGCCGCCGGGACCGTAGAGCCCGGTGCCCCAGAGGTTGTCACCGCCGCCGGAGGCGAACCGGACGTAGTGGCCATTGCCGTCGAAGTTCTGGCCCTCGCCGGCGAACCCGACGACCGTGTACCAGAACTCCTTGTAGTTCTCGACGCCGGTCGAGAACGGGCCGTCCTGGATCTTGATGTCGCCCATCGGCAGGATGACGTTGCTGATGCACTGGCTGACGAGGTCGGCCTGCGGCAGCGCGGTGAGGTTCTCCTTCGAGAGCTTCGCGAGGTCGATCGTGGCCGGGGCGAGCTGCTTGACGAGGCCGCCGAGCTCGTCGTCGCCGAGCAGGGCGCGGGTCTGCTTGATCCACGGGTAGGCGGCGTCGATCGTCGCCGGCGTCTCCTTGACGCCGGGGATGAGCTCGAGAGAGAACGCGCGGAGGTTCGGCAGGGCGGCGTTGAGGCTCGTCAGGGCCCGGTCGGCGTTCTGGATCGTCGGGCCGAGCTCGCCGACCGAACGGCGCAGCGCGGTGCGCTCGTCGGCGAACGCGGCGAGCGTGCGGTTGAAGTTCGTCACGACGTCCTTCAGCGACTGCTCGTTGCGCGAGAGCGCCTTGGTGACCTTGCCGGTGTTGTCGATGAGGTCGGAGAGGTCGTGGCTGGCCAGGCCGAGCAGTGCCTGGTTGACGATCGCTGCGTTGCGCAGCGCCGGCGCGCCGGTCTTGATCGAGGCGTTGAGCGCCTGCGCGGCGGTCTTGCCGCGCACGGCCGGGTCCTGGTCGGCGTCGTCGGCGGCCGTCGGCTGGTAGGTCAGCGCGGTGCCGTAGCTGTCGAGCAGCTGCTGGAGATCCGCGCGCGTGTCGCTCTGCAGGGCGGTGAGGATCTCGTCGAGCTGCACCGGCTGGGCGGTCTGGGTGATCGGCAGCGTGTCGCCGCTGGAGATCGTCGGCGCCGACGGCGTGCCCGGCGTGAGGTCCACGAAGAAGTTGCCCTCGAGGAAGATGCGCGGCCGGATCTTCGCGGTGGCGTCCTTGTGGAGCGGCAGGCCGTTGTCGTTGATCTCGAGCGTCACGACCGAGGCGTTGCCGTCGCCCTTCGCGTAGCGCTCGACCCGCTGGACCTTGCCGACGTCGACGCCGGCGATGCGCACCGGCGAGTCGGGGCGGATGTTCACCGCGCTCTGGAAGACGGCCTTGACCTCGAAGCCGTGGGTGAACGGCACGTTCTTCGTGAACGCGAAGTACAGGAGCACGCAGAGGGCCGTCAGCAGGACGACGCCGACCTTGACCGGGTTCAGCCCGCGGCGGTCCTTGCGCAGGACGCGCGGGGCGTCGGCGTCGTGGTTGCGGCCGAACGCCATCACTTCTTCACCGACTTCACGGTCTTCTCGGTCGTCGTGCCCTGGTTGCCCGGGACGTTGCCGATGACCTGCTTGAGCGGGAACCCGGCCTTGTCCTCGTTGCCGGCCTCGCACTCCTTCGTCTGGCCGGGCGCCGCCGTGTTCGGGTACGGGTTCTGGTGCAGGTAGTTCGTGGTGGGCGTGGCGCCGCCACCGTTGGCCGGTGCTGCGGCCGGGCCACCCTCGTTGTCCGGGCCGCCGCCGGGCACGACGAGCTGGAAGCGCTGGGCGGTGCCGACGCTGTCGCCGGCGCTCACCATGGAGGCGGCGTTGCGGAACAGCAGCGTCGCGTAGTTGCAGACCGTCTGGGCCGGCGTGATGAACGCGAACAGCGGATTGGCGATTGTCGCCGTGGCGCGCAGGTCACGCACGCCGAGCTGGTCGAGCGGGTCCTTGACGAAGTCCTCGAGCGTGGCGAACGTCGGCTTCAGACGGTCATTGAGCTTGATCGACTCGCGCAGCGCGGGCGCGCCGATGTCGACGGTGTCGGCGAGGTCCTCGGCCGAGCCGGCGAGCGCGTGGATGCCGGGGCGCAGGGCGGCAAACAGGCGGGTGTTGTCGTCGAGGAACTGGTTCTGGCGCGGCAGCTCGCGGGTGGCGGTGTCCAGGGCGGGCGGGCTGCCGCTGATCGTGTCCTGGATGTAGGGCCGCGCGACGGACGCCAGGCCGGTGAACGTGCGGTCGAGGTTGGCGAACAGCTCGCCCTGCTGGCCGGCGACCGGGGCCAGCTCGGCCGAGGTGCGGCCCAGCGCGCGGAAGATGCGGTCGAGGTGGGTCCGGCGGTCGGAGAGGTTCTCCATCGCCGGGATGAGCTGGACGAGCAGCGGGTCGAAGGCCTGGATGGCGCGGTTGAGGTCCTGGCCGCGGCCGGCGAACGCGTCGCCCAGGCCGGTGACCTGACGCTGGGTGGCGTCGCGGGTCTTGGCGTTGAACGTGCTGACCGCCTCATCGAACTCGACCGGCGTCGGCCGGGCGGCGCTCAGCGGGAGCGTCGCGCCCTCCGCGTAGCCCTGCGAGGACTGGCCCTTGGTGATCTGCAGGTACTTCAGGCCCAGCGCGGAGCGCATGCGGATGAGGACCGTCGAGTCCTTGGGCAGCGGCTTGACGATCTGCTCGAGCTTGAGGTGCAGACGGGCGATCGTACGGCCGTTCGACAGCCGCACCGGGGTGATCTCGTCGATGACGCCGACCCGGGCGCCGCCGATGCGGACCTCGTTGCCGACGACGAGGTTGGCCGCATTCGGGACCTCGGCCGTGAGCTGGTAGGTCGGGACGAACGGCAGGCCGTTGTTGGCGTTGTAGGACAGGAAGACCGCGACGATGACGACGAGCGTCGTGGCGGCGCCGATGAGCACGGGGTTCGCTGCGATCGAGCCGCGCCGCATCAGTCGCCCATGAGGTAGTCGAGGAGGGCCGCGGACGGATCGGAGCTGTCCGCGCGGGCGGTCGTGGCAGTGGCGGGCTTCGTCGCCTTCTCCTTCGGCGCCTTCGCCCCGGGCAGGACGCTCTGCGGCAGCGCGATCTGCTTGGCGGCCTTGGCGGCCGAGCCGGCGGGGCCGGAGCCCTTGATGCGGGCAGTCGACGCGGAGGCCTCGCCGGCCGTCTGCTCGAAGAAGTTCGATGAGCAGCCGGTGCCTTGCTTGACCGTGTACGACAGGCAGGCGTTGACGAGCGCCCACGCCCGCAGATAGTGCCCGTCCTCGTCGAACCCGTTCGTCGAGGCGGTGCTGTAGTAGAGGAAGTCCATGAACCGCTCGATGCCGCCGGTGTCCCGGAGGCTCGTGAGGAGGTCGGCGACGTTCTTGACCAACGGCCGGCCCTCGCTGGCGAAGCCCTTCAGGTCGCCGACGAGCGGCTTGCCCGCGATGAGCGCGCTGCGGCCCGGCACCGACGCGTCGCCGAGCGACTTGATCGCCGGGATGCCGGCCTTGCTGAAGTCGCCCAGCCCCTTGATGAAGCGGCTGACGTCCTCGCCCGACCGGTTGAGGTCGGTCACCGCCGGGGTCATCTCGTCGGCCAGCGCGCCGAGCTTGACCATCGTCGGCTTCAGCGCACGCAGGAACCCAGGGAACTTCTGCAGCGACGCCTCGAGATCACCGCGCCGCTCGGCGGTCGCCTGGGCGGTCGTGTTGGCCTTGTCGATGAAGTTCGCGACGTGCTCGCGGTTGGCTGCCAGCGGCGCCAGCACCCGGTCGCCGTTGTCGGCCAGCTCGGCGAGGACCTTGTTCTGGTCGGCGATGATCGCCAGGACCTTGTCGGTCTCGCGCAGCGCCGGGTTCGCGTTGCGGACCGCCTGCTGGAGCGCCTTGCCGTTGCCGGCCAGGCCGGTGCCGAGCTCGTTGATGATGATCGACAGCCGCTCGCGCACCGGCAGGCGCCAGGTGTTGACGACGAGGTCGAGGTCGATCGGCTGGATCGTGTTGCTCGACGGCAGCAGGTACTGGCCCTTGCCCGGTCCGTCGTCGATCTTCTTCAGCGCGGGCGGCAGCTGCTGGCCGGGGCTGCGCGGCTGGGTCGGCGTGCACTCGACGTAGCGCTCGCCGATGAGCGACTGTGGGCGGATCGTGCACGTCGCGTCACGGCGGAAATCCTGGAAGCCCGGGTCGGTGATGTCGAGGACGACCGCGGCCTTGTTGTCCTGGAGGTCGAGGGCGGAGATCTTGCCGACCTTGACCCCCGCGATCTTCACGTCCTCCCCCGGGATGATCGTGAAGGCATTGTTGAACATCGCCCGGACCTTGTAGCCGCCCCCGCCGTCGCCGCCGCAGCCGATGCCGACGACGGCCGCGACGCCCGCGGCGACGACCAGGACTCCGATGAGCAGGGTGCGCCTCATCGACCGGGCAGGACGGCGCTCGGATCGCAGTCCGAGCCCTCCGGGGCGTAGGGGTTGGAGCCGTCGGGCGCAGGGGTCGCCGCCGAGCCCGGGCAGCGCTTGGCCTTGAAGTGCTCGAGGCCGGTCATGCGCTGCGCGGACGGCTTGGCGGTCAGCGTGCCGGACGTCGCGGAGTCCTGGGTGAAGTCGAACGCGTCCAGGACCGGCGAGACGCGGGCATAGTGGCCGTTGGCGTCGTAGTTGGCCGTCGACTGGCCGAAGTCGCGGAACCAGCCGATGAGGTCCGGCGCGTACGGGCGGGCGAACTGCAGCACCGGCGTCGACTTGCGGAACGCGGTGGCCGAGTGCTCGAACGTCGGCATCGCGACCTTCGTGAGCTGCGGCTGCGCCTTCAGCAGGTCGATGAGGTCGTTGCCCGCGCCCGGCTGGGTGATGAGCCGGCGCAGGTCGGCGACCGTCGGGCGCGCGTCGCGCACGAGCGGGCGCAGCGCCTTGAAGAACGGGGCGAGCTTCGGCGCCACCGGCTTGGAGGCGGCCACGAGCTTGTCGAGGTCGTCGAGCGCCGAGCGCAGGTTGACGAACGTCGTGTTGCCCTTGCGCAGCGCGTCGGGCAGCGCGGCCAGGGCCTGGTCGAGCGACGCGCTCTCCGAGGCGATCGCCGTGTTCGTCGCGTTCGCGTTGGAGACGAGGTCGGACAGGTCGTCGCGCCGCTCGGCCAGCGCCGTCGAGGCGCGCGCCGTGTAGATGATGAAGTTCTCGAACGCCTGCTGGTCGCGGGTGAGCTCGTCGACGATCCGGGTCGTCGTCGAGATCGCCGGGTTGAAGTACTTCAGCGCTTGGCCCGCCTGCTCGCCGTTGTCGCCGTACTGGGTCGACGAGCCCTGGATGACGTTCTGCAGGCCCTTGCGCGTCTTCGCGTCGAGCGTGGCGAAGAGCTGGTCGAGGTCGACCTCGGTGACCGTGCGATCCAGGCCGAGCGTCGCGCCCTCGCCGAGCTCCCGGGCGGAGTTCGGCCCCGGGTTCAGGGCGATGTAGCGGTTGGCCTGCCCCGACAGCGACGCCGAGCGGATCTGCGCGGTCGTGCCCTCGTGCAGCGGCGCGTAGGGCTCCTCGACCTGGATCGTGATCGCGGCGAGGTTGTCGTTGGTGAGCTTGATGTCGGCCACCCGGCCGATCGGGCGCCCGCCGACCTCGACGTTGTTGCCCTTCACGAGCTGGCCGGCGTTCTGGAACAGCAGCGTGTACTCGTGCGTGTTGCGGCCGCCCAGCAGCAGGACGAGCACGACGATGGCCGCGACGCCCAGCGCACCGATCGCCAGACCACGGGCGAGCGTCACCGGATCACCCCGGCGGGTGCGGCGGCAGCGAGAACGTGGATGGCGGGCGGGTTGGGCAGGGCTGCGGAGGTTCGGTCAGGCGTGGGCCGAGCGGCGTGGATCTTGCAAATGAAGTGTTGAGGCCGTGTTGAGAACCGTCACTCCATCCCGAGCGGGCCCTGGGACTCGCCGGAGAGGAACTGGCGGACGAACGCGTTCTCGGAGTTGAAGAGGTCCTCGGCCGGACCCGACTCGACGATCCGTCCCTTCCACAGCACCGAGATGTGCTCGGCGACGCGGCGGGCGCTCATGATGTCGTGGGTGATGACGGTGTAGGCCCCGCCGTTCTCCTCGTGGATCTCCTGGATGAGCTCGCACAGCAGGGCAGTGCGCACCGGATCCAGGCCGGAGTCGGGCTCGTCGAAGAGGACGATGTCGGGGTCGAGGACGAGCGCGCGCGCGAAGCCGGCGCGCTTGCGCATCCCGCCCGACAGCTCGTTGGGCATCTTGTCGTCGGAGTGCGCGAGGCCGACCTCGGTGAGGCGGCGCGTGACGATGTCGCGGATCTCGTCCTCGCCCTTGTCGGTGTGCTGGCGCAGCGGGAACGCGACGTTGTCGTAGAGGTTCATCGACCCGAACAGCGCGCCGTCCTGGAAGAGGACGCCGAACTTCTTGCGCATGGCGAACAGCTCGTCGTCGGTCATGCTCGGCACGGACTCGCCGTGGACGAGCACGTCGCCCTCGTCGGGGTACAGCAGGCCGACCATGTGCTTGATGCACACCGACTTGCCGGTGCCCGACGGGCCCAGGATCATCGAGATCTTGCCCTCGGGCAGGCCCATGTTCAGCCCGCGCAGGATCTTGTTGCGCCCGAACGCCTTGTGGACGTCGATGAACTCGACGGCGTCCGGCACACCGGTCGGCCGGTTCAGGCCGGTGTGCCACTGGTACTCGTCGCCGTCGGGCTCGTCGGTCGGCGGCGCCTCGCGCACGACGCGGGCCTCCGGCTCGTGCTCGGCGTCGTCGCGGTACGGATCGCGGGGGGTCTCGTCGGACATGGGTCAGCCTCCGATCGGTGCGCGCGGATTCGCGCCCCAGAACACCTGCGTGCCGACCATGCCGATGAGGTGGACGAGCACGATGTTGACGACCATCGACTTCGCGGTGGCGGTCCCGACTCCCACCGGCCCGCCGCTGGCGTGGTAGCCGTAGTAACAGCCGACGAGGACGATGGCGGTGGCCATCGTCATCGCCTTGATGACGCTGAACAACAGGTCGGGCGGGTTCTGGAACATCCAGAAGATGAGCGAGTAGCCGCCGGGCGAGACCTCGCCGATCTGCTGGACGACGGCGAGGTAGCTGGCGAAGAAGCCGGCGCCGATCGACGCCATGTAGATGAACGGCAGGACCATCCACGAGGCCAGCAGCTTCGTGGCGCAGAGGAAGAGCACCGAGTCGATGCCCATGACCTCCAGGGCGTCGATCTCGTCGGAGATCCGCATCGAGCCGAGCTCGGCGACGATGCCGGTGCCGATCTTCGCCGACATCATGTAGCCGAAGCCGTAGGGCACGATCTCGCGCAGGTCGCACCAGGCGGCGAACACGCCGGCGTAGGCGGGCGCCCCCTGCGCGCGCGTGAAATAGGCGCCCTCGATGCCGCACTGCAGGCCGACGATGAAGACCAGCGACCAGATGACGACCGTCGAGCCGAGGATGAGCACCCCGCACTGGCGCAGCGCCTCCCCGAAGAAGTGCATGACGCGCAGGCTGTAGACCTGCCCGACGATCTTGCCGCAGAACTTCGTGATCTCGCCGAAGCTCGCCAGCCACTCGCGCGGCACCGCCGCCCAGGACGCGCCGCCGCCGCTGCCGCCGTTCACCGGATCACCTGCATCTCGGGATGCGTGGCCAGCAGCGTCTGGGTGAACACGTAGTTGAAGGCGAAGACGCCGATGAACGTGATGACGACCGCCTGGTTGACGGCGCGGCCCACCCCCTCGGCCCCACCCGAGGCGGTCATGCCCTTGTAACAGCAGACGATCGCGGTGATCGCCCCGAAGAGCACGCATTTCAACAGCGAACCCCACAGGTCGGTCGTGGAGGCGTTCGTGAAGAACGTCGCCCAGAACGGGCCGAGCGGGGCGCCGTTGACGAGCGTGGCGATGATGCCGCCCGTGATGCCGAAGATGATCGCGAAGACGTCGAACAGGCCGGTGACGATCATGAGGGCCAGGAAGCGCGGCACGACGAGGTTCTTCACGGGGTCGACGCCGAGGACCTGAAGGGCGTCGAGCTCCTCGCGGATCTTGCGCGCCCCGAGGTCGGCGGTGATGGCCGTGCCGGCGACGCCGGCGACGATGATCGCGCACACGAACGGGGCGAACTCGCGGATGACCGCCAGGACGAAGAAGCCGCCGAGCCGGTCCAACGCCCCGAAGAGGATGAGGAAGTTCGCCGCCTGCAGGCCCGGTGCGCCGTAGGAGACCGCGACGGTCGAGACGAGCAGCGGGAACCAGCAGAGCCGCAGCGTGAAGAGGAACTGCCCGACGAACTCGCTGCCGTAGGGGAACGGCGGCCTGACGGCGGAGACGAGCGTCTTGCCGGTCAGGATCATCATGTCCCCTACTTCTTCAAGCAGGTTCTTGGCGGGCAGGATCGCCCGATCTGCGACGTTGCGGGCCACGCGCTGTTGGACCTCTCCTCGGACAGCCGGCCGGATGTCGCCTCCATGGCGGTCCCGGCGGCCGTGAGTGTATGGAACCGTCCCGATGGCTGCCAAACCACAACCGTCGCGGCACATCCAGCACTCCGGACACGGGTGCATCGCGGTGGGCCAGCGGCGCCCGACGGCGGCCGCTGCTGGTACGTTGCGCGCGTGCTGGGACCGAGGAGGAGTGCGCTCGCGGCCGGAGCCGCGGCCGTCGTGGCCGCCGGGCTCGTCGCGGGCTGCGGCGGCAGCGGCGAGCGTCAGGACGCCGACGAGGCGTCGGGCACCTTCAAGGTCGACGTCACCCGGGCCGCCTTCCCGGCCCGCCAGCACCTCGCCGCCTCCAGCGAGCTGCGCCTGACCGTCCGCAACGCCGACACGCGCGCGATCCCGAACGTCGCCGTGACGCTGAGCGGCAACGACCCGAACGTGCCCGGCAGCGGCTTCGCGACCCGCTCCGAGAACCCCGAGCTCGCCGACGCCGGCAAGCCCCTGTGGATCGTCGACCGCGGGCCGCGCAGCGGCGACACCGTCTACGTCGGCACGTGGGCGCTCGGGCGTCTGGACGCCGGCCAGACCCGGACGTTCGTCTGGAACGTCACCCCGGTCGTGGGCGGCATGCACACGATCCGCTGGCGGGTCGGCGCCGGCCTCAACGGCAAGGCCCAGGCGCAGACGGCCAGCGGGGACGAGGCCGCGGGCAGCTTCCGCGTCAGCGTCTCCCGAACGCCCGCGCAGGCGACCGTGGACCCGGAGACGGGCAAGGTCGTGCGCGGAACGCCCAAGAGCGGCGGCGGCGAGTAGCCGCCTACGCCACGTTCGCGGCGTCCGGGTGGGCCTGGAGGATCTCGTCCCCCGCCTCCCCGGTCCGCACGCGGTAGGCCTGCTCGACCGGCATGACGAACACCTTGCCGTCGCCGACCGCACCGGTGCGTGCGTGCTTGAGGATCGTGTCGACGATCGCCTGGACGTCACCGGCGCCCACGACGCACTCGATCTTGATCTTCGGGCGCAGGTAGTTCGTCAGCTCGGCACCCCGGTAGCGCTCGGTGATGCCCTTCTGGCGACCCGAGCCCTTGACCTCGGTGATCGACAGCGACGGGAAGCCCAGATCCAGCAGCTCCGTGCGGATCGGCTCGAACGCCTCATGCCTGATGTAGGCGACGATCATCTTCATGCGACCGGGACCTCCTGGGTCGTGGACTGGGCCGGCGCCGGCGTGGTGGTGCGCGCGGCGGTGGGTGGAACCGCACCGTAACCGACGAGCTCCGGGTGGGGGATGAACTGCTCGGGATAGCCGTACATCCCGTGCTCGGTGAGGTCGAGGCCGGCCTCCTCCATCTCGTCGTCGACGCGCAGGCCGACCGTGGCCTTGATCGCCCAGAACGTCAGGTAGGAGAGGACGAAGACCGCGGCGAACGCGGCCCCGACGCCGACGAGCTGGACGCCGAGCTGCTTGAACGACCCGCTGTAGACCAGGCCGGCGTCGCCGACCCCGTTGTAGGCGGCCAGCCGCGGCGACGTGAACAGGCCGCAGGCCAGCGTGCCCCAGATGCCGGCGATGCCGTGCGCCGACAGGGCGCCGACCGGGTCGTCGAGGCGCTTGTCGATCGCCAGCACGCAGAGCACGACGAGCACGCCGGCGACGAGGCCGATGATCGGCGCCGCCCAGAACTCGACGTAGCCCGACGGGGCGGTGATCGCCACGAGCGCGGCGATCGCGCCGTTGCCGCACATGCCGACGTCCAGCGCGCCCTGCTTGCGGTAGATCGTGGTCGCCGCGCCGATGACGCCGGCGGCCGCCGCGAGGTTCGTCACGACGACGACCTCGGCGAAGCGCCCGTCGGCCGTGCCCAGCGTCGAGCCCGGGTTGAAGCCGAACCAGCCCAGCCACAGGATGAGCACGCCCAGACCGAAGAGCGGCATGTTGTGGCCCGGGATCGCCCGCGGACTGCCGTCGGGCCCGTACTTGCCCTTGCGCGGGCCGAGCAGCAGCAGCGCGGCGAACGCGCCGGTCGCCCCGGAGAGGTGCACGACCGTCGAGCCGGCGAAGTCCTGCACGCCGTTGCCGACCTTCGACAACACGCCGCCGCCGAAGATCCAGTGGGCGACGAGCGGATAGATGACCATCGAGAAGACGAGGCCGTAGATCGGGTAGACGATGAACTTCGTCCGCTCGAGCGTCGTCCCCCACACGATCGCCAGCGACACGGCGCAGAAGACGAACTGGAAGAAGAAGAACGCGGAGAACGGCCCGTTGACCTGGCTGCCGTACAGCCCTTGGGCGAAGCCGTGGTGGATCGTGTCGCCGAAGCTGAACAGGAAGCCGGAGTCCCCGGCCAGCCAGCCGGCGCCGCCGAAGGCGATCGCGAAGCCGCCCGCCCACCAGCCCAGCGAGGCGATCGAGAAGTTCGTGAGGATCTTCGCGATGACCGAGCCGGCGTTCTTGCCGCGGACGAAGCCGATCTCCAGGAAGGCGAAGCCCGCCTGCATGAACATGACCAGAAGGGCGGCGACGACGACCCAGGTCGTGTCGATGCGGGTGATGGCGTCCTGCAAGGGAGGTCCTCCTCGGTTGGGTGGCGTCCAGCGAGGGCAAGTGTGCGAGCGTCCGGGCGCCCGGTCGTTGGCCCGCTGTCGAAAAGGCGGGCGCCGTCGTGCGCCGCACGGGCAGGGCCCCTGACACCCGGGCGAACCGGCCGGCCCGATCTTTCGCCAGCGGGACAACGCAGCCCGACACCCAGGGCCTCTACGCTCGATCTCCACCCATCAGCGCCCCCACGCAGGAGCAACTCCACCGCATGAGAACCCGTCAGCAGAACGTCACCGCCGCGCAGTGGTCGACCAACGGCAGCGCCCTCGGCGCCACCGACCTCACCGAGCCCGGCGCCAACGTCTTCGGTGCCAACGTCTTCACGGTCGACGAGCAGCGGGTCCGGATGCCGAAGCACGTCTTCCAGAACCTCCAGGCGACGATGGCCGCCGGCGCCCCGCTGGACGCGTCGCTGGCCGACGCGGTCGCCCAGGCGATGCGCGAGTGGGCGATGGAGCACGGCGCCACCCACTACAGCCACTGGTTCCAGCCCCTGACGGGCCTCACCGCCGAGAAGCACGACTCGTTCTACAACCCGACGAGCGACGGCCGCGCGATCGCCGAGTTCTCCGGCAAGGAGCTCATCCAGGGCGAGCCGGACGCGTCCTCGTTCCCGACGGGCGGCGTGCGCGCCACGTTCGAGGCCCGCGGCTACACCGCGTGGGACCCGACGTCGCCCGCGTTCCTGCTCGACAACCCGAACGGGTGCGTGCTCTGCATCCCCACCGCGTTCGTGTCGTGGACCGGCGAGGCGCTCGACCACAAGATCCCGCTGCTGCGCTCGATGGACGCGCTGTCGCGCAGCGCCCTGCGCGCCCTGCGGCTGTTCGGCGACGAGCGGTCCTCGCGGGTCGTGACGACCGTCGGCCCCGAGCAGGAGTACTTCCTCGTCGAGGAGCAGTACTACTTCGAGCGGCCCGACCTCTACACGACCGGCCGCACGCTCTTCGGCGCCAAGCCGCCCAAGGGCCACGAGCTCGACGAGCACTACTTCGGCTCGATCCCCGAGCGGGTGCTCGCGTTCATGCTCGAGTCCGAGCAGGAGCTGCGCAAGCTCGGCGTGCCGGTCAAGACCCGCCACAACGAGGTCGCCCCCGGCCAGTTCGAGATCGCGCCGATCTTCGAGAACTCCAACGTCGGCTCCGACCACCAGCAGCTGACGATGCAGGTGCTGCAGAACATCGCGCGCCGCTACGGCCTCGTCTGCCTGCTGCACGAGAAGCCGTTCGCGGGCGTCAACGGCTCGGGCAAGCACAACAACTGGTCGATGGGCACCGACACCGGCCACAACCTGCTCGACCCGGGCGAGACGCCCGACGAGAACGCGAAGTTCCTGTTCTTCTGTGCGGCTGTCCTGCAGGCGGTCAACAAGCACCAGGCGCTGCTGCGCGCCTCGGTCGCCAGCGCCGGCCAGGACCACCGGCTCGGGGCCAACGAGGCGCCGCCGGCGATCATCTCGATCTTCCTCGGCGAGGAGCTCGAGCGCGCGTTCAACCGGGTCGCCACCGGCGAGGGCGAGCGCGTGACGAGGGGGCACATGGGTCTCGGGGCCGAGGTCCTGCCGGACCTGCCGCGCCACGGCGGCGACCGCAACCGCACGTCGCCGTTCGCGTTCACCGGCAACAAGTTCGAGTTCCGCGCGCCCGGCTCGTCGCAGTCGCTCGGGTTCGTCAACACGGTGCTCAACACGATCGCCGCCGAGGCGATCGACGAGCTCACCGACCGGCTGGAGCGCGAGCTCGAGGCCGCCGGCGGCGACGTCGGGGCCGCCGTCTCGTCGATCGTCGGCGAGGTCTGGGAGGCCAACCGCCGGATCGTGTTCAGCGGCGACGGCTACTCGGCCGACTGGCACGAGGAGGCCGCGCGCCGCGGGCTGGCGAACCTGCCGACGACGCCCGACGCGCTGCCGGCGATCATCGACGAGCAGACCGTCGCCGCGTTCGACGCCTACAACGTGCTCTCGCTGCGTGAGCTCGAGTCACGCCACGAGGTGTTCGCCGAGCAGTACGCGACGAAGCTCAACATCGAGAGCGAGACCGCCGCCCACATGGCCCGGACGATGATCCTGCCGGCCGCGGTCCGCCACCTCGGCGAGCTGCGCACGGCCGGCGTCGACGGCCTGGTCGGGGAGGTCGAGCCGCTCGTCGGCGAGCTCCACGCCGCGATCCTCGAGCTCGAGCGGGTCAACCTCAAGGACAACCAGCGCGACGACGACGCGATGACCTGGGCGGCCTACATGCGCGACGACGTCATCCCCGCGATGAACGCCGTGCGCGCGGTCGCCGACCGACTGGAGGGCATCGTGGCCGACGACCTGTGGCCGCTGCCGAAGTACAGCGAGATGCTCTTCATCAAGTGATGTGACCTCGCGGGGGCGCGAGTGGCGACCCGGGGGCCCTGCCGGAACGGCAGGGCCCCCGGTGCGTTCACCGGGGTCAGGTGAGCAGCTCCCTCCACCGGGGTCAGACCCGTTCCGTTGCAGCGCGATCGTGACGGCACGTCGCGAGGCTGCGCCCTCGCCCAACCTGACCTACAAACGGTCGCTCTCTCAAGTACGGTGCGGGCGGCAACCCGGTGCGCGATCTCGACCGCGACGAGCAGCCCAGCCACGGCAAGCACACGAAGCCGAACCGCGTCTCAACCGTACTGCGGGACAGCAGCTAGCGCGCAGCGTGCGTCTGTAGCTACACGCCGTACCGAGCGAACGTCCCGTACCTCCCGTACGGTTGGCGCATGGACCGAATCGCCGTCGAGACGACGCAGGTGCTCGTGGTCGCGGATGGTGACTCGCTTGAGACCATCTCGAACAAACGCGGGCACCTTTTCGAGCATTTCGTCGCACGGCTACTCGGAGCACTCGGGTACGAAGCACCGCGCACTGATCGGCTGAACGTGACCAGCGACGGCATCGAGATCGATATCGAGGCGCGGCAGAAAGTCACCGGCCATCCGTTGATCGCGGAGTGCAAGGCGTACTCGGCCAACGTCAGCGCTGACCTCCTGAGCGCGTTCCTCGGCAAGTACGGCGTGAGGCGCATGAAGGAGCCCAACCTGGTCGGCCTCTTCGTCGGTTTGCCTCGACTCACAGCGAACGGAATCGAGCAGGCAAACGACGCACAGGGCGTGTATGAGGGCTTTCGCCACCTCAGCTCGTACGAGGTCGTCGAGCTGCTGGAGAAGGCGAATCTCCTCCCGCCCGAAGATCATGGACCGAGCCCGAAGACGGACCTCACAGTCGTCATCTCTGAGCACGGCTTGGCCCTCGCCGCGAAGGCGCTCGATCCGAAGAGCCGCAAGGCCACCAAGGTGGTCGTCTGGGCGATGGGCGTCGTCCCCGATCCCGTCTTGGATCTGGTGAGCCGCTCCTCGCTGGCTGATGGACTAGCGGTTGTCCGGGAAGGCGACGAAGCGTCCGCAGGAGCTCCGCGTGCAATGCGAGAGCCACCAACGGTCATCGCCGTCCGGGGTTCCTCCGCCGACTTCGACTACCAGCTTCCGGCTGCGCCGAAGTACTTCGTTGGCCGCAAGTCCGTCGCGTCGGATCTCGCACGGAAGATCACGAGCGCAACAGGTGGACAGACGGTCGTTATCAACGCGAAATCCGGCTGGGGAAAGAGTTCACTAGCACTACATCTTGCGAGGAAGGTGGAGCAAGCGAGTGGCGTCGCCCTCGTCATCGACAGTCGTACAGCGGATCGGGCCGACTTCGTTCCCGCAGTGCTCGAGCGGTTGGCGAACGAAGCGTCTCGCAAGCGCATCCTCATGCTTCCCGACGATGCCGCATACAGCAGTCTTGCTGCGGCGGTCCGCACGTTGGGCAACGCCCAGCCACGCGGCAAGGCGAAACCGCTGCTGTTGTTCTTCGACCAGTTCGAGAACGTGTTCCGTGACGAGACCTTGACTCGGGCGTTCCGCGACCTTGCCCTGCTCGCTCAAGAACTAGCACTACCGTTGACCGTCGCCTTCGCTTGGAAGACCGATCTCGTTGGTTGGACCGAGGGCCATCCGTATCAGCTCCGCGACGAGATCAGAGGATCGGCGACCGTCGTATCGCTCGAACCACTCGGTCCGAAAGAGATCGGCACCTTGCTCGACCGGCTCGGTAAGGCCGCCGAGCAGAAGTTGCAGAAAGACCTACGCCAACGCCTACGTGAGTACTCCCAGGGGTTGCCGTGGCTGTTCAAGAAGCTGGGTGGTCACATCCTTGGCGAGCTGCGAGCCGGGATTGCGCAAGACCACCTCGTCCGTGAAGGCTTAAACGTCCAGACGCTATTCGCCGCAGACCTCGCGGAACTGGGCCCCGCTGAGGAAGAGGCACTTCGGCGCATCGCGCACGCTGCGCCAGTCGCCGTCTCGGACCTCGAAGAGTCGGTGCCGAGCCCCATCCTGCAGTCGCTGCTGCACAAGCGCCTTGTCGTCCAGGTCGGCGAACGGATCGATACGTACTGGGACACGTTCCGCGACTACTTGGTCACAGGCAAGGTCGCCGTTGAGGACACGTACACGGTGCGCTACGGGCCGGCGTCGGTCGGCAAGCTTCTCCGCAAGGTCGTGGCAGCGGGCGGGAGCTTGACGGTGCCCGACGCAGCCGAGCAGTTGAGCACCTCGCACGCCGTCATCTTCAACTTGTCGAGGGAGCTTCGTCAGTTCGGACTGATGTCCACAGAAGCCAACCGGCTGGACCTCGACCCCGCGCTCAATACGTCCGACGACCCTGAAGCCATCTGCCGTGACCGCGCGACGTCCGCACTCAGGCGGCACAAGATCTTCTCGATCATCACCGAGTTGCTCGATGATGCGAACGGCCCAGTGTCTGTAGCGAAGGTGGCGGCTGAGCTTCCGGCAGCCTTCCCGGCCGTCGAAGCGAAGGAAGAGAGCTGGATCACCTATGCCCGCTCGTTTGCTCAGTGGCTCGCCTACGCTGGCCTCGTATCGCTCGACCGTGATGGCGTGGGGCGCATCGACGGCGACGCGAAGCCTGACTCGAGCTTGCTGGCCGGGGCGACGCCGGTTCGCGTGCGAGGGGTGTTTCCGCAGACAGCCGCAGGACCGGCCATCGAGTTCCTGCTCCACATCGCGGACCCCGCGAATCAGCCCCGCCCGCAGGCCCGTCGCAGTCAAGCCGCGCTCCGCGAGCTGTCGGCAATCGGTGCTGTCGCCCTCGACGCCCGCGACAACATCACCATCGCGCGGTCCAATCTGGTCTCGGACGGCGTGGTGTCTCCAGAGGTTCTAGGCGAGCTTGCTCGCGCGGCACCTGGGATCTCCGAAGCCTTCGCGGCGCTCGAGAACGAACCTTGGCTCGGCCCACTTGCGGTCGGCACCATGCTTCGGTCGGCAGTGGGGGCGGAGTGGCAAGAGAGCACCACGATCTCGAACGGCAAGTACGTGCGGAGTTGGGCGAAGGCGTGTGGCATCAAGACTCGTCTCAAGAAGCCCGGATCCGCGCGAGAGACTGGCTCTGGCGTGGCAGCCCGGTTGGCAGCCGGCAGCGGCAACCCGCAGCAGACGGCAATACCTGACCTCGGCAACACCTTGGATACGTTCACAGACAGCAGCGGACTACCGAAGACCCCCCGACAGCGTTAGCCACTCGTCAAGAGGTCTGAACCTCGCGGCGGCGCGAGTGGTAACACGGGGGCTCCGCCGTCGCGGCGGAGCCGCCGGTGCGTTCACCGGAGTCAGACCCGTTCCTTGCAGCGCGATCGTGACGGCACGTCGCAAGGCTGCGCTCTCGGTGTGCCAATTCCATCAAACGCCTCCCGATCGCTCTTCGCGCTTGCCAAGCTCGCGGCATGGCTCGTCGTCCTCGACCCCTGATCGCCGGCGGCACATACCACGTCTACACACGCGCGCTCCACGGACGGCAGCTGTTCCAGGGCGACGCAGAGCGCAGGCTGTTTCTCGCCTCGCTCGCGCGCGTCGTCATCGACCAGCAATGGCTCTGCCTTTCGTACTGCCTGATGGGCACGCATCTTCACCTGCTCCTGCGCACGCCCCAACCCGACCTCGACGTCGGGATGCGCCGGCTGCTCGGCGTCTACGCCGGGCGCGTCCTGCGGGCCCGGAGCGAGCGCGGGCCCCTGTTCGAACGACGCTACGGCGCGAAGCTCCTCACCCAGGACAGCCACCTCGCCGAAGCGCTCCGGTACGTCGCGCTCAATCCGGTGCGAGCCGGCCTCTGCCGTCATCCCTCCCATTGGGGCTGGTCCAGCCACAGCGCCCTGACCGGCGAGCGTCCGGCGCCAGCGTTTCTCGCCGTCGCCGAGGTCTACGGCCTCGTCCAGGGGCTCGGCGGCGGACGGGGACCGCGAGGCTACGCGAGCTTGGTGAGCGAGGCGGTCGGCGGCCCGAGCCCTGGTGACAGCC
>JBDZVZ010000108.1:0-7558 GCA_040255945.1 Solirubrobacterales bacterium | reverse complement strand
GACGATGCCGGCGGCCGTCCCGACCGCCTACGGCTCGAGCGCCGCGCCGACCGCCGCGGCGCCCCAGGCCGGCGCCGGGTCCGCCCCGGCCCAGGCCCCGACCCTCGCGCCCTCGTCGCTCATCGAGACCGTCGAGCACGTCCAGGACCTCGTCCGCATCACGGCGGCCCGCAACGGCCACGCCCGGGCGACGCTCGAGCTGCGGCCCGCCGAGCTCGGCCACGTCGAGGTCGACCTGCGCACGACCAAGCAGGGCCTCGTCGCCACGATCTCCGCCCACGAGCACACCGGCGCCGCCGCGCTGCAGCAGGCCGGCAGCGAGCTCAAGCAGCAGCTCGCCGACCGCGGTGTGACGCTCGCCCGCCTCGACATCCAGCTCGCCGCCGGCCAGCAGGACGGCCGCCGCCAGCCGCGCGAGACGGCCGCCGACGCCCAGGGCGCCCGCAGCCGCGGCGCCGCACGCGCCGCGGCCATCGGCGACGCCGACGACGACCAGACCGAGATCACCCTGACCACGACCAGGCCCCGTGCTGCGGCCGGCGCCCTCGTCGACATCCAGGCCTAGGAGCCCAAGCCATGCCCATCTCTCCCACGAGCGCCTACGACCCCACCCAGACCGCGACCTCCACGGCGAGCGGCAGCCAGAAGGCCACCGGCGGGCTCGACAAGAACGGGTTCCTGAAGATGCTCACCGCGCAGCTGGCCAACCAGGACCCGCTCGGCAGCGGCCAGGACCCGTCGCAGACGTTCAACACGATCTCGCAGATGACGATGGTCGAGCAGATCACCAACCTCGCCGCCGCCACCGACCGTCAGAGCGCCACGTCGCTCGTCGGCAAGACCGTGACCTACGGCACGAAGGCCGGCGAGGACTTCACCGGCACCGTCGACAGCGTCCAGATCGACGGCTCGAACACGAGCCTGACGATCGGCGGCCAGCCGGGCGTCGCCCTCGCGGCGATCAAGGAGGTGAAGTGACCAACCCGATCCACAACCCCGCGCTCGTCCCGCCCGGCGTCGGCGCACCCGCGCCGGTCACTGCGCCGCGCCAGCCCACACAGCCCGTCCGACCGACGAACGGCCCCGCCTTCGCCGACGTCCTGCGCGACGCCGCCCAGAAGACCCAGGGCGTCGAGTTCTCCAAGCACGCGCTGCAGCGGCTCGAGCGCCGCGGCCTGGCGGTCGACCCGCCGACGATGGACCGGCTCAACGACGGCGTGCAGCGCGCCGCCGGCAAGGGCTCACGCGACGCCGTCGTCCTGGTCGACGACACCGCCTTCGTCGTCTCGGTCGCCAACCGGACGGTCATCACGGCCGTCGGCCGCGACCAGATGAAGGACCACGTCTTCACGAACATCGACAGCGCCGTCATCGCCTAGCGGCGGCGGCGCCACCCCCGACAACCAACACCAAACGATGACCGGCTGGACCCCCTCGGGGAGGCCGGTGCGAAGGAGCACCACACCATGATCCGCGGCATGTACTCGGCCATCTCCGGCCTGCGCACCCACCAGATGATGCTCGACGTCACGTCGAACAACCTGGCCAACGTCAACACCGTCGGCTACAAGGCCTCCCGCACGACGTTCAAGGACCAGCTCCAGCAGACGCTCTTCGGCGGCTCGGCCCAGGGCCCGAACACCGGCGGCACGAACGCCGCGCAGATCGGCCTCGGCGTCCAGCTCGGCTCGATCGACGCGATGATGGGCTCCGGCTCGCTGCAGAGCACCGGCAACCCGCTCGACATCGCCATCCAGGGCGACGGCTGGTACCGCGTCTGGAGCGGCGACCCGACCGGCGGCGCCCCGGTCCCCGCCGCCGACGGCTCGACGACCGGGCTGAACTTCACCCGCGCGGGCAACTTCATCCGCAACGACCAGGGCTACCTCGTCACCCCCGAGGGCTACTACGTCATGGGCGTCGACACGGCCGCCGCCGCCGGTCCCGACGGCAACCCGCCCAACACGTTCATCAACATCCCCGACGGGGCGACCGGCATCGCGGTCGGCACCGACGGCGCCGTCTCCTACATCCCGACCGGCGGCGGCCCGCGGGTGAACGCCGGCCAGATCGGGCTCGCGAAGTTCCCGAACGACGCCGGCCTGCTGCGCCTCTCGGGCAACCGGTGGGCGGCGGACCCGGCGGCGGGCAAGCCGGCGGTCGGCGCGCCGGACGGTGTCACCTTCGGCTACACGATCGGCGGCACGCTGGAGATGTCGAACGTCGACCTCGCCTCCGAGTTCACGAACATGATCACCGCCCAGCGCGGCTTCCAGGCGAACTCGCGGGTCATCTCGACCGCCGACGACATGCTCCAGGAGCTCGTCAACCTCAAGCGGTAGTCCGCACCGCGCCGCCCCCGGGCGGCGCACCCGCCGGCGCAGAGGTGGAGGGCCTCTGCTCCGGCGAGTGCGCCGTCCGGCGGGCGGACATTCCCGCTCAGGAGCGATCCGATGATCGAACTGCACAAGCTCTCCCACGGGCGCGAGGCGTTTCACCTCAACCCCGACCTCATCGAGCGCATCGAGGCTGCGCCCGACTGCCACGTCTGGCTCACGACCGGCACGAAGATCGCCGTCGCCGAGTCGGTGGACGAGGTCGTCGCCGCCGTCCGCGCCTGGCGCGTGGACGTTCTGACGCGCGCGCTGCGCCTCGCGCGCTGACGCTCCCCCGACCAGGGGGTTCAAGGGCCTCCCGACACGGCCGATCACCGGGCCAAGAGCCCGTCCGCCCGACACGGAGTACCCATGCCCGAAGAGACCCTCTCGCGTCAGCTCGTCGTCTTCTCGCTCGGCGAGGAGGAGTACGCGCTGCCGATCACCCAGGTCCACGAGATCATCCGCTTCACCGAGCCGCGCACCGTCGCCTCGTCGGACCCCAGCGTCCGCGGCGTCATCTCGCTGCGCGGCAAGATCCTGCCGGTCTACGACCTCGCCACCCGGCTCGGCATGGACCACGCCGCGACCGCCGACGAGGCGAAGATCGTCATCGTCGAGACCGCCGAGGACATGGCCGGCGTCGTCGTCGACGACGTCGAAGAGGTCATCACGATCGACGCCGACGCGCTCGACGAGGCCCCGACCGCCGGCGGCCGCTGCATCGACGGCATCGCGAAGATCGAGGACCGGCTCGTCGTCCTGCTCGACCCGGAGGGCATCGTCGGCGCGGCCGGCGCGCTGGCCGCCGAGGTCGGCGTCGACGAGGTCGAGGACGTCCGCGCCGCCGCCTGATCCCGAGCTCGTGCTCGCCGCCGCTCACACCTCCACGCCGCCGCGCGTCCTCGTCGCGGACGATTCGACGTTCATGCGGCGCCTGCTCGCGCAGGCGCTGAGCGACGCCGGCTTCGAGGTCGTCGGCGAGGCCGCCGACGGCGACGAGGCGCTGGAGCTCTACCGGCGCCTGGACCCCGACGCGATGACGCTCGATCTCGCCATGCCCGGCATGGACGGGATCGGGGTCCTGCGCGCCCTGGGGGCCGCCGGCCGTCCGATCGCGCTGCCGATCGTCGTCGTCTCGGCCTTCTCGCCCGCCCATGGCGCGCGCGCCGTCGACGCGCTGGCCGAGGGGGCGTTCGACCTCGTCGCCAAGCCCGCCTTCGGCGAGCCGCTCGAGCAGTTCGTCACCGCCCTGCGGGAAAAGGTCGCCGCCGCGGCGGGCCTGCGCGGGCGTTCCACGGCCGCGCAGATCGCCACCCCGCCGGCGCCCCCGGCACCGGCGGCCCCGCGCGCTCCCCGGCCCGCCCGGCCCGCCCGTGCCCGCCGGCAGGCGGCCACCGCGCAGCGCGTCGTGCTCATCGCCACCTCGACCGGCGGCCCGCGGGCCCTGGCGCAACTCATCCCGTCGCTGCCGCGCACGCTCGGCGCCGGCGGCATGATCATCCAGCACATGCCGGCGGGCTTCACCGCGTCGCTGGCCCAGCGCCTCGACAAGGTCGGCGCGATCAACGTCGTGGAGGCGGGTGGCGGCGAGCGCCTGCGCCCCGACACGCTCCTGCTCGCCCCGGGCGGCAGCCACCTGCGGCTGTCGGAGGACGGCACCTCGCGGCTCTCCGACGACGCGGCGATCGGCGGCCTGCGCCCGCGCGCCGACCTGACGATCCGCGACGCCGCCGCGATCTACGGCGACCGGCTCGTGCTCGTCGTCATGACCGGCATGGGCAAGGACGGCCTCGACGGCGCCCAGGAGGTCCGTCGGCGCGGCGGCCGCATCCTCGTCGAGGCCGAGTCGACCTGCACCGTCTACGGCATGCCGCGGGCGATCGTCGAGGCCGGCCTGGCGGACGCGGTCGTGCCGCTCGACGAGCTCGCCGACGCGATCACCGAGGCGGTCGGGTGAGCGACATGACGATGCTGCCCCACAGCACCTCCGCATCGACCCCGGCGCCCGCCGGGCCGGCCCCCGCCGCCCGGGGCGCCGCCGACGACTACGAGCCGTTCTGCGTTGCGGTGCGCGCGATCTGCGGCATCGACCTGCTCCAGTACAAGCGCGGCCAGATGGAGCGCCGGATCCGCTCGTTCATGACCGGGCGCGGTGTCGACGACCTCGCCGCCTACAGCCTGCTGCTGCGCCGCGACGCCGACGAGCTCGCGCGGTTCCTCGACCGGGTCACGATCAACGTCAGCCAGCTGTGGCGCAACCCGGAGCAGTGGGAGGCGCTCGCCGAGCGCGTCCTGCCCGACCTCGCCGCCACCGGCACCGCCCGCCGCGTCCGCTGCTGGAGCGCGGGCTGCTCCTACGGGGCGGAGGCCTACACGCTGGCCGCGCTCGCGCGCAAGACGCTGCCCGACGCGAACGTCTCGATCCTCGGGACCGACATCGACGCCCGCATGGTCGCCCGTGCCCGTGACGGCGTCTTCACCGCCGACGACGCGCGCGACGCGCCGACCGCGACGCTCGCCGCCCACTTCACGATGGTCGACGGCGCCTGGCATGCCTCCGACGAGCTCAAGCGCCTCGTCCGCTTCGAGCAGGGCGACCTGCTGCGCATGGAGCCGCCCGCCGGCTCGTTCGACCTCGTCCTGTGCCGCAACACCGTCATCTACTTCACCGAGGAGGTCCGTGACGCACTGCACGGGCGCCTCGCCGCCGGTCTGCGTCCCGGCGGCCGCCTCGTGGTGGGTGCCACCGAGCGGGTCACCGACCCCGCCGCCCACGGGCTGGAGCCCGAGTTCCCCTTCGTCTACCGGAAGATCTGATGGACACCTCCGAGTACCTCCCCATGTTCCTGGCCGAGTGCCGGGAGAACCTCCAGGAGCTCAACCTCGCGGTCGTGCGCCTCGAGGAGGCCCCCGACGACGGCGAGACCGTCGACGCGATCTTCCGCATCGCCCATTCGCTGAAGGGCATGGCGGCCACCATGGGCTTCGAGGGCATGGCGGCCCTCACCCACAAGATGGAGGACGTCTTCGAGCTGCTGCGCCAGCGCGGCACGGGCCTGACCGGGGACGTCGCCGACGTCGTGCTCGCCTGCCTCGACGCGCTGTCGGGCGCCGTCGACTCCATCGACGACGACGGCGTCGAGAAGCTCGACCCGGCCCCGCTGGTCGCCCGCCTCGGCGCGCTCGTGCGCACCGCGGACGACCCGGAGGCCCACGACGACGAGACGGCCGACGACGCCGCGCCGGTCGTCCTGGCCCCGGTCGGCGACGGCCGCGTCGTCCTCGAGATCGCCGCGCTGCTCGCCGAGGACGTCCAGATGCCGTCGGTGCGGGCGTTCCAGCTCATCGCCGCGGCGGCCGAGCACGGCGACGTCCTGCGCAGCACGCCGGCCGAGAACGCGCTCGAGCAGTTCGACGGCCGCGTCGTCGAGCTGCTGCTGGCCACGACCCACGAGGCCGACGTCGTCGCCGCCGCCGTGCGCGCCGTGCCCGAGGTCGCCGAGGCGACCGTCGGCGAGCCGGACGCGCCGGCGGGCGCGGACGGCTCCGAGAGCGTGCCGCTGCAGGCCGTCGGTGCGGGCGAGGAGCAGCCCTCCGGCAAGGCCGAGTCGGCCCGCGCGTCGAACGCGTCCAAGAAGCACTCCTCGACCGTCCGCGTCGACGCCGACCGCCTCGACCAGCTCATGCACCTCATGGGCGAGCTCGTCGTCCAGCGCACCCACGTCGAGGCGCTCGCCGGCGACGCCGACGTGCCCGGCCTCAACCAGGCCATGCAGGAGCTCACGCGCTCCTCGCACGCCCTGCAGGCCATGGTCATGCAGATCCGCATGATCCCGATCGAGGCGGTCTTCCTGCGCTTCCCGCGGCTCGTGCGCGACGTCGCCTCCAAGCTCGGCAAGCAGGTCGACCTGCAGCTCGTCGGCCAGGAGACCGAGCTCGACCGCACGGTCGTCGACGCGATCGGCGACCCGCTCGTCCACCTCATCCGCAACTCGCTCGACCACGGGCTCGAGTCGCCCGAGGACCGCGTCGCCGCCGGCAAGTCGCCGACCGGCAAGCTCACGATCGCCGCCCGCCACGCCGGCGGATCGATCGCGATCACCGTCCGCGACGACGGCCGCGGCATCGACCCGCAGAAGGTCGCCGCCGTCGCGGTCAAGCGCGGCCTCATCACCGCCGACCAGGCGCCGCTCATCGACGTGCGCGCCGCCATCGAGCTGCTCTTCGCCCCCGGGTTCTCGACGGCGGACGCCGTCGGCGCCCTCTCCGGCCGCGGGGTCGGCATGGACGCGGTGCGCGAGAAGATCCGCGAGCTCGGCGGCGAGGTCACGGTCACCTCGGTCCCCGGCGAGGGCACCGAGAACGAGATCCGCCTGCCGCTGACGCTGGCGATCATGTCGGCGCTGCTCGTCGAGTCGGGCGGCCGCCCGTTCGGCATCCCGCTCCAGCGGGTCGAGCGCACGATGCGCCTCGAGGACAACCCGGTGCGCTCCGTCGCCGGTCAGCGGATGCTCGTCCTCGCCGACGAGGCGCTGCCGCTCAAGCGCGCCGCCGACGTCTTCGGGGCCGCCGCCGGCGCCGACGCCGACGACCAGGACACGCACGTCGTCATCGTCCGCGGGTCCGAGCGCAACATCGCGCTGTCGGTCTCGCGGCTCGTCGGCCAGCGCGAGCTCGTCACCCGGCCGCTGCCGGCGAACGTCGGCCAGCGCGGCGCGGTCTCCGGCGCCGCCGTGCTCTCCAACGGCGACATCGTCCTGCTCGCCGACTGCGACGCCCTGACCCTGAACACGACCCCGGCGCTCGCCGCGAGCGCCGTCTGAGGGACCGCCCACGATGAACGCCCTCTCCGACCTCCAGCTCGACGCCCTGCGCGAGCTGGCCAACATCGGCTCCGGCAACGCCGGCACCGCGCTGGCCGCGATGCTCGGCAAGTCGGTCGACATCAGCGTGCCGACCGCCGCCGTGCTGCCGCTCGAGGAGGCGGTCGCGCTCGCCGGCGAGCCCGACGCCCTGCGCCACGGGGTCGTCGTGCCGGTCATCGGCGACCTCGAGGCGATCGTGCTGCTGCTCTTCCCCAACGAGGACGCCGCGCGCCTGTGCGGCATCTACGGCCTCGAGCCCAACACGCCCGACGGCGCGTCGATGCTCGGCGAGGTCGGCAACATCCTCGGCACGAA
>JBDZVZ010000107.1:0-7621 GCA_040255945.1 Solirubrobacterales bacterium | reverse complement strand
CAGCCAGCGCGCGCCGCGGTGGCGGAACGACAGGGCGATCATCGCGACGCCGAGCGCGATGACGATGCCGGCGATGATCTCGCCGCCGCCGGCGGCCGTCGCCCACGCCGAGGCGACGAGCGCGACCGCCGCGCCCAGGCAGCCCGCGATGACGAGCAACGTCGCGCCGATGATCCGTGTTGCGGTCGGGTTGGCGTCCCCGCGGTGCTGGAGCAGGCGGTAGCCGGCCAGGGCCAGGAGGCCGACGACGAGCGCGGCGGGCAGCAGGCCGAAGAGCACGCCGACGCCCCAGTGCCCCCAGCCCCACGCGCCGTTGAGCAGCACGAGGCCGGCGACGACGACGAGGACCGCGCCGGTGATCGTGCGGGCGCGCGAGGCCGGGCCGGAGGTCGGATGGCCGGTGCCGTCGTCGGCGGGCACGAGCGCCCAGGCGGCCAGGTAGCCGATGATCGCGGCGCCGCCGATGAACGCGAGCACGATCGCGGCGATGCGGACGATGAGCGGGTCGATGTCGAAGTAGCGCGCCAGGCCGGAGCACACGCCGCCCAGGACGCGGTCGTCGCCGGTGGAGCGCAGGAGGCGACGGGGCGGGGGAGTGGGGTCTGCGGAGGTCATGGGCAGGACGATGGCGGCCCGCGCGGGCGTTTGCCATAGGGGATGCCACCTAGGGGCCCCGCCTCGGGGTCAGACCCGTTCCGTTGCAGCCGCGGATCGGCCCGTGGCACGATGAGACCCCGCTGCAACGGAACGGGTCTGACCCCGGTGTGGGGTGGCTGCAACGGAACGGGTCTGACCCCGGGACACCGTAACTTCCAGGGCCGCGCCGGTTTGACCGCCACGAGGCGCCCGTCCCCGATCCAGGAGCTCCCCCGCCGCCCATGCGACGCCGCTTGGCCCCCATCGTCACGATCCTCGCCGCCCTGACCGTCGCGGCCCCCGCGCACGCCGGGTTCTTCGCCGCCGAGCCGATCGACGGGCCCAGCGCCGACATCCTGTCGCTCGGCGACCTCGACGTCGCCCGCGACGGCACCGGCGCCGTCGGCTACATCCGGCGCGACGGCGGCGTCCCGCACGTCTTCGTCAGCCGCCTGGTCAACGGCGTCTACGAGACCCCGCAGCGCGTCGACACCGGGCTGGAGGGCGCCGGCACCCAGGTCGCCGTCGCGGTCGGCGACGGCGGGCGCATCGCCGCGGTCTTCATCAACGGCGGCGCCGCGTTCGCGACCCTCGTGCCGAAGGCCGGCGACCCCTGGACCGCCCCCCAGCTGCTGTCGGGCGGCGCATCGGACCCGTCGGTCGACATGTCGATCCACGGCGCCGCCTACGCCACCTACACGGCCACCGGCAACGTCCTGGCCGCCCGCCTGGACCGCACCGCCACCTCCTGGACCGGCGTCGACCAGGCGCTCGACATCGACCCGGCCCGCCCGGCCGGCATCGGCACCGGGCGCTCGCGGGTCGCGATCGCCGCCGACGCCACCGCGGTCGCCGTCTGGGGCGAGGCCGGCGGCGTCTTCGCCCGCCGCCTGTACCGCACCCACGTCTCCGACACGCCCATCCAGGTGTCGGTCGACAGCCTCGACGGCCACCCGGCCGCAGCGGGCGGCGCCGACCTGCCCGACGTCGACATCGAGGACGACTCGAGCTTCGCCTACGTCGCCTTCCGCCAGCAGTTCGCCAACGGGGCGGGCGGCGTGCAGTCGCGCGCGATCGCCCGCCGCCTGCAGGGCTCGCGCATCCTCGACCCGGTCGCGGCAGACCCGTTGCCCTGGGGCGGCGACAGCATCGACAGCGTCGACGTCGCCCTCAGCGGCCGCGGCGCCGGCTCGATCACCGCCGGCACGACGACCGGCGGCGCGTCAGCCGCCATCATCAAGGACGACAAGCTCGCCCCGCCGATCGCGATCGGCGGCAGCGGCCTGCCCGCCCAGCCGATCGGGGCGATCGCCGAGACGCTCGACCGCGTCATCGGCTGGACGTCGATCGGCGACAGCGCCGTGCACGCCCGCTACTTCGAGGACCGCGCCGACCGCCGCTCCGTGCCCGCGCCCGGTCCCGACACGGTGGTGTCCAACCCGGACTTCGGGCCGGTCGACCCGGCCGGGGGCTTCGACGCCGCCGCCAACCGCGTCGGCGACTTCAGCCTCGCCTTCGTCCAGGGCGACGGCGACCAGCGGCGCCTCGTGGCCGCGGGCTACGACCGCGTCCCCGGCCTGTTCAACACGTTCAGCGGCTCGAAGTGGCGCAACCCGGCCAAGGCGCCGCTCGCGTGGGGCGAGCCGATCGAGCTGTGGGGGCCGCTGACCTACACGGTCATCGTCGACGGCAAGCCCGTCGCGCAGACGACCGACCGCCGGCTGGCGGTCAAGGCGGGGGCGATCCGCGAGGGCCGCCACACCTGGAAGGTCGTCGCCACCGACCGGCGCGGCCAGAGCAGCGCCACGAAGCTGCGGACGCTGCGCATCGACACGGTCAAGCCGAAGGTGAGCTTCTCGGTCAAGCGCAAGCAGCGCGTCGTCACCGTCACGGCGAAGGCCAACGACGTGCTGCCGCCGTCCGGCCAGGCCTCGGGCGTCGCCTACGTGCGCATCGACTTCGGCGACCGGTCGGGGATCGTGCAGGCGCGCAAGGCCAGCCATCGCTACGCGAAGGCGGGTCGCCACTACACGATCCGTGTGAGCGCGACCGACCGGGCGGGCAACGCGGTCGCCGTGACCCGGCGGATCAAGATCGGCTAGCGGGGGCGCACGGTTGGCCGGCGGCCGGCGGGTCGGGTCCGACGACGGCGAGCTCGAGCGGCTCGACCCCGAGCCGCGGGTCGCGCGCGCGGCGCGCGAGGTCGTCGGCGGGCTCGGGCTCGGGGGTGGTCGCGGCCGCCCCCGGGTCGTCGCGGCGATGATCGCCTCGGCCGACGGGCGCGCCGCGGTCGCCGGCCGCTCGGTCGCGCTCGGCCACCCGGCCGACCGGGCGCTGCTGCGCGAGCTGCGCACCGCCGTCGACGCGATCCTCGTCGGCACCGCCACGCTGGCCGCCGAGCGCTACGCCAACCTGCTGGACGCCGACCAGCGCGCGGCCCGCGCCGCCGCCGGCCGCCCGGAGCACCCGCTCGTGGCCACGATCTCGCGGCGGCTGACGCTGCCGGTCGACGCGGTGCCGCTCTTCGACGAGCCCGGCGTCGAGCTCGTCGCCTTCACGTCGGCCGGCGAGGAGGCCGTGGCGCCGGAGGTCGGCGCGCGGCTGGAGGTCGAGCGGCTCGGTCCCGACGGCGTGACGCTGCCCACGGTCCTCGACCGGCTCGGCGCCCGCGGCGTGCGGTCGGTGCTCTGCGAGGGCGGCCCGAACCTCCTGCGCCGCCTGGTCGCCGACGGCCTGCTCGACGACCTCATGCTCACCGTCTCGCCGCTGCTGGTCGCCGGTCCGGCGCCGAGCATCCTCGAGGGCGACGAGCTCGACCGCCCGCCGCGGCTGGCGCTGCGCGAGGTCCACCGCTCCGGCGACCACGTGTTCCTGCACTACGGTGCCGGATCGTGACGACGACGCCCGCCCGCCTCACCCTGCGCGACCGCACGTTCGAGCTGCGCCCCGGGCGCCCGCTCATCATGGGCATCGTCAACGCGAACCCGGACTCGTTCTCCGACGCGGTGCGTCACACGACGCTCGACGCTCAGGTCGCTCACGCGCTGGCGCTCGTCGACGCGGGGGCGGACCTCGTCGACGTCGGCGGCGAGTCCGGGGTCACCTACACCGACGTGACCGCTGCGGAGGTCGAGCGCGACCGCGTGGTCCCGCTCGTGGAGCGGCTCGTGCGCGAGGGCGTGTGCGTGTCGGTCGACACGTGGAAGCCGCTCGTGGCGCGGGCGGCGCTCGACGCGGGCGCCCATGCGCTGAACGACGTCAGCGGCCTGCGCGACCCGGCGCTCGCCGACGCGGCGGCCGCGACCGGCGCGTCGCTCGTCGTCATGCACACGCGGGCCGTGCCCAAGCAGGAGCACTTCGCCGACTACGGCGGCGATGTCGTCGGGGATGTCGTGGCGTTCGTGGGCGAGCGCTGCGCGCTGGCGCGCGACCGGGGCGTGGGGGAGGAGCAGCTCATCGTCGACCCGGGGCCGGACTTCGCCAAGACGCCGGCCGAGTCGGTCGCCTGCCTGCGGGCGATCGACCGGCTCGCGGCGCTCGGCCACCCGTGGTTGGCGGCCGTGTCGCGCAAGTACTTCCTGGCGGCCGCGGCCGCCGCGCCGCGTCCGCCGGCCGAGCGGCTGGCGGGCACGCTGGCCGCCGTCGGCTTCGCCGCCGACCACGGCGCGGCGATCGTCCGCGTCCACGACGTCGCGGCCACCGCCGACCACTTGGCGGTCCGTGACGTGCTGGCGGGGCGCGCCGAGGTCGGCGAGCTCGACGCCGACGACGACCGCCTGAAGTGGATCCGCGCCTGAGCCTGGCACGGTGGTGCCTGGCACCAGCGTGCCGGGCGTAGCTCGTCGGGCGGGTTCGCTACGGTCCCGACGACAACCCGAGCGTCGCCGGTCGCTGTCACGCAACGCGGCCGGGCGCCCACCGACGACCCACAGAGGAGACGCACATGCCCGTGCTCACCCGTTCCGCTCTCGAAGCCAGCCCGCTGGCCGACCTGCACGCCCTCGCCGCCGAGCTCGGCCTCGACGGCTACCGCCGCCTGCGCAAGGCCGACCTCATCGGCCGCATCATCGAGCGCCAGGGCGGCGAGCCCGACGCCCCCGAGGAGGAGGCTGCTGAGGCCGAGGCGCCCGAGGCCGAGGCCGTCGAGGCCAGCGCCGACGCCGACGCCGACGCCGACGTCGACGCGGAGGCCGACGAGGAGGCCAAGCCGCGCCGCCGCCGTGGCAGCCGCGGGGGCCGCAGCCGCCGCCGCGATGCCGACGAGGAGGGCACGACCGACGAGGACGCCGGCGACGCCGCCGAGGCACCCGCCGAGGCGCCCGCCGCCGGCCGCGTCGTCGAGGGCGTCCTCGAGCTGCTGCCCAACGGCTCGGGCTTCGTGCGCGTCAGCCCGCCCGACCCGTCCGAGGACGACGTCTACGTCTCGGCCGCCCAGGTGCGCCGCTGCGAGCTCGTCTCCGGCGACACGGTCACCGGCCCGGTGCGCGAGCCCCGCCGCTCCGAGCGCTACCCGTCGCTCGTCCGCATCGACACGATCAACGGGCGGCCCGCCGACGAGGTCGCCGAGGGCACGCACTTCGACGACCTGCCGACGACCCTGCCCACCGAGCGCCTCGCGCTCGGCTCCGAGGACGCGACGCTGAAGGCGATCGAGTGGCTCACCCCGCTCGGCAAGGGCTCGCGCGCGACGATCGTCGGCGAGCAGCACGCCGGCAAGACCGAGGCGCTGCGTCGCCTCGCGGGCGCCCTCGGCGGCCAGGAGGGCCTCGAGGTCCAGGTCGTGCTCGTCGGCGTCCGGCCGGAGGAGACCTCCGAGTGGCGCGAGGGCGACGCCGAGCCCGTCGTCGCCGTGACGTTCGGCACGAGCGCCGAGGCGGCCGGCCAGGCGGTCGAGCGCGCGATCGACACCGCAAAGCGCATCACCGCGCGCGGTGGCGACGTCGTCCTGCTCGTCGACTCGCTCGACACGCTCGACCCGGCGCTCGCCCGCCGGGCGATGGCGGCGGCGCGCAACATCGTCGACGGCGGCTCGCTGACGATCATCGGCACCGCGACCGCGCCGCTGGGCGGCGAGACGACGGTCATCGCGCTCGACCGGGCGCTGACGCGCACCGGGCGCTTCCCGGCCCTCGACCTCGTGGCCAGCGGCACGATGCGCCCCGAGCTGCTCGTCGGCGACGCGGGCGCGGACGCCATCGCCCAGGCCCGCGCTCAGGCACTCGGCGCGTAGGTTCGCGGGGGCGCGGCGTCCCGGCGGGCGCGGCGCGCTCGGCCCGCGCGTTCGGCCCGCAGCGCGCTCAGACGCGGCCGGCGACGTAGGCGACCCGGCGCCAGGACGGCTCGGGCGCCAGCTCGACCGGCTCGTTGCCGCGGTCGGGCTGCACGTACTGGAAGGTGTGCGACTCGACGTCGAAGGCGACGTCGAGCTCGCCCTCCTTGACCCGCTGATCCAGCCAGGCGGACCGGAACACCAGCCGCCGCAGCCAGTGCACGAGCGAGCGGTCGCTCGGCCCGACGAGCTCCGGCCAGCAGTCGTTGACGTGCTCGCCCAGGCCGGAGGCCGGCTCCTGGATCTCGCCGTTGACCGCCAGGGTCACGAGATCCTCGAGCTCCGGGCTCTCCAGCCGCCCGGCGACGAAGCCGAGCTTGTTGGCGGCCTGCTCGCAGCGCTCACCGAAGTCGCGCTCGTTGAACGTGAAGCGCAGCTCCCCGTATTCGAGGACGAAGTCCTCACCGCTGTCGTAGTTGCCTCGGCGTGCGTCGTTCATGGGAAAGGAGTCGGGCGCCGAGGTGACACGGCGGCTCACGAAGTCGTCGGCATCGTATGCCGCTTCCCTTCCTGGTTTCAGGGTTTGGGAACGATCTTGCAGTCCGTCCGCGTCGGCTGCCCGTCTGGTTCTTCCCGGGATCGGCCGATCCTGCGGCGCCCGTCGCTCTGCAACGCCCCGTGCTCGAAAACTCGCCTCGGCAGGGGGGAGAGTTTTGCGCGCCGCGCACCTATACCGGGCATGAACGACGACACGCCCGCCACGATCCTGCTCGCCGAGGACGACGCGGCGACGCTGGCCTTCCTCACCGACGAGCTGACCGCCGACGGCTTCGCGGTCCTGGCCGCCGACTGCGCCGCCGACGCGCTGCGGCTCATGTCGACGAAGTTCCCCGACGTCGCCGTGCTGGACGTCGGGCTGCCCGACCGCTCGGGGCTTGACCTGCTGCGCCAGGTGCGCGGCGCGCGCGCCGCCGCCGAGCGGCTGGACCCGGATCTGCCGGTGCTCGTCCTCAGCGGCCGCTGCACCGAGACCGACCGGGTGCGGGCGTTCGACCGCGGCGCCGACGACTTCCTCGCCAAGCCGTTCCACTACCCGGAGCTGCGCGGCCGGGTGGGGGCGCTGCTGCGCCGGGCCGACCTCCGCCACCGGCGCCGCGGGCTGCTGCGCGTCGCCGACATCGAGATCGACCCGGGCGCCCGCACCGTCACCGTCGCGGGCACCCCGGTCACCTTGACCCAGAAGGAGTTCGCGCTGCTGCACACGCTGGCCGCCGATCCGGTCCGGGTGTTCCCCAAGGACGAGCTCCTGCGCACCGTCTGGGGCTTCCGGGCCCGTGGCACGACGAGGACGCTCGACTCCCACGCCTGCCGGCTGCGCCAGAAGCTCGCGGTGGCCGGCGGACGCTACGTGTTGAACGTTTGGGGAGTTGGCTACAGGCTCTCCGACGCGCCGGCCGCGGAGGCCGCGGCATGACCGCCGCCGCGCTGGCCGCCGCCGCGACCGCGACGGCCGTCGCCCTGCTGCTGTGGCTGCGGGCGCGCGGCCACGCCGAGCGGGCCGCCCGTGCCTGCCACGAGGTGCGAGGGCCGCTGGCCGCCGCGCAGCTCGCCCTCCACGGGGCCGGACGCCGCGGCGAGCTGCCGCCGCGGCTGCTGGCCGCCCTCGAGCTCGAGCTGCGGCGCGCCGCGCTCGCCCTCGAGGACCTCCAGCGGCGG
>JBDZVZ010000042.1:0-33823 GCA_040255945.1 Solirubrobacterales bacterium | reverse complement strand
CCCGCTCGACGCTCGAGACGCTGAGCAAGGTCTTCCCGTACCGGTCGTGCAACGGGCCGGATCCGGGCCGGCGCTCGGGGTCGCCGTGCCTCGACTACTACATCAAGCGCTGCGGGGCGCCGTGCGTCGACTACGGCGTCACGCGCGCGGAGTACCTGGAGTCGATCGACGGCGTCCGCGCGTTCCTCTCCGGCCGCTACCGCGACGTGGAGCGCGACCTCGAGGCGAAGATGAAGGCCGCCGCGGCGGCCCGCGAGTACGAGCAGGCGGCGCTCGAGCGCAACCGGCTGCAGGCGGTGCGCTCGCTGCTGCAGCGCCAGCGGGTCGCCAACGAGGCCGTCGGCACGATCGACGTCGTCGCGGTCGCCGCCGACGGAACCGACGCCAACGCCCAGGTCTTCCAGCTGCGCGACGGCGTGCTCTCCGACCGCCAGTCGTTCTACCTCGACAACGTGACCGAGGCCCACCCCGGCGAGGTCGCCCAAGAGTTCCTGTTGCAGTACTACGGCGAGGCGACCGTCATCCCGCCCCAGATCATCGTGCAGCCCGAGGTCTCCGAGCTCGAGCCGCTCGCCAACCTGCTGACCGAGCGGCGCGGCGCGAAGGTCGAGGTGCGCGCCGCCGAACGCGGCGACAAGCGGCGACTGCTCGACCTCGCCGAGCGCAACGCGAAGCTCGCGCTCGACCAAGAGCGGCTGAAGGCCGAGCGGCGACGCCAGCAGCGCGTCGAGGCGCTCGACGACCTCCAGGCGGTCCTGCGGCTCGACGCGCTGCCGCTGCGCATCGAGTGCTTCGACATCTCGAACCTCATGGGGACGCACACCGTCGCGTCGATGGTCGTCTTCGAGGGCGGCGCGCCGAAGAAGGCCGACTACCGGCGCTTCACGATCCGGGGCGGGCAGGAGGGCGTGCCCGACGACTTCGCCTCGATGGCCGAGGTGCTGTCGCGGCGGCTGGCCAACTGGGAGCGCCAGCAGGACCTCTCGCCGCACGACCCGGACCGCAACGAGTCGTTCGCGACGCTGCCGAACCTCATCGTCATCGACGGCGGCAAGGGCCAGCTGTCGGCCGGCGTCGACGCGCTGCGCGGCTTCCTCGATCGCGGCGTGGCGGTCGTGTCGCTGGCCAAGCGGATCGAGGAGATCTTCCTGCCCAACCGGGCCGAGCCGATCGTCCTCGGCCACGACACACCGGCCCTGCAGCTCATGCAACGCGTGCGCGACGAGGCGCACCGCTTCGCGATCACCCACCACCGCACGCGGCGCGACAAGGCGATGACCGCGTCGGTGCTCGACGACCTGCCGGGCATCGGGCCGGCGCGCAAGCGCAAGCTGCTGGCGCACTTCGGCTCGCCCGACGCGGTCCTGGCCGCCAAGCGTGAGGAGCTCGAGGCGATCCTGCCCGGCAAGACCGCCCGCGAGCTCTACACGTTCCTGCACCGCACCCGCACCGGCCGCTAACCGGGGTCAGACCCGTTCCGTTGCACCGAGCGCAACGGAACGGGTCTGACCCCGGTGGGGTGGTGCAACGGAACGGGTCTGACCCCTACCCTGGGGGCGTGGAGACCGAGCGCGAGCGCACGCCCGATCTCGCCGAGGCCGTCGGCGGCCCGCTCGGCATGGCGGAGTCCGCGCTGCCCGCCGTCGCGTTCATCCTCGTCTACACGGTCAGCGGCTCGGACACGAACCTCTCGGCGATCGTCGCCGTCGCCCTGGCCGGCGCCCTGGCGCTCGCCCGCCTCGTCCGCCGCGAGACGCCGCGCCACGCGCTCGGCGGGCTGGCCGGCGTCGCCTTCGCCGCCTTCATCGCGGCCCGCAGCGGCAAGGCCGAGAACTTCTTCCTGCCCGGCCTGCTGGCCAACGCCGGCTGGGCGGCCGCCTTCGTCGTGTCCAACCTCCTCCGGCGGCCGCTGGTCGGCGTGCTGCTCGGCCAGCTCGACCCGCGCGACCGCGAGTGGCGCGGCGACCCCGAGCGCGTGCGCGTCTTCACGCGCGTGACCTGGATGTGGGCGGGCCTGTTCGCGCTGCGGCTCGTCGTCCAGTTGCCCATGTATCTCGCCGGCGCGGTCGTCGCGCTCGGTGTGGCGAAGACCGCGATGGGCATCCCGCTCTTCGCGCTCGGCCTCTGGATCAGCTACCGGCTCGTGCGCCACCCGCCGCAGTAAGCACGCCACCCGACGAGCACGCGTCGGCGGCGGGCGGTCGCCAAAATGTCGGCCCTGTGCCCGTCATCTACGTCACCGGACACCGCAATCCGGACACCGACTCGATCGCCTCCGCCATCGGCTACGCGGAGCTCCAGAGCCGGCTGGATCCCGACAACACCTACCTTCCCGTCCGCCTCGGCGACGTCAACGCGCAGACCCGCTGGGTCCTCGACCGCGCCGGCGCCAGCGAACCCGAGCTGCTCGAGCACATCCACCTGCGCGTGCTCGACGTCATGCAGCGTCACTTCTACACGGCGAGCATCGACGACCCGGTCCGCGAGGTCGGTCTCACGATGGCCCAGGAGCGCCTCGACCTCGTCCCGATCGTCGACCGCGAGGGCCGTCTCGCCGGCGTCGTCACCGAGCGCGCGCTGGCCCGCCGCTACATCCGCGAGTCGCGTGAGGCATCGTCGCTGGTCGACACGCCGACCCGGATCACGCAGATCGCCGCGGCCGTCAGCGGCGACCTCGTCGCCGGCGACGACCGCGAGGTCGCCGGGCGCGTCTGGGTCTTCGCGATGGACGCCGAGTGGCCCGAGAGCAGCATGGGCGCGGGTGACGTCGTCGTCGTCGGCAATCGCGTCGACGCCCAGCTGCGCGCGCTCGAGCGCGGCGTCGGGCTCATCATCGTCAGCAACGGCGTCGAGCCGGGCGACGAGGTCCTGCAGGCCGCGCGCGACGCCGGCACGGCGGTCGTCCTGTCGCCGCTGGACAGCTACGTCTGCGGCCGCATGACGACCCTGGCGGCGCCGGTGCGCGCGCTCATGGACCGCGAGGTGCTCACGGTCCGCAGCCCGGACCTGCTCGACGAGGTCTCCGACCTCATCAAGGACGTCCACTACCGGGCAGCGGTCGCGGTGGACCGCGTCGGCCGGCCGGTCGGCCTGGTCACCCGCTCGGACCTCGTCAACCCCGAGCCGCGCCACGTCATCCTCGTCGACCACGCCGAGCAGGCGCAGAGCGTCGAGGGCATCGAGCAGGCGCACATCGTCGAGATCGTCGACCACCATCACATCGGCTCGATCGAGACGCGCGTGCCGGTGCGGGCGACGTTCGACCCGGTCGGCTCGACGTCGACGCTCGTCGTCGAGCGGTTCCGGGCGACCGGGCGCCACCCGACCCGGCCGACCGCGATGGCGCTGCTCGGCGCGATCCTGTCCGACACCGTCATCCTCAACTCGCCGACGACGACCGACCGCGACCAGGTGGCCGTCTCCTACCTCGAGGAGCTGCTCGGCGTCGAGGCCGAGGCGTTCGGTCGGGAGATGTTCGAGCGCGGGTCCGACGTGGCGGGGGTGAGCGTGGAGCAGCTGCTCAACCGCGACCACAAGGAGTACGAGGTGTCGGCCGGGTCGATGACGATCGCCCAGGTCGAGACGGTGGGAGAGGTGCTCGCCGACCGGCTGCCCGAGCTGCTCGGCGCGCTGGCCGACGAGCAGCGCAAGGACGGCCACGTCCTCAGCGCGCTCATGGTCACCGACATCCTCGGCAAGCACACGAAGCTGCTCGTGGCGGGGGAGACCGGGCCGGTCGAGCGGGCGTTCGGCAAGGACGTCAACGGCGGGGTCGTCGACCTGCCGGGGGTCATGAGCCGCAAGAAGCAGGTCGCGCCGCCGCTGCTGGGCGCGTTCTGACCGGGCACCCGGCTGACCGCTGCGTCAAGGCCCTGCGCGCCCGCGCCGATGCTTGACGTGTGAGGGCACGGACGCCGATCGTCGTGCTGGCCGTCCTGGCCGCGCTCGTCGCGGTCGCGGCCCTCGCACGGCCGGGGGAGGGTGTGAGCGCGTCGGCGCCGGCCACCGTCCCGGTGCCCGCCGCGCCGGCCGCCGCGGCCGCCGAGCCCGAGCCGCCGCTCGCGCCTGAGCCGGCCGCCGGGAGCGCGCAGCCCCGGACGCCGCGTCTGCCCACGCCGTTCACCGTCCGTCGCGCCCTGCGCCGGGCGCTGTTGGCCGGCCACATCAGCCCGCCGGCCTACCGCGCCCATCGCCGCACCTACCGCGACGCGCGCCGCGCGGCCGGCCGCCTCACCGGCGCCCGGCGCGCAGAGCTGAACGCCGTGCTCGAGCAGGTCCGCGACCTCGCCCGCGCCCGCGCGCTCACCGCCTCGCGGATGCCGGCCGCGTTCACGCTGCTGGAGCGCAACACCCGGTTCTGGACCGACGCGCCGTATCCGACCGCCGCCTCCGGCGCCCGCATGACCTTCGCGGGCGACCCGCTCGTCTACCGCTGGTATCCGGGCAGCGGCCTGCAGATCCAGTACCTCGCGAGCTGGGGCCGGGCGAGCGCCGCCGCCCGCGCCTGCCAGACACCGCGCAAGGGGGAGACCTGCCGCCCGGCCGGCCTGCGAACGCTGCTGGACCGCCTCGTCGGGCTCGGCGTGCCGCGCCGCGGAGGCCTCGTGTGGGAGTCGTGGTTTCGCTTCGGCGGCGCGGCGCCCGGGTGGATCAGCGCGATGACCCAGGGCGCGGCCGGCCAGGCCCTGGCCCGCAGCGCCGCCGTCCTCGGCACGCGGCGCGACCTCGTCCTCGCGCGCCGCGCGCTGCGTCCGTTCGCGATGGCCCCACCGACCGGCGTCGCGGTGCCCGCCCCGGGCGGCCGGTTCTACGTCATGTACTCGACCCAGCCGTGGCACCGCGTCCTCAACGGCCACCTGCAGGCGATCACCGGCCTGCGCGACGCGGGCCGGCTGGGGGCGGGCCGCCGGGTGTGGCGCGCGTTCCACCGTGGTGACCGGGCGGCACGTGCCGCGCTGCGCAGCTTCGACACCGGCGCCTGGGCGCTCTACAGCGCGGGTGGCGCCGAGGCGAACCTCAACTACTTCACGTTGATGCGCGACCAGCTCGACGGCCTGTGCGCACGCACCGACGCCCGCGCGTACTGCCGGGGCGGGCGGCGCTTCAGCCGCTATCTGCGCGAACCGCCGCGCATCCGCCTGCGCCTCGCCACCCGGCTGAAGCCGCGCTCCGCCGCGCGCGTCCGGTTCACGCTCTCGAAGATCTCGGCCGTGACCGTCGCGGTCGACGACCGCCGCGGCTGGCGCTACGTCCGCCGCTTCGAGGCGCCGCGCGGCCTCCACACGCTGCCGTGGCGCCCGCCGCGCCGCGGCCGCTACCTCGTCACCGTCAGCGCGGTGGGCCTCAACGGCCGCCGCGCCGCCCGGACCAGAACCGTCGTCGTGCGCAAACGTCATCATTCCCGCCATGGCCGATCCCGTCCCGCTGCCCCCGTCGGTCGACGCGGTTGACCCGCCCGCCGGCGGCGGCACGTCGCTGCAGGACCTCGTCGTCATCACCGGCAACTCGGGGGCCGGCAAGTCGACGGCAATGGCGGTCTTCGAGGACGCCGGCTACTTCTGCGTCGACAACCTGCCGCCGGAGATGATCCGGTCGCTCGTCGAGCTCTTCATGCACGAGGGCTCCAAGGTCGAGCGTGCAGCGGTCGTCTCCGATGTGCGCGGCGGCGAGTTCTTCGAGCCGCTGGCCGGGGTGCTCGACGACCTGCGGGCGCGCGGCGTGCCGAGCCGCGTCCTCTACCTCGCCGCCGACGACGCGACGCTGCTGGACCGCTACAAGGAGACCCGCCGCCGCCACCCGCTCGCGCCGACCTCGAGCGTCGCGTCGGGCATCGCCGCCGAGCGCGCGATCCTCGCCGACCTCGAGGACCGGGCCGACCTCGTCATCGACTCCTCCGGCCTGAAGGCGACGCATCTGCGCCGCCGCATCGCCGACGAGCTGCTGCCGCGCCTGCACACGGGCCGCCTGGCGATGACGGTCCAGAGCTTCGGGTTCAAGCACGGCCCGCCGCGCGACGCCGACCTCGTCTTCGACGTGCGCTTCCTGCCGAACCCGCACTACGTCCCCGAACTGCGCCCGTTCACCGGCCTGGACCCGCGGGTCGTCGACTACGTGGCTCGCGGCGGCAAGCTCGACGAGTTCTACGGCCATCTCGTGCCGATGCTCGAGTTCCTCGTCCCCGAGTACGAGGAGGAGGGCAAGGCGCACCTCAGCATCGCGATCGGCTGCACCGGCGGCCGCCACCGCTCGGTCGCGATCGCCGAGCATGTCGCCGCGCACTTCCGCGAGCGGGAGGACGTGGTCGTCGAGGTCGAACACCGCGATGTGGGACGGAAGGCATGATGCTCGACGATGCGGTCGTCGAGGTCGAACACCGCGATGTGGGACGGAAGGCATGATGCTCGACGATGCGGTCGTCGAGGTCGAACACCGCGATGTGGGACGGAAGGCATGATGCTCGACGATGCGGTCGTCGAGGTCGAACACCGCGATGTGGGGCGCAAGGCCTAGATGTTGGATCACATCGGGTTCGAGGTCGCCGACCTGGCGCGCTCGGCGGCGTTCTACGACGCGGTCTTCTCGCGGCTGGGCATCCGCCGGGTCCACGTCGGCGCGGCGGCGATCGCCTACGGCAGCCACGAGCCGCGCTTCTGGATCGTCCAGCGCGGGCGGCCGCCGGCGCCCGGCTACGGGCACGTCGCGATCCAGGCGGCCGGCCGGGCGGCCGTCGACGCCGCCCATGCGGCGGGGCTGGCGAACGGCGGTGTCGACGACGGCGAGAGCGGGGCGCCGGCGCTGCGCCCCCAGTACGGACCGCGCTATTACGCCGCGTATCTGCGCGATCCGGACGCCCTGCGCGTCGAGCTCGTCACCGGCGGGCACTGAAAAAGCGGGGCCGATAGGGTCCCTCTTCCCTCAGCACGTCCCCGAAGAAGGAACTGACGACGATCATGCCCGTACGCGTCGGGATCAACGGCTTCGGCCGCATCGGCCGCAACCTCTTCCGCGCCGCCCAGAAGGCGAACGCCGACATCGAGTGGGTCGCGGTCAACGACCTCACCGACACCGCCACGCTGGCGCAGCTGCTCAAGTACGACTCGATCCTCGGGCCCTACCCGGGCACGATCGAGGTCGACGGCGAGAACATCGTCGTCGACGGCAAGCCGCTGAAGGTCATGGCCGAGCGCGACCCGGGCGCCCTGCCCTGGGGCGACCTCGGCGTCGACGTCGTCGTCGAGTCGACCGGCTTCTTCACGAAGCGCCCGGACGCCGCCAAGCACCTGGCGGCGGGCGCCAAGAAGGTCATCATCTCGGCGCCGGCCGGCGAGCCGGACGTCACGGTCGTCCTCGGCGTGAACTTCGACCAGTACGACAAGGCCCAGCACGACGTCATCTCCAACGCGTCGTGCACGACGAACTGCCTGGCGCCGTTCGCGAAGGTCGTCAACGACGCCATCGGGATCAAGCACGGCCTGATGACGACGATCCACGCCTATACGCAGGACCAGAACCTGCAGGACGCGCCGCACAAGGATCTGCGCCGCGCCCGCGCCGCCGCCGTCAACCTCGTGCCGACCTCGACCGGGGCGGCGAAGGCCGTCGGCCTCGTGTTGCCCGAGCTCAACGGCAAGCTGCACGGCTTCGCCGTCCGCGCCCCGATCCCGACCGGCTCGATGGTCGACCTCACGTTCGAGGCCGACAAGGCCACGAGCGTCGAGGAGGTCAACGCGGCGTTCAAGGCCAAGGCCGACCAGGGCGACCTCACCGGCATCCTCCAGTACACGGAGGACCCGCTCGTCTCGTCCGACATCGTCGGCAACCCCTATTCGTCGATCGTCGACGGCGGGCTCACCGCGGTCCTCGACGGCACGCTCGTCAAGGTCGTCTCCTGGTACGACAACGAGTGGGGCTACTCGAACCGCCTGGTCGACCTCATCCAGAAGGTCCTTTGAGAACGCTGGACGACCTGGGCGATCTGGCCGGCAAGCGCGTCGTCGCGCGCGTGGACTTCAACGTCCCGCTCGACGACGCGAAGGCCATCACCGACGACGCCCGGATCCGCGCCGCCCTCCCGACGCTGCAGGAGCTGCAGCGCCGGGGGGCCTCGCGCATCACCCTGCTCGCCCACCTGGGGCGGCCCAAAGGCGTCGACCCGGCGTTCTCGCTGAGGCCGGCGGCCGACCGGCTCGCCGAGCTGCTGGGCACCGAGGTGCGGCTCGTCGCCACGCCCGAGGACGTCGACGGCGAGGGCGTCGTCATGGTCGAGAACGTCCGCTTCTTCGACGGCGAGACCAAGGACGACGACGCGCTCGCTGCGCGCTATGCGGCGACGGCCGACGTGTACGTCAACGACGCCTTCGGCGCCGCCCACCGCGCGCACGCCTCGACCCACGCGGTCGCCAAGCTGCTGCCCAGCGCGGCGGGCCTGCTGCTGCAGCGCGAGGTCGAGACGCTGCAGGGCATCCTGAAGGCGCCGCAGCGGCCGCTGGTGGCGATCGTCGGCGGCGCCAAGGTCACCGACAAGATCGGCGTCCTGGAGGCGTTCCTCCAGGTCGCCGACACGATCCTCGTCGGCGGCGCCATGTGCTTTCCGTTCTTCAAGGCCCAGGGCCACGCGGTCGGCGCCTCGCTGTGCGAGCAGGAGGGCCTGGAGCCCGCCCGGCGCGTCCTGGACGCCGGCGGCGACAAGCTGAAGCTGCCGGTCGACCTCGTCTGCGGGGAGGCGTTCGCCGCCGACACGCCGGTCACCGACCTCGACGGCGTCGACGTGCCCGACGGGCTCATGGGCCTCGACGTCGGCCCGAAGACCGCCGCCGCCTACGGCGAGGTCATCGCCGGCGCGGGCACCGCGTTCTGGAACGGGCCGATGGGCGCGTTCGAGCTGCCCCCGTTCGCGGGCGGCACGCGCGCCGTCGCCGAGGCGGTCGCGAAGACGTCGGCGGTCACCGTCGTCGGCGGCGGCGACAGCGCGGCCGCGCTGCGCCAGTTCGGCCTCTCCGACGAGGTCACCCATCTGTCGACCGGCGGCGGCGCGTCGCTGGAGCTCATCGAGGGCAAGACCCTGCCCGGCGTGGAGGTACTCGCATGACCCGCAAGCCGTTCATCGCCGGCAACTGGAAGATGCACGGCACCGTCGCCGAGGCCGAGGAGCGCATCGCCGGCCTGCTGCCCCGCCTGGCGACGACCGAGCACGCCGACGTCGCGATCTGCGTGCCGTTCACCGCGTTGCAGGCGTCGGTGGACTCCACGCGCGGCTCGCGCGTCGAGGTCTACGCCCAGAACATGCATCACGAGCCGCAGGGCGCCTTCACCGGCGAGGTGTCGCCGGTCATGCTCACCGAGCTCGACGTCCACGGCGTCGTGCTCGGCCACTCCGAGCGGCGCACGTACTTCGGTGAGACCGACAAGGCGCTGCAGCTCAAGGTGCCCGCCGCGCTGGAGGCCGGACTGCAGGTCATCCTCTGCGTCGGCGAGACCGAGGAGGAGCGCGAGAACGGCGACACCGAGCGGCGCCTGCGCCACCAGGTCCAGGAGGGCCTGGAGAAGGTCGCCTCCGAGCGCCTCGGCGAGGTCGTCATCGCCTACGAGCCGGTCTGGGCGATCGGCACCGGCAAGGTCGCGACGGCCGAGCAGGCCCAGGAGGCGCTGGCCTTCGTACGCGCGCTCGTGGCCGACCGCAGCAAGGAGCAGGCGGAGCGCACCCGGATCCTCTACGGCGGCTCGATGAAGCCCGACAACGCGGCAGAGCTGCTCGGGCTGCCCGACTGCGACGGCGGCCTCATCGGCGGCGCCGCACTCGACGTCGCGCAGTTCGTCGCCATCGTGGAATCCGCCAAGGGCTGATGCCGGCGCCGACCTTCGACCGGGTCGCGCTCGTCGTCCTCGACGGCTGGGGCCTGGCGCCGCCCGGCCCCGGCAACGCGGTCGAGCTGGCGAGCACGCCGGTCTTCGACGAGTTGTGGGCGCGCTACCCGCACACCCAGCTGACCGCGTGTGGGCCGGCGGTCGGCCTGCCCGCCGGGCAGATGGGCAACTCGGAGGTCGGGCACCTCAACCTCGGCGCCGGGGCGATCGTCAAGCAGGACCTCGTCCGCATCGACGAGGCGGTGATCGGATCCCACCCACCCACCCTCGCCGACAACCCGGCGCTGCGCGGCGCGCTGGACGGCTTCGAGCGCGTCCACCTCATCGGCCTCGTCTCCGACGGCGGCGTCCACAGCAGCCTCGCTCACCTCGAGGCGCTCCTGCGGCTGGCGCACCGGCTCGCCCCGCAGGCCGACGTCGTCGTGCACGCGTTCACCGACGGGCGCGACACCTCGCCGACCGGCGGCGAGCGCTACCTCGCCGAGCTCCAAGCCGTCTGCGACGAGACCCACGCCCGCGTCGGCTCGGTCATCGGCCGCTACCTGGCGATGGACCGCGACAAGCGCGCCGAGCGCACCCAGGCCGCCTACGACCTGCTCGTGGACGGCACCGCCGAGCACCATGCGGACACCGCCGTCGAGGCCGCCCGCGCCGCCTACGAGCGCGACCCGCGCGGCGACGAGTTCATCGCCCCGACGACCGTCGGCGCCGAGGCCCGCATCCGCCCCCAGGACTCGGTCATCGCCTTCAACTTCCGACCCGACCGGATGCGCCAGATCACCGAGAAGCTCGGCCCGCACGTCGCTCGCTACACGACGCTCACCGAGTACGAGGAGGGCTGGCCGTGGCCGGTCGCCTTCCCGCCGGCCCGCCCGCAGACGACGCTGACGAAGGTCGTCGCCGAGTCCGGCGCCAAGCAGCTGCACGTCGCCGAGACCGAGAAGTACCCGCACGTGACCTATTTCTTCGCCGGCGGCGAGGAGCAGCCCGAGCCGGGCGAGCGCCGCGAGCTCGTGCCCTCGCCGCGCGACGTGCCGACCTACGACCACAAGCCGCAGATGAGCGCCGAGGAGGCCGCGGACGCGTTCGTGGCCGCCTGGCGCGAGGACGAGCCGCGCTTCGGGATCATCAACTTCGCCAACGCCGACATGGTCGGCCACACCGGCGTCATCCCGGCGGCCGTGACGGCGGTCGAGACGGTCGACGCGTGCCTCGGCAAGGTCGCCGCCGCCGTCCAGGCGACCGGCGGGGCGCTGCTCATCACCGCCGACCACGGCAACGCCGACGAGATGCTCGAGCCCGACGGCTCGCCCGACACGGCGCACTCACTCAACCCGGTGCCGGTCATCGTGACCGCCGACGGCGTGACGCTGCGCGAGGGCGGCGTGCTCGCCGACGTCGCGCCCACCGTGCTCGAGCTGCTCGGCCTGGCGCAGCCCGCCGCGATGAGCGGTCGCTCGCTGTTGCGCGACTGAGCCCCGAATGCCGGTTCGCGGCGGCGGGAACGCTGGCAGGAAAGCTGCCATGGAGATCCTTGACGAGACGCGCTTCGATGAGCTGCAGCGGGAGTTCCCGCCGGCCGCGGTGGCGGAGCTCGTCCGCACGTTTCTGTGCTCGACCCCGGCGATGGTCGAGCGCATCGTCCTCGCCGCCGAGGGCGAAGATCGCGAGGAGGTCGCCCATGCCGCCCACCGGCTCAAGGGCGGCTGCCTGGCCGTCGGCGCCGGCGAGCTCAACGCGCTGGCCGACCGGCTCGAGCTCGTGGCCAACGACGCCCAGGAGCCGGGCGACCGGCTGCGCGACTGCGCAGAGCGCCTCGAGGCCGCCTGGCGGGCCACCCGGGCCGTGTTGCGCTCGCGCCTCGAGCTCTAGGTTCGTCGACGGCTGTTCGGTGGCCGGTGAGCGGTTGTGTGTGCAACCATGACCCCATCGCCATCTCCCCGAAAGCCCTGCCCGCGGACGGCGGCCAGCTCAGTGAGCGGGAGCTCCGCGCCTGGCGCGGCCTGCTGCGCGTCCACGGCTGTCTCTCGAAGGCGCTCGACGCGCAGCTCGACGCCGAGCACCGTCTGCCGCTCGTCTCCTATGAGGTCCTGGGGATCCTCGCCGAGTCCGACGGCGAGAAGATGCGGATGTGTGACCTCGCCACGTCGGTGGTTCTCAGCCGCAGCGGCCTGACGCGGCTCGTCGACCGGCTCGAGCGCGACGGCTTGTTGAGCCGCGAGACGTGTGCCAGCGACGCCCGCGGCGCCTTCGCGAAGCTCACCCCCGCGGGCCGCACGAAGCTCCAGGACGCCCGTGCGACGCACCTCGCGCTCATCCGGGCGCTCTTCCTCGAGCACGTCACCGACGAGGAGCAGGAGGTCCTCGCCGGGGTGTGGGAACGGGTTCTCGGCGGGCTCGGTCGCAGCTCCGGTTGCGGCTGCTGACGAGCGCGTAGAGTGCGCGCGTGCCCGGCGCCGCACGCACCGCCCGCCTGAGCCCCTGGGGTCGCCTCGTGGCCGGCTCCACCGTGCTGCTGGTCGCCGCGCTCGCCGCCCTGGCGATCATGCGCGTCGCCGGCGACGACGAGCGCCGGGTGGCCTTCGACGTGGTCGGCAAGGCCGCCGGGGTGCGGCTGGACGTCGCCGACGCCGACGTCCACATCGTGGGCGGCGGGCGCCGCCCGTCACTCACCGTGGCGCGCACGGAGCGCTACGGCTTCGACCATGCGCCGCACGTCGTCCGCAGCGTGCGGGACGGCATCGTCACCGTGCGCGCCCGCTGCCCGAAGGCGCTCCTGCACCGCTGCAGCACCGAGTACCGGCTGCTGGTCCCCGACAACGTGCCGCTCACCGTGCGCACCTCGACCGGCACGGTGCGCTTCAGCGCCTACCGCGGCTCGGCGCAGGTCCAGACGACGAGCGGCGCCGTCAGCCTGCGCGGTGTCTGCGGCTTCTCGCTGGGCGTGCGCACCGGATCCGGCGCCATCGACGCCGACACGGCGTGCGCGCCGCAGCAGCTCACGCTGCGCAGCACGACCGGCCCGATCCGGGCGCGGGTCCCGTCCGGGCGCTACCGGGTCGACGTGTCGACGGCCTACGGGCCGCCGGTCGTCCTCGGCCTCGTGCGGACGGCCGACGCGCCGTTCGAGATCGACGCGTCGAGCGCGACCGGCAGCGTGCGCCTGGAGGGGCGTCGGTGACGGGGACGTTCGGGCTGCGCCGCCGCCTGCTCCGCGCCGGTCGCGCCGTCGTCTACCTCGCGGCGAGCGTCCCGCTCGCGCTGCTGGCGCTCGTCGCGCTCGTCCTGCTCGCCCTCGGCGCCGTGGCGAGCCTGGCCGGCGGGCTCGGGCTGCCGTTGCTGCGCGCCGCGATCTCCGTGGGCCGCTGGGAGATCCACCTGGACCGGACGATCGCCAACCGCCTGCTGGACACCCAGATCGCGCCGCTGCCCGCCCCGGCCGCGCCGGCGCGCGGGGCCGGCCGCCGGCGCGAGGCGATCGACCTGCTCACCGACCCGGCGCTGCGGCGCATCGTCGGCCTGCTCGTCGTGGATCCGCTCATCTCCGCGGTCCTGCTCGTCGCCGCGCTCGTGCCGCTGGTCGTGCTGGCCGGCTTTCTGGTCTTCGGCTTCGAGGCGCTCTTCGGCGTGGGCGACCTCGACTATCTCGGCCCCTGGGCGTTCGGGCCCGGGGTCGGCGTCGTCCTGTGGCTGCTGGCCCTGCCGACCGCGGTCGTCGCCCTGGCGGTCCTCGACGGCATCTCCGGCGTGCTGACGATGGTCACGCGCCGCCTGCTGGCGCCCCGCATCAGCCCGGGCGCCCCGGTCCGGGAGCTGCTGGCCGAGTCGCTCGGCGACCGCACCGTCGCGGTCGCCTACTGGCTGCCCGACCGCGAGCGCTTCGTCGACGAGACCGGCCGGCCGGTGGAGCTGCCCGACCCGGCCAGCGGACGAGCGTGGACGGTCGTCGAGCGCGACGGGCGGCCGGTCGCCGCGATCGTCCACGACGCGTCGCTGGACGCCAGCCGCGAGCTGGTCCACGCCGCCGCGACCGCCTCGTCGCTGGCGATCGACAACGAGCGGCTGAAGGCCGACCTGCGGGCCCGGCTCGAGGAGCTGCGCGTCTCGCGGCTGCGGATCGTCGAGGCGGCCGACGACGCCCGCCGCCGCATCGAGCGCGACCTCCACGACGGCGCCCAGCAGCGGCTCGTCGCGCTCGCGCTCGACCTGCGGCTCCTGCGCACGCGCGCGGGCGCCGACGGCGAGCTCGTCGCCGGCATCGACGCGGTGTCCGAGCGGCTGTCGGAGGCGCTGGCCGAGCTGCGCGAGCTCGCGCGCGGCATCCACCCGTCGCTGCTGACCGAGCGCGGGCTCGGGCCGGCGCTCAACGCGCTGGCGTCCCGGGCGCCGCTGCCGGTCGAGGTCACGATCGACGTGGAGGGGCGGCTGCCGGCAGCGATCGAGTCGGCGGCCTACTTCACGGTCGCCGAGGGCCTGACGAACGTCGTGAAATACGCCAAGGCGCAGGAGGCGGCCGTCGAGGTCCGCCACGACGACGCCGGGATCGAGGTGCTCGTGGCCGACGACGGCGTGGGCGGGGTCGATCTCGACGCCGGCTCGGGGCTGCGCGGCCTGCAGGACCGCCTCGCCGCGGTCGACGGCACGCTCGAGATCGACAGCGACGCCACCGGCACGCGCCTGCGAGCCTGGATCCCGACGGAGTTGGTGGCATGAGGGTGCGCACCCTGCTCGTCGCCGCCGCCGCGCTGCTGCTGGCGGTCGTCCCGGCCGGCTGCGGATCGAAGGAGACGGTGCACGAGGCGGCCGTTGTCGTGACGACGCCCGAGGCGGGCGGGGCCACGGCCCCCGGGACCGAGCCCCGCCACGGTGCTCGCGGCGCGGTGCGGATCGTCGTCGTCACCCACGGGCAGGCGTCGAGCCCGTTCTGGGCGATCGTCCGCAACGGCGCCGAGGCGGCCGCCCGCCAGCTCGACGTCGTGCTCGACTACCGGGCGCCCGACGTCTACAGCCTGCCGCGCATGGTCGATCTCGTCGACGCGGCGGTCGCCAGCCGCCCCGACGGGCTTGTCGTCTCGCTGCCCGAGTCCGGGCTGGCGCCCGCGATCCGGCGCGCCGTCAACGCCGGCATCCCCACCGTCACGATCAACTCGGGCAGCGACGAGGCGCTCTCGCTCGGCGTGCTCGCCCACGTCGGCCAGCCCGAGGATCGGGCCGGCGAGGCGGCCGGCCGGCGGCTGGCCAAGCATGGCGTGCGCCGCGCGCTGTGCGTCAACCAGCAGGTCGGCAACCAGGGGCTCGACGCCCGCTGCCGGGGCCTGCGCCAGGCGATGCGCGCGGTCGGCGGCGAGGCGACCGTGCTGTCGGTCGACGACCAGAGCGTCGAGACCCCGCGCCGGATCGCCGCCGCGGTCCGCGAGCGGCGCGCCGACGGCGTCCTGGCGCTCAACGCGACGAGCGCCCTGGAGGCCGTCCAGGGGCTCAGCGACCGCAAGGTCCGGATCGGCGCGTTCGACCTGGGCCCGGACGTCCTGCGCGCCGTCCGCGCCGGCCGTCTGGCGTTCGCGGTCGACCAGCAGGCCTACCTCCAGGGCTACCTGCCGGTCGTCTTCCTCGCTCAACGCGCGCGCTACGGGCTCTTCCCGGCGCAGGGCGACGTCATCGCCACCGGGCCGAACTTCGTGACCAAGGACAACGCCGAGAAGGCGATCGCGCTCAGCGCCCGCTCGATCCGTTGAGCTCGCCGCTGACCTCGTAGGGTGGAGCGCCGCATGGCCTCCCCGCTCGAGATCCTCGCCCGCGACGGCACGTCGCTGGCCCGCGCCGGCGTCCTGCGCACCGCCCACGGCGAGGTGCGCACGCCCGCCTTCGTCCCGCTGGCGACGAAGGCGACGGTCCGCGGACTGATTCCGCAGGAGGTCCGCGATCTCGGCTACGACATGGTGCTGGGCAACACCTATCACCTGTTTCTCGACCCGGGCCACGAGCGCATCGCGGGCCTGGGCGGCCTGCACGAGTTCATGCGCTGGGAGCACCCGATCATCACCGACTCGGGCGGCTTCCAGGTGTTCTCGATGGGCCACGGCACGGTCGCCGACGAGGTCAAGGGCCGTGCCGCCCACGGCGGCCAGCGCCAGGGCAAGACGCTCGGCATCACCGAGGACGGCGTGCGGTTTCGCAGCCACATCGACGGCTCCGAGAAGTTCCTGGCGCCGGAGACCTCGATGGAGATCCAGGCGGCGCTCGGATCCGACATCGCGCTCGTCTTCGACGAGTGCACGCCGTTCAACGTCAGCCGCGACTACACGGCCCGCTCGACGGAGCGCACCCATCGCTGGCTGACGCGCTGCACCGACTGGCACGCCGAGCACGGGCCCGCCGGCCAGCTCGTCTACGGGATCGTCCAGGGCGGTGTCTACGAGGACCTGCGCCGCGAGTCGGCCGAGGCGATCGCGGCCGGCGCGGTGGACGGGATCGCGATCGGTGGCTCGCTCGGCGCCGACAAGCCGCAGATGTACGAGGTGGTGGGGTGGACGACCGCGGCCCTGCCGGAGGCGCCCCCCCGCCATCTGCTGGGCATCGGCGACATCGACGACCTCGTCCGCGGCGTCGAGCTCGGCATCGACACGTTCGACTGCGCGATGCCGACCCGGCTCGGGCGCCACGGCGTCGCGCTGATCCCCGACCCGGAACACCGCTGGCGCGTGAACCTGACCGCCGCGCGCTTCCGCGACGACGACGGGCCGATCTACGAGGGATGCCCGTGCCCGACCTGCGCGGCCGGCTACTCGCGCGGCTACCTGCGCTACCTCGTCGCCAACCGCGAGCTCACCGGCCTGCGGCTGCTCGTCGTCCACAACCTCGCGTTCGTGCGCCGGGTCATGACCGGCCTGCGAGACGCGATCCTCGAGGGGCGGCTGACCGAGCACGCCGCCGCGCTGCGCGGCGGGCTGGCGCCCTAGGCCGCGGCGGCGACGCGCACGCGGTCGCGCCCCTCGCCCTTGGCCGCGTAGAGCGCCGCGTCGGCGCCGCGCAGCGTCTCGTGCCATACGAACGGCCGGTCGGCCCCGCCGGAGTCGACCCCGAAGCTCATCGTCACCGGCACCCCCGCGACGGGCTGCGCCGCCACTCGGGTGCGGAGCTCCTCGCTCAGCGCGCGCGCCGAGGCGCCGTCGCAGTCGGGCAGCAGGACGACGAACTCTTCGCCGCCGAGCCGGTAGACCGAGCCCCGGCGCCCGACCGTCTGGCGCAGGAGCATGGCGATCTCGCGCAGGACGTCGTCGCCGGTCGCGTGCCCGTGGCGGTCGTTGACCTGCTTGAAGTGGTCGACGTCGGCGGCCACCACGCTGATCGGGGCGCGCGCCACGGTCGACCGCTGCTCGAGCTCGGCGGCGCGCGTGCGGAGCGCCGTCCGGTTCAGCAGCCCGGTGAGGTGGTCGAGGACGGCCTCGCGGCGCGCCGAGACCTCGACCTGGCGGACGACGGCCGAGAAGACGCTGATGGCGATGACCGCGCCGACGGGCAGGATGAGGCTGAGCGGCTCGGCTGCCACCGTATCGGGCGTCGTGAGCAGCTTGGCCGCCGCGACGGCCACTCCGGTGGCGGCGGCCAGCAGCGTTCCGGCCGCCCTCGGCAACCGGGCGTAGGCGACGGCGACCGGCCACACGACGATCGTGATGTCGGGTTCGTTGATGCGTGACGCGAGCAACGCGGCGGTGACGAACGTCGCCTCGATGACGATCAGCGAGACGAAGAACGGCAGCTCGGGTCGGTCGGCCCGCAGCGAGATGCGCTGAAGGAGCAGCGTCACGCCGACCCCCGCGAAGGCGACGACCGCGGCCGGAGCGGGATACACGAGCACGATGCCGGGCGCCAGCAGCAGCACCATGGCGCCGATGTGCAGGAGCTGCGTCCGGTCGAGCCGCCGCTGCATGTCGACGAACCGTGCGCGGTGGTGCGGCTCAGGGCACAGCCACGAGCGGCGGAACCGCAGGCTGACCGGAGGGAGGCTCATGGAGCAACCGCCTCGGCCGGCACGTCGGACTCAGAGCACACCTTGTCACGGCCGGTCTGCTTGGCCCGGTAGAGCGCCCCGTCGGCTCGCCGGTAGACATCCTCCCACCGGAAGCCGCCCGGCTGCGCGGACGCCACGCCGAAGCTCATCGTCACCGGAAGGCCGGCCGGACGGCTCTCGCGTACGGCGGCGGCGAGCCGGTGCGCCACCGTGCTCGCCGTCGTGGCATCGGCGTCGATCAGCAGGACGGCGAACTCCTCGCCGCCGATGCGATAGGCCGGGTCGAAGGTCCGCAGCGCGTGGCCGATGGCTGCTCCGATGTCGGTGAGGACCGCGTCCCCTACATCGTGCCCGTGCGTGTCGTTCACCTGCTTGAAGTGGTCGATGTCGGCGAGGACGAGCGCGACGTCGGTGCCGGTCTCCTGCGCCTGCTGCTCGAGCTCGCTGACCCGGCTCTTGAGCGCCGCCCGGTTGAGCAGTCCGGTGAGGGCGTCGAGCACCGCCTCGCGCTGGTGCTCGGCGGAGGCAATGCGGCTCGTCGACGTCACGACCGCCACCGAGATGACGACGGCGAGCGGGATGGTCACCAGGAGGGGGTCCTCCAGCACGGTGCCGATGCCCAGAGAGAGCTGCGTGCCGATCACCACCGTCGCCGTCACGGCCGTGGCCAGCGCGGCGACGCGCGTCGGGAACCGGGCGTTGAAGCCCATGAGCGTCCAGCTGATGAAGACGATGCCGCCCGACAGGACGGCATCGCCGACGATGACCCCGGCCGAGACCGCGATCGCCATCGCCAGCATGGCGACGAGATAGGTGATCTCAGGGCGCCGGAGCCGCGGCAGGATGGCAGACACCGCCATCGTGCCGACCGCGGTCACGCCGAACACGGCGAGCGCGGCGTGTGGGATGCCGCCGGCGAACGGGATGACCAAGAGCGTGATCGCGACGAAGATGCTCGCATTGGCGGGCGTCAACCGCCGATGAATGTCGAGCAGCCGATCGCGCTCGAACTGGTCGCGGCAGATCGGCGTGTACCTGGGCGGGCCGTGCGATGACACGTCGCCATGGAAATCGACCGCTGCCGCGCCGTGTTGAGGTCCGGCTACCGGGTGTTGTCGTCGATCATCGACTGCAGGGCGTCGATGACCTGGTTGGTGTTGTCGTGCATGACGTTGCGCAGGTGGACGGTCGCCTTGTCGGGCGCCGCCGCCACGTAGGCCGCGCCCGCGGCGCCGGCCAGGACGGCCACGAGGAAGAGGAACGTCACGAACCGGCGCAGGCGGCCGCGCTTGCGCGCCTGGCGCTCGCGCTCACGGCGGGCGGCGCGCCGGTCGGCGGCGACCGGCGCGGGGACGGGCGGGCCGGCGCTGCCCCGGCGCGGGGCCGACGGCCGCCGCGGCTGGCGGGGCACGACGACGGCACCGCCATCGGCATCCCCGGCGAACACCGTGGTGGCGCTCGTCTCGTCCATCCCGACGACCTGGGTCGCGGCCGTGGCATCGCCGGGTGGGTGCGGGCCGCGTCCATGCGAACCGTCGATGACGGCCTCGCGCATCGCCTCGGCGCTCGGCCAGCGCCGGCGCGGGTCGAGCGCCAGCGCACGGGCCACCGCACTCGCCAGCGCCGGGGGGATCGCCGGGTCGATCTGATGCAGCGGCGGCGGGCTCTCGCGCTGCTGCTTGAGCACGAGCTCGGTCAGCGACTGCGCCTCGTAGGGCAGGCGGCCCGACAGCAGCTGGTAGGCGACGACGCCCAGCCCGTAGATGTCGGCGGCCGGGCCGGCCTCCTCGCCGGCGGCCTGCTCGGGCGCCAGGTAGGCGGCGGTGCCGAGGACCGAGCCGACCTGGGTGATCGACGACTCGTCGCTCGTCGCCTTCGCGATGCCGAAGTCGGCGAGCTTCACGGTCCCGTCGCCTTCCGACAGCAGCAGGTTGCCCGGCTTGACGTCGCGGTGCACGACGCCGTTGCGGTGCGCGTACTCCAGGCCGCGGCACGCCTGGGCGATCCAGTCGGTGGCCTCCTCGACGCCGATGTGGCCCTTCTCGCGCAGGACGAGCGCGCCGGACGGGCCGGCGATGCGCTCCATGACGATGTAGTGGCGGCCGCTGTCGTCGTCGAAGCCGAAGTCGAAGACCTGGACGATGTTGGGGTGCACGAGCCGGGCGGCTGACAGCGCCTCGCGGCGGAAGCGGGCGATGAACTGCTCGTCCTCGGCGAGGTGCTCGGCCAGCAGCTTGATCGCGACGTGGCGCTCCAGGCGCCGGTCGAACGCCTCGTAGACGGTCGACATGCCCCCGAGCCCGAGGCGATCGCCGATCTCGTAACGGCCCGCGATGAGCTGTCCGGCCATCATGGCGTCGGGCTCTCGTCGGGCGTTGCGCCGCCCGTGTCGGGCGTCGAGCTCGTCGGCGGCTCCGGGGTCGTGGTCGTCGGTGTGGGGGCCGTCGTCGTCGGCGTGGGCGTCGTCGTGGTCGTCTCCGGCGCCGCCGTCGTCTCCGGGGTGGCGGTCGTCGGGGCTTCGGTCGTCTGCGTCGCGGTCTCGGTCGTCTGCGTCTCGGTCGTCTCCGGGGCCCGGCAGTCGCGCGGGACGGTCGTCCGGAGCTGGTCGAGGCCGTCGCGCATGCGCTTGCGCAGGGCGCGGCTCACCGTCGGGGGCACGCGCTCCAAGGTAGCGTTCGCCTGGGCGAGCGCCCGCGTGGCGGCCGTGCAGTCCCCGGCGTTGACGGCCTCGCGGACCGCGTCGAGCTGGTCGCTGAGCGCCGAGGCGTGCGCCGGCGGCAGGAGGTTGGAGCGGTCGCCGCAGCCGGCGGCGAGGGCCGCCGCCGCGCCGACGAGCAGGGCCAGGAGATACGGACGTGCGCAACGCACTCCTACTGACCGTACTGAAGGCGCTCGGCGAGCGAGTCGGGCAGGCGCGCCGCGCGGATCGCCGCCTGGGCGCCCGTCACGTCGTACTCGGTGCGCCGCCACTCGACCCGCTGCAGGTCGAGGTCGAGCAGCATCCAGGAGGCGCGCTGGTCGCCGTCGCGAGGCTGACCGACGCTGCCAGGGTTCAGCAGCCATTCGCCGGAGGAGACGTCGGCCGCATCGCCGGCGCGGCGCCGCTCGCCCGTGGCCGCCTCGCCTTCGCGGCGCACGAACCCGAGCGCCACGTGCGAGTGGCCGATGAGGCAGATGCGCTGGTCCTGGGCGTCGAAGCACAGCTCGGCCAGCAGCGCTGACAGGACGTACTCCCACACCGGGTCGCGTGGGCTGCCGTGGTAGAGGCCGAGCCCGAGCGCCTCGCCGGCGGGCGGGCAGCCGCGCAGCCACTCGGCGTGCGCGCCGTCCAGGACCTCCTGGGTCCAGCGCGCGGCGATCGCCGCGCCGCGCGAGAACTCCTCGAGCGACAGCTCGCCGGTGACCGCCATGTCGTGGTTGCCGCTCAGGACGATCTCGGCCTCGCGGCGGATGAGCGCGCAGCACTCGTTCGGGTCGGCCCCGTAGCCCACGACGTCGCCCAGGCACCAGATGCCGTGGACGTCCTCGCGCTCGATCTCGGCGAGCACCGCCTCGAGGGCGTGGAGGTTGCCGTGGATGTCGGAGATCACCGCGAAGCGCATGCGAACCGGCCGTTCCGGGGACTGCGAAGTGCCGGATGGGACCCATCAGCGCGCCGGAGGTCGCAGGAGGCTACCGTGAGGTCGTGGCGCGGGAGGCTGTTGGGCGCCGCGTTGCCGTATGACCTCGCTTCGCTGCGTCATCGTCGTCCTCATCGGGCTGGCCCTCGGCTGGCCCGCGGCGGCCCATGCCGGGCCGTCGGGCTGGCGGGTGGATGCGCCCACGGCCGCCTGGATGGCCTCCGACGGGGACCGCTGGGTCGCGTGGGGCCAGGCGCCCGACGTCGTCGCCGCCCTCGACACGGTCGACGGCGAGCGTACGACCTGGCGGCTCGACGAGCCCTGCCGGCCGGACCCCGACCCCGACCAGCAGGCGACCGCGGGCGGCCGGCTGCTCGTCACCTGCGGCCTCGGCGAGCAGGCCCGCCAGGCGCTGCTGGACCTGCGCACCGGGCGGCTGAGCGACCTGCCGACCGAGATGGTGCGGCCGTTCGAGCTGCCCGGCATCCGCTGGACGAGCGTCGGCACCCGCTGGGTCGGCGGCATCGTGCGGTGCGTCAACGGGCCGTGCGGCATGTGGTACGACCTCGAGCGGCGCCGCCTGGTCACCGGCATCCTGGACCCGGCGCGCGACCTCGACAGCCAGAAGCTGCCGACGCTCGCCCGCTGCACGGCCACCCGCCGCCACGGCGAGCAGCCGCGCAGCGCGTACAACGGCTCGGCGATGCTCGCCGTCCGCCACGCGCCGGGCAGCGACGTCTGGCGGCTGGACCGGATCACCTGCAGCCGTGAGGTGCGTCTCGGCGCCGAGCGGCGGGCGCCGCGATCGCTGTGGCTGGCGTCGGGCCTGGCGAGCTGGACGACGGCGCTGCCGCGGGCGCAGGCGGCCCGCGCGACCGCCGCGCGGCGCGCCACGCTCACCGTGAGCGACAAGACCGGCCGGGCGCGGGTGACCTGGCGGCTGCCGGCCCTGCCGGTCGCCGACTGCGAGGACGAGCTCGCCGCCGGCGCCTGGGGACGCACGACGCACACGCGCACCCGGGCGTTCTTCGCCCAGACGCTGCGTCAGCAGCGCGAGGGCCGCTGCGTCGTCGACACGGTGCGGATCCTGTCGCGCGCGCTGCCCGCGCGGGTGCGGGCTCGCGCCGACCCGTGACGACGCCGCCACGGGGGGATCCACGAGCGCGGTTCGTACGGCTAGCCGCACTGCGCATCGACCTCAGGGACGTAGGTTGCCGGGGATGCGCAAGCTTGCAGCGTGGTGCCATGACCGACGGCGGACCGTTCTCGGGATCTGGGTCGTCGCCTTCGTCGTGCTGGCGGCGCTGTGGGGCGCCGCGGCCGGGGACTACAACAACAGCTTCCGGCTGCCCGGGACCGAGTCGCAGCGCGCCTACGACCTGCTGAAGGACCGCTTCCCGCAACACGCGGGCGACACCGCCACCGTCGTCTTCGCGGTCGACCGCGGCCGCGTGCTCGACGCGCGCCATCGTGCCGAGATCGAACGGGTCGTGACGGGCATCGAGCGGTCGCCCGCCGTCCTCGACGTCGGCGACCCCTTCGCCAGCGGCGCGCCGGTCTCGCGCGACGGGCGGATCACGTTCGCCGAGATCCAGTTCCGCAAGTCCGGCGGCGACGTCGACACCAAGCAGGTCAAGGCCATGGCCGACGACGCCCTGAAGCTCGACGGCGTCGGCGGCCTCCAGGTGGCGCTCGGCGGCGACGTCATCCACTGGTCGACGGCCGAGCAGGGCGGCGCGGGCGAGATCTTCGGCATCCTCGTGGCCGCCGCGGTGCTGTTCCTGACGCTCGGCATCGTCGCGATGGCGCTGCCGCTGCTCAACGCGCTCTTCGCCATGGTCGTGAGCCTCGCCCTGATGGCGCTCGTCGGCACCCGGGTGCTCGACGTCGTCGACTGGACGCCCCAGCTGGCGGCGATGATCGGGATCGGCGTCGGCATCGACTACGCCCTGCTCATCCTCAACCGCTTCCGGCTCGAACGCGGGGCGGGCCGCGACCCGCGCGACGCGACGATCGTGGCCATCGACACGGCCGGGCGCGCCGTGCTGTTCGCCGGGGTGGTCGTCGTCATCGCGATGCTCGGCATGACGCTGCTCGGCATCTCGTTCCTCTACGGCCCGGCGATCGGCGCGGCGCTGTCGGTGCTGTTCACGATGGTGGCGGCGCTGACGCTCATGCCCGCCATGCTGAGCAAGATCGGCGGCCGGGTGAAGCCGGCCGCCACCGGCGCCGACACCGAGAGCGGCTTCAGCTCGCGCTGGAGCGGGTTCGTCGCCCGCCGGCCGCTGCCGGTCGCGGTCGCGGCGCTCGCCGTGCTCATCACGCTCGCGTTCCCGGTGACCCATATGCGCCTGGCCGCCAGCGACGCCAGCACCTATCCCAAGGACGACACGTCGCGCGTCGCCTACGACCTGCTCAAGGAGGGCTTCGGCCCGGGCTTCAACGCGCCGCTGCTGCTGGCGGTCGAGTTGTCGCGTCCCGGGGATCGCGCCGCGCTGGAGCGGATCGGCGCCGCGCTGCGCGAGCAGGAGGGGATCGCGAAGGTCCTGCCGCCGCAGCTCAACGAGGCCGGCGACACGGCGACGATGATCGCCTACCCGACGACGACCCCGCAGGACGAGCGCACCGACGACACGGTTCGCCAGGTCCGCGACGAGACGCTGCCGCCCGTCACGAAGGCCACCGGGACACGCGTGTCGATCGGCGGGGCGACGGCGACGAACCTCGACTTCGCCCAGGCGATCCGGGACAAGCTGCCGCTGTTCATCGGCGTCGTGGTCGGCCTGTCGCTGCTGCTGCTGGCGGTCGTCTTCCGGTCGCTGCTCGTGCCGCTGAAGGCCGGCGTGTTCAACCTGCTGTCGATCATGGGCGCGTTCGGCGTCGTGACCCTGATCTTCCAGGACGGCCACCTCGGCGCGCTGTTCGGCGACGCGATCGGTCCGATCGACGCGTTCCTGCCGATCATGGTCTTCGCGGTCGTCTTCGGGCTGTCGATGGACTACGAGGTGTTCCTCGTCTCCCGCATGCACGAGGAATGGGTCCACACGCGCGACGCGCGCCACGCCGTTCAACACGGCCTGGCGATGACCGGCCGCGTGGTGACGGCGGCGGCGGTCATCATGATCTCGGTCTTCGGCGCCTTTGCGATCGGCAACGAGCGGGCGCTGGCGATGATGGGCGTCGGGTTCGCCTCGGCGATCTTCATCGACGCGTTCATCATCCGGTTGTTGCTGCTGCCGGCCGTCATGCATCTCGCCGGTCCGGCGATGTGGTGGATGCCCGCGTGGCTGGAGCGGCGGCTGCCGCGCCTGGCGATCGAGGCCGAGGGGCCCGCCGACCCCGACGACGAGCCCGAGCTCAGCCCGGAGTGGGAGGAGCGTCCTCGCCCCCGAACTCCGGCAGGTTCTTGATCGACTCGCGGGTGCGCCACTTGGAGTAGTTGTCCTCCATGGCGTCGATGAGCTCGCGCATGAAGCGCGGCGAGACGTTCACGCGGGTGACCACGACGCCGGGGATCTCCGGATCCTCGACCTCGTGGTCGACGCGGGCGAACGTGATCGTGAACTCGTAGTCGGAATGGCTGACGTTCGCGAAGTTCGCGTAGTGGCCGGCCATCTGGGCGGGGTCGAAGTGGATGTTGATGTGACGCTCGTCGCCGTGCTGGTCGTCGGCCATGCGTGCGAGTATCGCAAGCCGATGAAGATCGTCGTGCTCGCCGTCGGCCGCGTCCGCCCGCCCTACGCCGATGACATCCAGCACTACCGCAAGCTGCTGGCCGGTCAGGCCCGGGTCGAGCACGTCGAGGTGCGCGACGACGAGAAGGTCGCCAAGCGCATCCCGGAGCGCGCGTTCGTCAGCCTGCTCGACGCGGAGGGCGAGCAGATGGACTCGCTGGCGTTCAGCCGCTGGATCGAGAACCGGCGCATGGACGGGCGCGACCTGTGGTTCGTCATCGGCGGCGCGTTCGGCGGCGTCGAGCTCGAGCACGTCGACCACCGGCTGTCGTTCGGGCCGATGACGCTGCCCCACCAGCTCGCCCGGGTCGTCCTGCTCGAGCAGGTCTACCGGGCGCACAAGATCCTCGCCAACGAGCCCTACCACTACTGAGCGCGTCCGGCTGGGCACAATGGGGGGTATGAGCCATCCGGTCGACGAGCTGCGGGCCGCGGTCGAGCGCGCCGCGAGCGCCACCGCCGGCGAGGACGCCCCGGCGCCCAAGAGCCGCCCGACGCTCGAACGGCCGCGCCAGGCCGAGCACGGCGACTACGCCACGAACGCCGCCATGCTGCTCGCCCCGGTCATGCGCGCCAAGCCGCGTGAGGTCGCCGACCGGCTGGCCGATGCGCTGCGTGACCGCCTCGGCGGGGCGCTCGACCACGTCGAGGTCGCCGGCCCCGGTTTCCTGAACCTCTTCCTCTCCGACGCCTGGTACGCGGACGCCCTGGCTCACGTGCTGGAGGCCGGCGACCGGTTCGGCGCCTGCGGGGCGGGCGAGTTCCAGGACGTCGACGTCGAGTTCGTCTCGGCCAACCCGACCGGCCCGCTGCATGTCGGCCACGCCCGCAACGCCGCGTTCGGCGACGCGCTCGCGCGGCTGCTGTCGTTCGTCGGCCACGACGTCACCCGCGAGTACTACATCAACGACTTCGGCTCGCAGGTGCTGAACCTCGGACGGTCGGTGCAGGCGCGGGCGCGCGGCGAGGACGTGCCCGAGGACGGCTACAACGGCGACTACGTGGCGACGCTCGCGCTCGAGATCGAGGACGCGGCCACCCGGCCGGTCGAGCTGGTGGCCGCCGACGCGGTGGCGATGATGATCGAGCGCATCCGCGCGTCGTTGCACGCGTTCGGGGTCGAGTTCGACGTGTGGTTCTCGGAGCGGTCGCTGCACGAGACGAAGACCGGCACCGACGTCTCCGGCGTCCAGCACGGCTTCGATGTGCTCGCCGAGCGGGGCCACACCTACGTCAGCGACGGTGCGCTGTGGCTGCGCACGACCGACTTCGGCGACGACAAGGACCGCGTCCTGCGGCGGTCGAGCGGCGACCACACGTACTTCGCGTCCGACATCGCCTACGCGCAGAACAAGCGCGAGCGCGGCTTCGACCACATGATCTACGTGCTCGGCGCCGACCACCATGGCTACATCGGCCGGATGAAGGCCGCCTACCGGGCGCTCGGCGGCGACCCGGACAAGCTCGACCTGCTGATCATGCAGTTCGTCCACCTCGTGCGGGGCGGCGAGAAGGTGTCGATGAGCAAGCGCTCGGGCGAGTTCGTGACGCTCGACGACCTCGTCGAGGAGATCGGCGTCGACGCGGCCCGCTGGTTCCTGCTGAACCGCAGCCACGACACGACGATCGAGGTCGACCTCGAGCTCGCCAAGAGCGAGAGCTCCGAGAACCCCGTCTACTACGTGCAGTACGCGCACGCCCGGATCGCGCAGGTCCTGGCCAAGGCGGGCGCCGAGCGGGTCGACGCCGCGCTGGCCGCGCCGGCGGCGGCGGGCCTGTCGCTGCACCCGTCGGAGCGGGCGCTCGTCAGCAAGCTGCTGGCCTGGCCGCAGGAGGTCACCGAGGCCGCCGAGCGCCGCGCCGTGCACCGGCTGGCCTCGTACGCGCTCGAGCTCGCGCAGGCCTTCAGCGCCTTCTACCGCGACTGCCGGGTCGTGGGGGCCGAGACGCCGGAGCTCGAGTCCTTCCGGCTCGCGCTGGCGGTCGCGACCCAGCGCACGATCGCGCGGGCGCTGGACCTCCTGGGGGTCTCGGCGCCCGAGGCGATGTAGGGCGGCGGGCGCGAAACTCCTGGAAACGCTTGCTTTCCTGAAATTCGGGCGATTACGGTCGCCGGATGACGAGAGCACTCCGGGCCCTGTTCATCGCGATGGCGCTCGCCGCCGCGCTCGTCCCCGCCGCGCGGGCCGACGGGCCCGGAAGCGGCACGCCGTGGGTCGCGAGCCTCGGCGACTCCTACATCTCGGGCGAGGCCGGCCGGTGGGCGGGAAGCTCCAACAACGGCGAGCAGTACGTCGACGCACTCGGGTCGACGGCGTACTACGACAACGCCTCGGGCACCGGTGAAGCGATCGCCCGCTGCCACCGCTCGAAGTCCGCCGAGATCTTCGTGGGCACCGCCTCGGGCGTGAACCTGGCCTGCTCGGGCGCCAAGACCTCGACGTTCACCGACTCCAGCGGCAACTTCAAGCCGGGCCTCGACTTCTACGACGACGGTGCGGGCCGTGTCGGTCAGGCCAAGGCGCTGCAGCAGTTCGCGGCCGGCCACAACGTGCGCATGGTCGTCGTCTCGATCGGCGGCAACGACTTCAACTTCGCCGGCATCGTGCAGTCCTGCGTCTCGGACTTCCTGCTGTCGCCGTCGTGGTGGCCGGACTACTGCTACGACGACTCGTCGGTGAAGGCGAACTTCACGAGCACGAACGTCGCGGCCGTCACCGCGAAGATCAAGCAGGCGATCGTCAACGTCGGCAGTGCGATGTCGCGGGCGGGCTACGCGGCGTCGCAGTACACGATCCTCGTGCAGAACTACGAGTCGCCGGTTCCGGGCGGTTCGGGCTTCCGCTACAGCCAGTCGGGCTACACGCGCCAGTCGACCGGCGGCTGCGGCTTCTGGAACAAGGACGCCGACTGGGCCAACACCTCCGCGCTGCCGACGATCAACGGCGCGGTGCGCACCGCCGCCTCGCAGGCCGGCCTGGCGAACGTCAAGCTGCTCGACCTGCAGCGCGCGTTCAACGGCCGGCGGCTGTGCGAGACCGGGGTGGGGCTCATCGAGGAGACGGGCGTCGGCTCGTGGCGCGGCACCGGGGCGGTCGACAAGAGCGAGTGGGTCAACCAGATCCGCACCGTCTCGACGATCGGCAGCAACTACTACATCCAGGAGAGCCTGCATCCCAACTACTGGGGCCAGCTCGCGCTGCGCAGCTGCGTGCGCCAGGCCTACAACGGCGGGGCGGTCCGCGGCGGGACGTGCACGCGGTCGGCCAACGGGCTCAACAGCCGCGGCGAGCCGAACATGACGCTCGGGTAGGCCGGGCCGGCGCTCCTTGTCGCCGGAGTGTCGCCAGGCGACACCCGCGCGGCAAGGAGCGCTCAGCGGGCGGGCGCGGCCGCCCGCCAAAGCGCGCCCCGGCCCTACAGCTTGTAGAGGAAGTCGAGCCCCAGCCGGCCGAGCAGGTCCTGGGCCTCGGTGTTCAGGCGCGTGAGCTCGCCGCTGAGGATGAGCACGCCCATGAGGATCAGGATCGCGCCCGACACGGCGGTGATGATCACGTGGTGGTCGCGCAGCCAGCGGAACGCCGTCGTCGCCCGGTCGAAGGCGACCGCCGTCAGCAGGAACGGCAGGGCGAGCCCCAGCGAGTAGAAGGCCAGCAGGATGCCGCCCTTGCCGACCGTGTCGGAGACCGCGGCCGCGCTGAGGATCGAGCCGAGCGTCGGCCCCACGCACGGCGTCCAGGCGATCGCGAACGCCAGGCCCGCGATGACCGGCCCGCCCGACCCGGCCCGGCGGATGAGCGCCTCCGGCCGGTACTCGCGGTTGAGCCGGTCGACGAACAACGTCGCGACGAAGAACACGCCGAGCGCGACGATGATCCAGCCGGCGATCGTGTTCAGCGTGCCCTGGTGGTCGCGCAGCGTCGAGCCGATGCCGGTCGCCGTCATGCCGAGCGCGACGAACATTAGCGTGAACGACAGGCAGAAGATCATCGCCGGGCCGAGCACTCGCGCCTTCGCCGAGGCGTCGCGCCCGCGCATCTCGTCGAGCGACACGCCCGAGACGGCCGACAGGTAGCCGGGCACCAGCGGCAGCACGCACGGCGAGATGAACGAGATGAACCCGACCGCGAACGCGGCGATGACCGTCGTGTCGACGTGTCCCGTGCTGGCGGCGGCGGCGAGCATCGCGGGCGCTCAGACCTCGTAGCGGGCCAGGTCGGCGTCCAGGCGCCGCGCGTCGTCGTCGGACAGCTCGGCGCCCTCGGTGAGCGGGTCGGCCACGGCGCCCGGGCCCGCCGCGCGCCGGCGCCGCCAGCGCGGCAGCACGACCGCCAGCAGCGCGATCGCCGCCAGCACCGCGGCGATCGGCACGAGGTAGGCCGCCTTGCCGAAGCCATCGCCCTTCGGCATCGCCAGCACGTTGGGTCCGTACTCGTCGACGAGCCGGTCCAGGATCTGCTGCTTGGTCAGCCCGCGGCCGACGAGGTCGGCGATGAACGCGCGCTCGCGGTCGGCCTGCGGCGACTCGGCCGTGTTGAGTGGCACGCCGCAGCTGACGCACATGACGTCGCGCTGGACGGCGTCCAGCGACGTGCGCGGCGTCGCGGCGGCCGCCGTGCCCGACAGGCCGGTCAGGAGCGCGAGCGCGACGATGACGACGAGCCGCCTCATGCGCGCTTCGCCTTGGCGACTGCCGCGTCGAGGAACTTCTGGCTCACCTGACCGCGCGAGATCGCCACGATGCGCCCCTCGCGGTCGAGCACGAACGTCTCGGGCAGGCTCTTGGTCCCGTACTGCTTGGCGAGCTTGGTCTCCAGGTCGCGCACCGACGGATAGGTGACCTTGTGCTCGCGCTCGAAGCGGCGCGAGTCGGGCACCGCATCGGAGTAGGTGGCGCCCAGGACCGTGCCGGCCCCGTCGCGCTGGAGCCGCTCGTGGGTGCGCTGCAGCACCGGCGCCTCGTCGCTGCACGGGGTACACCACGAGGCCCAGAAGTTCAGGACGACGATCTTGCCGCGGTAGTCGGCCAGCGACGCCTTGCCGCCGCCGTCCAGCAGCGGCTGGGCGAGCGCGGACCCGGGCGCGGTCGGCAGATCGCCGCGCTTGACGGCGTCGTCGAGCGACGTGTCGTTACCGCCCTTGACGACCCCGTAGACGAGCAGGCCGATGAGGGCGGCGGCCAGGACCATGACGACGGCGGGAACGACGGACCTGCGCTGCTGCTGCACGCCCACAGGGTAGACCGCCCCTGGCGATTCGGCATCGCCACCGGGTTCACCGGTCGCTCCGTAGTTTCTGCCCAGGCCGGTGCCGCGGTCCCTGCGGATGGCGACGCCCGGGCCCCGACCTACGGTCGGGCCATGACGATCGGTACGGGCACTGCCGTCATCGAGGCGCACGACCTCGTCAAGATCTTCGGGGAGGGGGCCGGCGCCGTACGCGCCCTGCGCGGCGTCGATCTCCGGGTCGAGGAGGGCGAGCTCGTCGCGATCATGGGCCCGTCCGGATCGGGCAAGAGCACGTTGCTACACATCCTCGGCGGGCTGGAGCGTCCGACGACCGGGTCGGTCGAGATCGAGGGCCGCCGCTACGACGGACTCGACGACCGCGAGCTCACGCGGCTGCGCGGCGAGGTGTTCGGGTTCGTCTTCCAGTTCTTCAACCTGCTGCCGACGCTCACCGCCGCCGAGAACGTGCTGCTGCCCGCCCTGGTCGCCGGCGAGCATCCGTCCCAGTACGCGGACCGCGTCGACGAGCTGCTGGCGATGGTCGGCCTCGCCGACCGGGCCGGGCACCGGCCGTCGGAGCTGTCGGGCGGTGAGCAGCAGCGGGTGGCGATCGCCCGCGCGCTCCTGCGCCGCCCACAGGTGCTGCTGGCCGACGAGCCGACCGGCAACCTCGACTCGACCGCCGGCGGCAACGTGCTCGCGCTGCTGCGCCGGCTCGTCGACGACGGCCAGACGGTCGTCATGGTCACCCACGACGCCGGCGCCGCCGCGATGGCCGACCGGGTCGCGTTCGTGCGCGACGGCCTCATCGTCCGCGAGATCGCCGGCGCCGACCGTGAACGGGTCGCCGGCACGCTGAGCGAGCTCACGCTCGCGCCCGCCGGGCCGCAGGAGGTCCCGGGGTGAGCGCCGCCACCCGCCGGCTGCCCCAGGGGGCGCGCGTGCGCTCCTTCACACGGCTGAGCCTGCGCTCGCTGCGCGCCCGGCCGCTGCGGTCGGGGCTCACGGCGGGCGGCATCGTCCTCGGCGTCGGGATGGTCTTCGGCGTCCTGCTCCTCGTCGGGACGATCCACTCGACGTTCGGCCAGCTCTTCGACTCGATGTACGGGCGCACCGACATCGTCATCTCCGGCAAGCAGTCGGTCGGCTCGCTGGACGCGTCGACCGTCGACCGGGTCCGTCTCGTCCAGGGCGTGCAGTCGGCGTCGGGCACGATCGGCTCGGCCTTCCGCCTCGTTCGTCGCGACGGGACCGTCGGTCGCGCCCGCACCGACCAGGTCTATATGGCCGGCGAGGACTTCTCGCAGCCCGAGACGTCGGCGGCCCGTCAGGTCGCCGGCCGCGACCCGCGCCCCGGCCGCGGCGAGGTAAAGGTCGGGGCCAGCTGGGCCAAGGATCACGGCATCGGCATCGGCGACACCGTCCGCTTCTCGACCCCGACCGGGATCCTGCCGCTGCGTGTCACCGGCCTGTTCGAGCTCGGCGGCCTGAACCTCGGCGGCTACGGCCTGGGCACGATGCCGATCCAGGATGCCCGCCGGGCCATGGACAAGCCCGGGGTGGTGGACCAGATCTCGGTCATCCTGCAGCCGGGCGCGTCGGTCGCCGACGTGCGGGCGAAGCTCGCGCGCCGGCTCGGGCCGGGCGTCGAGGTGACGACGCCACAGGCCAAGAGCGACGAGATGCAGGAGAGCCTCGCGTCGCTGGACGTCGTCCTCTACTTCTTCTCCGGGATCGCGCTCTTCGTCGGCGCGTTCCTCATCCTCAACTCCTTCAACATGACCGTGCTCCAGCGGATGCGTGAGATCGGCACGCTGCGGGCGCTGGGCGCCAGCGACCGGCGGGTCGGAGCGAGCATCCTCACCGAGGGGGCGGTGCTCGGCGTCATCGGATCGGTCGTCGGGCTCGCCCTCGGCGCGGGGCTGGCGGTCGTCCTCCTGCAGGCGATGCAGAGCTTCGGGATGCCGGTGGCCACGGTCGACTTCAAGCCCTGGCCGGCGATCGTCGCCGTCATCACCGGGCTGCTGGCGACGTTCGTCGGCACGCTCTGGCCCGCCGTGCGCGCCGCCCGCGTCCCGCCGATCCAGGCGATGCAGGGCTCGGCCGGCGTCCGGTCGGGGATGCCGCCGCTGCGCCGGGCGCTCATCGGCACCGCGCTCTTCGTGCCCGGCATGGCGATCGGCGGCCTGTTCTGGTTCGGGGACACCGCCCAGAACGGCGTGCTCGGTGCGATCGGCGGTGTCGGCTCGACGTTCGCGATGTTCCTGGGAATGGTCCTGCTGGCTCCCGTGCTCGTCCTGCCGCTCATCCGGCTCATGGGCGCGCCGCTGCGGGCGCTCATGCCGGCCGAGGGCCGGCTGGCGGTGGACGCCGTGCGGTCGAACCCGGCCCGCACGGCGGCGACCGCGGCGACGCTCATCGTCGCCCTGTCGGTCGTCGTCGTCAACGCGACGGTCGCCTCGAGCTTCGTCGGCTCCGTCAAGGACCGGCTCGACCAGCAGCTCGCCCGCGACGTCACCGTCCAGCCGCTCGACTACCAGGACTTCGGCCCACCGCAGCCCGGCCTCAGCTCCCGGCTGCGCGCCCAGATCGCGGCGATGCCGGAGACCGGCGCGGTCGTCGGGCGGCGCGTCGTCTATCTGCAGGAGCTGCCCGGCAGCTCGAGCGAGGGCCTCGTCATCGGCTACGACCCCTACGCGCTGGATCGCGTCGACCGCCCGCAGTACGAGGGCGCTCCCCGGGCGGCCGTCCTGCGCGGGCTGGCGGCCGGCGGCGTCGTGCCGTCGAAGACCTACGCCGAGACCCAGGGGCTGCACGTCGGCGACCGCCTGAGGCTCTCCGGGCCGTCGAGCGTGCGGACCGCCCCGGTCGTCGGGATCACCGACACGCTCGACGGCGGCGGCCATGCGCTGCAGGTCTCGTCGGCCACGCTGGCCGCGGTCTACGGCGTGAAGAACGACGTCCAGCTCGCCGTCAAGGCCCGGTCGGAGAACGACCGTGCGGCGCTGACCCGCCGGATCGACGCGCTCCTGCGCCGCGACTACCCGGACCTCGAGGCGGTGTCCAACGCGCAGCTGAAGAAGAGCACCACCGACGCCATCAACCAGCAGTTTGCGTTCTTCAACGCGATCGTCGCGATCGCCGTGCTCGTCGGGATGCTCGGGATCGTCAACACGTTGTCGATGTCGGTGCTCGAGCGCACTCGCGAGATCGGTGTGCTGCGGGCGGTGGGCGCGTCGCGCTGGCTCGTGCGCCGGACCCTGGGCAACGAGAGCCTGCTCATCTCGGTCGCGGGGACGGTGGCCGGGCTGGTCGTCGGCCTGCTGGTCGCGGTCGTGTGGATCGTCGGGATGCGCGAGAGCACGT
>JBDZVZ010000041.1:2295-33920 GCA_040255945.1 Solirubrobacterales bacterium | reverse complement strand
CAACCGCGAGATCACGGGCGCGATGGTCGGCCGCCAGCCGTTCGGCGGCGGCCGCCTGTCGGGCACAGGACCCAAGGCGGGCGGCCCCGACTACCTGCTGCACTTCGTCGAGGCGCGCGCGATCACCGAGAACACCGTCCGCCACGGCCTCGTCGTCTAACCGGGGTCAGACCCGTTCCGTTGCAGCGGCCTCGTCGTCTAACCGGGGTCAGACCCGTTCCGTTGCAGCGGCCTCGACCGCTGCGACGTCAACGCCGCTTCGCTGCAACGGAACGGGTCTGACCCCAGTGGTGGTTCCCGTCCGTTCGGTCAGGCGGGCGGCGAATCGGCGCGAGATCCGCGCCGACCCGGGTAGCCTCGGGCAGATCGCTCCGCGCACGACGTCATCGACGACCGTCGCGACCGAGGTCTCCCTACTGCTCGGCGACCTCGCGGCGACCCGTCACCGCACGCTCGACCTCGTCGCCCACCTCGACCGTGAGGACCTCGAGCGCCAGATCGACCCGATCCTGAGCCCGCTCGTCTGGGACCTGGCGCACATCGCCGCCTACGAGGACCTGTGGCTCGTGCACCGCCACGCCGGCGAGCCGCTGCTGCACGCCGAGCTGGCCGCCCTCTACGACGCGTTCGAGACGCCGCGCGCCGTCCGCGGCGACCTGCCGCTGCTCGACCACGGGCAGGCGCTCGACTATCTCGCCGCCGTCCGCGCCCGCACGCTGCGCGCCATCGACGAGCGCGGCGTCGACCCGTTCATTCACGAGATGGTCCTGCGCCACGAGCTGCAGCACACCGAGACCATGCGCCAGGCGATGGCGCTCGGCGGCATGCTGGCGCCCGGCGAGCCGCCCGACACGCCGCCGGAGGACGTCGGCGACGGCCCCGAGTGGCTCGACGTCCCGGCCGGCGCGTTCGACCTCGGCGCGCCCGACGACCGCTTCGCCTACGACAACGAGCGCCCGCGCCACACCGTCGAGCTGCCCGCCTTCCGCATCGCGCGCCGGCCGGTCACCAACGCGACGTTCCTGCGCTTCGTCGAGGGCGGCGGCTACGTCCGGCGCGAATGGTGGTCGGACGAAGGCTGGGCCTGGAAGGAGCAGTACGACATCACGCGTGACGAGCCCGCGGCGGGCGGGCACCCCGACGCCCCCGCCTGCCACGTCTCCTTCCACGAGGCGGAGGCCGTCGCCCGGTGGCGTGGAGCACGGCTCCCCACCGAGGCCGAATGGGAACGGGCCGCCGCAGACCTCGTCGGCATCGGCGCCGTGTGGGAGTGGACCGCCAGCCCCTTCCGCGGCTACCCGGGCTTCACCCCCTTCCCCTACCGCGAGTACTCCGAGGTCTTCTTCGGGGACCGCTACCGCGTCCTGCGCGGCGGTTCCTGGGCGACCGACCCGCGCATCGCCACCCGCACGTTCCGCAACTGGGACCTGCCGATCCGGCGCCAGATCTTCGCCGGCGTCCGCCTCGCCATCGACCCGCAGGAGCCGGCCTGATGTCCGCCACGCTCGTCGCCGACCGCATCCTCGTCGAGGACCTCTTCGCCGGCACCGACCGGCTCGGCAGCACGCTGGCCGACGACGTCCTCGACGGCCTGACGCGGCCGTTCAAGGAGCTGCCGCCCAAGCACTTCTACGACGCCGTCGGCGCCGAGCTGTTCGACCGCATCTGCGAGCAGCCCGAGTACTACCCGACGCGCTGCGAGCGGGCGATCCTCGAGCGCGACGCGGCCGCGATCGTCGCCGCCACCGACGCCCGCGAGCTTGTCGAGCTCGGCTCCGGCACCGCGGCGAAGACCCGCCTGCTGCTGACGGCGATGGCCGACCGCGAGCCGCCGTGGCTGCGCTACGTCCCGCTCGACGTGACCGCCTCGATGGTGCAGGCGTGCGCCGCTGAGCTCACGACGACGTTCTCGGCGCTCGAGGTCCACGGGCTCGTCGGAGACTTCGAGCACCACCTCGACCGGGTGCCGCCGCCCCACGGCGGCCCCACCGGCCACCGGGTCGTCGCGTTCCTCGGCGGCACGATCGGCAACTTCCCGCCCGGCAGCCGCCGCCGGTTCCTGCGCCGGCTGGCGGGCCTGCTCGGCGACGAGGACCACCTGCTGCTCGGCACCGACCTCGTCAAGGACCCGGCGATCCTCGAGGCCGCCTACGACGACGCGGCCGGGATCACGGCGGCCTTCAACCGCAACGTGCTGGCGGTCATCAACCGCGAGCTCGACGGCGACTTCGTCGGCGACGCGTTCGACCACGTCGCCTTCTTCGACCGCGACCACGAGTGGATCGAGATGCGCCTGCGCGCCCGCCGGCCGCAGCGGGTGCGCATCGCGGCGCTCGGCCTCGACGTGACGTTCGCCGCCGGCGAGGAGCTGCGCACCGAGATCAGCGCGAAGTTCACCGTCGACCGCCTCGCCGCCGATCTCGCGGCGGCCGGGCTGGAGTTGCGCGAGCAGCTCACCGACGACGACGGCCTGTTCGCGCTCTCGCTCGTGCGCCGGGCCGGCTGAGCGTCGATCGCCCTTTACTCGCCGATGCCCCGGATGTAGGCTCATCGCGAGCGGGGCCCGGACCGGCAATCCAGGCAGGGATGACCTGGTTCTCCGGGCGGCCGGAACCTCGCCGAAAGCCCACAGGACGTGGACGGTCAACTCGAGAGCGTGCAACGACTCGCGCTGTTGGGGCAGCGAGACCTCGGCCTGCCCGCGATCCAGCGCGCGCTCGCCGAGGAGCTCGTCGTCGCCCTCGCGGTCGACCAGGCCCACGTCATCGTCCTCGACCAGGGCCGGCCGGCGACCGGGCTGGTCGCCACGCCGGGCCTGGCCCCCCGCGAGTACGTCCTGGACGCGGTCGCGCGCGACGACGCCCTGACCTGGGTGGCGCATCGCGGCCGGCCGGTGACCGTCGCCGACACGGCGGTCCCCGGCGTCCTCCCCGCGCTGCTGGTCGACGAGCACGCCCTCGCCGCCGCCGCGATCCTGCCGGTGCGCACCGGCGAGGCCGTGCGGGCGATCATCGTCCTCGGCGCCCATGCGCCACGCGACTGGCCGGTCGAGGACCTCGCGACCGCCGCCGCGCTCGCCGACGTCGCCGGGACCGCGATCGCGCTGCGCGACGCCCGCCTGGCCGCCGCGCTGGACCCCCTCACCGGCTGCCTGAACCACGGCGCGATGCACGACCGCCTGGCCGAGGAGATCGCGCGCGCCCGGCGCCAGAGCACGCCGCTGGCGATCGCGATCCTCGACCTCGACGACTTCAAGCGCGTCAACGACACCTACGGGCATCCGACCGGCGACGAGCTCCTGCGCCACGTCGCCGACGCGCTGCGCGGCGAGTACCGCAGCTTCGACCAGATCGCCCGCTACGGCGGCGACGAGTTCGTCGTGATCCTCCCGAACGTGCGCGGGCCGCGGGCCGACATCGCCGCGTCGCGCGCGGTGCGGGTCCTGCGCGAGATCGGCATCGAGCTGCCCGACGGCGGCCACGACAGCCTGACGGTCTCGTGCGGCGTGGCCGAATGGCAGGAGCCGGAAGGGCCGGTCGAGCTGCTCGAGCGGGCCGACCAGGCGCTGCGGCGCACGAAGGCCGACGGCAAGGACGGCCTCGCCCGCGCCTCGCACCTGCCCGAGTAGGGTCACGGCCCATGGACATCCAGGGAAGTGGGGCGCTCGTCGTCGGCGGCGCATCGGGGCTCGGCGAGGCGACCGCCCGCCGACTGGCCGAGCAGGGCGCGGCGTTGACGATCGCCGACATCAACGCCGACCGCGGCAACCAGCTCGCCGACGAGCTCGGCGCGACGTTCGTGCAGGTCGACGTCCGTGAGGAGGAGCAGGTCCAGGCGGCCGTCGACGCCGCCGCGCAGGCCGACGGCGGCCTGCGGATCGCCGTGACGTGTGCCGGCACCGGCTGGGCGCAGAAGACGGCCAACACGAAGGGGCCGCATCCGCTCGAGCCGTTCAAGATCATCCTCGACATCAACCTCATCGGCACGTTCAACGTGCTGCGGCTGGCGGCCGCGGCGATGATCGGCAACGAGCCCAACGCCGACGGCGAGCGCGGCGTGCTCATCAACACCGCGTCGGTCGCCGCGTTCGACGGGCAGATCGGCCAGGTCGCCTACTCGGCGTCCAAGGGCGGCGTCGTCGGGATGACGCTGCCGGTGGCGCGCGACCTGTCGCAGTACGGGATCCGGGTGTGCACGATCGCGCCGGGCCTGTTCGACACGCAGCTGCTGGCCGCGCTGCCCGAGGAGGCGCGTGACTCGCTGGGCAAGTCGATCCCGTTCCCGCCGCGGCTGGGCCGCCCGTCGGAGTACGCGCAGCTCGCCGAGCAGATCGTCGCCAACCCGATGCTGAACGGGGAGACGATCCGCCTCGACGGCGCGATCCGGATGGCGCCCCGCTAGAGGATCTTGCGGATGCCCGCCAGCGCCGACCGGTTCGCCTTCGCCATGAGGGCGGCCGGCGGCGCCGGCAGCTTGCCGTCCATCGCCATCGTCCAGGTGAGCTTCGACCCGCCGGACGGCAGCGCCTCGACGACGAAGTCCTCGGCGAGCCCCTTCAGCAGCGGCCGCGACTGACGTACGACGCGGAACGTCGCCCGGTGCGGCTCCTCCCAGCGGTAGAACTCCTCGTCGACGGTGAGGATCTTCGCGATCCGCAGCCGCCGGATGCCGCCCTGCTGGCGCGGGGTCAGCCAGTGCAGACGGTCGAGCACCGGCACCCACGACCACATCTGATCGCTGCCGAGCGCGTCCCACACCTCCTGCTGGCGGTTGGGCAGCTCGACGCTGACGCTCGCCACCGTCGGCGCGGAGCGCAGGAAGTCGTCGTCGATGGGCGGCAGGTCATGGGCCATGCGCGGCACCCTAACCGCGTCGCGGCCCGTTGAGCCGCGCGAACATCGGTGCGTCGCCGTCAACCGGGACCGGGCGTCGTCTACGCGCTCGCCGACGAGCGCATCGCCGACGTGCTGGCGGTCGCCCGCCAGCTGCTGCTCGACCAGTACACGGCCACGCGCGACGAGCTCGCCCGCTCGTGACCGCGCGGGGTCGCCTCGGCGCGCTGCTGCCCTCGCGCGCCGACTACCGCGGCCTGCGGCGGGGCTGGGCGCGCGACGCGCTGGCCGGCATCACGGTCGCCGTCATCGCCCTGCCGCTCGCGCTCGGCTTCGGCGTCGCCTCCGGGCTCGGCGCCGAAGCGGGGCTCGTCACCGCGATCGTCGCGGGCGTCGTGGCGGCGGTCTTCGGCGGCTCCCACGTCCAGGTGAGCGGGCCGACCGGCGCGATGACCGTCGTGCTCGTCCCGGTCGTGGCGTCGGTCGGGCCGGGCGCGGTCGCGGTCGTCGCGCTGCTCGCGGGGCTCATCCTCGTCGTCTGCGGCGTCGCGCGCCTCGGACGCTACGCCGCCGTCCTGCCGTGGCCGGTCGTCGAGGGGTTCACGCTCGGCATCGCGCTGCTGATCTTCCTGCAGCAGGTGCCGTCGGCCCTGGGCGTCGAGCGGCCCGAGGGCGAGAACACCGCGGCGGTCGCCGTCCGCGCCGTGGAGGCGTGGGCGGGTCACGGCCTCGCGGCGCTCGCGATCGTCGCGGCGGTGGGGGCGCTCATGGTGGCGCTGCCGCGGCTGCACCGGGCGCTGCCCGCGTCGCTGGTCGCCGTCGTCGCCGCGACGCTCGGCGCCGAGCTGGCCGGGCTCGACATCGCCCGCATCGGCCACATCCCCTCGTCGCTGCCGGTTCCCGCGCTGCCTGATTTGTCCCCCGGCACCCTCGGCCACCTCGTCTCCGCCGCCCTCGCCGTGGCCGCGTTGGCCGCGGTCGAGAGCCTGTTGTCGGCCAAGGTCGCCGACGGCATGGCCGACGGCGACCCGCACGACCCCGACCGCGAGCTCGTCGGTCAGGGGCTCGCCAACGTCGCGGTCGGCGTTGTCGGCGGCATGCCCGCCACGGGCGCGATCGCCCGCACGGCCGTCAACGTGCGCGCCGGCGCCCGGACCCGCGCGGCCGCCACCGTCCACGGGCTCGTGCTGGCCGCGATCGTCGTGGCCGCCGCCCCGCTGCTCGAACGCGTCCCGCTGGCGGCCCTCGCCGGGGTGCTCATGGTCACCGCCGTGCGGATGGTCGAGTTCGGGACGATCGACCGGCTGCTGCGGTCGACCCGCGGGGACGCGGCGCTCGTCGTGGCCACCGCGGCCACGACGGTGGCGTTCGACCTCGTCATCGCGGTCGGCGTCGGCATCGCCCTCGCGTCGGTCCTGGCGCTGCGCGCGATGGCAGAGGCGACGACGTTCGAGCGCGAGCGGCTCGCACCCGTCGACGTCGACACAGCGCTCGAGCGCGAGCTGCTGCACGAGCACATCGTCGCCTACCGGCTCGACGGCGCCCTCTTCTTCGGGGCGGCCCAGCGCTTCCTGCTCGAGCTCGCGGAGATCAGCGACGTCGAGGTCGTCGTCCTGCGACTCGGCCGCCTGCGGGTGCTGGACTCGACCGGCGCCCAGGCGCTGGCCGACCTCGTCGCCCACCTCGAGCACCGCGGCATCACCGTGCTGCTCGTCTGCGTGCGGCCCGAGCACCAGCGGCTGCTGGAGCGCGTCGGCGCGCTCGACCACGGCGGGCTTGTGCTGCCGACGATCGACGAGGCGCTGGCCGAGGCGCGCGGCGGGCGCGACCCCGCAAACGGGGTCAGACCCGTTCCGTTGCACGCCGCGCGACGACCGAGGCCGACCCGTTCCGCCGCACATGCAACGGAACGGGTCTGACCCCGGTGAGGGCTACTTCAGGCGCTCGACGATGACGGCCTCGCCCTGGCCCTGGGCGACGCACATCGTCTCCAGGCCGTAGGTGCCGTCGATCGTCTCGAGGTCGTTGAGCAGCGTGGCCATGATGCGCACGCCGGTCATCCCGAACGGATGGCCGAGCGCGATCGCGCCGCCGTGCGGGTTGAGCTTGTCCATGTCGATCCCGCACTCCTGCGAGATCGGCAGGACCTGCGCGGCGAACGCCTCGTTGAGCTCGGTGACGTCGATGTCGTTGATGCTCATCCCGGCACGGTCCAGCGCCTTCTTGATCGCCCCGATCGGCGCAACGCCCATGTACTCGGGCTCGTTGCCCCACGTGGCGGCCGTGATGAAGCGGGCACGCGGGGTGAGGCCGAGCTCCTTGGCCTTCGTGTCGCTCATGATGAGCGCGGCGGCGGCGCCGTCGTTGAGCGGGCACGAGTTGCCGGCCGTCACCGTGCCGCCCTCCTTGAAGGCGGGCTCCAGCGACGCGAGCTTCTCGAGCGTCGAGGACGCGCGCGGACCGTCGTCCTTGGAGACGACCGTGCCGTCGGCGAGCGTCACGGGCGCGATCTCACGGTCGAAGAACCCGTCGTTCTGGGCGGCGACCGCACGCTCCTGCGAGCGCTGGGCGTACGCGTCCTGGTCCTCACGCGAGACGCCGTACTTCTCGGCGACGTTCTCGGCGGTCAGGCCCATCGCGATGTACGCGTCGGGCTGGCCCGGCTCCTTGCCCTGGAGCTTCTCGTTCTGGTCCTCGGGGTGGGCGGCCTCCTGCGCGGCGTTGTAGCGCGAGACGAACTCGACGCCGCCGGCGATGTAGACGTCGCCCTGGCCGGCCTTGACGGCGTTGGCCGCGACGCGAATCGCGTCCAGGCCGGAGGCGCAGTAGCGGTTGACCGTCGACCCGTTCGTCGTCTGGCCGAGCTTGTCGCTCAGCAGGACGGCGATGCGGGCGATGTTGTTGGCCTGCAGGCCCTGCGGCAGGCCGCAGCCGGCGACGAGCTCCTCGACGGTCGACGGATCGACGCCGGGGTTGCGCTCCAGCAGCTGGTCGACGATGAAGGCGAGCGTCTCGTCGGGACGCAGCGAGGCGAGCGAGCCCTTGAAGGCTCGACCGACGGGCGTCCGGACGGCGTCGACGATGACGGCTTCGGGCATGGATGGGTCCTTTCGGATATGTCGCCCGGCGGTCGCACTCCACGGGCAGGTTTATCCCCCGGCGGTCGCACTCCACGGGGCCTCGATCACGAACGGCACGCGTCCAGCGCGTCGTTTCGCCGGACAGTAGCACCTTGTTCCGGGCTCGCCGTGTGACCTTTTTTCTGGAATCGTTCCAATTTGCGCTAGGGTCGCTGGCATGAGCGAGAAGCGACCCGTCCTGACCACCCGACAGGGCCATCCTGTCCACGACAACCAGAACCAGCGCACGATCGGCGCCCGCGGTCCTGCCACGCTCGAGAACTACCAGTTCCTTGAGAAGATCAGCCACTTCGACCGCGAGCGCGTCCCGGAACGCGTCGTCCACGCCCGCGGCGCCACCGCCTTCGGCTTCTTCGAGGCCACCGGCAAGGTGGGCGAGGAGCCGATCTCCAAGTACACGCGCGCGAAGCTCTTCCAGGAGGCCGGCAAGCGCACCGAGGTCGCCGTGCGCTTCTCGACCGTCGCCGGCGGCCGCGACTCCTCCGAGGCGGCGCGCGACCCCCGCGGGTTCGCGGTCAAGTTCTATACCGAGGACGGCAACTGGGATCTCGTCGGCAACAACCTCGGCGTCTTCTTCATCCGCGACGCGATCAAGTTCCCCGACTTCATCCACTCCCAGAAGCCCGACCCGGTGACGTTCGAGGCCGGCGTCGCCAACCGCGCCTTCGACTTCTTCAGCCAGTCGCCCGAGGCGCTGCACATGGTCATGCTCGTCTTCAGCCCGCGCGGCATCCCGGCCAGCTACCGCCACCAGCAGGGCTTCGGCGTCAACACCTACAAGTGGGTCAACGAGGCCGGCGAGACGAAGCTCGTCAAGTACCACTGGCTGCCCAAGCAGCCGGTGAAGTCGTGGACGGCCGCCGACGCCGCCGTCGCCCAGGCGAAGGACCTCGGCGTCCACACGAAGGATCTCTACGACGCGATCGACCGCGGCGAGCATCCCGAGTGGGACCTCTACGTCCAACTCATGGACGACCACGACCACCCCGAGCTCGACTGGGACCCGCTCGACGACACGAAGGTCTGGCCCGAGGACGACTTCCCGCTGCGGCACGTCGGCCGCATGGTCCTCGACCGCACGCCCGACAACTTCTTCGTCGAGAGCGAGCAGATCGCCTTCGGCACCGGCGTGCTCGTCGACGGGCTGGACTTCTCCGACGACAAGATGCTCGTCGGCCGGACCTTCAGCTATTCCGACACCCAGCGCCACCGGGTCGGGCCCAACTACCTGCAGCTGCCGGTCAACCAGGCCAAGAACGCCGAGGTGCGCACGAACCAGCGCGACGGCGCCATGGCCTACTACGCCGACCAGCACGGCGGCAACCCGTCGGTCAACTACGAGCCGTCGATCACCGGGGGCCTCGCGGAGGCGCCCAAGCCGGCCCACGACGAGCAGGGCCCGGTCATCGAGGGCCGACTGACGCGCGCCCGCATCCCGCGCACGAACGACTACGAGCAGGCCGGCGAGCGCTACCTGCTCTCCGAGCAGTGGGAGAAGGACGACCTCGTCGCCAACCTCGTCGCCGCGCTGCAGCAGTGCGACGAGCCGATCCAGCAGCGCATGGTCTGGCACTTCTTCATGTGCGAGGACGAGCTGGGCCGGCGGGTCGGCGAGGGCCTGGGCATCAGCGCCGACGACGTTCGCCGCCTCGAGCCGCTGGCGACCCAGACGCTGACCGAAGCCGAGCTGGAGCGCGCGCGCAACCTCGGCACCAACGGCCCGCGCGACGTCGCCGGCAAGGTCATGACCCACTGCGTGCCCAACGAGCGCGACGCGCTCGCCGACGAGCCGGTCACCGCCTGAGCGCACGTGAGGATGCCCTCCGCGGGTTTCGCCCTCTGGGCGAACCCCGCTGAGGGACCCTCGCCCCCTGGGCGAGCGTTCCCCGGGCGGGGGATTTCCCCCGCCCGGGCCGCCGGGATGCCTCATGGTGCGCGGCGGTGCGGCGCGTCATGCTGGCGGGGTGCTGCAGCGCATCCTCCGCCTGCCGTTCTCGGTCACGGTCCTCAAGGATCTCGCCTACCTCACGCTCGGCCAGATCACCGGCGCGCTGGGCTTTGCGCTGCTGTTCGTCGGCCCGCTCACGGGCGCGATCCTGCTCATCACGATCGTCGGCATCCCGATCCTGCTGGCGTCGCTGTGGCTGACCCGCGAGTTCTGCAACCTCGAGCGCCGGCGCGGCGCGCTGGCCGGCGTGCCGATCGCCGTCTCGCGGCGGCGCTGGGGCGACGGCGGCTGGCTGTCGCGGCTGGGCCGCGCCCTGGCCGACCCGATGACCTGGCGCGAGCTCTCGTGGCTCATCCTCGCGTTCGGGGTCACGCTCGGCTGCTTCGTCGCGGCGGTGACGGTGTGGGCGGTCGCGCTCGGCTTCCTCGCCGCCCCGCTGTGGATGTGGGCGATCCCGGACGGCGTCGACTTCGGGCTGTTCACCGTCGACCGGCTCTGGGAGATGTTCGTGATCATGGTGGCGCTCGGGCCGTTGAGCCTTGTCGTCGCCGCCTGGTTCGCGCGCGGGTGCACGCTCGTGCAGGCGCTGCTGGCCCGCGCGCTGCTGGCCGGCGACGAGCAGGAACGCATCCAGGAGCTCACGGTCTCGCGCGCCGGCGCGGTCGACGCGGCTGCCGCCGAGCTGCGCCGCATCGAGCGCGACCTGCACGACGGCGCCCAGGCGCGGCTCGTCGCGCTGGCGATGGACATCGGGATGGCGCGCGAGGCGATCGAGCGCGACCCCGAGCAGGCCGCCGCGCTGCTGGAGCGCTCCCACGACGACGCGAAGACCGCGCTGCAGGAGTTGCGCGACCTCGCCCGCGGCATCCACCCGGCGATCCTCGCCGACCGCGGCCTGGACGCCGCGGTCTCCGCGCTGGCGGCCCGCTGCCCGGTGGCGTGCACGGTCGACGTCGAGCTGCCGCGCGAGCTGCCGGCCGCGGTCGAGTCGGCCGCCTACTTCACGGTCGCCGAGGCGCTGACGAACGTCGCCAAGCACAGCGGCGCGGCGCGTTGCTCGGTTCTCGGGCGCATCGACGACGGGCAGCTGCGCATCGAGGTGCGCGACGACGGTGGCGGCGGGGTCGACGCCCGGCGCGGGACCGGGATCTCCGGGCTGCGCGGCCGCGTCGAGGCGCTCGACGGGCGGCTGACGGTCGACAGTCCGGCCGGCGGCGGGACGACACTTCGAGCGGAGCTGCCATGCGGATCGTGATCGCCGAAGACCTCGTCCTGCTGCGCGACGGCCTCGCGCGGCTGCTGGAAGCCCATGGGCACGCGGTCGTCGCCGCGGTGGGCGACGGACCGTCGCTGGTCGCCGCGGTCGTCGAGCACCGGCCCGACGTGGCGATCGTCGACGTGCGCCTGCCGCCCTCGCAGCGTGACGAGGGACTGCGGGCGGCGCTCGAAGCTCGCCACGAGGTGCCGGGCACGCCGGTGTTGGTGTTGAGCCAGTACGTCGAGGAGTCCTACGCGGCCGAGCTGCTCGACAGCGAGCAGTCGCGCGCCGGGGTCGGGGTCGGCTACCTGCTCAAGGACCGCGTCGCCGACCCGAGCGACTTCGTCGCCCAGGTCGAGCGCGTGGCCGAGGGCGGCACGGCGATCGACGCCGAGGTCGTCGCCCAGCTGCTGGCCCGCCGCCGCGCCGACGACCCGCTCGAGGGGCTCACGCCGCGCGAGCGCGACGTGCTGAAGCTCATGGCCCAGGGCCTGTCCAACGCGGCAATCGCCGGCGAGCTCGTCGTCACCGAGGGCGCCGTCGAGAAGCACGTCACGTCGATCTTCGGCAAGTTGGGGTTGCACACGTCGCCGGGCGGCAACCTGCGCGTGCTCGCGGTGCTGGCGTGGCTGCGCCACGACGGGGCGGGCTGATCAGGGGTCGCCGAACGGCTGGACCGGCAGCCCGTGGGTCGTCTCGCGCATGCCGAGCTCGTAGGCGGCGCCGTAGGTCGTGTGCAGCGTGATCGGATCGGCGCCGCGCGGCCGCCAGGTGAGCTCCATCGACGCGATCGAGCAGTTGGCCGTGTGGTGCTCGTGGCCGTCGGGGTCGGCGTAGCGCCAGACGACGGTCGCCGACGGCGGCGAGTCGACGCGCAGCTCGAGGCGCCCGGCGCGGCCGGCGCGGGCCTGCAGCGACAGCGACGTCGGCGTCTCGCGCACGCGCGGCCGGCTGCGGGCATCGAGCCGGACCCGCTCGCCGCCGATCGACAGCGCGCCCGCCGCGACCCACGGCGTCGTGAACGGGCCGAGCCGCACGCGGCCGACCGAGAGGTCGAGCCACGCGTCGGCGTCCTCGTCGAACGCGATGCCGTGCAGCCAGATCCAGCGCTCGGCGTGCTCGGCGCCCCAGTTGTGGCCGACCACGCCGGGCCAGCCGTCGAGCGTGAACGTCGTCTCCCCCACGGTGACGCTTCCGCTGAAGCGGGCCGCCGGCCGCGGACTCTCGGGCTTGGTCTTCGGCAGCGGCGCGCGGTACATCCAGGCCGCCGGCAGGTGGCGCAGCTCCGGCTCGTCGCCCTCGAAGCGCAGGTCCCAGCGGGCGGGGCCCGCCGAGCCGGCGACCCCGTCGGGTCCGAAGCGGCTGTCGCCGATCGTCAGGCCGCCGTCAGCGTTGGGGTGCGGGCCCGCGATGCTTGCCTTGTGGGCCACCGGCGCGCCCGCCCCCACGTCGAAGAGCGTCACCCAGATCGAACCGACCGGGGCGGCGTTCGGCGCCTGGTGGATCGTGTGGCGCAGCCAGACCGCGCGCCCGCCCGCCGGGTCGACGGCGCGCAGGTAGAACGACTCGTACCCGCCGCCCGCGCCGAAGCCCGGAAAGCGCGCCGCTACCGGCGGCCGTTGCGCAGCCCGAGCCACAGCCAGACCGGGTAGGTGGCGAACAGCAGGGCGCTGACGACGTGCGTCCGCCGTCCGGCCCGCCGCGCGTCGATGCGCAGCACACCCGAGTTCAGCATCCAGTCGCGGCCGCTGGAGGCGCGGCACATCCGCCAGATCGGCCGGGTCCAGGGTCGGTCGAGGTAGAGCGAGACGCTCGTGGCCAGGAAGACGCCGAGCGTCGCGGCGGCGAGCTTGTCCTGTTGCTCGCGCGGCGCGTGGGCCAGCACCCGGCCGTTGGCGTACAGCCACGGCCCGTCGATCAAGAACGACATGTCGGTTCCTCTCCGGTGAGCAGGTGGTCGGCCAGGCGCGTCGCCAGGGCCATGATCGTCAGCTGCGGGTTGACGCCGAGCGGGCCGGGGACGGCGCTGCCGTCAGCGACATACAGGCCTCCGACGCCGTGGACGCGGCCGTGCGGGTCGACGACGCCGTCCTGGGCGCGCGCCGCCATGCGGGCGGTACCGAGCGGATGGAAGGCCATGACCTTGAGCTCGGCGGCGCGGACGCGGTGGCGGCGCAGCGGCTCCAGGTCGCCGTCGCGCAGCTCGGTCAGGCCGGCCAGCGGCAGGATGACGCGGCGCGCGCCGGCCGCGAACAGCAGCTCGGCGAGGCGCTCGATGCCGAAGGCGATCGTCGCCGTGTCGCGCTCGGCCAGGTCGTAGCGGATGATCGGCCGCCCGGCCCGGCGACGAAGTCCGGGGGGCGGGACGAGGACGCGACCGTTCGGCACGTCGGCGACCATGAGCCCGAACTGGGCGACGTGGCGGTAGGCGAGCATGAGCTCGCGGTGGCGTTCGCCCGAGTAGGGCACGGCCATCGCCAGGTAGTCGGGCGGCCCGGCGATGCCCTCGAGCATGAGCCCGCGGTCGGCGAACTCGTCGATGCCGTAGGACTGGGGCACGCCGCGGGCCATGTCGACGACCTCGTCCATGACGCCCCAGGCGGCGGTCGCCGGGTGGATCGAGAGGTGGCGGCCGAGCTGCGGCGCGCGCAGGCCGCTGGCTGCGAGCAGCAGCGGCGTGTGCAGCGTGCCGGCCGCGACGACGACCCGGTCGGCCTCGACGAGGATCCGGCCGCCCGCGCGGGTGACCGCCTCCACCCCGTGCGCGCGGCCGCGGGCGATGACGATGCGGCGCGCTCGGGCGGCGGTGAACGTCGTCGCGCCCGCGGCGTTGGCGGCGTCGACGAACGCCGCACCCGTGTGCTGCTTGGCGCCGCTCGGGCAGCCGAACGCGCAGACGCCCGAGCCGACGCAGCCGGGCGCGTTGCGCGGCAGGAAGTGCCCAGACCAGCCGAGACGCTCCGCGCCGCGGCGGGCGACCGCCGCGTTGCGGCCCGCCAGCTGCTCGGGCACCCGGCCGACGCCGAGGATCGCCTCGACGCGCGCGTAGAGCGCGTCCATCCCGTCGACGCCGAGCTCGTCGCGCCAGCGGGCCAGCAGCGCGTCGGGGGCGCGCAGGCAGGTGCCCGAGTTCACGAGGGTCGTGCCGCCGACGGCCCGGCCGGTCGGCAGCATGATCGGCGGCGTGCCGAGGGTGGCGGTCTGGCCGGCGTCGCGGTAGAGCGCGGTGAGCATGTCACGCGGGCGGCCGGTGAGCTCGTCGAGCGCGACGTGGTCGCCCTCCTCGAGGACCGCCACCCGAGCCCCGGCCTCGGCGAGCGCGCGAGCGACGGGCGCCCCGCCGGCGCCGGTGCCGATGACGCAGGCGTCGGCGCGCACGCGGCGTTCACCGCGGATCCGTCGCCCGTCGACGAAGCCGCCGGTGGCCGGCTCGGCCAGCGCCGTCATGGCGCCGCGCTCCGCGGTGTGTAGCCGAGCAGGGCGCTGACGCCCGCGTCGCCGTAGTAGCTGACGGCCGCGCCGGCGCGCAGCGCCTCGACGAGCGGCCGGCCGCCGTGGCGCTCAAGCGTCCGCAGAACCTCGAGCCGGTCGGCGGGCGCCAGGCGCCGCCAGCGGGCCCGGCGCGGTCCGAGCCGCGGCGCGAGCTCGAGCGCCAGCAGCAGCGCGCGCAGGCCGAGCCGGTTGACCCGGGGCGCACGGCCCAACCACGCGTCGAACGCGGCGACCGCGTCGGTGCGGACGACCGGCGGCAGCGGCGGCGCGGGCGCCAGCAGCGTGTCGGCCACACAGGCGAAGATCGATGCTTCGCGCGGGGAGAGCGTCGCGCGACCCGTCATGGCATCGCCTCGAGCATCCTCCGCTCCTGCAGCGCGGCGAGCGCCTCGACCGCGGCGGCCGCCTCGTCCGGGTCGCCGTCGCTGATCGCCTGTGCCGCGCGGGCGTAGAGCGGGGCGAGCTCGTCGCGGCCGGTCACGATCGGCCGGTAGCGCTCGGCCCGGCCGAGGTAGAGCTCCCGGATCGAGTTGATGATGAGCGTGAACACGAGGTTGCCGGCCGCCTCGATGACCGTGCCCATGTAGCCGAGGTCGATCGCCTGGGCGGTCGTGTCGTCGGGCGCGGCGGCGAAGGCGTCGGCGAGCTCGCGCAGGATGCGGGCGTGGTCGTCGGTCCGGCGCGGCGCCGCCATTCGCGCGGCCTCGCGCAGCAGCAGCCGGCGGGCCTCGAAGAGCGGCGCGGTGAGCTCGGGGTCGGCGGCCGCGGCGTGGGTGAGGACGTCGAGCCCGCCGTGCTCGCGCCAGTCGAGCACGCGCATCGCGTCGCCGTGGCGGACCTCGACGAGCCGCAGCTGCTCGAGGCGCTTGATGCCCTCGCGCAGCGACGCCATGTTCACGCCGAGCTCGGCGGCCAGGGCACGCTGCGACGGCAGCCGCTCCCCCGGTGCGTAGCGCCCGCCGATGACGGCGGTCACGAGCTCGTGGAAGACCTGCTCGGGCAACGAAGAGCGCTGGACGGCCGACATGCGCCGGGAGTGTTCCGGTGTTCAGAACAGTTGTCAAGACGCGGGACGGCCACCGATCCATCGTGCGTCTGTCCTGGGTGGCCATAACCGGACAGAACAAACGCGCGGCGCCGCGCCCGCGCCCGCGCCCGCGCCTACAACCCCAGATCCCGCACACCCATCTCGTCGAACCCGACGTGATGGGCCAGCTCGTGGCGCACGGTGATCGTCACCTGCTCGCGCAGGAGCTCCGGGTCGTGGCCGAAGTCGCGACGCAGCGTGTCGCGGAAGATGATGATCTGGTCGGAGTGGTCGTCGCGCGCCGCGCCGTCGCCCCGGTAGAGGCCGTAGGCGCGGTGGCGGCGCCCCGCATCGGAGATGACGACCGCCACGTTGCGCTCGAGCGCCACGCGTAGCAGGTCGGGCAGGTCGTCGAGCGCGTCGCGGACGAGCTCGGCGAAGTCCTCGTCGTCGTAGGGGTCGAGCGTCAGGAAGTCGACCTCGTCGGGCTCGGCCGACACGCCCTCGCGCGCCAGCCGCTCGGCGCGCAGCACGACGCGCTCGAAGTCGGCCTCCGACTCGGGCTCCTCCCAGCCGGCCATGCGCACCCCGACGATCGCCATGCCGCCCAGCAGCGCGCCGGCCGCGACGACGATGACCGCCAGCACCTCGGCGGCCCGCAGCGGCCCCTGCGTGCTGAACCCCCCGTTGAGCAGCACGACGCCGGTGAGCCCGAGGCTCAGGGCCAGCACGGCGGCGAAGAGGACGCGACGCAGGGGCATGAGGCGTTCAGGCTACCGCTGCATCTGCCGCGCGATGACGACCCGCTGGACCTCGTTGGTCCCCTCGTAGATCTGGGTGATCTTCGCGTCGCGCATCATACGCTCCACCGGGTACTCCTTGACGTAGCCGTAGCCGCCCAGGACCTGGACCGCCTCGACCGTCACGTACATCGCCGTGTCGGAGGCGAAGAGCTTGGCCATCGACGAATACAGGGCCTTGTCGCTCTCGCCGCGGTCCATCTTCGCGCACGCTTTGTAGAGCAGCTCGCGGGCGGCCGCGGTGCGCGTCTGCATGTCGGCCAGCTTGAACTGCAGACCCTGCAGCTCGATGATCGGCCGGCCGAACGCCGTGCGCTCCTTCGCGTACTGGACGGCGTAGTCGATCGCCCCCTGGGCGATGCCGACCGCCTGGGCGGCGGCCCCCAGGCGAGTGCGCTCCAGCGTGCCGAGCGCGACGCTCATCCCCCGCCCCACCTCGCCGATGACGTTGGCCTGCGGCACCCGCACGTCCTCGAAGACCGGGCCGCCGGTCGGCACGCCGTTGATGCCGAGCTTGTGCTCGAACTTCGGCACCGAGAGCCCCTCCCGGTCGGCCTCGACGACGAACGCAGTCACGCGCTTGCTCTCGCGGTCGGTCGTGGCGAACACGACGTAGAAGTCGGCGATGCCGGCGTTCGTGATCCACGCCTTGGCGCCGTTGATGACCCACTCGTCACCGTCGAGGACCGCGCTCGTGCGCATCGAGGCGGCGTCCGAGCCCGAGTCGGGCTCGCTCAGGCAGAACGCCGGCGACCACTCACCGGTCGCGCACTTCGGCAGGAGGCGCTGCTTGAGCTCGTCGGAGCCGAAGAGCGTGATCGGCAGCGTGCCGAGCTCGTGGACCATGAGGATGAGCGCGCACACCGCCGACGCCTTGGCGAGCTCCTCGACCGCCATCTGCTGCATGAGCGTGCCGGTGCCCATGCCGCCGTATTCGGCCGGGAAGGGGAGGCTGAGCACGTCCTGCTCGGACAGGAGCTTGCGGATGTCCCACGGGTACTCGTCGGTGGCGTCGATCTCCGCGGCCCGCGGCGCGCACTGCTCCTGGGCGATCTGGCGGACGAGATCGCGGAAGTCCCGATGCTCCTGGGGGATCTCGTAGACGTCGGTCAGCGTCGTGCTCATGGGCTGAACAGTAGGGATCGGGGGTACGCCCCGACCTATGGGCATCGGCACATCCCTCGTTCTCATCGCCGCCGGCGCGATCCTGCGCTGGGCGGTCTCCGACACGGTCTCAGGCGTCGACCTGCAGATGGTCGGGCTCATCGTGTTCATCGTCGGCATCGTCGGCCTGCTCATCTCGCTGCTCTTCCTGGCGAACGCGCGGCGCGACACGACCGTCGTGACCCGCGACCGCTACGCGGAGCCGCCGCCGCGCGGGTACTAGCAGCGCCGCATTAGGCTCCTGCCGGTGCTGCGCGCGCCGGTCATCCGCCCCGCGTCCGACCCGGAGGTCCTGCTCGCCGGGGACGTCCTGCGACGCGCCGGGTTCGGCACGCAGGTCGGCCGGCTGCTCGAGTATCCGCGCCGCTCCGCCCACGGCGAACTGCTCGTCGCACCCGACGGCGATGGCGGCCTCGCCGGGTCGGTCGCGTGCGCCTCGTTCGGCACGACCGGCTGGATCGGGGCGCTCGGCGTCATCCCCGAGGCGCGCCGGCACGGTCTCGGGACCGCGCTGACCGAGGCGGCGACCGCCTGGCTGCGCGGGCGCGGCGCCCAGACCGTGCTGCTCTATGCGACCGACGCGGGCCGCCCGGTCTACGAGCGCCTGGGCTTCGTCGCCGAGCAGCGGGCGCTCGCCTGGCGCGGGGTGGCCGGCGCCGCCCCGCGGGTCGCCCTGCGCCGCATGGGCGAGAGCGACCGCGAGCGCGTGCGCGCGCTGGACCGAGCAACGACCGGCGAGCGCCGCGACGCGATGCTCGACGCGATCGTGCCGCTGACCGGCGTCGGCGCCGCCGGGCCCACCGGTCCGGCCGCCGGCTGGGCGATCTCCTCGCCGTGGGGTGCGGGCAGCGGCCTGGCCGCCGAGGAGCCCGACACCGGCCTGGCGCTCATGGCCGCCGCGACGAGCGGCCCGACGCCCGGGACGCTCATCGTCCCCGAGGGCAACGAGGCGGCCCGCGACGCGCTGCGCGCCTGGCGGTTCGTGCGCCTCAACGACGCGCTGCGCATGCGCCTCGGTCCGCCGGTCGCCTGGCATCCGGAGCGGCAGTTCGGGCTCTTCAACCTGTTTTGGGGATGACCGGGGTCAGACCCGTTCCGTTGCAGCCACATACCGCGCCGGCAGCCCCCGCCACCACCGCTGCAACGGAACGGGTCTGACCCCGGTTAAGGTGGTGCGGATGGCCGACGACATCGACATCAGCCCCCAGGACGCCAAGGCGCGGCTCGACGCCGGTGAGGTGCAGCTCGTCGACGTCCGCGAGCCGCAGGAGTGGGAGGCCGGGCGCATCCCCGACCCCGCCGTCCGCCACATCCCGCTCGGCCAGCTCCAGGAGCACGCGGCGACGATCGACCGCGAGCGCCCCGTGGTCTTCCAGTGCCTGTCCGGGGGTCGCTCGACGATGGCCGCCGAGGCGTTCCGGGCCGCCGGCTACGACGCCTACAACCTCGCCGGCGGCCTGCTGGCGTGGGAGGCCGCCGGGCTGCCGCTCGACGGCGTCGTCGCCGGGCACTGACGCGCCCGGCGACGGCCGAGAGCCTCAGCTCTCCTTGGCCTCCTGCGGCACGTCGATCTCGCGCTTGAGGATCTTGCCGGTCGGCCCCTTGGGCAGCTCGTCGACGAACCACACGTGGCGCGGGTACTTGTAGGCCGCCACCTGCTCCTTGACGTAGCTGCGCAGCGTGTCGGCGTCGACGTCCTCGCCCTCCTTCAGGGCGATGACCGCGGCGACCTCCTCGCCGAACTCGTCGTGCGGCACCCCGATGACGGCCGCCTCGCGCACCGCCGGGTGCTCGTAGATGACCTCCTCGATCTCGCGCGGGTACACGTTGTAGCCGCCGCGGATGATGAGGTCCTTCTTGCGGTCGACGATGAAGAAGTAGCCGTCCTCGTCGACGCGGGCCATGTCGCCGGTGTGGAACCAGTCGCCGTCCATGACCTCCTCGGTCGCGTCCGGGCGGTTCCAGTAGCCCTTCATGACGTTCGGGCCCTTGATGAGGATCTCGCCGACCTCGCCGGTCGGCAGGTCCTCCCCGTTCTCGCCGACGACCTTCATCTCGACGCCCGGGATCGGCGTGCCGATCGAGCCCGGCTTGCGCGGCTGGCCCGGCTGGTTGAACGAGGCGACCGGCGAGGTCTCCGACAGGCCGTAGCCCTCGAGGATGATGCAGCCGAACGCCTCCTCGAAGGCCTTCATGAGCTCGACCGGCAGCGACGCGCCGCCCGAGACGGCCATGCGCAGCGCCTCGAAGTCCGCGCTCTCGCGCGACGGGTCGTGGAGCATCGCGCCGTACATCGTCGGCACGCCCATGAACACCGTGACCTTGTCGCGCCCGAAGATCTCCAGCGCCTTGGCCGGGTCGAAGCGCGGCAGCAGCGTCAGGCAGCCGCCGCCCTTGATGCAGGCGTTCATCGAGCATGTCTGGCCGAACGAGTGGAAGAGCGGCAGCGCGCCCAGCACGACGTCGTTGTCGGCGATCTCGAACATCGCCAGCACCGTGTCGACGTTCGAGCCGAGGTTGCCGTGCGTGAGCTCGGCGCCCTTCGGCGTCCCGGTCGTGCCCGACGTGTAGAGGATGACCGCGCAGTCGTCGTCGGCGCGGTCGACGATGTCGAAGTCGGGCTCGTGGCCGAAGATCTCGCCCTCGATCTCGCCGGGCTTGACGTTGATGACCTCGGCGCCCGCCTCGTCGGCGCCATGCTGGGCGGCGTCGAGGAAGTCGTGCCAGGCGAAGATGATCTTCGCCCCCGGGTCCTTGAGGTAGAACGCCGTCTCGCGCGCCTTGAGCAGGACGTTCATCGGCACGACGATGCCGCCGGCCCGCAGGACGCCGTAGTAGGCGACCGGGAAGTACGGGACGTTCGGGAGCATGATCCCGACCCGGTCGCCCGGCTGCATGCCCTTGCTCTTGAGCATGGCGGCCACGCGCGCACTCGCTTCGTCCAGCAGCTTGTAGCTGAAGACGACGTCGTCCAGCTTGATCGCCGGAGCGTCGGGATGGGCGGCGGCCGTGGCCGCCAGGTTCGCCGCGAGATTGCCGCTCATGGGGGCGACTCTACCCAGAGCACCCCGAGGGCGTCGGGGCACCGTCCGGGGCCGCCCCCGGCAGCCTCATGCGCCTGCGCCGGCGTCCGCGAGCTTGGCGACGGCGCCGCGGATGATGCGCGAGACCTGCATCTGGGAAACGCCGACCTGGCGGCCGATCTGCTCCTGGGTGAGGTCCTCCTCGAAGCGCAGGCGCAGCACCTTGCGCTCGCGCTCGTCGAGGATCTCGAAGAGCCGCGCCAGCGTGGCGCGGGCCTCGGCGCGGGTCAGCTCCGGGTCGACGGCGCCCTGCGCGTCGGCGAGCGTCGTGTCCTGGTCGTCGCCGCCGCCGCGCGGGGCGTCCAGCGACGTGGCGCGCATGCCCTGCTGGGCCTGCAGCGCCTCGAGGACCTGCTCGTCGTCGAGCTCGAGCGCCTGCCCGATCTCGCGGACCGACGGGGCGCGGCCGAGCCGGGAGGTCAGCTCGGTGCGGAACTTGTCGACCTCCAGGGCGCGCTCCTGCAGCTCGCGCGGCGGACGGACCGACCAGCAGCGGTCGCGGAAGTGGCGGCGCAGCTCGCCGACGATCGTGGGGACGGCGAAGCTCGAGAACGCGATGCCGCGGTCGGGGTCGAAGCGGTCGACGGCCTTCAGGAGGCCGAGGCTCGCGACCTGCAGCAGGTCGTCGAACGGCTCCTCCGCCTTGCGGTAGCGCTTGGCGATCGAGCGTGCCAGCGGCAGGAAGCGCTCGACCAACGCCTCGCGCAGACGCGGATCACGGGTCTCGGCGTAGGCGGCCAGCAGCTGCGCGTCGGTGCGCGGCGCCGGTCGCAGGCCCGGGGCGGCGGTTCGCATCGTCGTTACAGCGGTCATGGTCCGAGCCTCCCCCGGCCGCAGCGCGGATAAACGGTGTTCTCAGAAGTCCGCGTCCGGACGCCGGCGGTCGCGCTTGACCGCACCGCGGCGCGCTTTGCCCTCCAGACGCCGCCGCTTCGACGCCGCGCTCGGCCGGGTCGGGGTGCGCGGACGGCGCGTCTGCAACGCGCGCGCGAGGCGTTCCTCCAAGCGGCGCAGCGCGAGCTCGCGATTGCGCGCCTGCGAGCGGGCGTCCTGGGCGACGGCACGCACGACCGGCCCGCAGCGCGCGACGACCCGTGCGCGCTGGTCCTCGGTCAGCGACGGCGAGGCGGCGACGTCGAAGCTCGCCTCGATCCGCGAGGCGGTGACGTTCGCGTGCTGGCCGCCCGGCCCGGACGAGCGGCTGGCGCGGATGACGATCTCGGCGCGCGGGATGCGCACGCCGCGCGCCGGGCGCAGGTCATCGTCGGCCGCGCCGCCGCCGCTCATGCCGCCTCGAGCCGGTCGCGCGCCGCGCAGACCAGGTGCACGACCTCGGCGGGGTCGTCGGTGACGAGCAGGAGGTCCGGGTCGTGGGCGGCGATGAGCTCGTCCTCGACGAGCCGCTCGCGCACCCAGTCGACCAGGCCACCCCAGAAGCGGGTGCCGACGAGGACGATCGGGAAGTCGCGGATCTTGTCGACCTGCTCGAGGACGAGCGCCTCGAAGAGCTCGTCGAGCGTGCCGAAGCCGCCGGGCATGACGACGAAGGCGGTCGCGTAGCGCACGAACATGAGCTTGCGCGTGAAGAAGTACTCGAAGTGCAGCGAGAGGTCCTGGTGGGCGTTGGGCGCCTGCTCGAACGGCAGCTCGATGTTCAGGCCGACCGAGGTGACGCCGGCGTCGCGGGCGCCGCGGTTGGCGGCCTCCATGAGGCCGGGGCCGCCGCCGGTGATGATCGCCATCCCGGCCTCGCCCAGGCGTCGCGCGATCTCGCGAGCCAGCGCGTAGTCGGGGTGGTCGACCGGGGTGCGGGCCGAGCCGAAGATCGACACCGCGGGGCCGAGGTGGCGCAGGGCGGCGAAGCCGCGCACGAGCTCGTGCTGGATGCGCTCGATGCGCTGGCGCTCGGTCCGGGTCGCCAGGACGGCGCGGCGCTTGGTGCCCAGCAGCTCCTCGTCGGGGCTCTGGGGCGGGCGTTGCAGTTGGGGCATCACAGCCCAGGAGGATGACGGGCGACGAAGCCCGCCGACGAGCGCTGGGCCTGCGTCCAGCGGGTGCCGCCGCTCGACAGCGCCGACGTGTCGAAGCGCCAGCCGGCGACGACCATGTAGGCGTGGCCGGCGTTGGCGTAGACGGTGATCCAGCGGCCGGGGCCCGATTCGCCCCAGCTCATGAAGCCGGTCGAGTCCAGCGGCGAGCCGAGCAGGCCCGCGGCGGCCAGCGCGTAGGAGATCGAGCCCGAGCAGTCGTAGCCGCTGGCCTTGAACGAGCCGTGGCCGCCGCCCCAGACGTAGGGCAGGCCGGCGATGGCGTTGCCCGCGGCCATGACCTTGGCCACCGCGGCGGGCGCGCCGGAGGGCGGCTGGGCGGTGCCGCCCGCGTCGGTCGAGATGCCCTGGGCGGCGGCGCTGCGCTGCGTGACGATCGCGCGGCGGGCCTCGCGGCGCTCGCGGGCGGCCAGGGCGCTGATGCGCGCGCGGACGGTGGCCAGGCGGGCGGCGGTGCCCTCGCGACGGGCGAGCTGGCGCTGCTGGACGCGCATGAGCGCGGTGCGGACCGCGTCGGCCGCGTCGCGCCGTTGGGCGATGGCGGCCGCGAGGCGCTGCACCCGCTGCTGGAGGGCGACGAGGCGCGTCGCCTCCCGTTCGACCTCGACGCGCATGCGCCGGGCCCCGTCGAGGATCTGCGCGTTCTGGTCGGCGACCCGCCGCCGGAACTCCGCGTCGCTGAGCAGGTCGGAGAACGAGTGGGCGCGCAGGACGACCGAGACGATGTCGGGCGCCGGGTTCTCGTAGGCGTCGACGAGGTTGCGCTCCAGCGCGGTCGTCGAGGCGTGCATGCGGTTCTCCAGGCGCTCGAGGCGCAGCCGGGCGCCGACGATCTGCGCGCCGACGCGGCGCTGCTGGGCGCGCCGGGCCTCGAGGTCTGACTCGATCCGGTCCAGGCGCGCCTGGGCTGAGTCCAGGCCGGCCTGCGTGGCGCCGATGCGGCGCGTCTCGGCGGCGACGGCGGCGCGCAGCGACGCGGCCCGGTCGCGGTTGGTGTCCAGCCGCTGCCCGGTCGTCTGCCCGCGCGCGGGCAACCCGCCGACGGCGAGGACGACCGCGAGGGCGGCGGCGAGCAGCGCGACGACACGCGCCAGCGGGAGACCTGCGACAGGCACCGCCGCGCGACGCTACCAGCGAATTCCCTGCACCTTGCAGGGGATCTTGCAGGGCGGCCCGCCCGCCCGGCTACAGCCCGGGCGGGTGGACGACCGTGAAGCCGCTGCTGGAGCGCATGTCGGCCTGCCAGCGCGAGCCGGACTTGCTCTTGCCGCTCGTGTCGAAGCGCAGGCCGGCGACCACCATGTACATGTGGCTCTTGTGGGAGTAGACCGTCACCCACTCGCCGGGGCCGGGCTCCCCCCAGCTCATGAAGCTGCCCGACGGCATCGACTGGTCCAGCAGGCCGGCGCCGTGCAGCGCGTAGGAGACCGAGCCCGAGCAGTCGTAGCCGCGGTCCTTCCACTTGCCGTGCCCGCCGCCGTAGACGTACGGCGTCGTGGCGATCTCGTTGCCGGCGGCGATGATCTGCTTGACCGCGTCGGGGGCCGCGTCCGGCGCGACCGCCAGGCCGTCGGCGCCCACGGTGGCGCGCGCGCCCGGCGCCGTGCGCAGCGTGCCGGCGCCCGAGGTCGGGCCGTCCTCGCCTTCGACCGCGCCGCGCAGGACCGCGAGGTCGTTGGCGTCGAGGACGCCGTCGACGGCGAGCTGCTGGGCCTTCTGGAAGGCCCGCACCTGGCGCAGCGTCGTCTTGCCGAACTCGCCGTCGATGCCGAGGCGGAAGCCGGCGCGGCGCAGGAAGTCCTGGAGGATCCGGACGTCGCGACCGCTCATCCCCCGCTTCAGCGGGATGCGGTCGCCGAGGTGCTTCGGCGTCCGGGTCGAGCCGTCGGCGTCGTAGCCGCCGTAGCGGTTGACGGCGGCCCGGCCGGTCACCGCGTCCTTCAGGCGGGCGAGCGTCCGGGTGTTCGCGTTGCCGGTGACCGTGATGTGCGCGGCGCGCTGGAACGCGCGCACAAGAGCCTTCGTCGAGGGGCCGTAGGTGCCGTCGACGTCCGTCTTGAAGCCCGCCTCGCGCAGCAGCGTCTGCAGCGCGCGCACCGCCGGGCCGCTGTCGCCCGGCCGCAGGGTGCGCTTGCCGACCTCCGCGGCGGCTGCGGAGACACGCGGGGTGTCGGCGCTGGCGATGGCGGGCAGCGTGAGGGCAGGCGCAGCGAACAGCGCAACGGCGACCCCCACGGCGGACGAACGGAACCTCGCAGACCTCACGGCAACTACATCCCTCTCTTTGGCGCGCCTGCGGGGTTAGCTGACGGGCTCGCGCCAAGAGAGTGGCGCTACGCCGCGCGATCGCGGCGATTCGCCCCAGGACCGGATGACCGGCCCAGTGGGTCCCCCGCTCTCCGCCTTCAGTGCGGCGGAGACTCGGCTGGAAAAACGACTCCGGGAGCGTAGCGAACGTCCCGGCGGGATGTCGTCATAACCCCGCCAGGACGCCCAGGGCGGTCGCCAGGGCGACCTCGGCCCGCGGCCGCAGCGACGAGACGCGCACGTATTCGGTCGGAGCGTGCGCGCCGCCACCGCGCGGCCCGAGCCCGTCGACCGTCAGCGGGATGGCGCCGGCGAAGTGGCTGGCGTCGCTGGCGCCGCCGCGGTCGGCGGCGATGACCGGCCGCCCGAGCAGGTCGCCGGCCGCCAGTAGGAGCCGGGTCGTCGCCGCGCGGGCGTCCATGCCCGGCCACTGGCGTGCCAGGCCCGCCTCGAGCCGGGCGCCGCCGACCTCGCCGGGGATGGCGGCCAGGACGCTCTCGAACGCCTCCAGCTGGTCGGCGCGCACGTCGGCGATGAGCCGCCCGGCGGCGGGCACGACGTTGAACGCGTCGCCGCTGCTGAGGACGGTCGGGACGGCCGTGAGGTGCTCGGGCCCGTCGGGGTCGTGGCAGGCGGCGATCGCCTGCGCGGCGGCGGCGAGGGCGAGCAGGGCGTTGACGCCGCGGTCGGGCGCCGCCCCGGAATGCGACGAGCGGCCGAACGCGTCGACCTGGATCGTGCCGGCCGCCTTGCGCTTGACGACGACGGCGTCGTTGCCGTCGGGCGCGAGCTCGCCGGCCTCGAAGCACAGGCAGGCGTCGAAGCCGGCGAAGCGCTCGACGTGGGTGAACGGCCCGACCCGCCACTCCTCGTCGCAGACGAGCAGCAGAGCGAGCTCGGCGAAGTCCGACGGGCGGGTCGCGAGCGCGTGCAGGACGCCGAGGGCGAGGACGTCGCCGCCCTTCATGTCGATCGTGCCCGAGCCGTGGAGGCGGTCGGGGTCGGCGGGGTCGCGGGTGAGCGGGCGGTGGTCGGCGTGGGCGACGACCGTGTCGAGGTGGCCGAGCAGCAGGATGCGCCCGGCGCCGGTGCCGGCGACACGCGCCACGAGGTCGGGCGCGTGGCCGGGCGACGAGCACGGCACGTGCTCGACCGTCGCAGCGTCGGGCAGCAGCGCGACGACGACGGCCGCCGCCTCCTGGGCGCCCATGACGTCGCCCGACGGGGACGAGACGCCGACGAGCGCCTCGAGCTCGCGCTCCGCGCGGCCGGCGATGAGCTGCGCCTGCTGGTCGATCCACGGGTCCATGCGTGCCCTACCCTTGCACGTCATGGGACGGGGACCGCAGGTCGGCGACAGCGCGCCGGACTTCACGCTGGAGGGCACCGAGGGGCGCTTCACGCTCAGCGAGCACCGCGGGAGGCGCGTTGTGCTGCTCTTCTATCCGGGCGACGAGACGCCGGTGTGCACGAAGCAGTTCTGCTCCTACCGCGACCGCGCCGACGACATGTCGGCGCTCGACGCGGTCGTCGCCGGCATCTCCAGCCAGGACGTCGACTCGCACGCGGCGTTCACGGCCGCCCACGGGCTGACGGTGCCGCTGCTGGCCGACGTCGACCGTGCGGTCGCCAAGGCCTACGGGGTGTCCCGCGGCCCGCTGGGCACCCAGCGCGCGGCGTTCGTCATCGACGAGGCCGGGCGCGTGGCCTGGAAGAAGCTCCACACGCTCGGGCTCGACTACGTCCGCGCCGACGAGCTGCGCGACGTGCTGGCCGGCCTGCCGGCGCCCGCGGCGGGCTGAGGCGGTCTCCCCTACCCCAGCACCGCTTCGAGGCGCTGCTCGATCGCCGCCGCGACGGCGTCGCGGACCGGACCCTCGTGGTAGCGCTCGACGATCGCGCCCAGGAACCCCTCGACGACCAGGCGCGACGCGGACTGCTCCGGCAGGCCGCGCGAACGCAGGTAGAAGATCTGGTCGGGGTCGATCTGGGCGATCGCCGCCGCGTGGGTGCAGCGCACGTCGTCGGCGAGGATCTCCAGCCCCGGGATCGCGTCCGCGTGAGCCTTCTTGCCGAGCAGCAGGTTGCGCGCCTCCTGGAAGGCGTCGGTGTTCTGGGCGCCCGGGTCGACCTTGATCATCCCGCGCCAGACCGCCGACGAGCGCCCCGCGACGAGGCCGCGGAAGGCCAGGTCGGAGGTCGTGTCGCGCGCGACGTGCTCCTGCAGGGTGTCGTAGTCGACGTGCTGGCGGCCGCGGGTGGCGTAGGCGCCCGTGACCCGGGCGTCGGAGCCCGGCCCGTTGAGCGTCGTCTCCTGGAACACCTTGCCGTTGGCGCCGCCGAGGCCGAGCGTCGTCCAGTCGAGCTGGCCGTCGCGCTCGACGACCGCGCGCTGCGAGCCGAACAGCCACGTCTTCTCGTTGACCGCCTGCGCCTCGAGATAGCGCAGCTTCGCGTTCGGGCCGACGACGAGCTCGACGACGCCGTTGACGAGCGCCGGTTCCTCGTGGGTCGACAGCACCTGCTCCCACACCTCGGCCTCGGCGCCCTCCTCGAGGACGACGAGCGTGCGGTGGTGCAGCGCCGTGCCGGCCTGGGCCTGGACCTCGGTGAGGACGATCGGCGCCTCGACCTTGACGTTGCGCGGGACGTAGATGAGCGTGCCGTCGGTCCACTGGTCGGCGTTGAGCGCCGCGAAGTAGCCGGGCCGGGCCACGGTGCCGAAGAAGCGGCCGACGACGTCGGCGTGGCGCTCCAGCGCCACCTTCAGCGGCGCGACGATCGGGCCTTCGGAGGCCGCCTCCTCATCGGAGGCGACGACCGCGCCCTCGGGCGCGAAGACCGGCGTGGCGTCCGCGGGGTCCCCGCCCTCGACGGTCGGGAACGCCGCGAGGTCGAGCTTGTCGATCGGCGTGAACTCCCAGCCGACCGTGCCCTTGAACGCGGGCAGCTCGACCGACAGCTGCGGCGCACTCGCCGCGGTCGCGCTAGCCAATGGAACCCTCCATCTGCAGCTCGATGAGCCGGTTCATCTCGATCGCGTACTCCATCGGCAGCTCCTTGACGATCGGCTCGATGAAGCCGTTGACGATGAGCTTGCCGGCCTCCTCCTCGGTCAGCCCGTGGGCCATGAGGTAGAAGAGCTGCTCGTCGCCGACCTTCGAGACGGTCGCCTCGTGGCCGACGTCGACGTCGTCCTCGCCGATGCGGATCGTCGGGTAGGTGTCCGAACGCGACTCCGGGTCGAGCAGCAGCGCGTCGCAGACGACCTTGGACTTCGCACCGTGGGCGCCCTTGGCGACCTCCATGAGACCGCGGTAGGAGGAGCGTCCGCCGTCCTTGGAGATCGACTTGGCGAAGATGTTGCTCGTCGTGTTCGGCGCGACGTGGACGATCTTCGCGCCCGCGTCCTGGTGCTGGCCGGCGCCCGCGAAGGCGATCGACAGCACCTCGCCGTGCGCCCGCTCGCCCATGAGGTAGACCGACGGGTACTTCATCGTCAGCTGTGAGCCCAGGTTGCAGTCGACCCACTCGACCGTGGCGTCGCGCTCGGCGATCGCACGCTTGGTCACGAGGTTGAAGACGTTCATCGACCAGTTCTGCACGGTCGTGTAGCGGATGCGCGAGCCGGGCTTGGCGATGAGCTCGACGACGGCCGAGTGCAGCGACGACGACGAGTACGTCGGGGCGGTGCAGCCCTCGACGTAGTGCACGTAGGAGCCCTCGTCGGCGATGATGAGCGTCCGCTCGAACTGGCCCATGTTCTCCGTGTTGATCCGGAAGTAGGCCTGCAGCGGCATCTCGACGTGGACGCCCGGCGGCACGTAGACGAACGAGCCGCCCGACCACACGGCGCTGTTGAGCGCGGCGAGCTTGTTGTCGTTGGGCGGGATGATCGTCGCGAAGTACTCGCGCACGAGGTCCTCGTGCTCGCGCAGGCCCGAGTCCATGTCGAGGAAGAGGACGCCCTGCTCCTCGAGGTCCTTGCGGACCTGGTGGTAGACGACCTCGGACTCGTACTGGGCTCCGACGCCGGAGAGGAACTTGCGCTCGGCCTCGGGGATGCCGAGGCGGTCGAACGTCTTCTTGACGTCCTCGGGGACGTCGTCCCAGTCGCGGCTGGCCTTCTCCGACGAGCGCACGAAGTAGTGGATGTCGTCGAAGTCGACCTCTTCGAGCATCGGCGAGCCCCACGTCGGCATCGGCCGGGCGAGGAAGTGGTCGAGCGCCTTGAGGCGGAACTCGCGCATCCACTGCGGCTCGCCCTTCATCTCGGAGATCGTCTCGACGATCTCGCGATTGATGCCCTTGGGCGCCTTGTAGAGGTAGTTCTCCGGGTCGTGGAACCCGTAGCGCTCGGTGTAGTCGGAGCCGAGGGAGCGGAGCGCGGCCTCCTCGGGGGTGAGCACCTTCGTGGTCTCGGGCGTAGCAGCCACGGTCTATTCGACCTCCAGCTTGATCAGGTCGCCGTCGAGCCGCACGCTGAACGTGTCGACCGGCTCGTAGGCAGGCAGGGTCTTCGGGACTCCGGTGCGCAGGTCGAACACCGAGCCGTGACGCGGGCACTCGAGCGTGCAGGCGGCCTCGTCGAGCGTGCCCTCCGCGAGCGGCCCGTCGTCGTGGCTGCAACGGTCCTCGATCGCGAAGACCTCGCCGTTGCAGTTGACGATGGCGATCTCCAGGTCCTCCCATTCAACGACGCGGATGGCGCCGGGAGGGAACTCGGAGAGCGGGCAGATGTCGATGGTCTCGGGCATGCAGAGCTAAATCCGACTTGCGCAGAAGGGATTGTACCCGAGGGCCCCCGGCCGGCCCGCGCCGCCCGGTTTGCGCCTGACTCAGCGCAGGGTCGCGCAGGCCTGCTCGCCGGCGATCGCGTGCGCGATCTTGCCGTTGCGGCCGACGAGGTCGGCGACCGGGCCCTTGTAGCTGGCGAAGTCCTGCATCTGCTTCCCGAGCCGGCTGAAGATCTTCATCATCTCCTGGCCGTCCTTGGGGTCGGCCTTGCCGAGGTCGCTGCGGACGCCCGCCACCTGCTTGCGGACCGCGTCGAGCCGCTCGAGCACGCGCTCGTAGGCGTGGCCCGCGCCCTCGATCGGCGGCGCGCCGACCTTGGCGATCGCGTCGCGCTGGGTGCCGATCTGGTCCTCGACCTCAGCGAGGAACTTCACGAGCGAGTCGACCGAGGCCTTCGGGTCCTGCGGGTTGACCGACGGCGGCTGCAGCGTCTGGACCTGCGACGACATCGCCGTGCAGACGTCCCTCGCCCACTTCGACTCGGCCGCGGTCGGCGTGGCCGAGCCCTTCGAGCTCGAGCCGCTGCCGCTCTTGGCCTTGCCCTTGCCGCTCTTCTTGGCCTTCGACGGCGCAGTGGTCGTCGGCGGGGTGGTCGTCGTCGCGGGGGCCGCGGTCGTGGGCTGCGCAACGGGCGCGTTGGCCTGGGTCGTCGTGTCCGACCCGCCGCCGCAACCGGCCATCAGCACCGCCATCACGGCGGCCACACCCACACCAACGAACGTCCGCTTCATCTCCACTCCCCGACTGACGCTAGAGACGTGACGCTCCCGCCGCGCCGAGTGCGCGACGGGAGCGATCACAGGTTCCTGAATCCTACCGGTGTCAGCTCAGCCGAGCTGCGGTGCGAGGTCCAGGTTGATCGTGTTTCCGGGACGGGCCGTCATCGCGTTGATGAACCACGTCAGCGGGCCACAGTCGGCCAGCGGCGGCATCGTGTACTTGCCGGACACCGAGCCGCCCCCGAGCGGGTCGAACCCACGGCCGGACTTCAGCGCGATGTTCGCCGGATACCGGGTCTGGCACGTGTCGCCACCGGCGATCGGGAGGAACCCGAGGACCTTCATCGCCGGGATCTTCAGGTTCATCTTCGACTGCGACCTCAGGACGCGCGTCTTGAGGTCCAGCGAACCGGTCGTCTGGCCGACGGGTGCGAACGTGATGTCGGCCGTGACCGGGAGGAACCCGAAGATGGCGAGCTGCGCCTGGGTCGGGTCGAGGGCGAGATCCGCGGTGAAGTCCCCCGTCTGGAGGTTCATGCTCGCGGCGATCGTCCCCGACAGCCCGGCCCAGCCGTTGGCGCCCTTGATGTGGGTCCAGCCGGAGAGGCCGAACGTCACGTCGACGTTGCCACCGCCCGTCGAGGCCTTCGTCGTGAACGACGTGGCCGCGCTGGGATCCGAGCTCTGGCCCGCGGTGTCGACCGCCTTGACGGTCACCGCATACGTCGTGTTGGCCGTCAGGCCGCTCAGCGACGCGCTCGTGCCCGACGCATCGGCCACCTTGCTGCCGTCGAGATAGACCTCGTAGTGATCGACGCCCTTGTCGTCGGTCGACGCCGCCCACGACACATCAGCGCCGGTCTGACTGACGTTCGCCACATCCGGCTTGCCCGGAACCGTCGGCGGCGTGTCCACCGGCGGCGGCTCCTCGTTGGTCGTAAACGACGTCGCGTCACTGGGATCCGAGCTCTGGCCCGCGGTGTCGACCGCCTTGACGGTCACCGCATACG
>JBDZVZ010000041.1:0-2195 GCA_040255945.1 Solirubrobacterales bacterium | reverse complement strand
CGGTCTGACTGACGTTCGCCACATCCGGCTTGCCCGGAACCGTCGGCGGCGTGTCGGTCGGCGTGGCCTCCTTCACGGTGATCGTCGCCAGCGTGAGGTCCTGCCCCGCGTCGGCGACGCACTTGACGTCGTTGGTGTTCGGATCGCCATCGTCGACCGAGCCCGGGCCGTTGCCCAGCGCGGCACCGACGACCGAGCCGTCGGACTTCTTGAGCAGCAGGTGGAGATCGATGTCTGCGACGCTGATCTTCGCCGTGCCCGGCGAGCTGAAGCTGATCTGCGGCGCGGTGCCGCGGGCCGTCAGGGTGAGCGGCGGCCCGGTCGGGACGTCGTAGTGGTCGATCGTCACCGGCACGTTGAGCGGCAGGACCGAGCCGTCCGGCATGCTGACGTTCGTCGCCGAGATCGCCGTGCCGTCGATCGTCTTCGTGCCGGTGAGGCTGATGCCGGTGTAGGTGTTGCCCTCGGTCGTCGTGGTGGCGACGATGTCGAAGGCGGGCGTGAGCTCGCCGACCGTCGCGGTGTCCGGGATCGTCGCCTCGATGTGGACGGCCAGCCCCTGCTTGCTGATCAGCGGGTAGTCGCACACGTAGTGCGCGTCGAGCGATGCGGCGTTGGCCGCCGATGCCGAGGCACCGAGCGCGATGGTGGCCGCGCCGGCAGTGGCGATCGCCACCGCCCTGCGCAGCCCAAGCGGTCTGATCTGCACTTCCCCCTCCTTGCCGTTGCGTGGCGGCGGCGCTGGTCGGGACCAGAGCCGCCGTCGTTTCTCGACCCCGAACCCTCCCGTCGCGCCGGGCTCGCACGCAACCGGAAACCGGCTAGTTCCAACGGACCGGAACCACGCAAACTGCGGCTTTCCGGGGAAAAGTCAGCGCCCGTGATCGGTGCGCGACGCTGCCGTCACTCTGGCACGACTGAAGGATCGCGAGCGTTCCCCAAACGACATCGCCCCCCGCCGCTCGAAAGCGACGGGGGGCGACGGAACTGCGCTGAAGCTGTGCTCTGGAGGCGCTAGGCCTTCGGAGTCAGCTTCAGGTTGATGGTGTTGCCGGGCTGAGCGGTGATGTAGCTCAGGATGCTCGTCAGCAGCCCGCAGTCCTTCAGCGCGGGCAGCGCGTAGACGCCTGAGACATCCCCGCCGTCCAGCGGGTTGAACACCTTGTTCGGGTCGGACGACAGGTTGATGTCGACCGGGGACTTCGTCTGGCAGTTCTTCCCGCCAGCGATCGGGATCCAGCCGAGGAGCTTCGACGACGGGATCTTGATGATCATGCTCGAGTGCGACTTCAGGACGCCGGACTTCAGCGTGCCCGTGGTCTGCCCGACCTGAGCGAACGTGAGGTCCGCCGTGACCGGGAGGAACCCGAGGATGTTCAGCTTCGCCGTCGTCTTGTTCATCGACAGGTCCGCGGTGAACGTGCCGGCGCTCAGCAGGAACTGAGCGTTGATCACGCCGTTCAGCGGCGCAGAGCCGTTGCCACCCTTGATGTAGGTGGAGCCCTTTGCCGTGTACGAGAACGGAACCGGCTGCTCGACGCCGCTCGGCTTCGTCCGGATCGTCAGCTCACCGCTGAACGCGGACAGGTTGCCCGCCGCGTCGCGGGCCTGGACCTTCACCTTGTACTCGGTGTCGGCGGTCAGGCCGCTGATGGTCGTGGACGTGCCGGTGACGCTCGTCTTCTTCGAACCGTTGAGGAAGACGTCGTAGCCGGTGACGCCGACGTTGTCGGTCGAGGCGGCCCAGTTCACGCTGATGCTCGTCTCGGTCGAGGTCCCCGTCGGGGTCCCCGGCGCGGACGGCGCCTGCGTGTCCGGAGCCTGCTTCGTCCTGAACGTCGTCGCCTCGCTGCCGGCGGACGGCTGGTCGGCGTTGTCGACGGCCTTGACCGACACCGAGTACTCGGTGTCCGCGGTCAGACCGCTGAGCGACGCGGACGTGCCGTTCACCTCGGCAACCTTGTTGCCGTCGAGGTAGACCTCGTAGTGATCGACCGCGTTGTCGTCGGTCGACGCCGTCCAGGCCACGTCAGCCGTGGTCACGGTGATGTTCGTCACCGTGGGCTTGCCCGGAGCGGTCGGCGGGTTGTCCGGCTGCGGCTGCGTCGTGAACGACGTGGCCTCGCTGGCATCCGACGACGCACCGTCGTCGTCGACCGCGACGACCGTCACCGAGTAGTCGGTGTTGGCCGTCA
>JBDZVZ010000040.1:22119-34231 GCA_040255945.1 Solirubrobacterales bacterium | reverse complement strand
TCGCCCAACGTGTCGAACGCCTCCCCACCTCACGCGCCGAGGCCATCGACATCCTGCAGGCCGCCCGCGCGACGAGCGCCGAGCTGCGCCGCTGGGAGGTCGATGCCGAGCGCCGGCGGCTGGCGGCCGATCTCGACGTCGCGGTCCTGCGCGCGGCGCGCCGGATCGGCGGCGAGGTGCAGCGCGCCGAGGCGCTGCTGGCCACCGACGTCGACGCCGCCCGCGCCGCCCTGCGCCGGATCGCCGTCTCCGTCGGCGAGGCGATGGGCCGCATGCGGGAGGCGCTGGCCGTGCTGCGCGCCGACGAGGCCGACGACCGCGACGGCGCGCGGCCCGATGGGCTGGGCATCGCCGTGGCCTCACTGCGCGACCGCGGCGTCCCGGTCACCCTCCACGAGCGCGTGGGCGCCGACGACCGGGCGTCGTCGCTCGTCGCCGCCCGGCTCGTCGCGATCGTCGGCGCCGGCGGCTGGGCGCCGCGCCACGTGAGCCTGCGCCGCAGCGCGCGCGAGGTCCGCCTCGTCGTCGAGGCCGACGGCCGCGTATCGGCCGAGGAGCGCCTCGCACTCACGCGCGCCGCCGAGCGCGCCCGGCTGCACAGCGGCGCCGTGCGCATCCGCCGCCGGCCCCGGCCCTGGCGCGCGCGGGCCCGCGCGATCACCGTGCGCGTGCCGCTCGGGGCGGCCGCGCGGTCACCGGGGCCGGGAGCCGGCGGGCTCGTGGCGGGCGCGCTCGCGGCGGCGGCCACGGCGCTGGACGTCGTGACCGGCCATTCGCTGCCCGTCGCCCCCGGCGACGAGCCGTCGGCCGGCGCGATCGCTGCGGCTTCGCTGCTGACCGGGCTGGCCGTCGCCGGTGCTCACACGCGCCGGGTCACGCTGCTCGTCGCGCTGGCGGCGGCCGCGTTCGTCCGGGCCTGGATCGTGGGCTTCGTCGGCCTCGACGCCACGACGTTGCCGCTGCTGGCCTTCGCGGGCTTCACGACGCCGCTCTGGATCCGCGCGCCGGCCGGGCGCCTCGTCGTCGCCGCCGCGCTGGCTGCGACGAGCGCGGCGATCGTCGGCTGGGCCTGGTCGCCGGACGTCAACGGCAGTGACATCGCCATCATCGTCGTCTCCATCGCCGTCCCCTGGGCCATCGGGACTGCCGTCCGCGACGCCGCCGACGAGGCGGTGCGCCTGAGCGCCCTGCGCTGGGCGACGGCGCGCGACGACCTCATCGCCGCCCAGGAGGCGGTCGACGACGAGCGCCGGCGCGTGGCCCGCGACCTGCACGACCTCGTCGGCCACGGGCTGGCGCTCATCAGCGTGCAGGCCTGGGGAGCCGAGCGGGCGCTGCCCGGCGACCCCGGCGGCGCCCGTGCCGCGCTGACCACGATCCGCCGCGTGCTGACCGGCTCGGTCCATGAGCTGGAGCGCCTCGTGGCGCCCTGGGGAGAGGAGCTCGATGATCCGCTGGCCGACGTCGTCGCGCAGGCGCGACGCTCCGGCCTGCCCGTCGCGCTCGACGACGACGGCGCGTTGCGGTCGGTCGACGGGGCGGTCTCCCTGACGCTGCGGCGCATCGTCCAGGAGTCGCTGACCAACGTCCTGCGCCACGCCGGCCCGGCGCCGACCACGGTCCGGGTCCGGGCCGAGGGGCCCTGGGTCCGGCTGGAGGTCGCCAACGGCCGGGGCGGGGCGGGCCTGGCGGCTGGGCCCGCGGGCGGCGCCGGGCTGCGCGGCATGCGCGAGCGCGCCGAGGCGCTCGGCGGGCGGCTGGAGGCGGGCGCCGAGGGCGACCGGTTCGTCGTCCGCGCGACGGTCCCCCGCCGGCCGGGGGGCCGGGGGAGGGAGGGCGCTACCGGTTGATCATGCGCCGCATCATCTCGGCGGCGCCGTCCTTGGCCAGCGGCTCGTTGAGGTTGCCGCACTTCGGCGACTGCACGCACGACGGGCAGCCCGACCGGCAGCGGCATTCGGTGATGAGCCGGTAGGCGTCGCCGACCATCTGCTCGAAGCCGACGAACCCCATCCGGGTGATGCCGACCCCGCCGGGATGGCCGTCGTAGATGAAGATCGTCGGCCCGCCGGTCTGCGGGTGCAGGTTCGTCGACAGGCCGCCGATGTCCCAGCGGTCGCACATCGCCAGCAGCGGCAGCACCGCGATCTGCGAGTGCTCGGCGGCGTGCAGCGCCCCGAGCAGCAGCTCGAGCGGGAACTCGTCGGCGAGCAGGTCGGCGTCGAGCTCGTACCAGAGCGCCTGCGTGGTGAACGACGTCTGCGGCAGGTCCAGCGCGCAGAGGTCGATCTGCTCGTGGTCGGGCAGCCGCTTGCGCTGGTAGGCGACCACGGTCTCCGACACGCTGACGATCCCGTAGCTCAGCGTCACGCCCATCGTCTCGCGGCGGTCCAGCAGCCGCTCGATGAACGTGTCGGTCTCCTTCTTGGGCTGCGTGTAGTAGTTGTCGTCGAACGGGGTGACGAGCGCTCGGCGGCCGTCGAGGTCGAGCTCCTGGACGACATACGAGCGGCCGAGGTGCAGGTAGACCGCGCCGTCGTGGACCGTCGAGTGCGCGCGCGACGCCTCGACGCTGCCGAGCACCTCGCCGAGGGAAAGGTCGACGACGGCGAACGTGTCCGGTGAGGCCGATCGCAGCGACACCCGCGCCGCCGGATAGTCCTCCGGCCGGCGCAGCATGAACCGTCCGCGGCGCTGCACGAGCTCTCCGGCGCCGGCCAGGTGCTCGCAGTGCGCGCGCAGCCGCGGCCCGAGGATCGCGGCGTCCACGTCGGGGTCGATCGGCCCCTCGTGGGCGGCGCACAGCAGGTGCGGGTCGTGGATCTGCTCGTTCTCGTAGTTGACGATCGCCGCCTCGACGGGTCGGTCGAGGAACTCGTCGGGGTGGCGGCAGAAGAACTGGTCCAGCGCGTCCTCGCCGGCGACGTAGACCGCCAGCCCGCGCCCGCGCCGGCCCGCCCGGCCCCACATCTGGCGCAGCGACGCGACCGTACCCGGGAACGTCACGACGACCGCCGCGTCCAGGGCGCCGATGTCGATGCCGAGCTCCAGCGCGTCGGTCGTCACGACCGCCAGCAGGTCGCCGCTCACCAGCCGGGCCTCGAGCTCGCGCCGTTGCTGGGGCGTGTAGCCCGCGCGGTAGGGCGCCACGCGCGACGCCAGCGCCGGATGGACGTCGCGCAGCTCGTCGGCGACGAGCTTGGCCACGAGCTCGACGCCCTTGCGCGACTTCACGAAGCAGATCGTCCGCGCGCCGCCGCGCACGAGCTCGCTGACGAGCTCGGCCGCCTCGCCGAGCGCCGAGCGCCGCGTCTGCAGCGCCTCGTCGGTCACCGGCGGGTTCCACATCGCGATCTGCCGCCGGGCGCCCGGCGAGCCGTCGCGGTCGACGTGGGCGATGTCGTCCAGGCCGGTGAGCCGCTGCGCGAGCTCGACCGGGTTGGCGATCGTCGCGCTGGCCAGCAGGAAGCGCGGCTCGGTCCCGTAGGCGGCCGCGACCCGCCGCAGCCGCCGCAGGACGTTGGCCACGTGCGAGCCGAACACCCCGCGGTAGACGTGGGCCTCGTCGACGACGACCGCCGCGAGATTCGCGAAGAAGTCGCCCCACGCCGCATGGTTGGGCAGCACGCCCATGTGCAGCATGTCCGGGTTGGTCAGCACGAGGTTGGCACGCTTGCGGATCGCGCTGCGCTGGTCGCGCGGCGTGTCGCCGTCGTAGATCGCCGGGCGCACCCGCCGCCCCAGCCGGAACGCGGCGACCGCCCGCGCCTGGTCCTGGGCCAGCGCCTTCGTCGGATAGAGGTAGAGCGCCCGCGCCTTGGCATCGGTGCACAGGACGTCCAGCACGGGCAGGTTGAAGCACAAGGACTTGCCCGACGCGGTGCCGGTCGTGACGACGAACGGGCCGGTCGCCGCCGCCTCCAGCGCCCGGGCCTGATGGGCGTAGAGCGCCTCGATGCCGGCCGCCGCCAGCCCGTCTCGCAGTGCCGGGTGCAGGTCGTCGGCCAACGGCTCGACGACCGGCGCCCGGGCGCCCTCGAACGCCTCGCGCACGAGCCGCGCATCGGCCCGGCCCGCGTCCAGCAGCTCGCTCCACGGCTCGACGGTGCGCGCGACGCCCGCCACTACGACGGCAGCTGGGCGACCTCGAGCCAGAACTCGCGCAGGCTGCGCACGGTCTCGAGGTACTGGTCGAACGCGGTCGGCTTCGTCACGAAGCTCGACGCGTGCAGGTCGTAGGCCTGATCGACGTCGTCGCGGCTGCCCGACGTCGTGAAGACGATGACCGGCAGGCGCCGCAGGCGGGCATCGATGTCCTCACGCAGCGCCCGCAGGACCTCGAAGCCGCCGAGCCGCGGCAGGTTGAGGTCCAGGACCACGAGATCCGGTCGCTGCGCGTCGGCGAACGGGTCCTGGCGGCGCAGGAAGGCCAGCGCGTCCTCGCCGTGGCGGACCACGTCGAGCTCGAGGCGCGGCTCGCCCTCGGCCAGGGCCTCGCGCAGCAGCTCGATGTCGGACTCGCTGTCTTCGACGATGAGCAGACGGTGAAGGGCGGAAGGCTGCATTCAGGTGGTGGTGGTCTCGTGGGGCGCCGGCAGGTCGATGATGAACGTGGCGCCGTCGCCGGGCTCGGACTCCACGCGCACGCCGCCGCCGTTGGCCTCGGCGATCTTGCGGACGATGGCCAGCCCCATGCCGGTGCCAGGGTACTCGTCGGCGGTGTGCAGCCGCTGGAACAGCCCGAAGACCCGGTCGTGGAACTGCGGGTGGATGCCGATCCCGTTGTCGCGGACGCGCACCTCCCAGTGATCATCGCGGCGGACGGCCTCCGCATGGACGTTCGGCGGAGTGTCGCCGCGGTACTTCAGGGCGTTGGCGACGAGGTTCTGCAGCAGCGAGAGCATCTCGGGTGGGCGGGCCTCCACCGTGGGCAGCGGCCCTCGGGTCACCGTCGCCCCGTTGCGCTCGATCGCCTCGGCGAGGTTGGCCACCGCCGCATCCCAGGACCGCTCCAGCGAGGTCGGCTCCGGCTCGCCGCGGGCGCGCCCCGTCCGCGAGTACTCGAGCAGATCGGCGATGAGGTCCGACATGCGCGCCGCGCCCTCGCTGATGAACCGCAGCCAGGTCAGCGACCGCTCGTCGAGCTGCTCGGCGGACCGCCGCTGAAGCAGGCCCGCGTAGGAGGTGATCGTCCGCAGCGGCTCCTGGAGGTCGTGCGAGGCGAGATAGGCGAAGTGCTCGAGCTCGGCGTGGGAGACCTGCAGCTCGGCCTCCCGCTCGCGCAGCTCGAGCGTCATCTCCTCGGCCAGCCGGATCGCGCGGGCGCGCGACGACCGCAGGACGCGCAGCAGCGCGACCGCCAGGAGGCTGACGAGTACGCCCGAGACGAGCACGAGCCAGGGGCCGGCCCGGTCGAGCGCCGCGAGCTGGACGTCCGGCTGTCGGTAGGCGAGCGCCCAGCGCCGGCCGCCGACGCTCAGCGTCTGCACGTCGGTGTCCTCGTCGTCGCGCAACGGCACCGAGCGCGCGCCCGACACCCGAAACGGCGCCGCCGGGCCGGCCCCGGCGATCGTCGCCGGGCCGATGTCGTAGAGCTCGGCCGACGCGCCGTCGGCCAGCCGGCCCACCACGCCGCGCATGAGCAGGTCCATGCGGAACGTCCCGTAGACGACGCCGCGCGGGGCGCCGCCGCCGCCCGGCGCCGTGACCGGCGCCATGAGCATGACCGCCAGGCCCGGCCCGCGAAACCGCAGCGGCTCCAGCGGCGGCCCGGCCGCCGGCTGGCCGGTGCGCAGGGCGCGCAGGGCGGTCGCGCGGCGCTCCTTGGTCGACATGAGGTCCAGCCCGAACGCCCGCGACTCGCGCGCCACCGGGACGACGCGATCGACGACGAGCAGCCGCCGCTGGCCCGGGCGCGGCGCCGGATGGATCCGGAACCGCGGATAGCCCAGCCCGCTGGCGGCGATCACGCGGCGCGTCCGCCGTTCGTAGGCGCCGGCGTCGCGCCGGTCCACGAGGCTCGCGTGGATGATCCCCAGCGTGCCCGGGAAGTGGCCGGTGACGTCCTGGGCCACGAGAAAGTCCCGGAACTCGCGGGGCGTGGCCCGCACGTGCGCGCCCGAGAGGGCCGCCGCGCCGACGAGCAGCCGAGACGCCTCGCGCATCCGCTCGTCGATCGCGTTCGCCACGCTCCGTGCCTGGCCGGCGCGTGCGTCGGTCTCCAGCGCCTCCACGCGGTGGAACATCAGCACCGTCGCCAGGGCGGTGGCCCCGAGCAGCAGCGCCAGAAGCAGCGCGGGACCGATCCGCGCAAGCAGGCTGCGGTCCGGGTCGCGCTCGATCATGCGCGCCGTCGGCGGTCCCTGAAGCGTTCCCGCAGGCGGGCGAACCTCCCCGGGTTGCGCCGGGCCCGCCACCGCGCCGGCGGCGGCACGGTCGTGCGCACCAGCCCGACCCAGTCGTCGAGCGGCAGCTCACCGGAGATCAGGTGGGCCAACCCGGTCGTGACCGGCGCGTCGATGCCGGCGCGGCCGAGCGCGAAGGCCAGCAGCGGCACCGCCTCCAGCGACTCGACCGCCTGGCCGATCTGGCCCGGGATGTCGGCGCCGGGGATCCCGGCGGCCAGCAGCTCGCCGGCCCGCCGGTTGCGGCTCTGCGGCGCCAGCGCGGTCGCGACGAGGTCGCCGGTGCCGGCCAGGCCGATGAGCGACTCCGGGCGTGCCCCGAGCCGCTCGGCGAACCGCCACACCTCGGCGAAGATGTGGCCCGCCGCGGCCCCGGCCGCGTTGAGGCCCTGCGCCTCGGTCGCCCCGGCCGCGAGCGCCGCGGCGTTCTTGGCCGCGCCGCTGAGCTCGACGCCCACCGGGTCGTTGCTGGCCTCGCACACGACGCCGGCCCGCTGGAAGAACGAGGCGAGGGCCATCGCCAGCTGCTGGTCGGCCGAGGCGGCCACGAGCGCCGCCCCGTCGCGAACCATCTCCTGCGCGTGGGCCGGGCCGCCGACGCAGGCGATCCCGTGCTCGGGAAACCGGTTGGACAGCAGGACCGTGGGCGGCACGCCGTCGGGCGGCACCAGGCCCTTGGCGAGCGAGACGATCGCCGCGCGCCGGTTCAGCCCGGCGGCCGGCAGGCCCGCGATGAGCTCGTCCAGCCCGCGGGAGGGTGCCGCCAGCAGGACGTAGTCGGCCCGCTGCAGTCCGCTGCCCGCCGCCTCGACGCGCAGCGACGCCGGCAGCTCGACCCCGGGCAGGTAGGTCGCGTTGACCCGCTCGGACGCCAGCCGCTCCGCCTGCTCGGGCGTTCGGGCCTGCAGCGTCGTGCGCACGCCGCCGCGCGCGAGCAGGACGGCGATGGCCGTGCCGAACGAGCCGGCCCCGATGACGACCGCACGCCGTGCACCCGGGGTGGGCAGCATGAGAGTCGGGCGTGGGCGCTCGGGCACGACGGCGAGCGTATCCGTCGACCGCTTCGCCCCGCGGACTCAACCGTGCGGTCAGGGTGCCGATGACGGGGCTATGGACCGTGCCGTGTCAGGGATCGCGCCTGCTCGGACCGCCCGTTGGGGCGGCGTCGGGCACGGGGCGGGGCCGGACCCGGTCGCCGCGGGCGCCACCGCCGCCCAGGCGGCGATCGACGGCCGCGAGAACCCGGGTCTGCTGCTCGTCTTCGCCCCCTGCGAGGCTGACCTGCCCGCCATCCTCGGCGCCGTCGCTGATGTCGCACCGGGCGTGCCGCTCGCCGGCTGCGCCGCCGACGGCCAGTTCACCGCCGGCCTCATGCGCCGCGACGCGATCGTCGTGCTCGCGCTCGGCGGCGACGGCCTCGAGGTGAGCCTGGCGCCCGTCGACGCCCACGACCCGCGTGACGCCGGGGCGCGAGCGGCCGCCTGCGTCGGCGACGTCGCCCACCTTCCGCACCGCCTGCTGCTGCTCTTCGCCGACGAGGCCGTCCACGGCCACGCCGACCTCGTGCGCGGCGCCTACTCGGTCGTCGGCGCCGGCGTGCCCATCGCCGGCGGCGTGTCGGGACCCGACGGTGCCGTCTTCCACGGGCGCAGCGTCCTGCGTGGCGCCGTCGTCGGCGTCGCGATCGGCTCCGAGGGCCCGATCGGGATCGGCTACCGCCACGGCCTGAGGCCGATCGGCGAGCCGATGCTCGTCACCCGGGTCGCCGACGGGCGCATCCTCGCCCTCGACGAGCGGCCCGCCGCCGACGTCCTCGAGGAGCGGCTCGGCACCCTGCCCTGGATCGGGGCCCACCCGAAGGTCCACCTCGGCCTGCAGCGCCGCACCGGCGAATGGCGCGTGCGCGTCGCGGCGGGCGACGACCGCACCGTAGAAGACCGCAGCCTGCAATGCCCGCTCCCGGACGGCGCGCTCGTCTGGGTCATGGACGGCGACGTCGAAGCGGCCACCCGCGCCGCCGAAGACGCCTGCACCGACGCGCTCGACGGGCTGGGCGGCGCGATGCCGCGCGCCCTGCTGGCGTTCGACTGCATCGCCCGGCGCGCCCTGCTGGAGTCCGAAGCGGCGCTCGACGAGGTCGCCGTGTCCTACCTCGACGTGGGCCCCGTCCCGCTGGCCGGCATCCACACCGCGGGCGAGTTCGCCCGCACCCACGGGATCACTGGCCTGCACCACTGCACCATCGTCGTCGTGGCGGTCGCATGAGCGCGGACGTCCTCGCCCAGGGGGCTCGGACTCCGGGCGGGAGCACGCCGGGGAAGCCTCGCGCAGAGCGCTCGTTTTCCTGCGGCTCGTTCCCGCGGCTGGAGGTCGCCCCATGAGCCAGATGCCCGACAGTCACCCCGGCGCGGAGCGCAACGGTCCCGCCCGTTGGGCCGCCCAGCAGCTCACCGAGTTCCTGGCGACCGTGTCGCGCGCCGCCGACGAGGCCGAAGCCGCCCAGCTCGGCGTCGAGCGCGTCGCCGAGATCGTCGACGCCGAATGCGCGGCGCTCGTCCGCCACGGCGCGGTCTTCGCATCGATCGGCTGGCCGCGGTTCGAGGTTCCCGAGCGCGAGCTCGTCGCCGCCGCCCACGGCCACGGCGACGGGACGGTCGTCGTTCCCGGCGCCGGTCCGCGCCCCGCGGTCGTCCTGCGCCTCGAGGGCGAGGACGGCGCCTATCTCGTCGTCGCGCGGGCGTCGAGCCCGATGGCCGGCGAGGAGGAGTCGCTGCTGCACGGCATGGCCCGCGGGCTGGCGCTCACGACGCGGCTGCTGCGCACGATCAGCGCGGAGCGGACGCTGCGCAGCCAGGCCGACCGGCAGGCCGCCGAGAACGTCCGCCTGCTCGACACGCTGCGGATGCGCCAGCGCGTCCTGGAGGCGATGGCCCGCATCCAGCGCGCGATCTCGCGCCGCGAACCGCTGCAGGCCGTCCTGGAGATCATCGTCGCCGCGGCCGGCGAGCTGCTCGGCGACGACGCCCCCGCCCTGCTGCTCGTCGATCCCGAGGAGCCCGAGGTCCTGCGCCTGGCCGCCGTCCGCGGCTTCAGCGACACGGTGCTCGAGACGATCCGCCGCCGCCCGATCACCGAAGGGGCCTCCGGCCGGTCGGTCGTCGAGGACCGGCTCGTCGTCGTCGAGGACTACGCCCACCACGCCGACGCGCTGCCCGGGCTCGTCGTCGAGGGCGTGCAGGCCGCGATGGCCGCGCCGGTCCACGAGGACGGCAAGGTCATCGGCACGCTCGTGCTGTCCTCGATGCGTGCCGGCCGCGTCTTCTCCCGCGCCGAGCAGGACATGCTGCTGTCGTTCGCCGAGCACGCCAGCCTCGCGCTCACCGACGCGCGCCGCGTCGACACGATGCTGCACCAGGCGCTGCACGACGCGCTCACCGGGCTGCCGAACCGGGCGCTGTTCACCGACCGCCTCGGCCACGCGCTCACCCAGGGCCGCCGGCGCGGCACCTCCTGCGGGGTCATCTTCCTCGACCTCGACCGCTTCAAGACCGTCAACGACTCGCTCGGCCATGCCGCCGGCGACGAGCTGCTCGTCAGCGTCGCCCGGCGCATCGACGAGTCGCTGCGCAGCGCCGACACCGCGGCGCGCCTGGGCGGCGACGAGTTCGCGGTCCTGCTCGAGGACCTCGGCGGCGTCGGCGAGGCCGAGCTCGTCGCGGGCCGGATCGCCGAGGCGCTGCGCGAGCCGGTCGTCGTCCGCGGTCGGGAGATCGCCGTGGCCGCGTCGATCGGCATCGCGGTCGGCCGGGTCGCCGCCTCGGAGCTCCTGCGCCAGGCCGACGTCGCCATGTACCGCGCGAAGGCCGAGGGCAAGGGCCGCCACGTCGTCTTCGAGGACTCGATGCAGGACGAGGTCGTCGAGCGCCTGGAGCTCGAGGGCGAGCTGCTGCGCGCGATCGAGCGCGACGAGATCGAGGTCCACTACCAGCCGGTCATCGCGCTCGACGGGCAGACGCTCGCCGGGTTCGAGGCGCTCGTCCGCTGGCGCCACCGGGTGCGCGGGCTCATGCCGCCGATGCAGTTCATCGGGCTCGCCGAGGAGAACGGGTCGATCGTCGCGCTCGGCCGCCACGTCCTGCGCGTCGCCTGCCGCCAGGCCGCCGAGTGGCTGGAGGAGTTCCCGCAGGCGATCATGACCGTGAACCTGTCGGGCCGCCAGCTCGAGGACCCCAACATCGTCGCCGACGTCGCGGCCGCGCTCGCCGACTCCGGGCTGCCCGCCCGGGCGCTCGTCCTCGAGATCACCGAGACGGTGCTCATGCACGACACCGAGGCGACGATCGCCCGCATGCAGGCGCTCAAGGCGCTCGGCGTGCGGCTGGCGGTCGACGACTTCGGCACCGGCTACTCGTCGCTGCGCTACCTGCGCCGGTTCCCGGTCGACATCCTGAAGATGGCCAAGCCGTTCGTCGACGGCCTGGACGCCGACGAGGAGGGCCGTGCGCTCGCCCGCGCGATCGTCGAGCTCGCCTCGTCGCTGAAGCTCTCGTGCATCGCCGAGGGCATCGAGCTGCCCGCCCAGGCGCTGCTGCTGCACGAGCTCGGCTGCGCGCTCGGCCAGGGCTTCCACTTCGCGCGGCCGATGACCGCCGCGGCGCTCGACGAGCTCATCGGCGACGGCGGCGACGGCCGCACGTTCGCGCTGCCGAGCGCGGCGTAGTCGGGTCAGGCCGGGCGGCGCGTCGGGAGGCCGTGGGCGGATGCCGCTGCGAGCAGCCGGTCGTCGTAGGCGATGAGCACGCCGAGGTCCTCCGCGAGGGTCAGTGCCGTGGCGAGATGGAGGGCGTCGAGCGTGCGTAGGGTCGGGGGTTCCAGCCGGGACGCCCGCTCGAGCACGACACGATCGATCGGCAGCAGCGACATGGCGTTCAATCCGCGCTCGGCCTGCCGGGCGAAGCGTTCGCCGTAGCGCCGGCAGGCGCGGACGGCCTCGGTCATCAGGAGCGCGCTGGAGACGAACCCGTCCCAGGCGGTGAGCTCGTCGCGCAGCGCGTCGGCCTCCGGCTCACCGAGCGGGAGCTTCACGAAGGCCGACGTGTCGAGGTAGGCGAGGCGCCCGGCTATGACCGTTCCTCGCGCAGCGCGTCGAGGACCTCACCGCTCGGCGGACCGGCCGGCCGGGCGCCGCGGGGAGGGCGCAGTGCGGCCAGGTCGGCCGTGGGCATCGTCGCGCCCCGCTCGGCGACGAGCCGGGCCAGGGGCGCGTCCGGCGGGCCGGACGGAGTGAGGCGCGCCACCTCTCGACCGCGCTCCGTCACGGTGTAGCTGGCCCCGCTTTTGACCTGCGCGAGGTACCGGGAGAGGTTCTGTCGCAGCTCTCTGACGCCGACCTTCTCGGACATGTGCGCCAGGGTAGCACTTGGAGGACCTCAGGCCTCGTGCCGTTCGAGCAGCGTGCCGAGCCGCTCGCCCGCTGCTTGAAGCGCGTCGAGCGTGCCCGCTTCGAGGATGACCTGAAGGTCGAGGATGCGCGCGTCGAGCGGCGCGATGGCGTCCGTGCCGACGATCGCGTGGGCGGGCACGCCGGCCTGGCGGGCGCGGGTGGCGATCTCGCCGGTGATCTTGCCCTCGAGGCTCGTGGCGTCGAGGCGGCCCTCGCCGACGACGACGCAGCGGGCGGCGCGCATGCGCGCGTCGAAGTCCAGCGC
>JBDZVZ010000040.1:0-22019 GCA_040255945.1 Solirubrobacterales bacterium | reverse complement strand
CAGGCCGCCGGCGGCCTCGATCGCCTCGATCGCGCCGGCGCCGCCGTCGGTCGTGGCGCTGCCGCCGGCGGCGACGAGGATGACCTGGGCGCCGGTCCGCGCGGCTGCCGCGATGAGCTCGCCGGTGCCGTGGGTGCTCGCCGCCTCGGCGTCGCGCTCGTCCTCGGCGGCCCGGTGCAGGCCGCTGGCCTCGGCGACCTCGACGATCGCCGTGCCGCCGTTCTCGACGAGCGCGAAGCCGGCGGTGATCGGCCGCCCGAGCGGGTCGGTCGCGCGCGCCCCCGCGGTCTCGCCACCCAGCGCGGCGAGCAGCACCTCGAGCGTCCCCTCGCCGCCGTCGGCGACCGGGCACAGCTCGGGCGGCACGAGCCCGGCGCGCTCGAGCCCGCGCCCGATCGCGGCGGCGACCTGCGGCGCGCGCAGCGTGCCCTTGAACGCGTCGGGGCAGACGAGGACGGGCGCGGACATCGCCGCGATCGTATGTGGGCGCCGGCGCCGGCGTCCCGCGGCGCCCGCCGGCCGCGCCCGCCCGCTCGCCCGCGCCTTTGTCTCCCATATGGAGACGTTTCCGCGGCTCAGCCGAGCTGGAGGAGCCGGCGTAGCTCGTCGGCGACGTACTCCGGCCGGTGGACGAGGTCGTTGGCCGTGTAGGCGACGACGGTCGCGCCCTGCAGGACGTGGTGGCGGTTGCGGGCCCGGTCGGTGCTGAAGCGCAGGCGGTCGCCGTGCCACGTGTGGCTGTCGATCTCGACGATGAGGTTGCGGTCGGGCCAGCGGAAGTCCGGCGTGCGCCCGTGGGCCTCGCGGTTGACCTTCGGCCGCGGCAACCCGTGATCGACGCAGAGCTGGAGCATCCGCGCCTCGGCGATGCTGCGCGTCAGCGTCGTGCCGTGGCGCGCGTACTCGGCGGCGAGCGCCTCCAGCGCCGGGACGCCCGGCCGTCCGGACCGCCCGTCGAGCACCCGCGCCAACGCGCCCGGTCGCAGCAGCCGGCGCACCGAGGCCTGGTTGAACGCCTCGCGCAGGGCCACGACATCGACGATCGTCGCGAGGTCGAGCAGCGTGCGTTCGACGGTCGTGATCGGGATGCCATGCCGCGTCGTGCACTCCTCGGGCCGCAGGTCGGGCCGGTGGAACAGGCGAACGTCGCGGCGCCGGTCCCCGTGGTCGTTCGGGACGACGACGTCGATCCGCGCCGCGATCGACAGCCGGATCTCCCAGGCTGCGCCTGCGGCCGCGAAGCCGAGCACGGCGGTCGGCCCGCAGGACAGGACCGCCGCCAGCCAGACGCCCTCCTGGCGCAGCTCGCGATGGCCCAGCGCGTAGACGCCGGCGTGCAGCCGCACGAGCTTTCCCGTCCGCACGCGGTAGGCGATGGCCTTCGCGCCGAGGCCGAGCCACAACAGCTGCCCTCGGGTGACGACCCCGTGCTGGCGGGCCGCCAGCTCCCGGATCGCGATCTCGACCGCGGAAATGTCTCCCATATGGAGACAGAGGCGCGGGCGCGCCGAAGTTCGCCCCCCGGCGGGCGGGCCAGGTCAGCGCTCGATGAGCTCGATGCGATAGCCGTCCGGGTCGCGGACGAAGCAGATGAGCGGGCCGTGCTCGCCGACGTGGTAGGGCGGCTTCTCCGGTGCGATTCCGTGCTGGGCCAGCGACGCCAACGTGTCCTCCAACGACGGCACGGTCAGCGCGATGTGGTTGTAGCCCGTGCCGAGGTCGTAGGACTCCACGCCCGGGTTCCACGTCAGCTCCAAGCGGTCGCCGTCGCCCGGGATCCCCATGAAGACGTTGATGGCCCCGTCGGGGAGATCCATCCGCCGCCGTTCCTCGAAGCCGAGCGCCTCGTAGAAGCTCACGGAGCGCGGAATGTCACCGATTCGGTAGCAGGTGTGGATGAGCTCGGGCATCGGCTGTCAATGTACCCGCATGATCCTCGAGCGATCGATGCATCCGCAGTTCCTCTCCAACACGTACCTCGTGGCGGCGGGACCGGGCGGGGAGGCGTTCTTCGTCGATGCCGGCGGCCCGATGGAGCCGCTCTTCGACGCCGCCCAGCGCCACGACCTGACGCCGACGCACGTCCTGCTCACCCACCACCACCACGACCACGTCAGCGACGTGCCGACGATCCTCGAGCGCTGGCCGCAGGCCGAGGTGCTCATCCACCCGGCCGAGCGCGACGAGGTCGCCACGGCGACCGGCACGATGGACGCCGGACAGACGCTGCACGTCGGCGGGCTGGACGTGAAGACCATCCCGATCCCGGGCCACACCGCCGGCATGCTCGGGCTGCTCGTCGAGGGCAACGTCTTCACCGGCGACACGTTGTTCAAGAACTCGGTCGGCGGCGTGCGGGCGCCCGGCTCGACCTCCTACGCCGACCTGAAGCACTCGATCATGGACGTGCTCATGGCGCTGCCGCCCGAGACCGTGCTGCGCCCCGGCCACACCGACCCGTCGACCGTCGGCGAGGAGCACGACAACAACGCGTTCATCCGCGTCTGGCGCGGGCTGGACCCCGAGGGCGCCGAGCCGTGCACCGCGTTGGGCGAGCCGGCGACCCTCGTGCTGCTCGGCGACGACTACGACGGGGGCCACAAGGCCTGGGTCCGCTGGCCGGACGGGCGCGACGACATCGTCCCCGGCAGCCAGGTGCAGCGCACCGGCGCCTGATGGCGCGCGACGACCGCATCCCCACCTCGCGCTGGGCGAGGGCGGCGAAGGTCGGCCGCCTGGCCGCCACCCAGGGGGCCAAGCAGGCCGCCACCCGCGCGGCGAACGTCGCCCGCAGCGACGAGGCCGCCGACCGAGCCTTGGCCAAGCGCCAGGTCGAGACCGCCGAGCAGATCGTGGCCGCGCTCGGGACGATGAAGGGCGCCGCGATGAAGCTCGGCCAGACGCTGAGCTTCCTCGACGTCGGCCTCGTCCCCGAGGAGTACCGCGAGGAGTTCCAGGTCAAGCTCGCCCAGCTGCGCGACGCCGCCCCCAAGGTCTCCTTCAAGGACATGAAGAAGGTCATCGAGGGCGAATACGGCGAGCGCCTCGAGGACGTCTTCGAGTCGTTCGACCCGGTGCCGATCGCCGCCGCCTCGATCGGCCAGGTCTACCGCGCCCGCCACGAGGACCGCGACGTCGTCGTCAAGGTCCAGTACCCGGGCGTCGCCGGCGCGGTGCGCGCCGACATGCAGAACCTCGGGCTCATCCTGCGGCTCATGAAGTCGATCGCGCCCGGCATCGACCCGCAGGCGCTGGGCGCGGAGATCCGCGACCGCATCGAGGAGGAGCTCGACTACGAGCTGGAGGCCGCCAACCAGCGCACCCTGGCGCGGATCTACCGCGGCCATCCGTTCATCGTCATCCCCGACGTGATGACCTCGCTGTCGCACGAGAAGGTCATCGTCAGCGAGTACGTGGCCGGCCGCCGGTTCGAGGAGTTCAAGACCTGCCCGGAGGATCAGCGCAACCGGCTCGGCGAGATCATCTTCCGGTTCTACTTCGGCTCCATGTACCGCCACCGCCAGTTCAGCGGCGACCCGCACCCGGGCAACTGCCTGCTGCTCGACGACGGCCGCATGGCGTTCCTGGACTTCGGCCTGTTCAAGCGGATCTCCGAGGAGGCCGCCGAGCAGGAGCTGACGACCCAGCGGCTCGGGATCGAGAACCGCGGGCGCGAGCTCATCGAGCACCTGCACCGCACCGGCTGGATCGGCGACCCCGGCCACTACGACGAGCAGCAGATCCTCGACCAGTTCATCGACCTCACCGGCTGGTACACGCTCGACGCCGACATGGCGCTCACGCCCGAGATCGCCACCGACGTCATGCTGCAGATGAGCGACCCGCGCCGGCAGTGGTGGGGCAGGATCCGCCACGAGACGCTGCCGCCCGAGCACCTCTTCGGCCGCCGGCTGGAGATGCTGACCCTGGCGGTCATCGGCCAGCTGCGCGCGACGAGCAACTGGCACCGGATCGCACGCGAGTGGATCTACGGCGACGCGCCGGTCACCGAGCTCGGGCGCCAGGAGGCGGAGTTCCTCGCGGGCCGCGGCTGACCCCCGCCGCCGGGCGCAGCTGCGCCTGATCGGGCTGGCCGCGCTCGTCGTCGCGCTGCCGGTGATCCTGTCGCTGACGACGTCGGTGACGGCCAAGGACGTGCGCGACTGGATCGACGGCTACGGGGTCGCCGGCCCGCTGATCTTCATCGTCGTCTCGGCCCTGCTGACCGTCGGCCTGACGCCCGGTCCGCTGCTGGCCGGCGCGAGCGGCCTGCTGTTCGGCACCGCGCTCGGCACGCCGGTCTCGATCGCCTCGGCGACGCTCGGCGCCGTGTTGGCGTTCGGGATCGCCCGCACGGTCGGCCACGACGCGGTCGAGCACCTGCAGGGCGCGCGGGTGCAGCGCGTGCGCGGCTGGGTGGGCCGGCGCGGCTTCGTGTCCGTCCTCTACGCGCGCCTGACCCCCGGCATCCCCTACACGTTGTTCAACTACGCCGCCGGACTGGCCCCGGTGCGCCTCGGCGCGTTCACCGCGGCGACCGCCGTCGGCTGCTCGCCGCGCGCGTTCGCCTACACGGCGCTCGGCGGCTCCTGGGGCAACCTCGGCTCGCCCGAGGCGATCGCGGCGATCATCCTGCTCGTCGCGTTCTCGCTGGCCGGCATGGTGCTCGTCCGCCGCGACCGACGCCTCGCCACGTCAGCGCCGCCAGCGGGCGGGCGTCGCCACGCGGCGGAGGAGCCGGTGGCTCAGCGCAGCTCCTGAACCTGCACGAGGCTCGTCGTGCCCGGCCGGCCCGACGGCAGGCCGGCGGTGATGCCGACCCGCTGGCCCGGCCGGCACCAGCCGAGCTCCACGACCCGGCGGGCCGCGTCGGCGATGAGCTCCTCGGTGACCTCGTGGCGGCGCATCGACGCGGCGCGCACGCCCCACATGAGCCCGCAGCGGCGCACGGTCTCGCGGCCGGGCGACAGCGCGTAGATCGGCACGTCGGGCCGGTGGGCGGAGACCAGCCGGGCGGAGCGGCCCGACAGCGTGGGGATGACGAGCGCGTCGAGCTGGAGCTCGCGCGCGGCCCGGCAGGCGGCGTGGGCGACCGTGTAGGACGGGTCGCGCTCGTCGCGCCGCACCCGCGTCTCGATCCAGCGCTGGTAGGGCGCGGTGCGCTCGGTCGTGCGCGCGATCGCGGCCATCATCTCGATCGCCCCGACCGGGTAGGCGCCGACCGCCGACTCCTGGGAGAGCATGACCGCGTCGGTCCCGTCCAGGATCGCGTTGGCGACGTCGGCGACCTCGGCGCGTGTCGGGCGCGACGAGCTCACCATCGAGTCGAGCATCTGGGTGGCGGTGACGACCGGGCGCGCCTGGCGGCCCGCCTCGGCGATGAGGCGCTTCTGGACGATCGGCACGTCCTCGATCGGCAGCTCGATCCCGAGGTCGCCGCGCGCGACCATGATGCAGTCCGCGACCCGGACGATCTCGGACATGTGCTCGACCGCCTGCGGCTTCTCGATCTTCGCGATGAGCGGGATGCGCGTGTGCTGGCGCACCTCGAGCACGTCCTCGGGCGAGCGGACGAAGCTCAACGCCACGATGTCGACGCCGATCTCCAGGCCGGCGCGTAGATGGGCGAGGTCCTCCTCGGGCACCGACGGCAGGTCGGCGGCCGGGCCGGGGATGTTCAGCCCCTGGCGCGAGGAGACGGTGCCCCCGATCTCGACCTCGGCCTCGACCTCGCCGTCGCCCTCGCGGACGGTGCTCGTGCGCAGCCGAACGGCGCCGTCGGCGAGGTAGAGGACCTCGCCGGGGCCCGTCGCCCGGGCGAAGCCGCCCCAGCTGACGGTGAGCCGGTGGTCGTGGCCGGGCTCGTCGCTGCCGCACTGGAAGATGACGCGGTCGCCGACCGCGAGCTCGACCGTGTCGTCGACGAGCGGCCCGATGCGGATCTTCGGCCCGGGCAGGTCCTGCAGCAACGCGACCGGCCGGCCGGCGCGGTCGGCGGCGCGGCGGACGAGCTCCGCGGTGCGGGCGTGCGTCTCGTGGTCGCCGTGGCTGAAGTTCAGCCGGGCCACGTCCATGCCGGCCTCGACCATCCGTACGAGCACCTCGGGGTCGCGCGAGGCCGGTCCGATGGTGGCGATGATCTTCGTGCGGCGGTCCACGTCCCCGAGCGTACAAGTCGAGGGTCCCCCGGCCTGCACGGCGGGCACCGTACCCTCCCGTGCCATGACCTACGCCTCCGCCGACGCGCGGCAGAGCCTGTTGGACGGTGTTGCGGCGGCCGCCGACCGGATCGGCACCGCGCTGGCCGTGCTCGGCACCGTCTACGAGCAGCTCGACGAGCCGACCGCCGACCGGCTCGAGGACGAGCTGTTTCGCCCGGTCCAGCACGCCTACGGGCTGGCGAAGCGCACCCACACCGAGTTCTCGGCGCGCCACGGGCGGCCGCCCCGGAGCTTCCCGACCTCGCCCGGCGGCCTGCCGTCCGTCGGGGTCCGGCAGCTGCTGGAGCGCGCGCTCGCCGAGATCGTCTCGGCCGACGCCGAGCTCGCCGAGCTGCAGGACACGATGCTGCCGGTCGAGGTCGGCGACCCGGAGCTGCGCGCCGGGCTGGCGGAGGTCCGCACGGTGCTCGGCACCCTCCAGGCGCGGGCGCGCGAGCTCGTGAGGACCCTGGGGCGCTGAACGGAACGGTGCGCGGTTTGCACGGATTCGATCCGCAACCCGCACCGATGGCGAGACCCGCACGGCAACGGTTGGATGGCGGTCGATGACGACGGCGGAGCTGACCGGGGCGGTCGAACGCGGGCTGCGCTCGCTCTATCCCGGCTACTTCGCGCTCGTCATGGCGACGGGCATCGTCTCGAACGCGTTCTACTACCTCGGTCCGCGCTGGCTGTCGACGGCGCTGCTGGCCGTCAACCTCGTCGCGTATCCGGTGCTCGTCGCCGCCACGGTGGCGCGCGCCGTCCGCTACCCGCGTGAGCTGTGGGCCGACCTCGTCAACCCGCGGCTCGTCTTCACGTTCTTCACGATCGTCGCGGGCTCCGACGTCCTCGGCCTCGGGCTCGCCCTGCGCGGCTTCGAGGGGATGGCCGTCGCCCTGTGGTTCGTCGCGCTCGTGCTCTGGGTGCTGCTGAGCTACGTGAGCTTCTCGGTCATGATGTTCGCCCACGCGGGCACGGGCGCCGAGGTCGTCCACGGCGGCTGGCTCATCGCCATCGTCGGCACGGAGTCGCTCGCGCTGCTCGGGGTGCGGATCGCCGGCGAGCTCGGCGGCCTGGACTCCACGATCTTCGTCGCGTCCTACATGTTGTGGGGGATCGGGATCGTCCTCTACGGGATCTTCGTCACGCTGTTCGCCTACCGGATCTTCTTCCTGGAGGTGACCGCCGCCGATCTCAACCCGTTGTGGTGGGTCATCATGGGCGCGGCGGCGATCAGCGCGAACGCGGGCTCGATGTTGATCCTGACGCCGACGCCTGTCCCGTTCCTGGAGCAGATGCACCCGTTCATCGACGGCACGACGCTCATCCTCTGGGCGTGGGGCACGTGGTGGATTCCGCTGCTGGTCATCGTCGGGGTGTGGCGTCACGTCGTGTGGCGCGAGCCGCTGCGCTACGCACCGATGTACTGGAGCCTCGTGTTCCCGCTGGGCATGTACACGCTGGCGACCTACCGGCTCGGCCTGGCCGGCGACTTCTCGCCGCTGCGCACGTCGCCGCACGTGCTCGTCTGGATCGCGCTCTTCGCGTGGGCGGCGACGATGGTGGGTCTGTTGCGCAGCGTTTGGCGGGCGGTGCCCCGGGCACACCGGCCAGCGATCTCCTGACCACTCCCCGTACGTGGAGGCTTCACCATGCGAGTGCCGTTGCTGGCCAAGCTCACGTCCCTGCCGGTCATCGCGATGGGTGCTGCCCTGGGCATGCTCGTCGCCGGCATCCTCGCCGTCGTGGGCGGCAGCTATGCCCACCAGGTCGTCCACGACCAGCTCGCGCCGCAGAAGATCAGCTTCCCGCCCGCCGGCAGCCCGCAGCTGCCGGCCAACCTGAAGGACTATGGCGGCAAGCAGGTGCTCGACGGCGACACCGCCAAGAAGTTCGCCGAGGACTACATCGGCCTGCACCTCAAGGAGATCGGCGGCGGTCAGACCTACTCGCAGGTGAGCGGCAAGGCGCAGGCGGATCCGAAGAACGAGCAGCTGGCCCAGCAGACCCAGACGCTGTTTCGCGGCGAGACGCTGCGCGGCCTGCTGTTGAACGCGTGGGGCTGGAGCGTCGTCGGCAACGTCGCTCTCATCGCCGGCTGGGTGCTCATCGGGCTCGGGGCGCTGCTCTTCCTGCTGCCGCTGCTGAACCTCATCCTCAACGGTCCGCGCGCGGGAACGGGCCCGCCGCCGACGGCGGCCTGACGCGACGGCGTCGGGCCGCTCAGCGGAACGCGCCGTCCTCCTGGACGACGGCGCCGTCGGCGGTCAGCCGGCCGCCGGCGCGCAGGTCGCAGATGAGGTCCCAGTGCAGGGCGGAGACGTTCCGGCCGCCGGTCTCCGGGTAGGAGCGGCCGAGCGCGAGGTGGACGGTGCCGCCGATCTTCTCGTCGAAGAGGATCGCGCCGACCGGCCGGTCGATGCCGACGTTCGTGCCGATGCCGAGCTCACCGAGCCGGCGGGCGCCGTCGTCGGTGGCCAGCGCCCGGCGCAGGTACTCCTCGCCGCGCTGCGCGCTGGCGGCCACGATCTCGCCGTCACGGAACTCGAGCTCCACGCCCGCGACGTCGACGCCCGCGGGCGCCGAGGGCACGGTGAAGCGGATGCGGCCGTTGGCCGACGTCTCGTGCGGGCCGGTGAAGACCTCGCCCGAGGGCATGTTGCGCTTGCCGTCGCTGTTGATCCAGGTGCGGCCGCTCACGTCCAGGGTGATGTCGGTGCCCTCGGCCTCGATGCGGATCGTCTTCGCCGGTGCGAGCCGGGCGATGAGCGCGTCCTGGAAGCGCGCCAGCTCGCGCCAGCCGGCGACCGCGCCGCCCGGATGGTCGAGGAAGAGGGCGCGGCGGACGAACGTCGAGAACTCGTCGAGGCCCAGCCCGGCCAGCGCGGCGTTGGCGGGCGTCGGCCACAGCGTCGAGCACCAGCGCTTCGTGAGCATCGTCTCGCGCACGTCGCGCCGGCCGCGGGCCGCGCGGGCCAGCAGCGCCGGGTCGACGTCGGCGAGCTCATGGGTGTCGTGGGGCGCCTGGATGCCGACGGTCGCGTCGATGCGCTTGACCTCCTCCAGGGCGACCCGTGGCGCCTCGTCGAGCTGCAGCTCGCGCGCGTGCGCGTAGAACCCGCGCGCCTCGCCGGGCAGCTCGACGCGCAGCAGCGGCCAGGCCTCGCGCTCGAGGATCGCGCGCTGGAGGGCGAGCAGCAGCGGCTCGGCGGCCGTCGTCGAGCGGACGAGCACCGACCGGCCGCGCTCCACCTCCAGGCAGTAGCCGACGAGCAGCTCGGCGAACGCTTCGGGATCCAGCCGGCCGCTCATCGGCCCCACCCTTCCTCCAGCGCGCGGACCGCCGCCGCCTCGTCGGCGCCGGGCAATCTCCGGGCGAGCGCGCGCACGAGCCGTTCCTGGGGTTCGGGCAGCGCCCCCAGGCCCATGATGCCGATCCGCCACGCGCGACCGGCCAGCGGGCCCAGGCCGCCACTGACCTCGATGCCGTCCTCGGTCAGCAGCGCCGCGCGCAGCGGCGCCTCGTCGACCCCCTCGGGCACGGTGACCGCCAGCAGGGAGGGCAGCGCGTCGGCGTCGGAGGCGAGTCGCTCGAAGCCGAGCACCGCGAGCGCGCGCCGCAGCGCCTCGTGGGCGCGCGCGTGGCGTTCGTAGCGGGTCTGAAGACCCTCCTCGAGCACGACGCGCAGCCCCTCGTGCAGCGAGTACACCATGTTGATCGGCGCGGTGTGGTGGTAGGCGCGCGGGCCGTCGGCGAACCAGTAGTCGATCATCGCCTGCAGATCGAAGTACCACGACCGCCGTCGGACGCGGCCCAGTGCCCGCTCGCCGACGCTCAACGGCGCCAGCCCGGGCGGCACGTTCAGGCACTTCTGGGTGCCCGAGAACGCGGCGTCGACGCCGTGGGCGTCGAGGTCGACCGGCACGCCGCCCAGCGACGTCACGCAGTCGACGAGCAGCAGCCCGTCGCGCGCGTGGATCGCCTCGGCCAGGCCGCCGAGCGGCTGCAGGATCCCGGTCGACGTCTCGGCATGGACGACGAAGACCGCCCGCGTGTCGCCCGCGCCGATCGCCTCGACGAGCCGCTCGGTCGCGATCGCCCGGCCCCACTGCGCCTCGACGAGCACCGGTTCGGCGCCGGCGCGGCGCAGCGCGTCGGCCATCCGCGCGCCGAACGCGCCGCAGACCCCGACGACGACCCGGTCGCCGGGCGCGACGAGCGTGTCGACCATCGCCTGCATTCCGCCGCTGCCGGTGGCGCTGAGCGGGAACGTCACCCGGTTGGCGGTGCCGAAGACCTCGCGCAGCATCGCGGCGACCTCGTCCTGCAGCGCGCCGAAGGCCGGGTCGAGATGGCCGACCGGCGGGTGGGCCAGGGCGGTCAGGACCCGCTCGGGCACCGGCGAGGGGCCGGAGCCGAGCAGGAGGCGGGCGGGGAGGTCGGCGACGTCGGGCATCGCCGTCGAACGCTATCGGCCGCGCGCGGAGCCCCTGGGCGTCTTCGCCTTCGCCTGCGCCTTGAGCGTCACGACCTTCGTCGCGGTGACCGAGGCCTTGCCGAGGGCGGCGAACGACCCGCGCCCGATGACCGCGACGCGCTTGCCCGCGCGCAGCAGGCGCAGCCCGGCCTTGGTCAGCTTGACCTTCGGCGTGACGGTGGCGGCCCGCGTGACGCGCGTGGTGACGGTGGCCAGCAGGACCGGCTTGCGCTTCTTGTGGCCGCGGCGGGCCTTGGGGCGCGAGTACCAGCGCAGGACGAGCCGGCCCGCCGAGGGAGCCTTGAACGACGTGACGAAGCCGCGGCGCCGGACGAGCGTGCGCAGCCGGGCCGCCGTCCCCTTGGGGGTCAGCGCTCGCCGCAGGCGGGCGCGCAGATCGGCGCGGCTGATGGTCACCGCCGGGGCGGCGACGGGAGGCGGTGTCGCGGACGGCGGCGGGAAGGGGACGACGCCGCTGATCGCGGAGGTCGCGCTCCTGTTGCCGCCGCCGTTGACGGCGGTCTCGCGGATGCGCAGGCTGTGCCCCATGTCGCCGGCGGTGACCGTGTAGGCGGCCCCGGTCGCGCCGTCGATCGCCGAGCACGACCCACCGTCTGCGTCGCAGCGCTCCCACTGCCGGCCGACCGACGACGGCGTGGCGGTCCAGCGGCCGTCGCCGGCGGCGAGCGTCTGGCCTGCCGCAGCCGCGCCCGTGACGGTCGGCGCGGCGAGGTTCGTCGGGGCGGCGACCCGCAGCAGCGCGTGCCCGCTGTCGGCGACGGCGGCGCACAGGTCCGGCGTGGCGCACGACAGGCCGGTGAGCGCGGTGCGGTCCGGCAGGTCGGTGGGCTGCCGCGTCCACACCGACGCGGACACCGGATCGGTCGAGAACGTGACGAGCCCTCCGAACGCTCCCAGGCAGAGCGCAGCGCTCCGGCACGCGACGACGCTGCCCACGTCGCTGCGCGGCCCGCTCCACCCCGGCGTCGGACTCGCCGGGTCCGTCGAGACGAACCCGCGTCCGGTGAAGTCGGTGGCGACGCACAGCGCGGTCGACGGGCAGCTGATGTCGGTGAGGAGCGGGCCCAGCGGGGCGGCGGTCAGCGACCAGGTCGGGGAGGCGCCCGGCGTGCGGGTCGTCGCGACCTTCCCCGACGACCCGGCGATCGCGCACAGCCCGGTCGTCGGGCACGAGATCGCGGTCGGCGGCAGCGGGTCCGGCAGGGGCGCCGGAGCACTCCAGCGGGGGGCGAGGTCGTCGGGGTCGGGCGGCTGGCTCAGCGCGGTCGACACCATGGTCTCGGCCTTGTCGTCGACGGCCATGCACAGCGAGGTGTCAGGGCAGGAGACCCCGACGAGCGAGCCGGTGCCGACGGAGAAGTCGCGAACCCAGCTGACGGTCGCGGCCCGCGGGTCGCGCGTGCTGAGCACGACGCGGTCGCGCCGCGCCGCGACGCAGAGCGCGAGCGATGGGCAGGAGAGGTCGACGAAGTCCCCCGGCTCGCTGCTCAGCTCCCACACGGGCGCGGTCGAGGTCGGGTTCAGGGTGCGGGCGATGTGGCCGGCGTCGTCGACGGCCAGGCACAGCGTCTCGGCCGGGCAGGCGACCGCGCGCAGCGCGTTCGTCCCGTCGATCTGCGCGGCGGCGCTCCACGAGGTCGACGAGCCGCCCGGGCTGGTCGAGTGCGTGGCGCCGTCGGTGCCCGACAGCAGCGCCTGGCACAGCGAGGTCGTCGGGCAGGCGATGGCGGTGATCGTCTTGCCGGCGACGATCACGCCCTTCTGCGCCCACTGGGCGCCGGCCGGATCGGTCGACACGGTGAGGTTGCCGCCGAGGCCGACCCCGATGCAGAGGCCGGTCGAGGGGCAGGCCACCGCTCGCAGGCCGCGGCTCGAGGCCGCCGTGACCGACCAGGACGGCGTCGTCGCCGTCGGGTTCGTCGAGGTGACGGCGTTGCCGTTGGCGTCGACGGCGACGCACAGGGAGCTCGACGGGCACGAGATCCCGGTGAGCCGGCGCCCCGCGTCGACGTTGGCGTACGCGGTCCATGTCGGCGTCGTCGCCGTCGGGTTCTTCGTGATGGCCAGGCTGCCCATCTCGTCGACGGCGACGCACAGGGAGGAGGAGGCGCACGAGACGCTCGCCAGGACGTTGCCGGTGAGCGGTGCCGCCGAGCGGGTCCAGACCGGCGCGCCGGCGCCCGGGTTCGTCGAGATCACGGCGCTGCCGGGGTAGTCGATCGCGACGCAGAGCGAGGTCGACGGGCACGAGATGGCCCGCAGCCAGTTCGGCGGTGTGCCGTCGGGAACCGGGTCGGCCATCAGCGGGGCGTCCCACGTCGGCGCGTCGGCCGCGGGGTTCGTCGACCGGATCACGCGGCCGTCGGTGGTCGTCGCGACGCAGAGGCTCGTCGACGGGCACGCGATGGCGGCGAGCGGGTTGCCGGAGGGGTCGACGGGCTGGGGGAGGCTCCAGGTCGGCGTGGCCGCCGCCGGGTCGTGCGACGTGACCGCGTAGCCCTCGGCGTCCACCGCGACGCACAGGGTCTCCGACGGGCAGGAGACGCCTTCCGCGTTGTGGGGGGTGCCGAACGGCGCCTGGTGATCGATGAGCGTCGGCGCCGACCAGGCGGGCGGACCGGCGGCCGCCGCGTCGCCCGCCGGCGCGGCGAGCAGCACGGCGGCCAGGCAGAGGATCTGCGCGAGGACGGCTGTCCGCCCACCGGTCCGTCGGGGCATCGATCGATGGTATGTCCGGTTCGCGTGCTGACAAGGGACCCAGGTCCCCTTCCGCTAGGCCAGCAGGTACCGCACGGCGGCGAGCACGCGCCGGTGGTCGGATGCGCTGGGCGCGATCCCCAGCGCGTCGTAGATGTGCGAGGCGTGGCGCACGACCGCCTTCTCGGTGATCGTGAGCCGTTGTGCGATGGCGGCGTTGCTGCGGCCCTCGGCCATGAGCGCCAGCACCTCGCGCTGGCGGGGCGTCAGGGTGTTCAGGGCGTCGCCGTCCGGGCGCGGTCGGTCCATGACCGCGGCGACGACGACCGGGTCGAGGATCGTCGCCCCCGCGTGGACGCGGCGGACGCTCGCCACGAACGCGTCGACGTCGGCGACGCGTTGCTTGAGCACGTAGCCGACGCCGCGTCCCCCGGTCTCCAGCAGCTCGACCGCGTACTGGCGCTGGACGTGCTGGGAGAGCACGAGGACCGGCAGCTCGGGCCGCTGCGCGCGCAGCTCGAGGACGGCGCGCAGCCCGTCGTCGGCGTTGCCGGGCGGCATCCGGATGTCGGCGATGACGAGGTCCGGGCCGATGGCGCGGACGCGGCGCCGCAGCTCGCTTGCGTCGGCGGCGGTCGCGGCGATCTCGAAGCCGGCCCGCTCGAGGACGAGGCGCAGCCCCTCGCGCATGGGCGCCTGGTCCTCGCCGATCACGAGGCGCACGGGATCACCGCCACGACGCGCGTGCCGCCGCCGGCGGCGGCGTCGATCGTCAGCGTGCCGTCGAGGGCCGCGACGCGGTCGGTCATCCCGCGGATGCCGCTGCCGTCGAGGTCGACGCCGCCGCGGCCGGCGTCGACGACCTCGACGCGCACGTGGCCGTCGACCCGCCGCAGCGCGACCGCGAGCCCGCTCGCGCCCGCATGCTTGACCGCGTTGACGATGGCCTCGGAGGCGACGAAGTACGCGCCCGCCTCGACCGCGGGCGCCAGCCGGGACTCGAGGCCCTGGATCTGCAGGGTGATCGGCGACGGCAGCCGGTCGGCCAGGTCGGTGACCGCGGCGGCCAGCCCGCGCTCGGTCAACGGCGTCGGCATGACGCCGTCGACGAGCTCGCGCAGCTCGTCGATCGCGGTCTCCAGGCCCGCGCGCAGCTCGGCCGGCTCGGCGTCCGTTCCCGCCTGGATCGCCAGGAACACGAGCCGCGACTGGAGGCCGTCGTGGAGGTCGCGCGCGATCCGCCGGCGCTCGTCGTCGGCCGCGGCCAGGATGCGTGCTCGCGACGCCCGCAGCGACGCGGTCAGCCGTTCGCGGTCGACGGCCAGGGCGACGACCCGGCCCGCCTCGCGCACCTCGTCGGGGCGGTCGAGCAGCACGGCGTCGTAGACGATCGCGCCGACCGGCTCGCCGGCGAGCTCGACGTCGACGATGCCGCGGCGCCGGTCGTCGCTCGCCGGCCGCGCGACCTCCGCGCCGCGCGCGTCGATGAGCGCATCGCCGTCGGGCAGCCGGAAGAGCAGCCGCAGCGACGGGTCGCCGAGCGCGGCGGCGAGGGCCGCGTCGAGGGCCGGCCGCCGCGCCTCGTCGGCCCCGAGCCAGGCGCTGAGCTCGGCGAGGTCGGCCGTTCGGGCGAAGCCGCCGCGCGACGCGGCCGCGACGAACGCGACCGGGACGAGGCCGATCGCGACGAGCTGGACGGCGGCCTGGGTCAGCGTCGCCCCGCCCCAGAGGTCCGCCATCGCGCTGCTGACCGGGATCGCCAGCAGCGCGAGCATGCCGTAGACGGTCAGCGGCACGAGCACGCGGCGCCGCGCGGGGCTCGCGGCGCGGATCCGCCGGGCCAGCAGCCAGGCGGCGGCCGCCACGACGCACGCGCCGACGCCCCGCTGCACCTGAAGACCGACCTGCGCGAGGTCGGGCCGGTCGGCGATCGACAGCGTTGCCCCCGGCGCGAAGAGGTAGCGCGGGGTCTCGAGCACGAGGCAGACGGCGTAGGCGGCGGCGACGACGCGACGGGACGCGGCGTCGTGCAGCCGTCCCGTCGGGAAGCCGAGCAGGAGATGGACGATGACCGCCAGGATGAGCGTCGCGGTGACCGCCGAGACGGCGCCCAGCCACGGCGAGCCCATGTTCGCGAGCCCGCCGAGCAGCAGGCAGCCGCCGCCGGCGACGATGAGCGCGCCGAGCGCGCTGCTGGGCCGTCGCAGCCACGCGGCCAGGCCGGTCGCCACGTAGACGAGCGCGATGGCCGGAAACAGCAGCGCGACCCACGGTGCGGGCGGCGGCGCGAGGATGAACGCCGTCTCGACGCCGGCCGCCCACACCGCACCGGCCGCGAGCATGGCGGCGGCGAGCACGAGCGGACGTGGGCTTCGCGGCGCGATGATGCACCAGAGCCTCCCAGACCGGAAGTCGGTGCGACGGCGGCGTGCCGGCTACGGCACCTTGACGTCCGGAAACCACTCGGCGCAGTGCTCGCGCAGCACGTCGGTGATCCAGGCTCGCTCGTCGGCGGTCGCGACGCGGTAGCGGGCCAGCAGCGGCTTGGCGCCCTCGGTCGGGACGTCGTGGACGGTCCAGCGGGCGACGAGCCGCTCGAACAGCAGCTCGAGGACCCTGGCGCGGACGTCCTCGCGGCTGGCCGCCGCGCGCGCCTGCGACGGGTCGGCCGCCTTGGCGATCTGCAGGCGCGTCTTCGGGCTCAGCGCACCCCGCAGCGTGAGCACGTGCCCGTCGGGCGAGCGGTAGTCGGTCGTCGGCGCCTGAAGCTTGTCGGCGGCGCCTCGTTGGCGGCTGCGGCGGCCCATGACCGCAGATCGTCGCAGGCTCAGGTCGTCGCGGCCGCCAGCTCGATCGCGGCGGCCGCTTCGCGCGTGATCGGGCCGGCATGCCCGGACCAGGCCCGCCGCGGCCGCAGCTCGGCGAGCTTGTACAGGGACCGTCGCGCCTGCTCGGTGTCGTGGTTGAACGCTGCGTGCGGGACGCGCGCGTGGCCGTCGCCCTTGCGCCCCGTCTGCGGGTCGATCGTGTAGAAGGCGTCGCTGACGATCGCCAGGTGGTCGTACTCGCGAAAGAGGCCGATGAGCCCGGGCGCGTGGCCGGGCAGGTGGACGACCTGGAAGCCCGCGACGTCGTCGCCCTCCTCGACGGTGCCCGCGATCTTCACCGGCCCGCCGTCCCAGCTGCGCAGCAGGCGCGGCATGGCGTAGCGGGCGGGGAGGTCGAGCTTGTGGAACTTGAAGTAGTGGTAGCCGCCGTCGCCCTCGGCGTCGGCGACCTCGTCGGGGTGGCAGAGGACGGGCACGCCGAGCCCGGACGCGACGCCGCGGTGGTCGGCGTGGCTGTGGCCGAGCACGACGCGGGTGATGCCGCCGAGCTGGGCGCCGGCGGCCGCGACGGCGTTCGTCATCGCCCGGATGCCGCCGTCGAAGACGAGCACCCCGTCGCCGTCCTCGATGAGGTAGACGTTCATCGTCCGGGCGGGGAAGCCCCCGCGCACGATCCAGACGCCCTTGGCGATCTTCTCCGGCTCGGCGGCGTGGACGTGCTGCAGGACGCGGGTGCGCGCGTTGGCCGCCCGCTGCATGCCGGCCTCGGCGCGGCTGCCCGCCTCGGGGAAGAGGCCGGCCTGGCGGGCGAAGGTCATGCCGTCGGTGAACGCTTCGTTGGCGACGATCCGCCCGTCGCGCACCGTCAGGACGTCGCACCCCTCGAGCTCGACGCGCGCGCCGGTCGCCTCGAAGCCGAGGAACGGCTCGCCCGCGAACGTCGCCCGCAGCCGCCACTGCACGGCGCAGCGGTCCTCGGCCGCCGTGAGCGAGACGACCTCCATGCGCCCGTCGGGGAACGCGTTGAGCATGTCGTACAGGAACGCGCGCACGCCCTCCGGCCCCTGCGCGTCGACGACGCCGCGGACGTGCTCGTGCCCGTCGGGGGCCCACAGGGCCACGGCCTGGTCGATGTCGCGGGCGGCGATGGCGTCGAAGTACCGTCGGGCAACGTCCTGCGCGGTGGGCTGGGCCGTGGTGGCCATGGGTCCGGTCCTCCTCCGTTGGCTGCCCGGCCAGTCTAGGCTGACAGACCATGTCGGAAGCAAGTCGCAAGCGCGAGGTCGGTCGCGGCGAGCGGGTCCTGCCGGGCGTCTGGCGCCTGCGGCTGCCCCTGCCGTGGCCGGGCGTCCCGCACTGCAACGCCTGGGCGCTGGCCGCCGGCGACGGAATCATCCTCGTCGACACCGGCATGCACGAGCCCGGCTCGATCGCCCATCTCGAGCGGGCGATGGCGCAGGTGAACCTGCGCCTGGAGCACGTGCGGCTGCTCGTCTGCACCCATGCCCACTCCGACCACTACGGCCAGGCGGCGACGATCGTGCAGCGCACGGGGTGCGAGCTGTGGATGCACCCCAACCACGAGCACATGCTCAGGATGGCGCGCGACCCCGACGCCGCGCTCGACCAGCGCATCGAGGTCGCCCGTCAGAGCGGCGTGCCCGAGGAGCCCCTGCGGCTGCTGGCCGAGTCGCGCCGCGGCCGCAATCCGGGCATCTCCGGGGTCGTCGCGCCGGACCGCGACCTCGTCTCGGGCGTCGAGGTGCCCAGCGACCTCGGGACGTGGCGCACCTACGAGACGCCGGGCCACGCGCCGTCGCACGTCTGCCTCTACCAGGAGGACCGCCGCCTGCTCATCAGCGGCGACCATCTGCTCGGCCGGGTCTCGCTCTTCTACGACCACGGCTACTCGCCAGATCCGGCCGGCGAGTTCCTGCACTCGCTTGATCTCGTGCAGGAGCTCGACGCGCGACTGTGCCTGGCCGGCCACGGGCGGACGTTCGCCGACGTCCAGGCCCACATCGACGCCAACCGCAACCTCGTCCACGAGCGCCTGGCGAACGTCGAGCGGGTCTTCGGGGAGGGCGAGCTGACCGCGTTCGAGGCCCTCCCGCGGCTCTACGACGGCCAGCTGACGCCGATCACGGCGACCTGGTGGCTCAACGAGACGCTCTGCTACCTGCAGCACCTCGAGCTCCAGGGGCGGGTCCGGCGGGTCGAGGGCAGCCCGGAGCGCTGGGCCACCGCCTAACCGGGGTCAGACCCGTTCCGTTGCAGCCAAGACGCCACCGGTCTCCGCCGGCGCGCGCCCGCTGCAACGGAACGGGTCTGACCCCGGTGGGAACCTTGACACAGCTGTGTTAGGGTTTGCGCCGCGATGCGGATCGACGAGCTGCTCGGCAGGCCCGAGCCCACGTTCTCCTTCGAGTTCTTCCCGCCCAAGACCGAGCAGGGCGAGGCGAACCTCTTCGCCGCGCTCGCAGAGCTGCGCGAGCTCGAGCCCTCCTACGTGTCGGTGACCTACGGCGCCGGCGGCTCCACGCAGGACAAGACGCTCGAGATCGTCAAGCGCATCAGGGACGAGTACGGCCTGGAGGCCATGGCGCACTTCACGTGCGTCAACGCCACCGAGCCCGAGCTGCGCGCCACGCTGGACGAGATGCGCGCCGCCGGCATCGACAACGTCCTCGCCCTGCGCGGCGACCCGCCCGCCGGCCAGGAGCAGTGGACGAAGACCGACGGCGGGCTCGAGTACTCCCACGAGCTCGTCTCGCTGCTGCGCGCCGACTACCCGTTCGCCGTCGGCGCGGCCTGCTTCCCCGAGACCCACATCCACGCGACCTCGCCCGAGGACGACCTGCGCTACCTCAAGCAGAAGGTCGACGCGGGGGTCGACTTCCTCATCACGCAGCTCTTCTTCGACAACGCCCTGTACTACGACTTCGTGCAGCGGGCGCGGACGGCGGGCATCACCGTCCCCATCATCCCGGGCATCTGGCCGATCACCGGCTACGCCCAGATCGCGCGCGTGAGCTCCATGTGCGGCGCGACGCTGCCCGAGCACGTCCTCGGGGAGCTCGAGGCGCGCAAGGATGACCCGGAGGCCGTCGCCCAGTTCGGCGTCGCCTACGCGACGATGCAGACGGCCGACCTGCTCGCCAACGGCGCGCCGGGCGCGCACTTCTACACCCTGAACCGCTCCCCGGCGACGCGGGCGATCCTCAGCGCGCTGAAGCTCTGGCGGCCGTGGGACCGCGACCACACCGGTCTCGGCGAGCCGCGCCGACCGCCGGCCATCGCGTAGCCGCTCAGCCCGGCTCGATGTCGAGCGCCTCGGCGACCATCGGCCGCCCGTCGCGCGTCGTGTAGCGCACGTCGACCGAGTCGTGCTGGCGGTAGGTGCCGACGCCCCACGCGCCCAGCAGCCAGCGCCAGCCGCTGACCTCGTCCTTGCGCAGCTCGCGCTCGAAGACGAGCGTGTCGCCGCCCCGGACCGTGTAGTCGGCGCCCTCGCGCTGCAGGACGCCCGAGACGTACACCTCGAACGGCCGCCGGACCTGGGACGGCAGCTTGACGAGCGAGCGGGTCACGACGCGCGCATGATGACGTGTCGGCGCGACGCCGTACCCTTGCGCGCCGTGCCCGACGCCGCCGTTCCCTTCGACTACACCGTCCGGCGCTCGGATCGCGCCCGGCGGGTGCGGGTCCGCGTCGATCCGCGCGACGGGGCCGTCGAGGTCGTCCTGCCGCGCCGGGCGGCGGCGCACGAGGCGGCGGCGGCGGTCGTCGAGCTGCGCGGCTGGATCGACCGGCGGCGCGCCGAGGCGCTTGCCGCCCAGCAGCGGGTGGCCGCCCGGGCCGGGGCCGTCCCGTACCTGGGGGTCGACCTGCGCGTGCGGCCCGAGCTCGGGCGCACCCGCGTGCATCGCCGCGGCGACGTGCTGCTGACGCCGCCGGGCGCGGCAGGACGACCGGCCCTCGAGCGCTGGTATCGACGCCGGGCGCGCGCCGAGGTCGCGCCGCGGCTCGACGCCGCGTCGCTGGCCGTCGACCGCGAGTACACGACGCTGACGATCCGCGACCAGCGCACCCGCTGGGGCTCGTGCTCGTCGCGGGGCGCGATCGCCATCAACTGGCGGCTGCTGCTCGCTCCCGAGCCGGTGCTCGAGTACGTCGTCCGCCACGAAGCCTGCCACCTGGCCGTCATGGATCACTCGCCGCGCTTCTGGGCGCTCATGGCCCAGGTCATGCCCGGCTACGAAGCGCCGCGCCGCTGGCTGCGCGACCACGGCGCCACGCTCGTGCTGTGAGCCTTCGCGCGCGGGACGCGTGTCGAGTTTCGTCTCATAGCGCGACGCAACTCGACAGGCGTCGCGACGGAACGCGAGGATGGGAGGCGTGACCGACCTCGACGCCGCCCGCACGTTCATGGCCACCACCGCCCGGCTGCTCGAACGGCGGCGCTTCGCCCACCTGTTCGACGACGGGTCGCCCGAGCTCGTGCTCGGCGCGCTCGCCGCGCACCGCAACCCCGACGGCGGCTTCGGCATGGTCGACCCGGACGTGCGGACGGCGACCAGCCAGCCGTCCGCGCTGCGCTACTCGCTCGATGTCCTCGCCGAGCTGCCGCCCAGCGAGGAGGCCCGCGCGCTGGCGATGGGCGCCTTCGACTGGCTGCAGACCGTCACCGCCGCCGATGGCAGCGTGTCGTTCGTCCTGCCGACCGCGACCGACGGGCCGCACGCGCCGTGGTTCGACCCGGGCGACACGTCCCCCTCGCTGCTCATGACCGCCCAGCTGGCTGCCGCCGGCCACCGGCTGGAGCTTGACCACCCGTGGCTCGGGCCCGCGACCGCCTACTGCTGGGGCCACGTGGCCGAGCTGGACCCGAGCGAGGCCTACACCTTCGCCTTCGTCGTCGACCTGCTCGACGTCGTCCCGGACCGCGCCCGCGCGGATGCGGCCATCGACGTGCTCGCCGACCGGGTGCCGGCCGACGGGCGCATCGTCGTCACCGAGGGCGTCGAGGGCGAAGAGCTCGACCCGCTCGACGTCGCGCCGTGGCCCGAGCATGCCGGCGCACGGCTCTTCGACGACGCGGTGCTCGAACGCGCCGTCGCCGCGCGGGCCGAGGGCCAGCGCGACGACGGCGGCTGGGACTTCACGTGGCTGCGGTGGAACGAGGCCGGCACGTGCGAGTCGCGCGGCCTCGTCACCCTCAACGCGGTGAAGGCGCTGCGAGCCTACGGGCGGCTCTGACCGCTGCGCGCCCGCTCGGTCGCCGCGCTGTAGGACGCCGGGCCCGTCACCTGGTGGCGGCGCAGGATGACGACCGGCTCGGCGCTCGCGGCCTTCGCGCGCTTCTTCTTGGCGGCCAGGACGCGCACGGTCAGCGTCTTGCTGACGGCCTTCGACGCGCCCTTGGCCTTGAACGCGACCGTGAGCTTGTACGTGCCGGCCTTCGTCTTGGCGGCGAGCTTCAGCTTGACGCCGAAGACGCCCTCGCTCTTGAGCGTCACGCGCCGCTGCGCGACGGTCTTGCGGCCGCGCTTGAGGCGCAGGTCGACGCTGCCCGCTTCGTTGGCGGTGAGGCCGACGAGCAGGCCGGCGCCCTTGGCCCCGAGCGTGACCTTGCGCGGTGCGAGCACGGCGATGCCGGGCAGCTTCGTCTTCTGCGGCGTGCCCGAGCTCGCCTGGATCTCGTGGACGATGACCGTCGTGGTGGTGGGCGTGACCCCGGTCGTCGGGATGGTCGTCGAGCCGCCGCCGGTGGAGCCGCCGCCGCCGGTGGA
>JBDZVZ010000106.1:0-7871 GCA_040255945.1 Solirubrobacterales bacterium | reverse complement strand
CAAGACGACGTCAACCTCATGCCGCTCCTGCAGGACGCCGCACGGGTCCACGCCACCGAGGGCGAGATCGTCAACGCCCTCCAGGACGTCTGGGGCTCCTACACCGAAACCCCGGTCTTCTGAGACCAACCCCGAGGAGAGAGAACCCGCCGTGAAGAAGCTCATCGCCGCCGGCGCCGCCGCGCTGGCGGCCGTCGCCGTCGTCGCCGCCCCGTCGTCGGGCGCCAGCCGCAGCAAGACCGTGCTCGTCAAGGACAACGTCTTCGCGCCGAAGACCGTCACCGTCAAGCGCGGCACGACGATCACGTTCGTCTGGCGCGGCAAGGCCCCGCACAACGTGTCCGCTCGCGGGCCCGCCCGGTTCGAGATCCGCTCCCGCATCAAGGGCCGCGTCTCGAAGAAGCTCACCAAGCCCGGGACCTACCGCATCGTCTGCGACCTCCATGCGCCGACGATGAAGATGACGGTGAAGGTCGTTCGCTAGGCACTCGCCTAGCGGCTCGGCCGCGACGACCTTCACTTCCGGGATTCGCTGGCGCGAATTCCGGGAGGCTCACTCCAGATCGAGGCGCAGCTGGCCGCTGGGCCGCAGGCGCCGCGACCGCGGCTCCGCGCTCGGCGGACCGGCCCGCTTGTAGACCTCGACGACGTCACGCGCCGACAGCGGCGCCGCCGGTCGCCCGTCGCAGCGCTCGACGACGAGCCGGCCGAGCCGGACCCCGAGGACCACGGCGTGGAAGCGCCCGGTCGCGCCGCGGGCCAGGATCACGTCGCCGACGTCGATCTCCGCCATCGGGCAGGCAGCCTACCCGCCGGGGTGGCCCTCCCGGCTGGCCGCGTAGGCCCGGGTCCGGATGACGTCGAGCGGGCCGGCAGCCTGCCGGAACCCGCGTGCCGCCCACCGCATCGCGTCGAAGCGCACGCTCTCTCCCGGGCTCGGTTCCAGCGGCGTCTCGGTCGTCAGGACCCCCAGCGGCTCGCGAGCGCGCCCGACGCCGGCGTGCTCGAGTCGCCACCCGCCGGCGCCGTCGCCGTGGGCGACGAGGATCCGTCGGCGCGGCCCCAGCCGGTAGGGCAGCAGCGACGTGTACCAGCAGCGCTGCGTGTCGCGCGCGGGCAGGAGCAGCACGTGCAGGGGCGGCGGCCCGCACGAGGCCAGCAGGAGGTCCTGGTGGGCGCCGGGACCGTGCAGGTCCAGCAGCCGCATGGCGAGCCCGCGGATGTCCGGCCGGCCCGCGGGCGCGCCCAGGGCGCGTGAGACGCGGACGACCGCCTCGACCCTGCGGCGGGCGGCGAGCGCGGGCACGCCCGCGACGGGCTCCATGACCATGGTGCCGCGCAGCAGTGGGCCGACCGGATGCAGGGCGCGGCTGCCGCGTAGGCGCGCCAGCGTGCGGAAGGCGACCGCGGCGCTCTCGGCGGCGACGCGGGTCGCAGGAGCCGTCGTCATGCTCTCGGGCTACCCGGTCCTCGAGGTCGCGGCGCGCCGCCGTCCCGGGCCCGGGCGTCGGGGAGGACCGCAACGCGCGCAACGCATGCCGGACGCTACGATCCGCGCCGCCTCCGGACGTCTCGCCGGAAGGAGCCCTATGCCTGCGACTCCCACCGCCCGCAAGATCCGTGTCGTCGTCGCCAAGCCCGGCCTGGACGGGCACGACCGCGGAGCCAAGATCATCGCCCGCGCGTTGCGTGACGCCGGGATGGAGGTCATCTACACCGGTCTGCATCAGACGCCCGAGCAGATCGTCGAGACCGTCATCCAGGAGGACGCCGACGCCGTCGGGCTGTCGATCCTCTCCGGCGCGCACATGACGCTGGTGCCGCGCATCGCCGAGCTGCTCAAGCAGCAGGGCGTCGACGACGTGGTCGTGACCGTCGGGGGCACGATCCCCAACGACGACATCGCCCCGCTCAAGGAGCTCGGCATCGCCGAGGTGTTCACCCCCGGCGCCCCGACCTCCGACATCATCGACTTCATCCGGAACGCCGTCGACCAGGCTCGCGTGGGCTCCTCGCCCTCGGCCTGACGCGGCAGACCGACCCAGAAGACCCAGGGGTCAGCACGGCATCAGCTCCCGATTGACTCGTCAGTCAACCGAGCAGATACCATGCCAGGCCATACGATTCGCCCACAGGAGGCACTGACACCGTGAAGATCGCCGTGTTGGTCAAGGAAGTCCCGGACGCTGCCGTCCAGAAGCGCATCGACCCCTCCACGGGTCGTCTGGATCGCAGTGGCGAGAAGAACCTGAACCCGTACGACACGCACGCCATCGAGGCGGCCATCCAGATCCGCGAGGGCGGCGCGGTCCCCGTCGAGGAGATCGTCGCCATCACCGCCGGTCCCGAGTCGGCCGTCCGCGCGCTGCACAAGGCGGTCTCGCTCGGCGCCGACCGCTCGGTGCACCTCACCGACCCGGCGCTGGCCGGCTCCGACGTCGTCGCCACCGGCTACGCGCTCGCCCAGGTGCTCAAGCGCGAGAGCCCCGACCTCGTCCTGCTCGGCCAGCAGTCCGACGACGGCGAGTGCTACTCGATCGGCGCGGTCGTCGCCGAGTACCTCGGGCAGCCGTCGGTGACCCAGGTCATCAAGCTCGAGCTCGCCGGCGAGGAGCTCACCGCCGAGCGGCAGGCCGAGTACGGCTACGACACGGTCAAGGTCAAGCTTCCGGCCGTCATCTCGGTTGGCGACGCGATCAACGAGCCGCGCTACCCGTCGCTGAAGGCGATCATGGGCGCCAAGAAGAAGCCGCTCGACACGCTCTCGGCCGGTGACGCCGACATCGACGCCGGCAAGGTCGGCGGCGACGGCTCCCACGTCCAGTGCGGCGACTTCAAGGCCCCGCCGCAGAAGGCCGCCGGCACGATCATCGAGGACGAGGACACCGACGAGACCGTCGGCAAGATCATCGCCTGGCTCGACGAGCGCAAGCTCCTCGCCTAGTCCCGACGAGCTCTGCAGAGAGGAAAGCAAGACGATGAGCAACATCCTGGTCTACGCGCTCCATTACGAGGGCGCCTTCAACAAGAACTCGCTCGGGGCGATCTCCGAGGCGTCCCGCCTGGCCGGCGAGATCGGCGGCGAGGCCCACGCGGTCGTCGTCGGCGAGGGCATCTCCGACGACCTCGCGGCGTCGCTGGGCAACTACGGCGCCAAGAAGGTCTTCAAGGCCGAGGCGCCCGAAGGCCTCGCGGCCCCGGCCATCGACGTCATGGCGGGCGTCTTCAACGGCGGCGACTACCAGTACGCGATCTTCGGCGGCGGCCTGCTCGGCTTCGAGATCGGCGCCGGCCTCGCGGCCCGCGTCGACGCCGGCGTGACGCTCGAGACGACGGCGATCAACGTCGAGGGCGGCAAGCTCGTCGCCGAGCGCCCGATCCTCGGCGACTCGTCGATCTCGACCTCGCGCTACAAGGACAAGGGCGTCATCATCGCCCGCCTGAACGCCTTCGAGATCAAGGAGGGCGGCAGCGCCGCCCCGGTCGAGAGCGTCTCGGCCGACCTGTCGGGCCAGGCCCAGCAGGTCTCGATGGTCAACCGCGGCGAGCAGCGCGGCGCCGACGTCGACATCGAGGGCGCGAACATCCTCGTCGCCGGCGGCCGCGGCCTCGGCAAGGCCGAGGGCTTCCAGCTCTGCGAGGACCTCGCCGGCGCGTTCGGCGGCAACTCGGCCGTCGCCGCGACCCGCGCGGTCGTCGACGCCGGCTGGTACCCGTACGCCGCCCAGATCGGCCAGACGGGCAAGACCGTCGCGCCGAAGCTCTACCTCGCGGCCGGCATCTCGGGCGCGATCCAGCACAAGGTCGGCATGCAGGCCTCGGAGAACATCGTGGCCATCAACAAGGACGCCAACGCCCCGATCTTCGAGTTCTCCGATCTCGGGATCGTCGGCGACCTCAACAAGATCCTTCCGAAGCTCACCGAGGCGGTGAAGGCCCGCAAGGGCTAGTCATGGCCGGACGGAACGGCAGGGTGGCACCGGCGGCGTACCCGCCGCCGGTCGACCCGCAGAAGGAGTTCATCAAGCGGGAGCTCGATCCCGAGGACGAGCGCATCGACGTCGGCGTCGCCATCGTGGGCGGCGGGACGGCGGGCCTCGCCACGGCCAACCGGCTCCTGCAGCTGCTCAACGACGACCCGGAGACGATGGAGCGCCTGGGCGAGGTCCCGGTCGCGGTCATCGAGAAGGCCAAGGTCTGCGGCGGCCACAACCTGTCGGGGGCCGTCGTGCGCCCGGGGCCGCTCGAGGAGCTCTACCCCGAGTACTCGCGCGAGCAGTGGCGCGAGGAGGGGTGGGCGTTCGGCGAGGTCACCAAGGAGGCCGTCTACCTGACGCCGACCTCGAAGATGTCGATGCGCATCCCGACGCCGCCGCCGTTCAAGAACCACGGCAACGAGATCGTCTCGGTCTCCGCGCTGGCCCGGTTCCAGCAGCGGCTGGCCGAGGAGGGCGGCGCCTACATCCTCACCGAGACGGCGGCCACGCAGCTGCTCGTCGAGGACGGCCGCGTCCGCGGCGTGCGCTCCGGCGACAAGGGCCGCGGCAAGGACGGCGAGCCGCTGGGCAACTTCGAGCCCGGCACGGACATCACCGCGCAGTTCACGGTGCTGGCCGAGGGCTGCTGGGGCCACCTCACCGGGCCGGCGATCCGCGAGTTCAACCTCGCCGAGGGCGCCGAGCCGCAGGTGTGGGAGCTCGGCGTCAAGGAGATCTGGAAGGTCCCCAAGCCGCTCGATCGACTCATCCACACGATGGGCCCGTGGCCGCTGCATCTCTCGTCGAAGTACGGGCAGGTCGGCGGCACGTGGATCTACCCGATGAAGGACGAGAAGACCGGCGACGACCTCGTGTCGATCGGCTTCGTCGTCGAGCTCGACTACGCGGACGCCACCACGTCCGCCCACGACCTCCTGCAGACGTTCAAGACGCATCCGCTCGTCCGCAAGATCCTCGAGGGCGGCGAGCGGGTCGGCTGGGGCGCCAAGGCGCTGCCGGGCGGCGGCTACTGGTCGATGCCGAAGCTCACGATGCCGGGCGCGCTGCTCGTCGGCGACTCGGCCGGCATGGTCGACACGATGGCCCTGAAGGGCGTCCACCACTGCATCAAGTCGGGCATCCTCGCCGGCGAGGCGATCTACGAGGCGCTGAAGTCGGGCGCCACGTCGCTGGAGGCCTACGAGGACGCGGTCGAGGCCTCGTCGATCGGCAAGGAGCTCTACGAGGTCCGCAACGCCCGCCAGCCGCTGCAGAAGGGCCTGATCAAGGGCGGCCCGCTCTCGGGCATCGCGCAGATCACGAAGGGCAAGCTGCCGCTCGGCCGCAAGTCCTGGCACCGCAACGACGGCGTCGAGATGTTCGTCGGCGACACGAAGGACACCTACGTCAAGCCGGACGGCAAGTACACGTTCGACAAGCTGTCGTCGGTGTTCATCAGCGGCAACGCCACGCGCGACGACGCCCCGAACCACATCCGCGTGCGCCAGAACGTGCCGCGCCAGGTCGCCGAGACCTGGGTGTGGATGTGCCCGGCCGGCGTGTACGAGATCCCGGAGGACGCGCCGCAGGACGGCAACGTCGACGTGATCGTCAACTACACCAACTGCGTGCAGTGCGGCGCCATCACGGCCAAGGGCGGTCGCCTCACGACCCCCGAAGGCGGCGACGGCCCGCTCTACCAGCAAACCTAAACGGGGTCAGACCCGTTCCGTTGCAGCGAAGGGGCGTCCGCCAGGGCGCCCCTTCGTCGTTCAGGTCCATCAGGTGTGCTGCCGATGAGCAGGGCTGATGGGGCGCGTGGCAGGGGCAACCGCACAACTGCTGCCGGTGGGGCGGCTGTTTGGCGTGCCGGTGGCCATCTCGGCCAGCCTGCCGGCGGGAATGCTCCTGGCGGCCTTCGTCGGCGGCAGCCACGTCCGGCGGCAGTCTCTCTTCGAAGCGGTGGACCCGGCAGATTTCGCCACGTTCCATCTCCCGGAAGTCTCCACGCCTGGGATGGGCGCCACGGCGGTCGGTGCCATCGTCGTGGCCGCCATCGTTCTCCTCTCGGTGCTCATCCACGAGCTGGGCCATGTCGCCGGGGCACGACTCGCCCGGGTGGACGTCGCTCTCCTGCGGCTCGACGGCTTCGGCGCGGCCGTCGAGGTCGCCGACGAGGAGGAGACCACACCGGAGCAGGAGGCGCTCACGGTTGCCGGTGGGCCGCTGGCGACCATGGCGTTGCTGGCGGTCGCCCTGTCACTGCCCGCCGGCGATGTCGCGGGCGCCGGCGACGAGGGTCTCGCGCCGGTGCTCGCGCTCGCGTGGGACGCCGGGCGCTTGGCACTCATCTGGGTCAACGTGCTCGCGCTCGCGATCAACCTCACACCCGTACGGCCGTTGGATGGCGGTCACCTGCTCGCGGCGATTCGCCGGTGGGCCGCAACCTCTCGCTGATGCGATGGTTCCTAGGTGAACGGTCCCATGCTGCGCCTCTCGCTCTTCACCGCTCTCGCCCTCTTCGGCCTCGCCGCACCCGCGCCGGCCGACGACAAGCCGCCCGTCCCGACGGTCGCCAAGCTCACCGCATGCACGACCGGCGCCGATGCCGACGCGCGGGCCGCCACGTTCACCGCCTCGATGCCCGCGCTGAAGGGCACCGAGCGCATGGCGATGCGCTTCCGCCTCTACCAGCGCCGCGGCACCGCCAAGCACTATCGCGCCGTGCGGGTGCCCGGCTGGGGCAAGTGGGAGCGCTCGGAGACCGGGCGGCCCGGGCTCATCCTCACCAAGCGGGTGAGCGCGTTGCTGGCGCCGGCCGCCTACCGCGCCAAGGTCTCGCTGCGCTGGTACGGCACCGACGGCAAGGTCCAGCGCACGCGCACGCTGACGACACCGGCCTGCAGCCAGCCCGACCCGCGTCCGGACCTGCGCCTCGAGCTGCTGGCCGCCAAGCCGCGCGACGCCTCGAGCGCCACCTACGTCCTCGTCATCGCCAACCGTGGCGCGCAGACCGCGCCGGTGTTCGCCACCGAGCTGACCGTCGACGACGACGCCCCGGTCAGCGCCGAGGTCGGGCCCCTGGCGGGCGGCGGCCGCGAGCGCGTCGAGATCGTCGCCCCGGCCTGCACGAGCGGAGAGACCGTCACCGTGCGGCTCGACGCCGACCACGACGTCGACACCGGCGAGGCGTCGCAGGACGTCATCCGTCGACCGTGCCCGTTGCGCTGAACGCGCCGTGGCTACACTGATGGCTCCCACGCCGTAAGGCCGACGCGGCAACGATCCGCGCGGCGGGCCACACGAAGAGAGCACCGATGAAGACCGGCATCCACCCCGAGTACGTCCAGGCGCACGTCACCTGCACCTGCGGCAACGACTTCTACACGCGTTCGACGCAGCCCGAGATCCACGTCGAGGTCTGCGCGCAGTGCCATCCGTTCTACACGGGGCGCCAGAAGCTCGTGGACACCGGCGGGCGGATCGACCGCTTCAAGCGCCGCCAGGCGCGCGCCGCCAAGCCCAAGAAGTCCTAGGCGGGGCCGGTGGGGGAGGCGCCCTCGGGCGAAGGGCTCTGGGCGCAGCGCGACGCCCCCGTGGGCGGCCAGGCCGTCCTCGAGGGCGTCATGATGCGCGGCGTCTCCACCTGGGCGGTCGCCATCCGCAAGCCGCTGCCCGAGCAGCTGCGCGACGGCGGCCTCGACGCCCAGGAGGCGGCGCTCGGCGACATCGAGGTCGTCACCCGCCCGCTGCGCTCGGTGCTGCAGCGCCACCGGCTGCTGCGCCTGCCGATCATCCGGGGCGTCGTCGCGCTCGGCGAGTCGCTGGCGATCGGCTTCAAGGCGCTGAACATCAGCGCCAACGCCCAGGTCCCGGAGGACGAGCAGGAGATCA
>JBDZVZ010000105.1:0-7896 GCA_040255945.1 Solirubrobacterales bacterium | reverse complement strand
CCCGGTCGCCCCCACCACCACGCCGCCCAGCGCCGTCTCCAGCCACAGGTGCGCGACGAGCGCGATCCCGCGCGCCGGACGCCCGTCGTCCCGCGCGCCGTCCAGCCCCGGCGCTGCGCGCTGCCGCCCCACGCCGACGCCGCCCGCACCGCCCGCACCGCCGCCCCCGTCGAACGGGCCGGGCCCCCACAGGCCCGCCGGCAGCGGCGCCCCGTGCCGGCGGGCCTCCAGGCTCAACATCGCCGCCGGCACGAGCGGCACCCCGTAGCGCTCGGCCGCCCGCTCGAGCCGCGCCCGCGCCCCGTCGCCCAGGCGGTCGGGCAGCGCGAGCGCCACGACACACGCCTGCTGGGCCCGGAAGCCCGAGCGGTGCACCTCCATCTCGCCCCAGGCGGCCACCGCGCCCACCGCCTGGTCGGCGCGGAAGTTCAGCCGCCGGTCGGCCGGGTCCGTCAGCGCGTACAACCCGCACATGCAGTTCGACACCGGCGCGGCATGACGATGGTCGCGCGCGCAGACCGCCACGTTGACGCCCGGCTCCCACGCGCGCGCCGTGAACGTCCACGGGCGCAGCCACCCGTCGTCGTCGACGTGCCAGGCCCGGTAGCCGACGACCGCCTGGAAGAAGTCCGGGGCCGCCGTCACGACCCGGAGCGCGCCGGCTCGCGCGCGGGCTCCGGCTTGACCGGGGCCGGGTCACGCTCACGTGCAGGGGCCGGGTCGCGCACGGGGCCGCGCGCCGGCGCGGGCAGCGTCAACGGCTCGACGCGGATGCGCCGCGAAGGTCCCGGGAGATCGAGCATGACCGGCATCCGCGCGGGAGGGTAAACCCGGCACCTGATGGCATCGGTGCGCATCGGCTGCTCCGGCTGGATCTACCGCTCGTGGGCCAACGGCGTCTTCTATCCCCCGCGCTGCCCGCAGCGACGCTGGCTGGAGCACTATGCGACGGTCTTCGACACCGTCGAGCTCAACACCACCTTCTACCGGCTGCCCAACCGCGACGTGGTCGCCGCCTGGGTGACGCGCACGCCGCCCGGCTTCCTGTTCACCGTGAAGTCCAGCCGCTACCTCACGCACATGAAGCGGCTGACCGACATGGACCGCGGGGTGCAGCGCTTCTGGGAGCGCCTGCAGCCGCTGACCGACAGCCCCAAGATGGGCCCCGTCCTCTGGCAGCTGCCCGAGACGTTCCGCCGCGACGACGATCGCCTCGCGCTCGCGCTCGAGCACCTGCCGCCCGGCCGTCACGCCTTCGAGTTCCGCCACCCCAGCTGGTTCGACGACGCCGTCCTCGACCTCCTGCGCGCCCACGGCGTCGCCCTGACCATCGGCGACCGGCCCGACCGGCCCTGGCAGCCCCACGAGCTCACCGCCGACTTCACGATCGTCCGCTTCCACCACGGCTCCCGCGGCCGACGCGGCAACTACAGCGACCGTGAGCTGCACGACTGGGCGGCCCGGATCGACGCCCTGAGCGCGCGCGCCGACGTCTTCGCCTACTTCAACAACGACTGGGAGGGCTTCGCCCCGCGCAACGCCCTGCGGCTGCGCCGGCTGCTCGCCGACCGCCGGCCGCAACGGCAACCGGCGTGACGGCAGTCAAGTTCCGCCTCTGTGTGCCCGATCACACAGGGAGACGTGATCCACGAGGTCGTCGACCGCCTTGCCGAGCGCCTGCGCTCAGACCACGAGTTCGAGCACCGGCTCGCCGGACGGGTCGGCGGCGGCCTGTGGGTGGTCGCCGCGGTCGCACTGCTGCCGGTCCCCCTCTTCGAGCAGGTCGACCCCGACCGCTACCCGTGGTGGCTGGCTCTGACGATCAGCTTCGGCTCGATCGTGTGGGGCCTGCTGGCGATGTTCGTCGTCCCCTGGGACCGGGCGCCCGAGTGGGCGCTGTTCGTCGCCGACATCGCGGCGGTCGCCGTCGTCGCCTTCATCACGCTGAGCACCGGCGGCACCCTCTCCCCCGCCCGGCTCTACATCTTCTTCGCGATCATCTACGCGTCCTGCTTCATGCTCGCGCGCTACGCCTGGATCGTCGCGATCCTCGGCGCGCTCGTCTGGGTCACGCCCGTCGCCGACGAGCGGGGATACGACAGCGCCGCCGCCGACTTCGCGCTCGCGCTGCCGATCTTCCTCATCCTCAACGGCGTCATCCTCTTCGCCCGCCAGCTGCTGGACGCCCACCGCGACGCCGCCGAGGAGCTCTCCGACGAGCACGCCGCGCTGCGCACCATCGCCACCGCGGTCGCCGCCGGGCGGCCGCCCGACGAGGTCTTCCCCGCGGCCGCCGAGCAAGCGGCGCGGCTGCTGGGCGCCGACGCGGCGACGCTCAACCGCTACGACCCCGAGAACCGGTTCACGGTGGTCGGCGCGTACTCGGCCCTGCGCGAATCCGCGGGGCAGGGCCAGACGTTCGAGATCGACCCCGACAGCGAGATCGCCTACGTCCGCCGCCACGGCCAGCCGGTCCGCGTCGACGACTACGCCGGACGCGACGACCACCAGGCGCTGACCTGCCTCTCGCTCGGCTACAGCTCCTGGGTCAGCACGCCCGTCCACGTCCGCGGCCGCCTGTGGGGCACGCTGGCCGTCCTGTCGTGCGAGCCGGGCGCCCTGCCCGCCGACGCCGAGGACCACCTGTCGGACTTCGCCGAGCTGCTGGCCATGGCGATCGCCAACACCGAGCAGGTCGAACGCCTCGCCGCCGACGCCACCACCGACCCGCTCACCGGCCTGGCCAACCATCGCGCCTTCCAGGAACGGCTGCGTGCCGAGCTCGGCCGCGCCCAGCGCCACGGCCGCTCGCTCACGCTGGCGCTCATCGACCTCGACGACTTCAAAGCGGTCAACGACACCGGCGGCCACGGGATCGGCGACGAGGTCCTGCGCGCGGTCGCGACCGCGCTGAAGGACGCGCTGCGCGGCGGCGACGTCCTCGCCCGCCTCGGCGGCGACGAGTTCGCCGCCCTGCTGCCCGAGACCCCGGCCCTCGAGGCCGCCGCCGCGCTCGAACGGGCCCGCCAGGAGATCGCAGCCGCCGCGCTGCCCGGCGGCCTGCGCGTCAGCATCTCGCTCGGGCTCTGCGACGTCGAGCACGCCACCGACGCCGCACAGCTCACCCGCTTCGCCGACGGCGCCCTGTACTGGAGCAAGGAGCACGGCCGCAACCGGCTGTCGATCTACGACCCGGAGACCATCCACGAGCTGTCGGCCGCCGAGCGGCTCGAGCAGCTGCAGCGCTCGCAGGCGCTCGTCGGCATCCGGGCGCTGGCCCGCGCCATCGACGCGCGCGACCCGTCGACCAGCGAGCACTCCGAGCGGGTCGCGGCGCTCACCGCCCGCCTCGCCGAGTACCGCGACTGGCCGGCCGAGCGCGTCGCGCGCCTGTACGACGCGGCGCTCGTGCACGACGTCGGCAAGATCGGCATCCCGGACGCCATCCTGCTCAAGCCCGACCGGCTCACGCGCGACGAGTACGAGATCATCAAGACGCACGCCGAGCTCAGCGCCCGGATCGTCGACGACGCGCTCGACGCCGAGCAGGTCGAATGGATCCTCAGCCACCACGAGCGGCCCGACGGCCGCGGCTACCCGCGCGGCCTGACCGCCGACCAGCTCTCCGAGGGCGCGGCGCTCATGGCGGCCGCCGACGCATTCGACGTCATGGTCAGCGCGCGCCCCTACTCGCCCGGGCGGTCCGTCGAGGCGGCCCTCGCCGAGGTCAAGGCGCTCATCGGCGCCCAGTTCACCCCCGAGGCGGCCGAAGCGCTGCTGGGTGTTCACCTCGCCGCGGTCGCCGACGCGGCCTGATCCGGCCCCGACGACGTGGCCGGCTGCGGCGGCAGCAGCTCGCGCAGCGAACGCACGATGCCCTCGGCCAGCACCGCCACGTCGGGCGCGGCGACCCGGTCGGCGTTGACGCCGAACGTCAGCTGCCCGTCATAGCTGACGACCGCGATCCCGACCGAGCGGCCCGCGAACAGCGGCACGAGCGGCAAGATCCCCACCAGCGGCGCGCCCAGCGCGAAGCGCCGCCCGCGCGGACCCGGCACGTTCGTGATCGTCAGGTTGAACATGCGGGTCGTGCCGAACATCAGGTAGGCCAGCGTGCCGCCCGCCAGCGGCGGCCCCAGGTTCGCCACCTCGACGATCGTCCGGCCGCCCGTGCGCTGCGTCCCGCCCTTGGCCTGCTCGCTGGCCCCGCGCACCCGCCGATAGCGGGCGACCGGGTCGGCCTCGTCGACCGGCACGTCGACGAACAGCGACGTCAGCTCGTTGCCCAGCGCGCCATGCTGGTCGGTGCGGCGCACGTTGACCGGCACCTGGGCGCGCAGCCCGTCCGGCGACGGCGTCTCGCCGCGGGCCAGCAGCAGGTGGCGCAGGCCGCCCGCGCAGAGCGCGAGCACGACGTCGTTGATCGTGCCGCCGTGGCGCTCACGCACCCGCGCGATCTCGTCGAGGCCCACCCGGACGCTCGCGTACCCGCGCACCCCGCTGAGCGGCTCGTTCAGGCTCGACGACGGTGCGCCGATGACCTCGTTGCGCACCACCAGCTCGGTCGCCGCGCGCAGACGGCGCAGCGAACGGCGCGGGCGCAGCAGCGCCCCGGCGCCCGCGCGGCCGGCCCGCAACGCCGTGCGCGGCGACAGCCAGAAGCTGCCGCCCGGACGCCGCGCGGCCGTGTCGACCTGCTCGCCGAGCGGCTGCGCCGGCGGCAGCGGCGCGTCGGGTGAGACGTCGAGCAGCACGTCGCCGAGATCGACCGAGCCGACCCCGTCGACGAGGCAGTGATGGGTCTTGGTCGCCAAGGCCCACCGGCCGTGCTCGAGCCCGTCGAGCAGCGTCATCTCCCACAACGGCCGGCTGCGGTCCAGCCGGTGCGACCAGAAGTCGCTCAGCCACTCGCGCAGCTCGGCCTCGCCGCCCGGCGCGGGCAGCGTCGCGTGGCGCAGGTGCGCGGCGACGGCGAAGTTCGGCGCCGGCTCCCAGGTCAGCCACGTCAGCGGCCCCACGCGCCGGCCCGACAGGCGCTGGGCGAAGCGCGGCATGAGCCCCATGCGGGTCTCGACGAGCTCGCGCAGCGTGTCGATCTCCGGCGTGCCGCCGCCCGGCAGCGGGTCGAACACCAGCGCCGCGCCGATGTGCATGTGCGCGTTGGCATCCGTCTGCTCGAGCACGAGGAACATCGTGTCGAGGATGCTCAGTCGCTCACCCATGATGGTTGCGCCTCCTCCGAACGTCGGACCCCTCCGAAGGTACGGGTGGCGCTGCCGGGCGCCATCCGCAACGGCCGCCCGTTCGGCGTGCGTACTTTCCCGCCGGGTCGTCTCAGAAGACGACGGCCTGGCGGACCGCCTCGCCGGCGCGCAGGCGGTCGAAGCCCTCGTTGATGTCCTCGAGGGCGATGCGATGGGTCAGCAGCTCGTCGACCGGCAGGCGGCCCTGCTGGTAGAGCTCGATGAAGCGCGGGATGTCGGTGCGCGGGTCGCACGAGCCCAGGTAGGAGCCCTTCAGCGTGCGCTCCTCGGTGACGAGGCTGACCGCCTGGATGTCGAGGCGCTGGTCGGGGTGCGGCAGGCCGACCGTGACCGTCGTGCCGCCGCGGCGGGTGGCCTCGTAGGCCTGGGCCAGGACGGTGGCGTTGCCGACCGTCTCGATGACCTTGTCGCCGCCGCCGCCGGTCGCCTCGCGCACCGCGTCGACCGCGCCCTCGCCCGCGTGCACCGGCGTGGCGCCGAGGCGGCGGGCGTGCTCGAGCTTGTCCTCGACGAGGTCGACGGCGATGACCTCGGCGGCGCCCGCCATCTGGGCGCCGAGCAGGGCGGCCAGGCCGACGCCGCCCAGGCCGAAGACCGCGACCCGGTCGCCCTGTTGGACGTCGGCCGCGTTGAGGGCGGCGCCGACGCCGGTCAGCACGGCGCAGCCGAAGAGGGCGGCGATGTCGTAGGGCAGGGCCGGGTCGACCTTGACCGCCGAGTGGGCGTCGACGACGACGTGGTCGGCGAACGCGCTGACGCCGAGGTGGTGGTGGAGGTCGTGGCCCTGGGCGTCGCTCCAGCGGCGCTCGCCGTTCAGCAGCGCGCCCGACGCGTTGGCGGCGGCGCCCGGCTCGCACAGGGCCGGGCGGCCGGTGCGGCACGGGCCGCAGGCGCCGCAGACCGGCACGAACGCGAGCACGACGTGGTCGCCCTCTGCGAAGGTCGTGACGTCGGGGCCGGTGGCGATGACCTCGCCGGCCGCCTCGTGACCCAGGACCATCGGCATGACGCGCGGGCGCGAGCCGTCGATGACCGACAGGTCGGAGTGACACAGGCCGGCGGCACCGACCTTGACGAGCAGCTCGCCCCGGCCGGGCGGGGCGAGCGTGAGGTCGACGACCTCCAGCGGGCGGCTGTCGGCGTAGGGGCCGGGGCGGCCCATCTCGCGCAGGACGGCGCCGCGGACGGTCATGGTGTTGGTGCTGGTGTTGGTGTCGGTGCTCATGGGTTGGCCACGGCTCCCTCGGTCGCGATGCGTTGCAGCGCCGCACGGATCGGCGCCGGGATCTCGACCGGGCGGCGGGTCTGCCGGTCGACGAAGACATGGACGAACCAGCCTTCGGCGGCCGGCTCGGTCTCGTGCTCGCCGAAGAGGCCGATCTCGTAGCGGACGCTCGAGCGGCCGAGCTTGCCGACGCGCAGGCCGGCGTCGACGACCTCCGGGAACTCCAGCGCGGCCTTGAACGTGCAGTGCGACTCGGCGCACAGGCCGATCGCGTCGCCGCGCTGGATGTCGAGCCCGCCCTCGTGGATGAGGTAGTGGTTGATGACCGTGTCGAAGAAGGCGTAGTACTCGACGTTGTTGACGTGGCCGTAGAGGTCGTTGTCGGCCCAGCGCGTGGGGATCGCCAGGTGGTGCGGGTAGTCGCCCGGTCCGCTCATCCTCCGGAACCCTAAACGGGGTCAGACCCGTTCCGTTGCACGGCCGCCGCCGCGGGGTGGACCGGCCGCGTCCACCGTGCAACGGAACGGGTCTGACCCCGGTAGCGTGGGTGCATGAGCGAACGGGTGAGCATCGACGTCGCCGACCACGTGGCCACGGTCACGATGACCCGGGCCGACAAGCACAACGCGCTCGACGGGCCGATGTTCGAGGCGCTCATCGAGGCTGCTGCGCAGGTCGCCGCGACGCCCGGGGTGCGCGCCGTCGTGCTGCGCGGCGACGGGCCGAGCTTCTGCTCCGGTCTGGACATCGGGGCGCTGGCGTCGGCCGACAGCTCGCTCTCGCTCCAGCAGATCGTCGACCGGGGCGAGGGCGAACGCAGCAACATCGCCCAGAAGGTGTGCACGGACTGGATCGACCTGCCCGTGCCGGTCATCGCCGCCATCCACGGCAACTGCTTCGGCGGCGGCCTGCAGATCGCCCTGGGGGCCGACATCCGCTTCGCCGCCCCCGACGCGCGGCTGAGCATCATGGAGTCCAAGTGGGGGCTGGTGCCCGACATGGGCATCACCCAGACGCTGCCCCGGCTCGTGCCGATCGACGTCGCCAAGGAGCTGACGTTCACCGCCCGGATCGTGTCCGGGGTCGAGGCGCAGGAGCTCGGCCTCGTCACCCACACCGCCGACGACCCGCACGCGGCCGCCGACGCGCTCGCCCGCGAGATCGCCGGCCGCTCGCCCGACTCGATGCGCGCGATCAAGCGGCTCTACGACGCCGCCTGGCTCGACGGCTCCGACGCGCCGCTGCTGCTGGAGACCGAGCTGCAGGTGGGCCTCATCGGCTCGCCGAACCAGATCGCCGCGGTCACCGCCGGGATGACCAAGCAGCCGGGCGAGTTCGTCGACCCGGCGCCGGCGCGGGCCTGAGGCGAGGCGCGGGGGGCAGCGCCAGCGCCGGGCGCGGGCGGGC
>JBDZVZ010000006.1:67081-89420 GCA_040255945.1 Solirubrobacterales bacterium | reverse complement strand
GCGGCCGCCCGGCTCGGCCGCCGGCTCGGCGTCCCGTCGGCGCCCGCGGGCCTCGCCGGCCGCATCGCCGCCCCCGGCCTGCCCCCGCGCGTGCCTCTCGCCGACGTCATGGCCGCCAAGGTCGGGGCGGCCGTGTTCGGGCTGCTGCTCGCCGGCACGCTGGCCGTCTCGCTGCCGCCGCGCCAGGCGCTGACGATCCTCGCCCTCGGCGCGGCGGGCGGCTTCTTCGCCCCGGACCTCTGGCTGGCGCGCCGGGCCCGCGCCCGCCTCGCCCGTGCCGGCCTCGAGCTCGCCGACGTCGTCGACCTGCTGCGCGTCGCCGTCGAAGCCGGCCTGCCGCCCACCCGGGCGCTGGCCGAGGTCGGGCGCCGCCACGCCGGCCTCGTCGCCGGCGAGCTGCGCGCCGCCGCCGGCCGCGTCGAGCTCGGCACCGGCCTCGCCGACAGCCTCGAGCTGCTGCGCGCCCGCCTGCCGCTGCCGGCGATGGCGGTGCTCGTCGCCGCCCTGCAGCGCGCCGCCCGTCACGGCGCCCCGCCCGGGCCCGCGCTGGCCGCCCTGGCCGCCGACGCGCGCGCCGAGCGCGCCCGTTGCCTGCGCGACCAGGCGGCCGCCGCGGCGCCCCGGATCCAGCTGGCGATCGCCCTGCTGCTCGTGCCGTCCGTGCTGCTGCTGGTCGCCGCCGGCATCGCCCGGGCGCTGGCCGGCGGCGCCTGACGGGTACGGTCGCATCCCATGACGCCGACCTCGACCCGCCTGGACCCCGCGGTCTTCAACCTGCCGGTCGGCCGGCTGCGCGCGGGCTACTACAGCGACGCCTACTTCAACTCGACCAAGGAGCTGCTGGAAGCGGAGGGCCGCCATCCGCGCGTGCTCATGCAGGTCTTCCAGAAGCAGACGTCGCTGCTGGGCGGCATCGACGAGGCGATCGCCGTCCTGAAGCTCGGCGCCGGCCACACCGGGCCCGACGGCGTCTGGGTGCCCGGATGGGACGACCTGACGGTCTGCGCGCTGGCCGAGGGCGACCCGATCGAGCCGCTGGAGACGGTCCTGACGATCGAGGGCGACTACGGCCACTTCGCGCACCTCGAGACCGTCTACCTCGGCTGCCTGGCGCGCCGCTCGCTCGTGATGCGCAACGTCCGCGCGGTCGTCGAGGCCGCCAACGGCAAGGAGATCCTCTTCTTCCCGGCCCGCCACGACCACTGGCTCGTGCAGACCGGCGACGGCTGGGCGGCCCACATCGCCGGAGCGATCGGCGTGTCGACCGACGCCCAGGCGTCGTGGTGGGGCGGGCGCGGCGTGGGCACGGTGCCCCACGCGCTCATCGCCGCCTACGGGGGCGACACGGTCGCCGCGGCCCGCGCGTTCGCCGCCCGCTACAAGGACCGGGTCAACGTCACGGTGCTCGTCGACTTCGACAACCACTCGACCCGCACCGCCGTCGAGATCGCCGACGCGCTGGGCGGCGACCTCTGGGGCGTGCGCCTGGACACGTCGGAGCGCCTCGTCGACGAGTCGCTGGCCGACCTCGGCGACGACGCGCCGCGCGGGGTCAACGTCGAGCTGGCCCGCCGGGTGCGCGCCGCGCTCGACGACGCCGGCCACGACCGCGTGCGGATCGTCGCCTCGGGCGGGTTCGACGCCGCCAAGATCACGGCGTTCGAACAGGCCGGCGCGCCGGTCGACGCCTACGGGGTGGGCTCGTCGCTGCTGCGCGGCCAGAACGACTTCACGGCCGACATCGTCTGCGTCGACGGCGAGCCGCTCGCCAAGGTCGGCCGCGGCCTGCGCCCGAACCCGCGCCTGCTCAACGTCGAGTAGAAGCTCACCGCGAGGACGAGCCCCCAGGCGAGTCCTCGCCCGGAACCGAGCGCTCTGCGCGAGGTTTCGCGACGCCGACGGCGACCTCGAAGTGCTGGGCGTCGCTGCCGGCCTTGCCGCCGCCCGCCAGCGTCCCGAGCGACTCGAGCTCGTCGCGGTGGTCGCGGTAGGTGCGGTTGTCGGCGAGCACCGGGGCGAACAGCTCCAGCGCCCTGGGCACGTCGACGAACACCGACGGCTTGACCTCCCGGAGCCGGCCGGCGGCCTGCCGGAACGCGGGCGCGTCGCCGAGCCGCTTGGCCGGCGGCTGCAGCGCCGACGCGACGTCCTGGCCGAAGGCGATGACGAACCGGTCGCCCTTGGCGACGATGTGCAGCGGCCCGTAGTCGGTGTCGAACTCGAGGCCCTTCGTCCCGGCGACGCTGACGGTCCGCGCCTTCACGCCGAACATCGTGAGCATCCGCTTGATCGTCGCGACCGAGGCCTCGCTGCGCGCCGGGTTCGTCGAGTGGACGACGAGCGCCGCGTTGAGGTCGAAGAGCATCGCGCCGCGCACGTAGAGGACGCCGTCGCCCATCCACGACAGCAGGTCGCGGTCGAGGTCGATGCCGACCGACGCCTTGAGCTGGCTCAGCAGCACCTGCGGGTCGAGGCTGCCCGGCTGGTCGCCGCCGGCGGCCTGGGCGAGCGCGGCCTTGAGCGTCGCGCCGACGCCGCCGATCCCCACGCCCAGCCAGGCGTCGGCCGGGGCGCCCTCCAGGGCGGCGGTCGCGTCGCCCTTGGCGGTGAGCTTGCGGGTGCCGAGGATCGCGCCGTCGAGCCGCAGGGCGTCGCGTTGCGCCTGCAGGGCGAAGCCGAACTGCTGGTCCTCGCTCTTGGCGATGGTCTCGCGCAGCGTGTTGAACGAGCTCAGCGCGCCGCTCTCGCCGCGGGTCCGCGCCAGGTCGGCGAGCCGCGCCAGGTCGAGGTAGGCCAGGCCGACGCGGTCGTCGGCGACCTCGCCGCGGATCTTCTTGAGGCCCTTGGCGCCGGAGAGCGCGGCGGCGCCCTGCTCGACGTCGACCGCATCCCGGAAGGCCGGGAGGTCGCCGAGGACGACGTGGTCGCCGACGAGCCCGACGACCGTGTCGTCGTCGACGTAGTAGGTGACGTCCTTGTAGGTGCCGGTCTTGTCGTGCTTGGCCCGTGACAGCGTGGACTCGGCCTTCGCGTTGTCGCGCGAGTCGATGGCGATGAGCATCTGCTGCTCGCCGCGGCGGTCGGCGTCGGTCACCGCGACGGCGGCGCGGTCGCCGATCCACGGGTCGAAGTCGCGCGCGTAGCTCAGCGGCTCGCCGGAGCGCTTCAGGCTCCGGTCGATCGTCTCCTGGAGCCGGCGCGCCGGGTCGGCGGTGTTCAGGAGCTTGCCGAGGACCGCCTTGGCGTTGGCCTGCTGGTCGCCCTCGGGCCGCAGCGTGGCCTCGAGGTAGATGGGGGCCTTGGCCGGAACGATGGCCGCCGGGTCCTGGCTGTCGCTGTCGCTGCCGCCGCCGCACCCGGCGAGGCCGATCGCGATGGCGGCGATCGCGGCCGCGGCCGCGGGCGCGAGGGAGCGGGGGCGGGGCAGGAGGCCGGCGGGCATGGCGCGAATCCTAGGGATGGTGGCGCCCCGATCAGCCGGACGATCGAGCGCTGTTCGGCCAGGCACATCGAGCGGACGGAATGCAGGCCGGCGTGCACGGGGCCTTGCAGGGGGCGGATCTGCACGGGGTCGTGCAGCGTGGCGCAGACGGGCGCTCCCACGACCTCCCACCGCTCGATCCCGCATGCCCATGCGGCGTTCGGCCCCGGACGGCTCGTACGTGTGTCCGGTCGGGGGAGAAAGTGGGAGATCTAGGTTGCATCGTGGGGGAGAGTGGGGTAGAAGGTCGACAGCGGACCGGGGTGGAGGGGCTCCTCCCACTCCTCCACCCCGGCCCGTGTCCTTCGTCCCGATGCGCGCGCTGTGGACACCTCCTTCCAAGGCCAGGCCGACTACACCCTCGACGCCAAGAACCGGCTCACGGTTCCCGCGCGCTACCGCGGCCTGCTCGAGGGGGGCCTCGTCGTGACCAAGGACATCGAGCCCTGCGTCGCCATCTGGCCGACCGAGGGCTTCGCCGACTTCCGCCGCGCCGCGTTCGAGGGCGTACACCCGATGAGCCCGCGCGCCCGCAAGATGCGCACGTTCTTCGCCTCCAACTCGCTGGCCGGCGCGCTCGACAGCGCCGGCCGCATCCCGCTGCAGACCTTCCACCTCGAGCACGGCGGCATCGAGCGCGAGGTCACCGTCGTCGGCGCCGACGACCACCTCCAGGTCTGGAACCGCGAGGCGTGGACGGCCTACAGCGCCCAGCTCGACGCCGAGATGGCCGACATCTCCGCCGCCTTCGACACCTTCCCCGCGTCGTGATCACCATCCCCTATGACATGACCGCCTCCCACGTCCCGGTCCTCGCCGGAGAGCTCATCGAGGCGCTCGACCCGCAGGGCGGCCAGCTCGCCGTCGACTGCACGTTCGGCGCCGGCGGGCACGCCCGCCTCGTCGCCGACCGCCTCGGGCCCACGGGCACGCTCATCGCCATCGATCGCGATCCCGCCGCCGAGGCGCACTTCGAGGCGTTCGCTGCCGAGGCGCCCTGCCAGACCCGGCTCATCGCCGCGTCGTTCGCCGACGGGCTCGCCCAGCTCGTCGCCGAGGACGTCAAGGCCGACCTCGTCTACGCCGACCTCGGCATCTCCTCGATGCAGGTCGACACGTGGGAGCGCGGCTTCTCCTACAGCTACGACGCGCCGCTGGACATGCGCATGGACCCCGCGCAGAAGCTCGACGCGCGCGAGGTCGTCAACGCGTGGCCCGAGCGGCGCCTGGCCCAGCTGCTGCGCGAGTACGGCGACGAGCGCTACGCGCCGCAGATCGCCCGGGCGATCGTCCGGGCCCGCGAGCGCGGCGAGATCGACACGACGAGCGCCCTGGTGGACGTCATCAGCGCCGCGGTCCCGGCCCGCGCCCGCTTCGCCGGCGGCCATCCGGCCAAGCGCTCGTTCCAGGCGATCCGCATCGCCGTCAACGACGAGCTCGGCCAACTCGACGCCGCGCTGCCGCTGGCCTGGCGGCTGCTGCGCGTGGGCGGTCGATTTGCAGGCATTTCCTTCCACAGCGGCGAAGACCGCCGCGTGAAGCGCTTCCTCGCCGCCCGCGCGCAGGGGTGCACGTGCCCGCCGGAGCTTCCGGTCTGCGTGTGCGGCAGGACGCCCGAGGCCGAGCTCATCACCCGCCGGTCGGTCGCCCCGACGCCGGGCGAGATCGCCGCCAACCCCAGGTCGGCCTCCGCACGGATGCGGGCCGCCCGCAAGCTCACCGAAGAGACCGCATGACGCCTCCCGCCGCCACCGCCGCAGGCACCGGCCGCGCGCTTCCGCGCACCGTCGCCCCGCGCCACCATCGCCGCGTCAGCGGGCCGTCCCGGTCCGCCCGGGGCGCCGCGCCGACGAAGCGGGCCGCGGCCCCCGATCCGCTCGCCGTCCGCCTGCTGGCGCGCGGCCAGGCGCTCGCCGACTCCCGCTTCCTGGACCGCCTGCTGCGCGGCCGGCTGTGGATCGGGATCGTGGCCGCCATGCTCATGGGCATCGTCTTCATGCAGGTGACGATGCTGAGCCTCAACGCGGGCATCGGCCGCGCCGTCGAGCGCACCTCGGTGCTCGAGCGCCAGAACACGACGCTGCGCGCCGAGGTGTCGCGCATGGAGTCGGGCACGGCGCTCGACGACGTCGTCGGGCGGATCGGCATGGTCCAGCCGGCCGACGGCAGCACCCACTACGTGCGCGCGGGCGACGCCAACGCGGCACAGGCCGCCAAGCGGATGACCGCGCCCGAGGCGCCCGTGGCCGCCGGCAGCACGACGGCGGGCGCGACCGCCGCGGCCGCGCCGACGACGCCTGGCACCACCGTGCCTGGCACCACGACGCCTGGCACCGCCGCGGCCGCCGCCACGACGCCGGCGCCGGCCGCCGCCACGCCGCAGGCCGGCGGGACGCCCTCCACGCAGGCCGCGACACCGCCCGCGGGCGGCACGGCCAGCGCCCCGAGCCCGGCAGCGGGCGGGGCGACCGCCACGACCGCGGCCGGCGCCGCGACGACCGCGGCCGCCGCCGGCGGCATCAGCGCGGGGTCGCGCTAGTGCTGCTCGTCGAGCGGCGCATCGGACTGCTCTTCGCCGTCTTCCTCGGCCTCATGGGGATCGTCGCGCTGCGGTCCCTGCAGCTCGGCACGCTGAAGGGCGAGCGGCTCACCGCCGCGGCCGCCAGCCAGCAGGTCCGCACCGTCACCGTGCCCGCCCACCGCGGCACGATCACCGACCGCCACGGCACCGAGCTCGCCGTGGCCCAGGCCGCCGACGACGTCTCCGCCACCCCGTACCTCATCAAGGACCCAGCGGCCGTCGCCCGCAAGCTCGCACCACTGCTGGACGTCGATGCGGCCGACATCCTCGAGAAGCTCTCGCGCCGCGACACCGGCTTCGTCTACCTCAAGCGCAAGCTGCCCGGCGAGCGCGCCGACGAGGTCGCCAAGCTCCACATCGAGGGCATCGACCTCACCCCCGGCCAGCGCCGCACCTACCCGCGCGACTACCTCGCCTCCCAGCTGCTCGGCACGGTCGGCACGGAGGGCAAGGGCCTGTCGGGGCTCGAGTACGCCCTGGACAGCAAGCTGCACGGCACCGACGGCACGCGCCGCATCACCCGCGACGGGGTCGGCGACGACGTCGTCGTCCGCGACCTCAAGCGCGCCCAGCCCGGCGCGCGGGTCGAGCTCGCGCTGGACGCCAACATCCAGGACAAGGTCGAGGACGTCCTCAAGGGCGTCGGCCAGGCCTACCGGCCCAAGGGCGCCACCGCGATCGTCACCGACCCGAAGACCGGCGAGATCCTCGCGCTGGCCAACTGGCCGCGCGTCAACGCCAACCAGCCGTCGGCCGCCCCCGACTACGCCAACACGAACCGGGCGGTCAACTACACCTACGAGCCGGGCTCGACGTTCAAGGCCATCACCATGGCCGGCGCGCTGCAGGACGGCAAGGTCACACCGGACACGTCGTTCAACCTGCCGCCGCAGATCCAGGTCGCCGACCGCGTCATCCACAACGCCGAGGAACGCGGCTGGGCGACGATGACGACGAGCCAGATCCTCGCCCAGTCCGACAACGTCGGGACGATCACGGTCGCGTCGCGGCTCGGCAAGCAGCGCTTCGACCACTGGGTGCGCGCGTTCGGCTTCGGCCGCCCGACCGGCACCGACCTGCCCGGCGAGGAGCGCGGCATCGTCCTGCCCTGGCAGAAGTACTCGGGCTCGTCGATGGGCAACCTGCCGATCGGCCAGGGCGAGCTCGTCACCCCGATGCAGATCTCGCAGGCCTACGGGGCGATCGCCAACGGCGGGGTGCTGCGCACGCCGCACATCGTCCGCAAGGTCGACGGGCGCCCGATGGCCCAGCCCGCCGGCCGCCGGGTCATCTCCCAGCGCGTCGCGGCCGAGCTGCGCTCGATGCTCGAGGGCGTCTTCCAGGAGGGCGGCACCGCGTCGGCGGTCGAGATCCCCGGCTACACGCTGGCGGGCAAGACCGGCACGGCCAACAAGATCGACCCGGTCACGCACGAATACTCGGAGTCCAAGTACATCGCGTCGTTCGTCGGCTTCGCGCCCGCGGTGCGCCCGCGCGTCGTCATCTCGATCATGGTCGACGAGCCGCAGGGCGCGATCTACGGCGGCACGGTCGCGGCGCCCGCCTTCGAGAAGATCGCGGCGTTCGCGTTGCAGTACCTGAAGATCCCGCCCCGGTAGCCTCGGCCGCGATGCTGTTGGCCGACGTGTTCGCCGATCCGGCGCTGCCGCCCGTCGAGGTCAGGGCGCTCGCCTACGACGCACGGATGATCGGACCCGCCCACCCGCGCGACGGCGTCGTGTTCTTCTGCGTGCGCGGGTTCACCGCCGACGGCCACGCGTTCGCGCCCGACGCGGTCGCGGCCGGGGCGGTCGCGCTCGTCGTCGACCATCCGCTCGGCCTCGGCGTCCCCGAGGTCGTCGTGCCCGACGTGCGCGCCGCGATGGCGCCCGCGGCCGCCCGGCTGGCCGGCAACCCGACCGCGACCCTGAAGACCGTCGGCATCACCGGTACCAACGGCAAGACCACCACCTCGTACCTCACCCGCGCGCTGCTGGAGGCCGGCGGCCTGCCCACCGGCCTGCTGGGCACGGTCTCCTCGATCGTGGCGGGGACCGAGTCGCCGACGATCCGCACGACGCCCGAGGCGATCGACCTGCAGCCGACGTTCCGGGCGATGCTCGACGGCGGCGACCGCGCCTGCGTCATGGAGGTCTCCTCGCACGCGCTGGCCCTGCACCGCGCCGACGCCATCGACTGGTCGGTCGCCGCGTTCACGAACCTCACCCAGGACCACCTCGACTTCCACACCGACATGGAGGACTACTTCTCCGCCAAGCGGGTGCTGTTCGAGGTGGCCGACCGGCAGGGGGCGGCCCTCATCGCCTGCGTCGACGACCCGTTCGGCGCCCGGCTGGCCGCCGAGTTCCCGCAGACGGTCACCGTCGGCATCGACACGCCGGACGCCGCGGTGCGCGCCACCGACCTCGAGCCCGGCCCCCACGGCACCGCGTTCCGGCTCGACGGTCTGGCGCTGCGCGCCCCGCTGCCCGGGCGCTTCAACGTCCTCAACGCGCTCGTGGCGATCGCGGCCGCCCGCGCGCTCGGGGTCGCCGACGCGGCGATCGCGGACGCGCTGCCGACCGCCGGCCGCGTGCCCGGGCGCTTCGAGCCCGTCGACGAGGGGCAGGGCTTCGCCGTCATCGTCGACTACTCCCACAAGCCCGACGCCCTGGACAACGTCCTGCGCACCGCGCGCGAGCTCGCCGGCGACCGGCGGCTCATCTGCGTCGTCGGCGCCGGGGGCGACCGGGACCGCGGCAAGCGCCCGCTCATGGGTGCCGCGGCCGCCGAGCACGCCGACCTCGTCGTCCTGACGAGCGACAACCCGCGCAGCGAGGACCCGGAGGCGATCATCGCCGCACTCGCCGAAGGCGCCGCGGGGGTGGCGGGCGGGCATGACGTCGAGCGGATCCTCGACCGGCGGGCCGCCATCGAGCGCGCCATCGAGGCGGCCGGCGACGGCGACGTCGTCCTCATCGCCGGCAAGGGTCACGAGACCTACCAGGAGCTCGCCGACGGCGTGAAGGTGCCGTTCGACGACCGCGAGGTGGCCAGGGAGGTGCTCCGTGCGCGACTGGTCGGCTGAGGACATCGCCAGCGCCGCCGGCGCCCGGCTGCTGGAGCCCGGGTCCGCGGCCCCGTCCGGCCCGCCCGGCCCGACGCGGATCATCATCGACTCGCGCCACGTCCGGCCCGGCGACCTCTTCGTCGGGCTCGTCGGCGACCGCGTCGACGGCGGACGCTTCGCCGCCGACGTGCTGGGCGCCGGCGCCTGGGGCGTGCTCGTCGGCGAAGGCTGGGCCGGGGTCGAGGACCCGACCGAGAGCGGGGAGGGGGCGATCCTCGTGGCGTCCGACCCGCTCGAGGCGCTGCAGGACCTCGCCACCGCCTGGCGGCGCGAGCTCGGCGCCCACGTCATCGGGGTCACCGGCTCGACCGGCAAGACCTCCACGAAGGATCTGCTGGCCGCCATGCTCGACCGGCAGCGTCGCGTCGTCGCCACCCCCCAGAACCTCAACACCGAGATCGGGCTGCCGCTGGCGATCCTCGGCGCGCCGGCCGGCACGGAAGTGCTCGTGCTCGAGATGGCGATGCGCGGCCCCGGGCAGATCGCCGAGCTCGCCGAGATCGCCGAGCCCGACGTCGGGATCATCGTCAACGTGGGGCCCGTCCACCTCGAGCTGCTCGGGACGATCGAGGCGGTCGCGGCCGCCAAGGCCGAGCTCATCGCCGGGCTGCCCGACGGCGCGACCGCGATCGTGCCCGTCGACGAGCCGCTGCTGGCCCCGCATCTGCGCGACGAGCTCGAGATCGTGACGTTCGGCCCGGGGGGGACGGTGAGCGAGCTTCCGGCCGGGCTCGAGCTCGTCGTCGACGGCGGCCCGCCGAGCGCCCACATGCGCCGCAACGCGCTCGCCGCGCTGGCCGCCGCGCGGGCCATCGGGGTCGAGCCGACCGGCCGCATCGAGGTCGCGCTCAGCGCCTCCCGGGGTCAGCGGACGACCACGGCCGAGGGGACCGTCGTCATCGACGACTGCTACAACGCCAACCCGATGTCGATGCGCGCCGCCCTCGATGAGCTCGCCGTGACCGCGGCGGCCGGAGATGCCACCTCGCCCACGCACCGCCGCGTCGCCGTGCTCGGTGACATGCTCGAGCTCGGGCCCGACGAGATCCGCTTCCACGAGGAGATCGGCGCCCACGCCCGGGCCGCCGGCGTCGACGTGCTCGTGACCGTCGGGCCGCTGGCCGAGCACATGGGCGCCGCGTTCGGCGGCGACGTCCACCACGCCGCCGACGCCGCGGCGGCCGCGCCGCTGGCCCGGTCGCTCGTCACGCCCGGCGACACGGTCCTCATCAAGGGCTCGCGCGGCGTCGGCCTCGAGGTCGTCGCCCGGGAGCTCGGCGCCTGATGGGCGAGGTGCTCATCGCGGGCATCGCCTCGCTGCTCATCTGCATCTTCCTCAGCCCGAAGTTCATCGCGATGCTGCGCCGGCGCGAGTTCGGCCAGAACATCCGCGAGGAGGGGCCGGCCGGCCACCACGAGAAGGCCGGCACGCCGACGATGGGCGGGATCATCATCTTCACGGCGATCTCGATCCCGTTCCTCATCCTCAGCGACTACGACTGGCGGGCGCTCGGGGTCTACATCGTGGCGATGCTCTCGGCGCTGCTCGGGTTCGCCGACGACTTCACGAAGATCGTCCGGCGTCGGTCGCTCGGCCTCAGCGGGAAGATGAAGCTCGCCGGGCAGGTGGCGATCTCGCTGCTGCTGTGGTGGATCGCGACCGAGAAGGCGGGGCTGCCGACCTCGGTGCGGCTGCGCACCGTCGACGCCACCGTGCACCTCGGCTGGCTGTACCCGCTCTTCGTGTGGCTCGTGGTGGCGGGGTCGACGAACGCGGTCAACCTCACCGACGGGCTCGACGGGCTGGCGGCCGGCTGCGCGGCGATCGTCCTGCTCGCCTACATCGGGATCACGTTCATCACGCGCGGCCAGGACGACCTGGCGCTGCTCGCCGGCTGCCTGGTGGGCGCGTGCGTCGGCTTCTTGTGGTTCAACGCGTTTCCGGCGACGATCTTCATGGGCGACACCGGGTCGCTCGGGCTGGGCGGGGCGATCGCGGGGCTGGCGGTCATGACCCAGACCGAGGAGCTGCTCGTGCTGCTCGGCGGGATCTTCGTCGTGGAGGCCCTGTCGGTGCTCATCCAGGTCTTCTCGTTTCAGACGTTCCGCAAGCGCGTGTTCCTCATGGCGCCGATCCACCACCACTTCGAGATCATGGGGTGGTCGGAGACGAAGATCATCCTGCGCTTCTGGATCATCGCCTCGATCTGCGCGGCCTGCGGCTTCACGATCTACCAGCAGTCGATCGGCTGACCCGACCCCCTGGGCTCGGGACGCGTGTCGAGTTTCGTCTCACTATGAGACGAAACTCGACAGGGATGTCGTGGCGCGGTCAAACGAACACGAGCACGTGACCCGTGCGGCCTGGCACCTACCGGCGGGGCCGAACCTGCTCGTCGACGCGGACGCGGTGGGCCGTCGACGAGCCTGTACCCGGGTCGATCGCCACCTGGTCGACCGCCAGCGGCAGCACGGTCGGTCGCAGTCGATAGGTGATGACCGCCAGCCCCAGGCTGCTGCGCTCGTCGGCGAGGTTGCCCGTGCCGCCCGCGCCGATCGTCCCGCCGTTGACCTCCAACAACCCCGGGTCGGCTTCCAGGAACGGTCGGTGCGTGTGCCCGTCGAGCAGCATGATCGGCCGCCGCGGCGGCGTGCGGCGCCACTGGGCCAGCAGCGTGGCCGCCACCTCCGGCTCGTGGACGACGATCGCGTCGACCCGGCCCTCCAGCGACAGCGCCCAGCGCCGGAACGCCTCCTGGGCGGCGATCACCAGCCCGTCGTGGAAGCGATCCTCGTACTTCTGGCCCGCGCGGCGCAGGAACGGGTCCGTGTAGCCCGCGACCCGCAGCCCGGCCACCCGCACGACCATCGGCCCGTGGGACCCGTCGGGCCGCAGCCGCCCGTGCTCGGTGAGCACGATCGCCCCCGCGCGGGCGAGCTGCTTGAGCAGCGTGTCGGAGTCGTGGTTGCCGCCCACGACGACCGTCGGCCGGCCCATCCGCGCCACGCGCCGCACGAGCGACGTCTCCAGCGGCGTGCCGCGGTCGGTCAGGTCGCCGGCGAGCACGAGCGGCAGCCCGCGCGCCGCGCGCTCCAGCGTCGGCAGCGCCAAGACGTTGTTGTGCAGGTCGGAGGCGAGCACGAGCCGCGGCCGCCCCTGCAGCGCCGGGCGCCGCCCCGGCTCCACGACGAGCCGCGCCAGGCCGACGAGCTGGGCGTTGAGCTCCTGGTCGAGCGCCGAGCCCGACCGGCGCACCGACTGCAGCGCCTCGAGCGCGCGCGGCAGGTCCGGCCCGTGCGCGTAGTAGGTCGGGTCGGCGATCCGGCCTCGTGGCGGCAGCAGGATGACGGTCACGACCACGACCGTCAGCGAGCTGAGCACCGCCAGCCCGAGCCCGACCCGCACCGGCGGCCCGTGGTGGCCGCGCACCGCCAGCGCGACGAGCGCCCCCAGCGCGACCCCGGTCACGAGCGCGATCACCAGCAGCCGCCGCAGGTAGGAGGCGATCGCGTCGCGCGCCTCGCCGCGCACGGCGGCCACGTCGATCGCGTGCCCGCGCGCGACCCGTTCGACGACGTCGCGGTTGACCGACCGCACCTCGACCTGCAGCCGCGCCGGCATCCGCACCCCGTCGAAGCGGGCGCCCCAGTCGACGAGCGGCACGTAGAGGTCCAGCGCCCCGTGGTGGCCGGGGGAGACGCCGATCGTGATCGTGCCGACCGACAGCTTCGACCGGCCGTCGACGAGCGAGATCGCGCCGACGGCCCCCGCGACCGAGGCGGCGACGATGAGCAGCGAGACGAGGATGCGGCGCAGGCGGAGGAGCCCCACCCTCAACAGACTGCCCGACCCGGCAACGGACTACCGTCCCGGACCGATGCCCGCCCGCGACCCGAGCGACCCGAGCGACCCGCGCCGCCCGCCGCTGCCGCCCGGCCCCTACCTCGTGGTCGGCCTGGCCCGCTCCGGCCTCGCCGCCGCCACGCTCCTGCACGCCCGCGGCGAGCGGGTCGTCGCCGTCGACACCGGGACCCCCGACACGAGCGGCCTGCCCGACGCCATCGACGTCCACACGGGCACCGACGGGCTCGCCCAGCTCGAGCATGTCCGCGCCGTCGTGAAGTCCCCGGGCGTGCCGCCGTCCGCGCCGGTGGTGGCCGCCGCCCGCGAGCGCGGCGTGCCGGTCTTCGGCGAGCTCGAGCTTGCGTGGCGCTGCGTGCCCAACGAGGTCATCGCGGTCACCGGAACGAACGGCAAGACGACGACGACCGAGCTGCTCGGCCACCTGCACCGCCAGGCGGGCGTCCCGGTCGCGGTCGTCGGCAACGTCGGCACGGCCTACAGCTCGCTGGCCACCGACGCCGACGACCCACGTGGCGCGCTCGGCCCCGGCACCGTCGTCGTCTGCGAGTGCTCGTCCTTCCAGCTCGAGGACACGCTCGCCTTCGCGCCCGAGACCGCCGTCCTGCTGAACCTCGACAGCGACCACCTCGACCGCCACGGCTCCATCGCCGCCTACCACGCCGCGAAGCTCAACATCTTCGCCCACCAGGGCAACGACGACGTCGCCGTGGCCCCCGACGACCTCGACGGCGTCGAGGACCTGGGCGGCTGCGCCCGGCGGGTCTGCTTCGGCGACTCCCCCGACTCGGAGATGAGCCTGCGCGCCGGCATGCTCTGGTGGGACGACGAGCCGCTGCTGCGCGCCGACGAGCTCGCGCTGCGCGGCCCGCACAACGTCCGCAACGCCATGGCCGCCGCGGCCGCCGTGCTGGCCCGCGGCCTGGACGCCGACGCGGTCCGCGAGGGCCTGCGGACGTTCGCCGGGGTCGCGCACCGCCTCGAGGAGGTCGCCGCCCGCGACGGCGTCACCTACGTCAACGACTCGAAGGCCACGAACGTCGCCGCCGCGCTCGTGGCCCTGCGCTCGTTTCAGACGCCGGTCCACGTCATCCTCGGGGGCCGCGGCAAGAGCGAGGACTACGCGCCGCTGCGCGAGGCGGTGGCCGCCCACTGCGCCGCCGTCTACCTCATCGGCGAGGAGGCCGGCCCGATCGGCGCCGCGCTGGACGGCACGGTCACCCTCCACGACAGCGGCGACCTGACGACCGCGGTCCGGCAGGCGCGCGCCGCCGCCCGGCCCGGCGAGGTCGTCCTGCTGGCGCCCGCCTGCGCGTCCTATGACCAGTTCGAGAACTTCGAGCGGCGGGGGGAGGCTTTTCGCGCGCTGGCGCGAACTTAGGGCCTGATGGCCCGCCGCCGCCATCCCCACTCGATCGAGCACAACATCCTGCTCACCGCGACCCTCTGCCTGCTGGCAGCAGGGGCGGTCATGGTGTTCAGCGCCAGCTCGGCCCGCACCCTGCTCTCCGGGCAGGGCGACGGCACGCAGTTCATGGTCAAGTACGTCGCCTACGGCGCGCTGGGCTGCTTCCTGATGATCCTCATCGCCCGCCGGGGGCTGGAGCTCGTCCTCAGGGCGACCGGCCCGCTGCTGGCCGGGGCGTTCGTCTGCCTCGTCCTCGTCAAGGTCCCGGGCTTCGGCGTCGAGGTCAACGGCGCCCGGCGCTGGCTCGGGGCCGGCCCGATCGTCTTCCAGCCGTCGGAGATCATGAAGCTCGCGCTCGTGCTCTACGCGGCCAAGCTGCTGGCCGAGCGCCCGAAGATCATGCGCCGCTGGCAGAACCTCGGCCCGCTCGGGCTCGTCGTGGGCTCGGCGGTCCTGCTCGTGGCCAGCCAGCCGGACCTCGGCACCTCGCTGGTCATCTGCTTCACGATGGCGGCGATGCTCGTCGCGGCGGGCATCCCGATCCGCTGGCTGGGCACCGCGGCGGGCGCGGGCGCGTTCCTCGTGATGATCTACGCGCTCACCGAGCCCTACCGGCGCGAGCGCCTGACCTCGTTCCTGGACCCGTGGGCGCACGCGGGCGACGAGGGCTTCCAGATCGTCCAGGGGCAGATCGCGCTCGGCTCGGGCGGGCTGTTCGGCCGGGGACTCGGCCAGTCGCTGCAGAAGAACCTCTTCCTGCCCGAGGCCCACACGGACTTCATCCTGGCCATCGTGGGGGAGGAGCTCGGGGTCGTCGGCGTCCTGGCCATCCTCTTCCTGTACGGGTTGGTCGCCTACGCCGGCCTGCGCGTCGCCCGCAACGCCCGCGGCCTGTACGCGAAGCTCCTGGCGGCCGGGGTCACCTCGCTGTTCCTCAGCCAGGCGATGCTGAACATGTTCACCGTCCTGGGGCTGGCCCCGCTGACCGGCGTGCCGCTGCCGTTCATCTCCTACGGGTCGACGAACCTCATCGTGCTGCTCGCCGGCATGGGCGTGCTGCTGAACATCGCCGGGGGAGGCCACGTCGCGCTGCGCGTGCTGCGAGGATCCGGCCGCGATGGCGAACCACACAACGATCGTGATCGCCGCGGGCGGGACAGCCGGGCACGTGGTGCCGGCACTGGCGGTCGCCGACGCGCTGCGAGCTGAGGGCGCCCACGTCGTCTTCGTCGGCGGCGGGCGGGCCGAGAGGACGCTCGTGCCCGAGGCCGGCTACGAGCTGCGCCCGATCGCCGTCGAGGGGCTGAGCCGAACCAACCCGCTGAAGGCCGCGCGCGGGGTGCTGAAGGCGGCCGCGGCGCTGCGCACCGCCCGGGGCATCCTCGCCGAGCTGCGGCCCGACGCGGTCATGGGCGGCGGCGGCTACGTCGCCGGGCCGGTCGGCGCGGCCGCGGTCGCCCGGCGGATCCCGCTCGTGCTCACCGAGGCCGACAGCCACCTGGGGCTGACGAACCGGCTGCTGGCCCGCTGGGCGCGCCGTGTCTGCCTGGCGTTCCCGATCGCCGGGCGCGAAGGGGCGCGCTACCTCGTCACCGGCCGGCCCGTGCCGGAACCGGTGACCGACCGGGCGGCCGCGCGGTCGCGCTTCGGCCTGGCCGACGACGACACCTGCGTGCTGGTCTTCGGCGGCTCGCTCGGCGCCCGCTCGATCAACGAGGCCGCCGTCGACGGGTTGCGCGACGCCCCGTTCCGGGTCCTGCACGCCTGCGGCACCCGGGACTTCGACGCGCTGCGCGAGCGGCTGGGCGCGGCGGGCGGGGTGGGCGGGGGCGGGTCTCACTACGACCTGCGGTCCTACATCTCGCCGTTCGGCGACGCGCTGGCCGCCGCCGACCTGGCCGTCGCCCGCGCCGGCGGCTCGATCTTCGAGATCGCCGCCCACGGCCTGCCGGCGATCCTCGTGCCCTATCCGCACGCGGCCGCCGACCACCAGACCGGCAACGCCCGCTGGATGGTCGACGCCGGCGCCGCGACGCTGCTGCCCGACGCCGAGGTCAGCGCGCAGCGTCTGCGGGCCGAGGTCGACGCGCTGCTGGCCGACCCCGGGCGCCTGCGGGCGATGGCCGCCGCCTCCCAGGCGCTGGCGCGCCCCGACGCGGCGCAGACGATCGCGCGCGAGGTGCTCGCCGCCGCGTCCTCGTCCTCCCGGGAGGCCGGCCGGTGAGCGCCGCCCAGCCCTGGGCCGGGCGCCGCGTCCACCTCATCGGCATCGGCGGCGCCGGCATGTCGGGCTGGGCACGCGTCGCCGTCCAGCTCGGGGCGACGGTCTCCGGCTCGGACCGCGCCGACTCACCCGCGCTGGAGAAGCTGCGGGCGCTCGGCGTCACCGTGCACGTCGGCCACGACGCCGCCAACGTCCCGGCCGGCGCCGACGTCTTTCACTCGACCGCCGTGCCGCCCGACAACCCGGAGCGGGCGGCAAGCGACTCGCGGCCGCGCGCCGAGCTGCTGCGCGAGCTCACCGGGCTCAAGCAGGTCATCGCGATCGCGGGCGCGCACGGCAAGACGACGACGACCTCGATGGCCGCCCACGCGCTGCTCGGCGCGGGTCTGCAGCCCGGCTACCTCATCGGAGGCGCGCTGCGCACCACCGGCGAGCACGCGGACTGGGGCGCCGGTGGTTGGCTCGTCGTCGAGGCCGACGAGTCGGACCGCTCGATGCTCGCGCTGCACGTCGACGTCGCCGTCGTGCTGAACATCGAGCTCGACCACCACACGACCTACGGCTCGCTGGCCGAGCTCGTCGAGGTCTTCGACGCGTTTCGCGACGCGGCGCCGCAGCGGGTCGTGGCGCCGGACCTCGCCCGCCCCGGCGACCAGACGTTCACCGCCGAGGACCTCGTCCTGGAGCCGGGCGGCTCGCGCTTCACCTGGCGTGGCCACACGGTCACCCTGCGCGTCCCCGGCGAGCACAACGCCCGCAACGCGGCGGCCGCTCTGGAGGCCTGCCGGCTCACCGGCGCCGACGAGGCGGCGCTGGTCGCCGCCTTGGCGGACTTCGCGGGCGCCGGGCGGCGCTTCGAACGTTTGGGCAGCGCCCCGAGCGGGGCGGAGGTCGTCGACGACTACGCCCACCACCCGACCGAGGTCGCCGCGACGCTGGCGGCCGCGCGCTCGCTGGCGCCGCAGCGGCTCATCGCCTGCTTCCAACCCCATCTCTACAGCCGCACGCGGGAGCTGTACCGCGAGTTCGGCGCCGCGCTGGCCGCCGCCGACATCGCCTGCGTCGTCGGGATCTACCCGGCCCGCGAGCGCGCCGAGGACTTCCCGGGCGTCAGCGGGCGGCTCGTCGCCGAGGCGGCGGCCGACGCCGCGACCGGCCGGGAGGTCCTCTGGCTGCCGACGCTCGGCGACGCCGAGCGCGTGCTCGCCCCACGCCTGCGCGCGGGCGACCTCGTCCTCGTGCTGGGGGCGGGCGACGTGGACACGCTGGGCCGCGCGCTCGTGGGGTCCGGCCCCAACGTGCCAGAGCACCTCTGACCCCGGTGGAAGGTGTAGGTCAACGGGTGGCGAATGCCACCCGGAATGCACCGTGCCGCCGCCCTTCCGCGTGCCGGCTCGCTGCCGCGCCCGCCTCGGGCGCTGCTGTGGGCCGTCGTCGTCGCCGCCGTCCTGGCGGTCGGCGCCTTCTGGGTGCGCGACTCGTCGCTCGTCGAGGTCCGCGACGTCACGGTCACCGGCATCGACGGCCCCGACGCGCCGCGCATCCGCAGCGCGCTGACCGAGGCCGCCCGCGACATGACGACGCTGCACGTCCGCACCGACGAGCTCGACGCCGTCGTCGAGAGCTACCCGGTCGTCAAGAGCCTCGCGGTCCAGCGCGACCTGCCGCACGGGCTGCGGATCGTCGTCCACGAGAACACGCCCGTCGCCGCCGTTCTCGTCGACGGCGCACGCACCCCGGTCGGCGGCGACGGCCGCCTGCTGCGCGGCGCGACGACCGCCGACCTGCCGATCGTGCCGCTCGGCGTCGCTCCCGGGGGCGACCGCGTGACCGACCGCAGCGCGATGGAGGCGATCCGCGCGCTGGCCGCCGCGCCGCCGGCGCTGCGCGGCCGCGTCCAGCACGCCGGCGTGTCGCGCACGAACGGCCTGGTCATGGACCTCCGCGACGGCCCCACGCTGCGCTTCGGCGGCGCCGGCCGGCTGGCCGCCAAGTGGGCCGCATCGGCCGCCGTGCTGGCCGACCCGAGCTCCGCGGGCGCCACCTACCTCGATGTCCGATACCCGGAGCGGCCGGCGGCCGGGGGCCTCGAAGACCCTGCGACGCAGCACGATCCCAGCACGGCCGACGACGCCCTGCCGGCCCAGACCGCGCCCGCACAACCCGCCGGAACCCCGACGGGCACGGGGGATCCGGGCACCACGCCCTGATCACCCTCGACCTGAACCTGAGCCTTACTCGAGCCTCAACCCTCAAGTCTCACTCGAGCGTTCCCCGTTCTGCAAGCAAGATTGCTCTCTACACTTGGCGTTGACACCCGCAATCGCCGATGCGTACGGTGCATCGGTCGAGGCGGGCGTCGCACGCCCAAAAGCCTCGATTCTAAATCGAGGGTCTGACAGGACTTCAAGCACATGGAAAGCGGCAGCTACCTCGCGGTCATCAAGGTCGTCGGCGTCGGCGGCGGTGGGACCAATGCGGTCAACCGCATGGTCGACGCCGGCCTGCGCGGCGTCGAGTTCATCGCCGCGAACACCGACGCTCAGGCGCTCGCCATGTGCGACGCCGACATCAAGCTCAACATCGGCCACGAGCTCACCAAGGGGCTCGGGGCGGGCGCCAACCCGGAAATGGGCTTCGGCGCCGCGGCCGAGTCGCGCGACGACATCAAGGAGGCGCTGAAGGGCGCCGACATGGTCTTCGTCACCGCGGGCGAGGGCGGCGGCACCGGCACCGGCGCCGCGCCGGTCATCGCCGAGATCGCCAAGAACGAGATCGGCGCGCTCACCGTCGGCGTCGTCACGAAGCCGTTCGAGTTCGAGGGCACGCAGCGCATGCGCCAGGCCGAGGACGGCATCCAGCGCCTGCGCGAGGTCGTCGACACGCTCATCGTCATCCCGAACGAGAAGCTGCTGGCGATCGTCGAGCGCCGCACGACGATCCTCGAGGCGTTCCGCGAGGCCGACAACGTCCTGCGCCAGGGCGTGCAGGGGATCACCGACCTCATCACGATCCCGGGCCTCATCAACCTCGACTTCGCCGACGTCCGCACGATCATGCAGGACGCCGGCAGCGCGCTCATGGGCATCGGCCAGGCGGGCGGCGAGACCCGCGCGGCAGACGCCGCGAAGGTCGCGATCTCCAGCCCGCTGCTGGAGGAGTCCGTCGAGGGGGCGACCGGGATCCTGCTGAACATCACCGGCGGCAGCGACATCGGCCTGTTCGAGATCAACGAGGCCGCCGAGATCGTCCAGGGCGCGGCCGACGCGAACGCGAACATCATCTTCGGCTCGGTCATCGACAACGCCCTCGGCGACGAGGTTCGCGTCACGGTCATCGCCACCGGCTTCGACCACGGCCGCGCGCGCCCGCGCCAGGCCCGCGAGGAGGCGCGCGACAGCGCCCGCCGCCGCGACCGCTCGCCGCGCGTCGAGCGCGAGTCGCTCGAGATCCGCGACGACGAGATCGACATCCCGCCCTTCCTGCGCTGAACCTGGCACCAGGGTGCCTGGCACCGGTCCGTGGGCGGACGCCCGGTCCGCAGGCGGACCGTTCGATCACCACTCTGGGGTATGGCGGAGGGCCGCCTCGATGCCGACGATAGGACTACCCTTCGCATCGCTTCCGAGCCCGACCCTCGCAAGGACGCACGCACAGCCATGCCAGAGATGACGTCTGACGAGCTCCACGAGCTCCTCGCCCAGCTTGAACTCAGCACCGAGGACTCCCGCGACGAGCTCCTGACGGACTTCCTCGTCCGTCCGTATCCGACGAAGGTCACGCAGGACAACTAGCGCCCGCCGGCGCCGCCCGACGGCGCCCGGACGCGCCGCGTCTCAGGCGGCCGCCGGATGCCGCGCGGCGTCGAGCGCCGCCAGCACGTCGACGACCGGCTCGGGCAGCTCGCGCCGCGGCCCCACGCCGCCGGCGAGCACCTGGGTGATGAGCAGCGCGACGCCCGCCTCGCGCCGCTGGGCGCGTGCCGCGGCGGCGACGACCGCGGGGCAGTCGGCGCAACGGGGGGTCGAGCGGCAGCACTTGGAGGCCATGGCGCGCGCCGGACGGTACCACCGTTAGGGCGACCTACGTAGGGCGCCCTCACAGCGGCGCGCACGTTGGCGCGCCGCCGCTCGTACCGCTAGGTTGGACCCATGCCCTCCGAGCGCTTCGTCGACGCCCTGAACGAGCAGATCACCCGCGAGTTCGCCGCCGCGCACCAGTACACGGCGATCGCCGCGCACTACGCGCAGGAGACCTTCCCGCAGCTCGCAACGTTCTTCTTCCGGCAGGCCGACGAGGAGCGCGAGCACGCGCTGAAGATGGTCAACTACCTGCTCGACACCGACTCGCCGGTCACGTTCGCCGGCGTGCCCGCGCCGCAGACGACGTTCGACGACCACATCGCGCCGATCCGCCTCGCGCTCGAGCAGGAGAAGTCGGTCACGGTCGCGATCAGCAGCCTCGTCGCCGTCGCCCGCGAGACGAACGACTTCCGCAGCGAGCAGTTCCTCGACTGGTTCCTGCAGGAGCAGACCGAGGAGGAGTCCTCGATGTCCGACCTGCTCGCGGTCGCGCAGCGCACGAAGGACGTCCCGATGCTGCTCGAGGAGTACCTCGCGCGCGAGACGCCCGGCGGCTGAGCTGGCTCTCAGCCGCCGGTCGCTGCTCGCTCCGTCTCAGGAGCGGGCGTGCTCGCGCGCCTCGCTGGCGGATTGCTGGGCGCTGTCGGCCAGCCGGGAGGCCCGGTCGCTGCCCTCCTGCTGCGCCGTCTGGCGTGCCGCGTCGGTCGCGGCGTGCGCGGTCTCGCTCGCGACCGCCTTGCCGTGCTCCAGCGCCTCCTGACCGGTCTCCTTGACCCGGTCCTTCACGTCGTCGGCGACCGGCCCGAGCTTCTCGTCCTCGATGCGGGTCGACGGGATGAGCATCCCGGCCAGGAACCCGACGGCGGTGGCGCCGATCGCCAGCCCGAGCGGGTTCTCCTGAGCCATGCCGGCCGCGCGCCGGGCGCCGTGCCTGACGTCGTCGGAGCTGGGCGCGGCGTCGGTCGCGCTGTCGCGGACCCCGACGAGCTTGTCGCGGGCGGCGCCCACCTTCTCGCTCACGGAGTCCTTGGCCCGGCCCTTGACGTCGGCCTTGTGGCCGAGCGCGTCGACGGTCTCGTCCATGCGCTCGCGCGTCTGCTCGATGTCCCTGCGGATCACGTCCGGGTCTTGACCCATCGCGCATCCTCCTTCACGGTGTCGACGGTCTGCGGCGCCGGGGGCGTCGCCTGCTTGATCTCGTTGCGGCCCTGGAGGGCCAGGACGGCGGTGACGGCCGCCCAGGCGACCGTCGTGATGAGCGCCGCCAGCCACGTCACCATCGCCAGGTCCAGCAGGGCGATGACGGTCGCGGTCAGCGCGCCGAGCGTGACGAGTCCGGTGGCCCCGGCGCCGCCGAGCATGCCCGCGCCCTTGCCGGCGCGCTTGCCCTGGCGTTCGAGCTCGGCGCGCGCGAGCGCCATCTCCTGACGCACGAGGGTCGAGGTCTCCTGGGAGAGCTGCTTGAGCAGCTCGCCGACCGGCTGGTCGCGCAGGTCGTCCGACCGGGTCGAGGTGGCCATCAGAGGCCTCCGGCACCCGTGCCGGTCATCGGCGTACCCGGCGCACCCGGC
>JBDZVZ010000006.1:0-66981 GCA_040255945.1 Solirubrobacterales bacterium | reverse complement strand
ACCCGGCGCACCCGGCATGCCCGGCCGGCTGAACCGGTCGCCGGCGGTCCCGACGTCGGCGTCGGCGCCGGCCGTGGCCGGCGTCGTGCGCTGCGGCAGCTCGCCGCGGCGGTCGTAGCGGTCGCGGCTGGACGCCTTCAGCATCCGCGAGGCGGCGAAGCCGAGGGCCATGCCGCCGGCCATGACGGCCCACGGGTTGCGCCGCGCGAAGTCCTCGACGTCACCGAGGATCCGGTCGGCGTCGGAGTCCTCCAGCCAGCCGCCGAGGCGCTCGACGCGGTCGGCGGCCTGCTCGGCGAGCTTCGCCGGCTGGTCCTTGCCCTGCTCGCGCAGCTGGCTGCCGACGCTGCGCAGGTCGTCGGCCTGGCCGCGAACCTGGCGCCCGGCGTCGGTCGAGCGCTGGTCGATCTGGTCGCGGACGCGATCGCGGGCCTGACCGGCCGCCTCCTGCGCCTTCTCCTGTGCCTGGCCTGCGACCTCCTGGGCCTTGTCCTTGGCCTGGGCGGTGGTGCCCTGGTCGGCCATCGGGTCTCCTTTCGGCTCGTGCGTCTGGTGCCGGTGGGGTCGCCCGTGCGGCGAGCCGCCAAACCGGTCGCCGAGCGGCATGACCCACCGCGGACGCCGGCCAGAACGCCGGGTTTCGGACGGTCACGTGTCCGGGGACCGGACGGCCGCCCAGACCGCCGAGTGGTCGCTCAGCCGTGCCTCGCGCCACGTGTGCTCGTAGTCGCAGTCGATGACCTCGGTGCCGCGGACGAGCACGTGGTCGAGCCGGTAGCCCATGCGGCCGTTGGGATACATCCAGCTGCGGTCGCGGCGCGCGACGTAGCCGTGCACGGCGCGGAACGCGTCGGCGTAGCCGGCGCCCGCCAGGCCGACGAGGATGCCGAGCTCGGCGGCGTCGTGGCGCTCGTCGAAGCTGGCGCGCAGCCGGCCGGTCCGGGTGCGCGCGAACGAGCGCACCTCGCCCTCGCGGCTCTCGTAGGCGGGCGTGTTGAGGTCGCCGACGAGCACGACCGGGTGCTCGCGCGGCGGCGCCAGCGCGGCGGCGACGGACTCCAGGGTGCGCACCTTGACCTGCTCGGCCTTCGAGGAGATCGGGGCGTGCAGCACGTGCACCTCGCCCAGCGTGGTCATCGCCGCCGCATGGCGCTCGGGCCAGGGCACTCCCGGGACCCCGGGCAGCGGCGCCAGCGGCGCGCGGGCGGCGAGCAGGACGCCGAGGCGCCGCAGCGGGCCGCCGCCCGGCGGCGTCGGGCTGACGTGGACGTGCGGGTAGCCCTGGGCGCCCAGCGCGTCCCGCCACGCCTCCAGCGCGCTCGCCCGAACCTCCTGCAGCGCGACGACGTCGGCGCGGCGGCCGGCGAGCGCGGCCGCCTGCTCGGGCACCGTGCGCACGCGCCCCGCCACGTTCCACGACACCACGACGCCCATCGGCCCGCCGACCCGCTCAGGCCGCGGCGGCCGGCGCCTCGGGCGACAGCGCCGTGACGATCCTCGCGAGGCCGTCGACGAACACGTCGCGGGGCACGCCGGGCGCGTCGAGGACGTAGCGGATCGCCAGGTGCTGCGTCGTCTGCATGATCATCCAGGTTGCCCACTCGAGCCGGCGCGGATCGGGCTGGGCGGCGTGGAGCGCGAGCAGGTGGTAGGTCGCGTCGAAGATCCGGCCCTGGACGTCGCGCAGCGTCAGCGTCTGCTCCTCGGCCGGCACTCGGTCGACGATCGCCCGCAGCAGCGGCGCGTGGCGGTCGAGCGCGTCGAGCACCGCGACGGTGACGAGGCGGACGGCCTCATCGCGCGGACGCAGCGCCGCCGCGCGCAGCGTCGGCGTCACGACGGCGGCGAAGTCGTCGACGAGCCGCTGGCTGAGCGCGCTGACGATCGCGTCCTTGTCCTCGAAGTAGCGGTACAGGGAGCCGGGGGAGACGCCGGCCTCGGCGGCGATGCGGTTCGTCGAGGCGCGGGCGTAGCCCTCGGCGGCCAGCACGGTCGCGCTCGCGTCGAGGATGCGGTCGACCATCGCGCGCGACCGCTCCTGCTTGGGGGCTCGACGGCTCATGAGAACGTGAACACTAGCCCCGAGATCGGGCGCGATGCCAGCAACCAAGCGACGCAGAACGCGAGTTGAAGGTGAGTCATCGCTCGCGTCATCGTCTGCGCGGTGACCGAGCTCCACGACTCCGAAGCGATCACGATCACCCCTCGCGACGTGCACTTCGACTGGGACGACCTCCCGCTGCACTACGTCGAGGGCCAGCCGATCGCCACCCACATCACGAACGTCATGCACATCACGCTGCCCGAGGGCGAGCGCGCGATGGTGCAGGCGCTCTCCGACGCACTGCCGCTGGTCGACGACGAGCGGCTGCGCGACGAGATGATCGGGTTCATCGGCCAGGAGGAGATCCACTCGAGCTCGCACGAGGACCTCCACGTCTACCTCGACAAGCACGGCCTGGACACCGGCCCGATCGTCGGCAAGCTCGAATGGCTCGTCGACCGGGTCTTCAACCGGCCGAACCTCACGGGCCGCGCCCGGCACGCGTGGCTGTGCGAGCGCCTGGCGTTGTCGGCCGCCCTGGAGCACTACACGGCGGTCATGGGGCAGTGGGTGCTCGACGCCGACGCGCTCGACGACGCGATGCACCCGATGATGCTCGACCTCGTGCGCTGGCACGGCGCCGAAGAGGTCGAGCACCGCAACGTCGCCTTCGACGCCTACATGTACGTCGACGGCTCGTACTTCCGGCGCGCGCGCACCGGGGTGATGGCCAGCGTGCTGCTGCTCGTCATCTTCGCCTGGGCGACCGCGCACCTCTACCGCAACGACCCCACGCGCCACCAGCAGCGCTTCTGGCTGCGCCAGCTCGTCGACGGGGTGCGCAAGGGGCTGATCCCGAGCGGCAAGCACTTCGTCACCGAGATCCCGGTCTACCTGCGCCGGGACTTCCATCCGTCCCAGATGGGCTCGCTCGACCAGGCTCTGCGCTACCTGGCCCGGTCGCCGGCGGCCCAGGCGGCCGCCGCGCGCTGATGGCCGCCCGGGAGGTCGAGCTCGACGGCGCGGTGCGGGCGATCGCCCGCGGCTTCGACGTCTACGAGCGGGTCTTCGCCGCCGGCCGCGTCGGCCGCGCGCTGTCGCGGGCGCGGCCGGTCCGGCGCGCCGGCTTCGCGCGGCAGCTGCGCCTCGACGCGCGCGAGCACGTCGCCGACGACGTCGTCGCCCTCACGCTCGTCGACGCGTCGTCGCCCGCGCGAACGCTGCCGAGCTGGAGCCCGGGCGCCCACCTCGACGTCTTCCTGCCGTCGGGCCGGCTGCGCCAGTACTCGCTGTGCGGCGACCCGTCCGACCGCCGCCGCTACCGCATCGCGGTGCGGCGCATCGCCGATGGCAACGGCGGGTCGCTGGAGATCCACGACGAGCTGACGGTGGGCACGACGCTGCGCATCCGCGGCCCGCGCAACGCGTTCCGGCTCGTCGACGCGCCGTCCTACCTGTTCGTCGCCGGCGGCATCGGCATCACGCCGATCCTGCCGATGGTCCGCACCGTCGCCGGCCGCGGCCTGCCCTGGCGCCTGGTCTACCTCGGCCGCTCGGCGGCGACGATGCCGTTCCTCGACGAGCTCGAGGCCTGCCCGGGCGGCGAGGTGCTCGTCCACCGCGACGCCGAGGAGGGCTTCGCCGACGTGGCCGCGATCCTCGGCGAGCTCGACGCGCTGCCGCCCGTGGCCGACCTCTACGTCTGCGGGCCGCCGCCGCTCATGGACGCCGCGCGCCAGCTGCTGCGCGCCGTCGACCCGATGGCGCCCGTGTTCAGCGAGCGCTTCTCGGGCCTGCCGGTCGTCGACGGGCAGCCGTTCACCGTCGCGCTGGCCCGCACCGGCGCCACGGTCGAGGTGGCCGCCGACGAGAGCGCGCTGACCGCGATCCGCCGCGTCCTGCCCGACGTCCGCTACTCGTGCCAGCAGGGCTTCTGCCGCACCTGCAAGTGCCGCGTGCTCGACGGCGAGGTCGACCACCGCGATCGCCACGTGCTCGTCGACTCAGAGCGCGAGCACTCCATGTTGATCTGCGTCTCGCGCGCCGCGGCGGGCGAGCGCCTGGTCCTCGACCTGTGAAGGAAGCACGCATGCCCAAGACCCATCACGCGGTCGCCGTCATCGGCGCCGGCTTCGCCGGGATCACGCTCGGCGTCCGCCTCCGGCAGGCGGGGATCGACGACGTCGTCATCCTCGAGCGCGGCGACGACGTCGGCGGCGTCTGGCGCGAGAACACCTATCCGGGCTGTGCGTGCGACGTGCCGTCGGCGCTGTACTCGCTGTCGTTCGCGCCCAACCCGGACTGGAGCCGCACGTACGCCACCCAGCCGGAGATCCTCGACTACGCGCGCCGCGTGGCCCGGGAGCACGGCGTCGACCGGCTCGTGCGCTTCGGCGCCGAGGTCACCGACGCGCGCTGGGACGCCGACGCCGGCCGCTGGGAGCTGACGACCGCCCGGGGCGAGCTCAGCGCCGACGTGCTCGTCACCGCCCTCGGGCCGTTCGGCGACCCCAAGCTGCCCGACATCCCGGGCCGCGACACGTTCGCCGGGACGGCGTTTCACTCGGCGCGCTGGGACCACGACCACGACCTGCGCGGCGAGCGCGTCGCGGTCATCGGGACAGGCGCCTCGGCGATCCAGTTCGTCCCCGAGATCCAGCCGCTGGCCGGCCGGCTCACCGTCTTCCAGCGCACGCCCTCCTGGGTGTTGCCGCGCCTGGATCTCGAGGCGCCGCGGCTGCAGCGGCTGCTGTTCCGGCGCCTGCCGGCCGCCCAGCGCGCGCTGCGCGGGCTCATCTACATGTTGATCGAGGGCCTCGGCCTCGTCGGGTTCGTCGACGTGCGCTTCCGCGCCCCGTACGAGGCGGGCGGCCGCTACCAACTGCGCCGCCAGATCGCCGACCCGCAGCTGCGCGCGAAGCTCACCCCGGACTACATGCTCGGCTGTGCCCGGGCCGTGCTGGCCGACCGCTTCTACCCGGCGCTGGAGCAGCCCAACGTCGAGGTGGTGACCGAGAGCATCGCGGCGATCGAGCCCGGCGGCATCCGCACCCGTGACGGCGCGCTCCACGAGGTCGACACGATCATCTGGGGGACCGGCTTCGACGTGCCGCCCCGCCGCCAGCGGGTGATCGTCGGCGCCACCGGCGAGACGCTGGCCGATGTGTGGGCCACCGAGATCCGCGGCTATCTCGGCACGACGCTCACCGGCTTTCCGAACCTCTTCACCGTCCTGGGACCGTTCTCGGGGGCCGGCAACCAGTCGGCGCTGTTCATGATCGAGAACCAGGTGCGCTACGTCGTCGACGCCGTGCGCACGATGCGCGCCCGCGGGATCGGGACCGTCGAGGTGCGGCCCGAGGTCGAGGCGGCGTTCATGGAGGAGATGCGCGCGCGCTCGAAGCGCACCGTCTGGGAGACCGGCGGCTGCAACAGCTATTACACCGACGCGCAGGGCCGCAACATCGGGCTGTGGCCGAACTGGAGCTTCGAGTACCGGCGGCGCACCCGCCGGTTCGTGCTCGGCGACTACGTGACCACGCCGGCCCGGGAGCCCGTCCATGCCGTCGCCTGAGCGGTTGGACCTCGACGGCGCCGGCTGCCTGATCACCGGGGCCGGGCAGGGCATCGGGCTGGCGACCGCGCGGGCGCTGCACGAGCGCGGCGCCCGGGTGGCGCTGCTGGACGTCGACGGCGCGCGGGCCGAGACCGCGGCCGCGTCGCTCGGCGACCGCGCCCTGGCCGTGGCAGTCGACGTGCGCGACCGTGCCGCCATGGCGGCGGCCGTCGAAGAGGTCCGCGCCGCGTTCGGCCGCCTGGACGTCGTCGTGGCCAACGCGGGCGTCACGCCGTCGCGGGCGACGATCGCCCAGCTCGACGGCGACGAGTTCGACCGCGTCGTGGCGATCAACCTCACCGGCGTCTTCAACACCGTGCGCCCGGCGGCCGAGCCCGTCATCGCCGCCGGCGGCCACATCGTCGTCGTCGCGTCGGTGGCGGCGATGATGCCCGGCCCGATGGGCTCCCCGTACATGATCAGCAAGGCGGGCGTCGAGCAGCTCGGGCGCGCCCTGCGGCTCGAGCTCGCCGCGCAGGGCGCCAGCGCGGGCATCGCCTCCTTCGGCATCGTCGACACCGAGATGACCGCCGTGACGATGGACGGCGACCCGATCGCCGCCGCGCTGAGCCGGCGCATGCCCGGCCCGCTGCGACGCCGCATCACGCCCGAGCAGGCCGGCCGGGTCATCGCCGACGGCGTGGCGCGTCGAGCCGCGCGCACGCTCGCCCCGCGGCCCTGGCACGCCGTGGCGCTGCTGCGCGGCCTGCTGCCCCGGCTGCTCGACGACGTCGTCGTGCGCGACCGGTCGCTGCTCGACCTCATCCGCGCCTCGGACGCCGAGCGGTGACGGGCCCGCGCAGGTCGATTGGTAGCCTCGCCCGGTGGCCGCCGCCCCGACCGACACCGCGCTGAAGCGCACCCCGCTCTACGACCGGCACGTCGCCGCCGGCGCCAAGCTCGTCGGATTCGCGGGCTGGGAGATGCCCGTCCAGTACGGCGGGGTCAAGGAGGAGCACCTCGCGACCCGCACGGTCGCCGGGGTCTTCGACGTCTCCCACATGGGCGAGGTGCAGACCTCCGGCCCGGACGCCGAGCGGTTCCTGCAGCACCTGCTCAGCAACGACCTCGGAAAGCTCCAGACCGGTGGGGCGCAGTACTCGGTGCTGTGCCGCGAGGACGGCGGCGTCCTCGACGACCTCTTCACCTACCGGCTGGGTGCCGACCGCTTCCTCACCGTCACCAACGCGGCCAACCACGACAAGGACGTCGCCTGGCTGCAGCGCCACGCCGAGGGCTTCGACGTCACCGTGCAGGACATCGCCGACGAGTACGCGATGCTCGCCGTCCAGGGCCCACAGGCGCGCGAGATCGTCCAGGCGCTCGCCGACGCGCCGCTGCCGGACCGCTTCACCTGCCGCCACCGCATGCTGTGCGCGAGGCGGGTCCTCGTCGCGGGCACCGGCTACACGGGCGAGGACGGCGTCGAGCTGCTCTGCGACCCGGCCGACGCGACCCTGCTGTGGGACGAGGTCGTCAAGCGCGGCGCGACGCCCGTCGGCCTGGCGGCGCGCGACACGCTGCGCCTGGAGGTCAACTACCACCTCTACGGCAACGACCTCATGGAGGCCCGCGGCCCGATCGAGGCCGGCCTGGGCTGGGCGTGCAAGGAGGACACCGGCTTCATCGGCGCAGACGCCGTCCGCGCCGTCCGCGAGGCCGGCCCCGCCGAGCAGCTCGTCGCGTTCACGATGGCTTCCGGGATCGCCCGCCAGGGCAACGCCATCGTCGGCGGCGGCGAGGTCACCTCGGGGACGATGTCGCCCTCCCTGGGCGTCGGCATCGGCATGGCCTACGTGCCCACCGAGCGGGCCGCGGTCGGCACCGAGCTCGAGATCGACGTGCGCGGACGCACGCGCACCGCGGTCGTGGCCGAGAAGCCGCTCTACAGGAAGTAGGCTGCCGCGCCATGGCCGACGCGAGCTATCCCGACGATCTTCTCTACCACCCCGAGCACGACTGGGCGCGCATCGAAGACGACACCGCCGTGCTGGGCATCACCTGGTACGCCCAGGACGCCCTCGGCGAGGTCGTGTTCGTCGATCCGCCGGAGGTCGGCAGCACCGTGACCGCCGGCGAGCCCTACGCTGAGGTCGAGTCCGTCAAGGCCGTCTCGGACGTCGTCGCGCCGCTCAGCGGCGAGATCGTCGAGGTCAACGGCGACCTGGGCGACTCGCCCGACGCCATCAACAACGACCCCTACGGGGCAGGCTGGCTCGTGAAGATCCGGCTCTCCGACCCGTCGGAGACCGAGCAGCTGCTCGACGCCGCCGCCTACGAGGGGACGCTCAGCTGAACCGAAGGATTTCGTGAGCCAGTACACCGCTGTCACCGACGCCGACCGGCGCGAGATGCTCGCCGCCATCGGCGTCGGGTCGATCCAGGAGCTCTTCGACCGCCAGATCCCGGCGGCGGTGCGGCTCCAGCGCCCGCTCGACCTGCCGGCCGGGCTGCCCGAGCAGGACGTCTACGCCCACCTGCGCGAGCTGGCTGCCAAGAACACGAGCGCCGAGGACGAGATCACGTTCCTCGGCGCCGGCATGTATGACCACTACGTGCCGGCGGTCATCGACATGCTGCTCGGCCGCAGCGAGTTCCTGACGCCCTACACGCCGTACCAGCCGGAGGTCTCGCAGGGCAACCTCCAGGTGATGTTCGAGTACCAGACGGCGATCTCGGAGCTCACCGGCCTGCCGGTCTCCAACGCGTCGGTCTACGAGGGGCCCAGCGCGGTCGCCTCGGCGGGCTATCTGGCGAAGATCGCCAACAAGCGCACGAAGTTCGTCGTCTCGCGTGGGCTGCACCCGCACGCGCGCGACACGCTTGCGACCTATGCACACGGGTTCGGCGCCGAGATCGTCGAAGTGGCGCTGGCCGACGGGGTCACCGACGCCGCCGCGTGGGCCGAGGCGATCGACGCCGACACGAGCGCCGTCTTCTTCGCCCAGCCGAACTTCCTCGGTGCCGTCGAGGACGCCGAGGCGCTGGCCGCCGCGGCGCGCGCGGGCGCGGGCGACGCGTGCGTCGTCGTCGGCTCCTATGACCCGATCCCGCTCGGGGTGCTCAAGCCGCCGGGCGAGTGCGGGGTGGACGTCTGCGTCGGCGAGGGTCAGTCGCTCGGCAACCGCCTGGACTTCGGCGGGCCCTCGTTCGGGTTCTTCGCCGCCGACGACAAGCACCTGCGCCGGATGCCGGGGCGCATCGCGGGCGAGACCGTCGACGCCGACGGCCGCCGCGGCTTCGTCCTGACGCTGCAGACGCGCGAGCAGCACATCCGCCGCGAGAAGGCGACCTCGAACATCTGCACCGCGCAGGCGCTCAACGCGCTGGCGGGCATGGTCTACCTGGCCTGGCTGGGGCGCGACGGGCTCGTCGAGCTCGGCGAGCTGTTGCTGCAGCGCACGCACTACGCCCGCCAGCGGCTCTGCGCGCTGGACGGCGTGAGCGCGCTGCACGAGCAGCCGGTCGTCCGCGAGTTCGCGGTCCGGCTGGAGGCGCCCGTGGATGCCGTGATCCGGCGCTGCCAGGCGCAGGGTGTGAACCCGGGCTTCGCGCTCGGACGGGACTACGACGAGTTCGGCGACGGGTTGTTGGTGGCCCTGACCGAGCAGCGCTCGCGGGCCGACATCGACCGCCTGGCCGACGTGCTCGGCGCGGCGGTCGCGGCCGAGCGCACGACCGTGGGTGCCTCCGCATGACCGCGCTGACCGAGGGGACGCCGATGCAGCGCGACGCGGCGACGACGATCTTCGAGAAGGGCGCCCCGGGACGCCGTGCGTTCACCGCGCCGGCGCTCGACGTGCCCGAGGTCGACCGCGAGGCGCTGCTGCCCGGTCGCTTCCGGCGTGCCTCGGCGGCGCGGCTGCCGGAGGTCTCAGAGCCCGAGCTCGTCCGCCACTACGTCAAGCTCTCGCGCCGCAACTTCGACCTCGACACCGGCTTCTACCCGCTCGGGTCGTGCACGATGAAGCACAACCCGCGCCTGCACGAGCGCGTCGCCGGGCTGGCCGGCCACGCGCGGCTGCATCCGCTGCAGTCGCCCGAGCACGCCCAGGGCGCGCTCGAGCTCATGTGGAACCTCGAGCGGGCGCTGGGCGAGGTCAGCGGCCTGCCGCACGTCTCGCTGCAGCCGTCGGCCGGGTCGCACGGCGAGCTCGCCGGGGTGCTGCTGACGCGCGCCTTCCACGAGGACCGCGGCCAGACGCGGACGAAGGTCCTGACGCCCGACACCGCGCACGGCACGAACCCGGCGACGGTGACGATGGCCGGCTACGAGGTCGTCAAGGTCGGCACGAACGCCGACGGCGGGGTCGACGTCGAGGACCTGCGAGCCAAGGCCGACGAGAGCGTCGCCTGCCTCATGCTCACCAACCCGAACACGCTCGGCGTCTTCGACCCCGACATCGTCGAGATCGCCGAGATCGTGCACGGGGTGGGGGCGACGCTCTACTACGACGGGGCGAACCTCAACGCGATCATGGGCAAGGTCCGCCCGGGCGACATGGGCTTCGACATCGTGCACTTCAACCTGCACAAGTCGTTCACCCAGCCGCACGGCGGGGGCGGCCCGGGCTCCGGCCCGATCGCGGTCAGCGAGCGCATGCGGCCGTACCTCATGAACCCGCGGATCGTGCGCCGCGACGACGGCGCGTTCGACCTCGACTCCGACGGCTATGAGAAGTCGATCGGCCGTCTGCGCGGGTTCCAGGGCAACTACGGCTGCTTCGTGCGCTCCTACGCCTACATCTGCTCGCTCGGCGCCGAGGGGCTGGCCGACGCGTCGGAGACGGCGGTGCTGAACGCGAACTACCTGCTGGCGCGGCTGCGGCAGCTCGGCGTGGCCGACAAGCTGCCGCTGGCGTTCGGGGAGCTGTGCATGCACGAGTTCGTCCTGTCGGGCTCGCCGATGAAGAAGGACCTCGGCATCAAGACGCTCGACCTCGCCAAGCGGCTGCTCGACCACGGCTACCACCCGCCGACGGTCTACTTCCCGCTGCTCGTCGACGAGGCGCTGCTCGTCGAGCCGACCGAGACCGAGACGCGCGAGACGCTCGATGCGTTCGCCGAGGCGGTCGCCGAGATCCTCCGCGAAGCCGGCGACGACCCGGAGCTCGCGCGCAACGCGCCCTACACGACGCCGGTGCGCCGCCTCGACGAGGCGGCCGCGGCCAAGCGCCCCGTCATCCGGCAGAGCCTCTGACACGGCTCGACCCGGCGCCTGCTGCCGGATGGCGGTCATCCGGCAGCCGCTGTAGCCCCGCACCGATCGCGTCGGTCCTCACCGGGGTCAGACCCGTTCCGTTGCAGCGGAGGGCCGCTCCCGCCCCGGCGCGCGTGGAGACTGCAACGGAACGGGTCTGACCCCGGTTCAGGCTTCGGCCTGCCGCTCGGCCACGTTCGCCTGCGCACACAGGCGCGAGAACCCGGATTGCAGCCAGTCGTTGACCGCCGCCGAGGCGAGCACCGGCACCAGCACCTGCGCCTCGCGGGGGCGCAGCAGCCGCAGCCCGACGAGCCCCAGCGCACTCCACGTCCCGACGCAGCGCGTGCAGCTCAGCAGCTCGCCGACCGCGTAGCGCAGCCCCGTGCCCTTCGGCTCGCGTGCGCCGTCGTCGCGTTCCTCCACGAACGGCGCGCGCACCCAGGACTCGACCTTCTCCTTGGCCACGAGCTTGGCCAGCGAGAACGTCGCCAGCCCGAGCATCGGCAGCTCCGCCGGACGGACCGGGTCGGCGCCGCGGTCGCGCCACGCGACCGCCACCCCGCCCAGCAGCGCGCCGTAGCCGGCGCTCAACGTCGCGTAGTTCGCCGGGCTCGTCGGGGTCTGGCTGACCGGATCCACCCACGGGCGGCTACCCGTCGGCGCCGCGGCCGACGCGCGGTCGCGCCTCCCGCCGCGCATAGACTCCGGCGCCGATGCGCATCTTCTCCGGCATCCAGCCCACCGGCCGCAAGCACCTCGGCAACTACATCGGCGCGATCCGCCAGTACGTCGAGGGCCAGCATCGCGCCGCCGAGGCGGGCGACGTCGGCATCTTCTGCGTCGTCGACCTGCACGCGATGACCGTGGCCTACGACCCGGCCGAGATGCGCGAGCGCGTCTACGACACCGCGGCGATCATGCTCGCCGCCGGCCTGGACCCCGAGCGCTGCATCTTCATCCGCCAGAGCGACGTGCCTGAGCACACCGAGCTCGCCTGGCATCTCGGCGCGGTCTGCTCGCACGGCGACCTCAACCGCATGACCCAGTTCAAGGAGAAGTCGGCCCGGCAGCGCGACCTCGTCTCCGCCGACCTCTTCTTCTACCCGGTGCTCATGGCGGCCGACGTGCTCGCCTACCGCGCCCACGAGGTGCCGGTCGGCGACGACCAGCGCCAGCACGTCGAGCTCATGCGCGATCTGGCCGAGCGCTTCAACGCCCGCTTCGGCGAGCAGCTCGTCGTCCCCGACATCGTCACGCCGTCGGCCGGCGCGCGCATCATGGACCTCCAGGACCCGACGTCGAAGATGTCGACGACCGGCGGCAGCGTCGAGGGGACGATCTACGTCCTCGACGACGCCAAGACCGTCGAGAAGAAGTTCAAGCGTGCGGTCACCGACTCCGAGGACCCGCCGCGGATCGTCCGCGACCCCAGCAAGCCGGGGGTCACGAACCTCATCGACATCCTGGCCGCCACCCGCGGCGTCGACCACGACCAGGTCGAGGCCGAGATGGCCGGCGCGCGCGGCTACGGCGACCTGAAGGTCGCCACCGCCGACGCGGTCAACGCCATGCTCGACCCGGTGCGCGAGCGCTTCGCCCTGCTGCGGCCCGACGAGGAGACGCTCGAGTCGGTCTTCGCCCAGGGGGCCGACAAGGCCCGCGCGATCGCCTCCGACACGCTGCGCGACGTGCGCGCCGCGCTCGGCGTCGGCCCGCGCGCCTGAGCCCGGCGGCCGCCGCGCTGCCCGTCATCCTGCACGGACAGCCCAACCGGGGTCAGACCCGTTCCGTTGCAGCCGCGCTACGGCCTGCGTCCCGCCGCGTCGTCGCCCGGGTCGGGCGCGGCGGCCGGCGGTGGCTCGTCGTCGCGCACGGGCTGGCCGAACTCCGAGCAGGCCTCGTTGCGGCACTCCCAGCCCGGGTCCATGTCGGCGAGGCCGAGGCTGGCGGGCTGGCCGCAGGTGGGGCAGAGCGGGGCGGAGGGCGCCATGTCGGTCGCCGTACCCCGACGGCGGCGGCGCTGACACGAACCCGTCGGGACCGAACGGTACGGTCTGCCGTCCATGAGCACCCTGGTCGCCGAGCTCGAGCTCGACCTCGAGGTCTTCACGGGTCCCTTCGACCTGCTGCTGACCCTCGTCCTGCGCGAGGAGGTCGACCTGCTGGAGGTCGATCTCGCCGACGTCGTGCTCTCCTACGTCGACGTCCTCGAGTCGCGGGGCGAGCTCGACCTCGAGGTCGCCACCGAGTTCCTCGTGCTCATCGCCGCGCTGCTGGAGCTGAAGTCCCGGCTCATGCTGCCGCGCGAGGAGGACGAGCTGCTCGACGTCGAGCCCGGCGAGGCGGCCGAGGAGCTGCTGGCCCGCATGCTCGAGGCCAAGCGCTACCGGGCTGCCGCCACCCACCTCGTGCAGCTGCTCAACGGGGAGGAGGGGGTGCGCTTCCGCAGCGCGCCGCTGCCCGCCGCGCTGCGCCGCACCGAGCTCTCGGATCTCGACTCCGTCTACAACCCGGCCCGGCTCGGCAAGGCGCTCGGCGGGCTGCTGGCGCTGCCGCCGAAGGTCGACGTCCGCCACCTGACGATCCCGCGCGTGAGCGTCGCCGACCGCCTCGCGCACCTGCGCCGCCTGCTGCGCCGCGCGGGCGGCACGACGTTCGAGGAGGCGGTGGACGGCGCCGACCGGGTCACCGTCTGCGTGACGCTCTTCGCGCTGCTGGAGCTCTACAAGCAGGGCGAGGCGAGCTGGAGCCAGGACGAGCCGTTCGGCGAGATCCGCATCAGCGCCCCGCAGACCGTCGGCGGCATGGCGCCCGCCGCGGCCGACGTCGCATGAGGGCGGAAGTCCTCGCCCGGGGGGCTCGGATTCCGGGCGGGACCACGCCGGGGAAGCCTCGCGCAGAGCGCTCGTCTCCCTGCGGCTCCCTCCCGCGGGTGGAGGTTGTCCCATGAGCGAGCTGGCGCGCACCGTCGAGGCGCTCCTGTTCCTCTCGCCCGACCCGGTCTCGGCGGCGCAGCTGGCCGACGCGTGCGAGGTCGAGCGTGAGGATCTCGACGCGGCGCTGGAGGAGCTCAAGGCCGCGTTTGCGCCCGGGCAGCGGGGCCTGGAGCTGCGCGAGCTGGCCGGGGGCTGGACGCTGGCGACCTCGCCCGACGCCGAGGACGCGGCCCGGCGGCTGCTGGCCAAGCCGCGCACGCCGCCGCTGACCCCGGCCCAGGCCGAAACCCTGGCGATCGTCGCCTACCTGCAACCGGTCTCGCGGCCCGAGATCACGCGTATCCGCGGCGTCAGCGCCGACTCGGCGGCCGCGACGCTGCTGGAGCGCGGGCTCGTCGAGGAGGCGGGGCGCTCGCCGTTCGGCGCGGTGCTCTACCGCACGACGCCGCTGTTCCTGAAGCTCTTCGGCCTGGCGTCGCTGGACGACCTGCCCGACGTCAGCGCGTGGGACCCGTCACCCGACGAGGAGGCCGACCTGCGCGAGCGCCTGCTGCGCGCCGGCGAAGCCCGCGCGGGCGGTCAGCAGCCCCCGCTGGAGGGCGAGGGCGAGGGCGAGGGCGGCGGCGACGCGCCGCCGGAGCACTCCGAGGACCCCGCGAGGCCCGACGCAGACCAGGCGTGATTTCACCCCGGCGGGATCGGGGAGCGCAACAGCGATCCATCCCGACCGAAGGAGTCCGCCGGTGTTCTTCCATCACAAGGAGCTGGCCTACACGGTCCGCGTCGACAACCCCAACCCCGTCTTCGCGCGCATGCTGCAGCAGGCGATCGGTGGCCCGGAGGGGGAGCTGCGCGTGATGAACCAGTACCTGTTCCAGGGATGGGGCTATCGCGGCCCCCAGAAGTACAAGGACATGCTCCTGTCGACCGCGACGGAGGAGATCGGCCACGTCGAGCTGCTCGCCACCGCGGTGGCGATGAACCTCGAGGGCGCGAAATCCGAGATGGTCGACGACGTGGTGACCAACCCGGCGGTCGCGGCCCGCATGGGCGCCCTGGAGCCGCGCCACTACCTCAGCGGCGGCCTGTCGGCGATGCCGTCCGACGCCAACGGCGTCCCGTTCAACGCCAACTGCATCGACACCGGCGGCAACCTCATCGCGAACATGCGCGCGAACGTCGCCGCCGAGGCGATCGGCCGCACACTGGCCTCCCGGCTGTTCGAGATGACCGACGACCCCGGCATGAAGGACATGCTGCGCTACCTCATCGCCCGCGACACGATGCACCAGCAGCAGTGGCTCGCGGTGCTCGAGGAGCTCGGTCCGGAGATGGCGACCAACGCGCCGGGCGACGTGGAGAACGAGGGCGAGTTCCAGCAGTACGCCTACGCGTTCATCAACCACAGCCCCGACGCGCAGATCCCGACCGACGCCCGCTGGACGAGCGGCCCGTCGCTCGACGGCAAGGGCGACTTCTCGCTGGCCGAGACGCCGCCGGTCGCGGGGCCCGAGCCGCAGCTGCAGAAGGCGCCGCCGGAGGTTCACGCCGGCGTGGAGGCGACCGGGCCCGCCGAGGGCAGCGGCGCTGGACGCTTCACGAAGATGGCTGCCGACATGGCCGGCAAGCTCGCAGGCGGCGGCTGAGCCTTCAGGCCTTCGCAGCCAGCTGGCCGCAGGCGGCGTCGATGTCCTGGCCGCGCGTCAGGCGGACCGTGGCGCCCAGGCCGCGCTCCTCGAGCACCGCACGGAACGCCTCGATCGTCTCCCGGTCCGACCCGTCGTAGCTGCCGGTCGGGTTGTAGGGGATGAGGTTGACCTTGAAGCGCTTGGGGTCGAGCACGTCGGCGAGCTCGTGCGCCCGCTCGGCGGAGTCGTTGACGTCGCGCAGCATGACGTACTCGATGAAGATCATCCGCCGCTTGCGCTCATAGAACCGGTGGCAGGCGGCGAGCACGTCGCGCAGCGGATAGCGGTCGTTGACCGGCATGATCTTCGAGCGCAGCGCCTCGTCGGCCGCGTGCAGCGACAGCGCCAGGCGGATCGGCATGTCGGTTGCCGCCAGCCGGTCGATCCCCGGCACCCAGCCGACCGTCGAGATCGCCGTGCGCCGGTTGGTCACCCCGACGTCCGGCAGCCGCCGGCAGGCCTCCAGGACGTGGTCGAGGTTCATCATCGGCTCGCCCATGCCCATGAAGACGACGTGGTCGACCTCCTCGATGCGGCGGAAGTGCAGCGCCTGGTCGAGGATCTCCGACGCGGTGAGGTTGCGGCCGAACTTCATCTGGCCGGTCGCGCAGAACGTGCACGTCAGCGGGCAGCCCGACTGCGAGCTCAGACACAGCGAGCGGCGCCCGTCGCGGTAGCGCATGAGGACCGCCTCGACCGGCCGGCCGTCGCGCACGGTCTTGAACAGCGCCTTGATCGTCCCGTCGACCGAGCGGGCCTCGTGCTCGACCTCGAGCGTCGAGAACGGCACCCGCTCGGCGAGCTGCCCGCGCAGCGCCGTCGGCAGGTTCGTCATCGCCTCGTAGCCGCGGGCGCCGCGGGCGGTCCACTCCCACACCTGCTGGGCGCGGAAGCGGGGCTGGCCGAGATCGGCCAGGGTCGTGTCGAGCAGCGCGAGGTCCATGGGCGACGGGGAGGTTAGCCCCGCGCGGTTACCGTGTCGGCCGCCGATGACCGCGCTGGCCTGGACCCGCCGTTCGCTGCACCGCGACCCGCGGGTGCTGGCCTTCGGCCGTCTGTGGGCGGCGACGCTGTGCGGCTTCCTGGCGATCGGCGCCGTCCTGCCGGTCCTGCCGCGCTACGTCCGCGGGCCGCTCGACGCGGGCGACGTGGCGGTCGGGATCGTCGTCGGCGCGTTCGCGTTCTCGGCGGTCATCGGCCGCCCGATCGGCGGGCGGCTGGCCGACCGGCGCGGCCGGCGGATCATCGTCGTCGCCGGCCTGCTCATCTCCGCGGTGGCCGGCCTGCTCTATCTGCTGCCGTTCGGCGTGGCCGGCCTGCTGCTGGCGCGGCTCGTGCTCGGGCTCGGCGACGGCTGGGTCTTCACCGCCGGGGCGGCCTGGGCGATCGACCTGGCGCCGGTGCACCGCCGGGCGCATGCGATCGGGGTCTTCGGGCTGGCGATCTGGGGCGGGCTGACCGTCGGGCCGCTGGCCGGCGCGGTTCTGCTCGACCAGGTCGGCTACGACGCGGTCTGGCTCTTCGCGGCGCTCACGCCGGCCGTGGGGGCGGCGATCGCCCGCGGGGTGCCCGAGCGGCCGCCCGCGCACGTCACGGCCGGCGCCGGCGCCGAGCCCGCGCCGCCCTCACGGCTGCTGCCGCGGCCGGTCATCCCGCCGGGGATCGCGCTCGCGCTGGCCAACGTCGGCTACGGGACGATGGCCGGGTTCGTCGTCCTGCACCTCGACGATCGCGGCATCGGCCACGGGGCCGCCGCGTTCACGGCGTTCGCGGCGGCGGTCGTCTCCGGCCGGATCGTCGCGGGCACGCTGCCCGACCGGCTCGGCGCCCTGCGCACCGCCGCGGGCGCGTTCGTCAGCGAGATCGTCGGCCTCGTGCTCATCGCCGTCGCGCCGACGCTCGCGGTGGCGATCGTCGGCGCCGTCATCATGGGGTTGGGGTTCAGCCTGCTGTTCCCGTCGCTGGCGGTGCTGGCCGTCGAGCGGGTTCACGACACGCAGCGCGGCGCCGCGCTCGGCGCGTTCACCGCGTTCTTCGACGCCGGGGTGGGGCTCGGCGCCCCGCTGGCCGGCGCGGTCGCGGCACTCGGCGGCTATCCGGCGGCGTTCTGGGCCGCTGCGGTCTGCGCGGCGCTGGGGCTCGTCGTCAGCATGCGCGTCGGGCGCGAGGCGGCGGCCCGCTAGCGTCCGGGCCGCCATGCGCCTCGGGAAGTACCTCGCCCACGCCGGCGTCGCCTCGCGCCGGGCGGCGGAGGAGATCGTGCGGGCGGGCCGCGTGGCCGTCGGCGGCGCGGTCGTCACCGACCCGGCCCGCGACGTCGACGGCAGCGTGCCGGTCACGGTCGACGGGGCGCTGGTCGCGCCGGACGCCGACCGCGTCGTCTACGCGGTCCACAAGCCCGTCGGGGTCGTGTCGACCGCCCGCGACACCCACGGCCGCCCGACCGTCGTCGACCTCGTCGACGCGCCGGGCCGCCGCCTCTACCCGGTCGGGCGCCTGGACGCCGACACGACCGGGCTCATCCTGCTCACCGACGACGGGGAGCTCGCCAACGCGCTCACCCACCCGCGGCACGAGGTGCCCAAGGTCTATCTCGCCCACGTGGAGGGCGGCCCGGTCGGCGCCCGCGCGCTGCGGGCGCTGCGGGAGGGTGTCGAGCTCGACGACGGCCGCACCGCGCCCGCCGGCGCCCGTCAGCTGCGCCCCGGGGTCCTGGAGCTCACGCTGCGCGAGGGTCGCAAGCGTCAGGTCAAGCGGATGTGCGCGGCCGTCGGACACCCGGTGACGACGCTCGAGCGCGTCGCGTTCGGGCCGCTGCGCCTCGGGCACCTGCCCGCGGGCGCCTGCCGTCGGCTCAGCGCGGCGGAGGTGCAGCGGTTGCGCGACGCAGCGGCACGATCGTCGCCCGCACCGGGCTGACGACCTGGTCGCGGCCGCTGACCTTGGCCTGGTTGAGCGCGAGGTCGGCGGCGGCCAGCGCATCGGCGACACCCGTCTCGTTCTCGCCGGCCATGGCCAGGCCGGCCGACGCGGTCGTGCGCACGTCGTGGGCCCACGTGCCGACCGGCTTGTCGCGGATCGCGGCGATCGTGCGGTCCAGGGCGAGCGTGGCGCCCTCGGCGTCGGTGTCGGGCAACACGAGCAGGAAGCCCTCGTCGCCGCTGCGGCCCAGGACGTCCTCGTCGCGCAGGCAGGCGCGCAGCCGGCCGGCGACGGTGAGCAGGACGGCGTCGGCGGCCATCTCGCCGTGCTCGTCGCCGATCGCGCGCAGCCGGTCGACGTCCAGCAGCGCGACCGCCAGCGGCACGCCGGGGCGGCGGTCGCCGTGCAGCTGCTCGAGCGCGGCGATCGCGGCCGCGCGGCTCAGCGCGCCGGTCAGCGGGTCGAGCGCCGCCGGGCCGCGCACGCCGCGCTGGCCGAGGCGGCCGGTGTCGCGCAGCAGCGTGCCGAGCACGACGGCCACCGCGAGGAGCTCGAGCCCGCCGGCGGCGTAGAAGCCGACCGTGAAGCGTCCGCCGGCGAGGATCCCGAGCGCCGTGGCCCCGGCGGCTGCGGCGGCGGCGATCGCCAGCTGACGCTCGAGCATCGTGCGGCGCCCGCGGCGGGCCAGCAGCCCGACCGCCGCGACGTCGGCGGCGACGACGAACGGGCCGCCGACCCGCGCGACGGCCGTCGGGCCGTCGGCGTCGGTGAGCGCGGGCAGCGCCGCGTCGAGGCCGAACAGCAGCCACACGATGAGCCCGACGACCCCGGCGACGGTCGCGCACGCGACGGTCGCGATCCGCTGCCGGTGGGCCACCGGGTCGGCGAGCGTGCGCCGGATCTCCGGCGGTCCGCCCCACAGGGCGGCGGCGAGCGCGATCGGCAGCCCGGCGTGCCAGATCGCCCACAGCCAGTCCGGCGAGCGGGCGGCGCGGCCCAGCAGGCCGTCCTCGGTCAGCGCGCCCGGCAGAGCGAGGCCGTAGGCGACCCCGAGCAGGCCGCCGAAGAGAAAGGCGCACGTCAGGCCGAGCAGCTGGGCCGACCCGCGCGCGAGGAACTGGCCGGCGAGCACCGCGGCGATGAGCAGATCGGCGAGCACGACGGCCGTCACGACGGCGGGCAGGAACGCGACGCTGCTGCCGACGCGGACGTCGGCGAGCGGGACGGCGGCCAGGCAGCCACCGGCCAGCAGCGCAAGCAGCGCGACGCGAACGCCGGGACGGGTCATCTCTCCGGTGGTCGGCGTGCGGACCGCGGGCCCCAAGCGCCCTGGACGAACGGTCCACCGGCCGACCCTGCCATGATCCGCCGCCGATGCGGCTCCATGCCCTGCGCGGCGCGATCAGCGTCGATCGCAACACCTCCGAGGCGATCCTCGGCGCCACCGAGTGGCTCATGCGCGAGATCCTCAAGCGCAACGAGCTCGTGCCCGAGGACGTCGTGAGCTGCATCTTCACGGCGACCGAGGACCTCGACGCCGAGTTCCCGGCCGTCGCCGCCCGCCGGATGGGCTTCGAGCACGTGCCGCTCATGTGCGCGCGCGAGGTGCCGGTGCCGGGCTCGATGCCGCGCGTCATCCGCGTGCTCATGCACTACTACGCGCCCGACACCCACAGCGCGCGCCACGTCTACCTCGGCGACGCGCGCCGGCTGCGGGCGGACCTCGACTCGGCCCAGTGAGGCGCGCGAAGTACCCTTCGCGCTGATGGGTCTCGAGTTCTCCGCCGCCGTTCGCCGCATCCCGGTCTATCCCGCCGCCGCGGCCTACGCGCTGCCGGAGGACGTCGCGCTGCTGGCGTCCAACGAGTCGCCCGAGCCGCCGCTGCCCGCCGTCGTCGCCGCGGTGCAGGAGATCCTCACCGGGGTCAACCGCTATCCGGACCCGACGAACGCCAAGCTGCGCGGCGCGCTGAGCCGCCGCTACGGCGTGCCGGCCTCGCGGATCGCGATCGGCAACGGGTCGTGCGACATCCTGCTGGCCGCCGGCGAAGCGCTGCTGGAGCCCGGGGCCGAGGTCGTCTACGCGTGGCCGTCGTTCAGCGTCTACCCGCACCTCGCGGCGGCGACCGGCGCCACGGCGATCCAGGTGCCGCTCAACGACCGCCAGGAGCACGACCTCGAGGCGATGCTCGGCGAGATCACGGTCGCCACGCGCCTGGTCATCGTCTGCAACCCGAACAACCCGACGTCGACCGCGGTGCCGCTGGCCGACATCGCGTCGTTCGTGCAGCGGGTGCCGCCGCATGTGTGCGTCCTGCTCGACGAGGCCTACTGCGAGTACAACACGCTCGAGGACCCGGACGCGACGCTCGACCTGCTCGAGCAGCACCCCAACCTCGTGCTGTTGCGGACGTTCAGCAAGGTCTACGGGCTGTGCGGGCTGCGGGTCGGCTACGCGCTGTGCGGCACCGACGACGTCGTCACCGCGGTCAACCAGGTGCGCCAGCCGTTCTTCTGCAACGCCGCGGCGCAGGCGGCCGCGGTCGAGGCGCTCAAGCACGGCGACGAGATCGTCGGCCGGGTCGAACGGGCGGTCGTGGCCCGCCTCGAGCTCGAGGAGGGGCTGCGCGCGCTGGGCATCGAGCCCGCCGACTCGCAGGCGAACTTCTCGTGGTTCGACCTGCCGGTGCGCAACGGCGACGACCCGGGCGAGCTCGAGCGCGGCATCGTGACCGCGCTGGCCGACCGGGGCGTGCAGGTCCGGTCGGGCTCGGCGCTGGGCCGCCCGGGCGCGCTGCGCGTCAGCTACGGCACGCCGGCCCAGAACGCCCGCTTCCTCGCCGAGCTCGGCGCGCTGCTGGCCTGACCCCCGGGCCGTCGAGGGATCAACAACGTCGCCTCGGCGCAAGTTCTTGATCCCTCGACGCGGGTGGGACGCGGGGGCGTGGCGCGGGGTGGGGGCCGCGTGCGTGTGGTTCAATGGGATGCGCATGACCCGCCCGACCCCCACGCGCGCCTCGCACGCCGGCCTCATGGCCGCGCCGCGCGCTGCCCGGGGCGAGGCGTCCTTCGCTTGGACCTATCGGCGATTTAGCTAGGCGCTCGGTCGGCCGCTGACGGCCGGTCCGCACCGGACCCTCGGGTCGAGCGCCGCCCCGCTCGCCGGCACCTGCCGGCCCGCAACGCCTCCGTAGACTCCGACCCCAAGCGCGAGAAAGACCTTCCTGATGATGATCGTGATGAAGCCGACGGCCACCGAGGACGAGATCGAGGCCGTCATCGAGCGGATCGAGTCCGTCGGGGCCACCGCCCACCCCAGCCGGGGCGAGGAGGTGACCGTCATCGGCGCGATCGGTGACCGCGAGCGGGTCGCTCGCCTCGGCCTCGAGGGCGCCGCGGGCGTCGACAAGCTCGTCCCCATCCTCAAGCCCTACAAGCTGGCCTCGAGCCAGTTCCGGCGCGAGCAGCCCTCGACGCTGGAGATCGCCGGCCGCCGGGTGGGCGGCGACCACTTCGCGCTCATCGCCGGGCCGTGCACCGTCGAAAGCCGCGACCAGACGCTCGGCACCGCCGACGCGATGCTCGCCGCCGGCGCCACGATGTTCCGGGGCGGCGCCTACAAGCCGCGCACCTCGCCCTACGCGTTCTCCGGCCTGGGCGCCGAGGGCCTGCGGCTGCTCGCGGAGGCCAAGGAGCGGACCGGCCTGCCGATCGTCACCGAGTGCATGGACGTCCGCGACCTGGAGGCGGTCGCCGAGGTCGCCGACGTCATCCAGCTCGGCGCGCGCAACATGCAGAACTACACCTTGCTCACCGAGGTGGGGCGCAGCGGCGTGCCGGTGCTCGTCAAGCGCGGGCTGTCGGCGACGCTCGAGGAGCTGCTCATGGCGGCGGAGTACATCCTCAAGGAGGGCAACGAGAACGTCCTGCTCTGCGAGCGCGGCATCCGCACGTTCGAGACCGCCTACCGCTTCACGCTCGACCTCACGGCGATCCCGGTGCTCAAGGAGATGACGCACCTGCCGGTCGTCGTCGACCCGAGCCACGCCGCCGGCCGGCGCTCGCTCGTCGAGCCGCTCTCGCTCGCCGCGGCCGCCGCGGGCGCCGACGGCATCATCGTCGAGACCCACCCGCAGCCCGACGAGGCGGTCTGCGATGGGCCGCAGCAGCTGCCCGTCGACGACTTCGCCCGCTACGCCGCGAAGGTCGAGCAGGCGGCGATGCTCGCCGGCAAGCAGCCGTTCGGCGCCACGGCCCCCGCGCCCACGACCGCCTAAGTGGCCGACGGCGACGCATCCTTCGGCCGGACGCCGCTGCGCCTCGCGCTGCTCGGCGTGGGGCTCATCGGCGGCTCGGTCGGCCAGGCGGCGCGCGAGCGTCTCGGCGCGCACGTCGTCGGCTGGGACCCGGACCCGGAGGTGCGCGCTCAGGCCGTGCAGCGCGGCGCGCTCGACGAGGCCGTCGCCGACCCCGCGCAGCTCGCCGGCGGCGAGCGGTTCGACGTCGCGGTCGTCGCGGTGCCGGTCGACGCGCTGGCGGCGACCATCCGCGCCGCCTGCGAGCACCTCGACGGCGCCGTCGTCACCGACGTCGGCTCGACGAAGCGGGCGCTCGTCGAGGCCGAGCTGGGGGAGAGCTACATCGGCGGCCACCCGCTCGCGGGCGCCGAGGTCGCCGGCGTCGCCCACGCGCGCGCCGACCTCTTCGACGGCGCCACCTGGTACCTGACGCCGCGCCGCGACAGCGAGGGCATCCTGCTCGAGCGCCTGCACCGCTTCGTCACCGGCCTGGGCGCGGTGCCGACGGTCATCGGCCACGTCGAGCACGACCGGCTCATGGCCGCGTTCTCCCACGTGCCGCACGTCGTCGCCAACGCCCTGGCTCAGCAGGCCGTCGCGGCGCTCGGCGACGAGGCGATCCCGGTCGTCGGCCCGAGCTTCCGCGACGCCACCCGGGTCGCGGGCGCCAACCCTCCGCTGTGGGCGGGCATCTACACGTCCAACCGCGACGCGATCCTCGCCCAGCTCGACGGGACGATCGCCGTCCTGCAGGAGGCCCGGGCGCTGCTGGACGCCGGCGACCCGGCGGCGATCGAGGCCTGGCAGGCGGACGCCGGCGAGCGCCGCCGCGCGCTGCTGGACCTCGGCATGGCCGGCGGCCCGCTGCGCGAGATCCGCGTCGTCGTCCCCAACCGCCCGGGCGTCATCGCCGACCTGGCGCTCACGCTCAGCCGCGCCGGCATCAACATCCACGACATGAGCCTCTCGCCGCAGCCCGACTTCCGCAGCGGTGAGGTCGCCCTGTGGGTCGCCGAGGAGCACGAACCGCGCGCCCGCGCCCTCGTCCAGGAGACGCTCGCATGACCGACGTCACGTTCGACCCCGTCCGCCGCCTGCGCGGCACCGTCACCCCGCCGCCGGACAAGTCGATCTCCCACCGTGCGGCGATGCTCGGCGCCATGGCGGTCGAGCCGGTCCGGATCCACAACTACCTGCTGGCGCAGGACACGGTCTCGACGCTGAACGCCATGCGGGCGCTCGGCGCGCTCGTGACCGTCGACGGGGCCGGCGAGGTCGTGGTGCGCGGCACCGGGCTGCGCGACGCGATGGTGCCCGACGGCGTCATCGACGTCGGCAACGCCGGCACGCTCATGCGGCTGCTGCCCGGCTGGCTGGCCGGGCAGGACGGGCGCTCGTTCACGATCGACGGCGACAGCTCGATCCGTCGCCGGCCGATCGACCGGATCGCCGAGCCGTTGCTGGCGATGGGCGCGCGGATCGACGCCACCGACGGGCGCCTGCCCCCGTTCACCGTCCACGGCGGTCCGCTGACGGGCATCACCTACGAGCTGCCGGTCGCCAGCGCCCAGGTCAAGAGCTGCGTCCTGCTGGCCGGGCTGCTCGCCGACGGGCCGACGACCGTGCTCGAGCCGGTGCCGTCGCGCGACCACACCGAGCGGATGCTCGCCGCCGCGCGTGTGGACATCGGCCGTGACGGCGAAGGGGTGACGGTCAGCAGCGTCGACGAGCTCGTGCTCGACGAGATCGTCGTGCCGGGCGACCCGTCGTCGGCCGCGTTCCTCGTGGCGGCCGCGGTGCTCGTGCCCGGGTCGCGGGTGACGGTGGCCGGCAGCGGCACGAACTGGACGCGCACCGGCTTCCTGACGATCCTGCAGCGGATGGGCGGCGTGGTCGTCGGCGACCTCGAGAGCGTGCCCGCCGCCGGCGCGCCGGTACCGGCCGTCGAGCCGATCGGCGACCTCGAGGTGGCCCACGGGCCGCTCGTCGGGACGGTCGTCGCCCCCGCCGAGGTCCCGCTGGCCATCGACGAGCTGCCGCTCGTGGCGCTGCTGGGCTGCTTCGCCGACGGCGAGACGGTCGTCACCGGCGCCCACGAGCTGCGGCTCAAGGAGTCCGACAGGATCGCGACCGTCGTCGACGGGCTCAACGCGCTCGGCGGCGATCTCGAGGCGACCGACGACGGCTTCGTCGTGCGCGGCGGCACCGGCCTGCGCGGCGGCACGATCGACTCGCACGGCGACCATCGCCTGGCGATGCTCGGCGCGGTCGCCGGCCTGGCGTCGCGCGAAGGGGTGACCGTCACCGGCATGGAGGCCGCCGACGTGTCCTATCCGACGTTCACGGAGGACCTGCGCCGACTGCTGGAGGGCTGATGCTCGCGTTGTCGTGGAGCGGCGGCAAGGACTGCGCGATGGCGCTGGGGGCGCTGCGCGCGGCCGGGCGGTCGCCCGAGGTGCTGCTGACGACCGTCGACGAGGCCGGCGGCGACGTGCCGCTGCACCGGGTCGGGGCGGCCCTGCTGGAGGCGCAGGCGGCGGCGGTCGGGCTGCCGCTCGTGCGGGTCGCGATCCCGCCGGCCGCCTCGAACGTCAGCTACGAGCAGCGGCTGGGCGAGGCGTTCGCCGCCCCGCCGCTGGACGCCGTCGACGCGGTCGCGTTCGGCGACCTGTTCCTCGAGGACGTCCGCGCCTACCGCGAGGGGCGGATGGCCGAGGCCGGGCTGGAGGCGGTCTTCCCACTGTGGGGTCTGGACACGGCGGCGCAGGCGCGCGCCTTCGTCGACGACGGCTTCCGCGCGACGGTCGTCTGCGTCGACAGCACCCAAGCGCCGCCCGCGCTGCTGGGCCGCCCGTTCGACGCGGCGTTCCTGCGTGACCTGCCCGCGTCCGCCGACCTGTGCGGCGAGAACGGCGAGTTCCACACGTTCGTCACCGACGGGCCCGGCTTCGCAACGCCGGTCGAGGTCGTCCCGGGCGCCCGCACCGCCGACGACCGCTTCGCCTGGCTGGCGCTGGAGCTCGCCGGCCGTCCCGTCAGCGCGTGACCGGCTGGGCGGCCTGGACGCGCCGCAGCGCGCCGTCCTCCTCGCGCAGGTGCGGCAGGCCGTAGAGCGCCGCGAGGAACGCGACACCGCCGAGCAGCCCGGCGCCCAGGAGCGTCGCCCGCGTCCCGACGAGCGCCGCCAGCGGCGCGGTCAACGCGAACGACAGCGGCGTCAGCGCGATCGACACCAGCCAGTCCAGCGACGCGACCCGGCCGCGCAGCGGCGCCGGCACCCGGACCTGCATGAGCGTCGCCCACACCGGGTTGCCGGCGCCGTTGAGCAGCCCGAACAGCAGCCCGAAGACGACGAGCTGCCACACCGTCGCGGCGAGCGCGTACCCGCACAGCGCGAACGTCGCCAGGCCCCACGCCCAGTACAAGAACGAGATCTCGCGCCGGGGTGTGCCGAGGTGCCCGACGGCCATCGTCCCGAGGACCGTCCCGGCGCCGATCGCCGCCAGCACGAGCCCGAACCCGCCCGCACTCGCGCCCAGCTCGTCCTTGACCCGCACGGGCAGCAGCACCTCGGTCGGGCCGAGGAAGAGCAGCAGCGCCAGGGCACCGAGCGCCAGCGTCGCCCACAGCCAGCGCTGGGAGCGCACGAACACGGCCGCCTCGCGGACCTGCGTGCGCAGCGGCTCGGACCCGGCGCCCGCGCCGGCGACGGCGCCACGGGCGCGCATCGCCAGCAGGCACGCGATCGAGACCGTGAACGTCCCGGCGTCGACGAGCAGCGCGCCGCCCGTGCCCAGCAGCGCGACGACCCCGCCGCCGAGCGCCGGCCCGAGCATCCGCAGCGCCAGCGGCCGCAGCGACCCGGCCAGCGCGTTGGCCTGCACGAGGATCCGCTCGGGCACGAGCTCGGGGACGATCGACGACATCGCGGGCCCCGACAGCCCCTCGCCGATCCCGTAGGCGAGGCTCAGCGCCAGCAGGTGCCAGACCTCCACGACCCCGGCGACCGACAGCCCGCCCGCCGCGCCGAGGGCGGCCAGCCGCACGACGTCGGCGCCGATGAGGATCTGGCGCTTGTCGCGGCGGTCGGCCAGCAGACCACCGACCAGGACGAAGGCCAGGATGCCGACCGACCAGGTCAGTCCGACGAGCGACAGCGCGGTCGGCCCGTCGGAGATCTGCAGGACGGCGAACGCGATCGCGACGACGTAGATGCCGTCGCCGAGCAGCGAGACCGTCGTGCCGGCCAGCAAGAGCGCGAAATCCCGCTCGTGAAGCGGAGCGATGAGCAACGATGAGCGAGAAGGATGCCGCATCGGACGCGCGCACCCTAACCTGCTGCGCCGTGCTCGTCGCCATCGATGGTCCGGCCGGTGCCGGAAAATCCACCGTGGCGCGCGCGGTCGCGCGCGCGCTGCGCTTCACCTACCTCGACACCGGGGCGATGTACCGCTGCGCCGCGCTGGCGTCCGACCGCAATCCGGAGGATCTGGAGATCGCCTTCGACGGCGGCCGCGTCCTGCTCGACGGCGCCGACGTGACGACCGCGATCCGCACGCCGGAGGTCTCCCAGCGCGCCTCGCAGGTCGCCGCCGACCCCGCCGTCCGCGCCGCGCTCGTCGCCCGCCAGCGCGCGCTCATCGCCGGCGGCGACTGGGTCGCCGAGGGCCGCGACATCGCCACGGTCGTCGCGCCCGACGCCGAGGTCAAGGTGTTCCTGACCGCCTCGCCGCAGGAGCGCGCCCGCCGCCGCGCCGCCGAGCTGCGCCTCGACCCCGACGAGGTGCTCGCCGACCTGCGCGAGCGCGACAGCCGCGACACCGGCCACGGCCGCAGCACCCACGCCCCGGCGCCCGGGGCGATCAAGCTCGACACGACCGGTCTGACGATCGACGAGGTCGTCGCGCGCATCACCGCTCTGGCCGAGAACGCGAGAGGCGGGCGGGGCAGATGACCCGCGGTCCCAAGGTCGCCATCCTCGGCTACCCGAACGTCGGCAAGTCCTCGCTCGTCAACCGCCTCAGCGAGTCGCGCGTCGCCGTCGTCCACGAGATGCCGGGCGTCACCCGCGACCGCCACGAGGTGCCGTGCGAGTGGAACGGCCGCCGCTTCACGCTCATCGACACCGGCGGCATGGACCTCCTCGACGAGGACCCGATGGCCGGCTCGATCCGCGAGCAGGCCCAGGCCGCGATGGCCGACGCCGACCTCGGCGTGTTCGTCGTCGACGCCCAGGGCGGCGTGCGGCCCGGCGACGAGGAGCTCGCCGACCTGCTGCGCCGCTGGGACAAGCCGGTCATCGTCGCCGCCAACAAGGTCGACTCGGCCAAGGACGTCGCGCTGGCCGCCGAGTTCTACGCGCTCGGCCTCGGCGACCCGCTGGCCGTCTCGGCCACCCAGGGCCTCGGCACCGGCGACCTGCTCGACGCCATCGTGCAGCGGCTGCCCGAGGGCGACCACGAAGACGAGGACGACGAGACGATCCGCCTGGCGCTCATCGGCCGGCCGAACGTCGGCAAGTCCTCGCTGGTCAACCGCTTCCTGCGCTCCGACCGGGTCATCGTCTCCGACGTGGCCGGCACGACCCGCGACGCGATCGACCTGCCGATGGAGGTCGACGGCCGGCGCGTCATTGTCGTCGACACCGCCGGCATGCGCCGCCAGAGCAAGGTCACCGAGTCGATCGAGTACTACACGACCTTGCGCTCGCAGCGGGCGGTCGAGCGCGCCGACGTCGCCCTGGTCATCTGCGACGCCGCCGACGGCATCACCAGCCAGGACCTGCGCATCGCCGAGCAGGCGATGAAGGCCGGCTGCGCCACCGCGCTCGTGCTCAACAAGTGGGACATCGCGGCCATGCCCGAGGAGGACCTCGACCACGAGCGCGCCCGGGTCAACAACAAGCTGCGGCTGCGCCCGCGCGTCCTGACGACCTCGGCGGTCAGCGGCCGCAACGTCGACCGGCTGCTGCGCGAGGCGATCACGCTCGGCGACCGGCTGCGCACCCGCATCCCGACCCCGCAGCTCAACCGCTTCCTCACCGAGGTCGTCAACGAGCGCCAGCCGCCCGCCAAGCAGGGCTCGCGGCTGCGGCTGCTCTACATGTCGCAGTTCCAGACCCGGCCGCCCCGGTTCGCCATCCAGGTCAACAGCCGCAACCGAGTGACGCGCGACTACGCGTACTTCATCGAGAATCGTCTCCGTGCCCGCTTCGCAATGGACGGCATCCCGCTCATCATCGACTTCAAGGAACGTGGCAACCGCCGCGAGCGCTGACGTGGGCTCGGGGCGCGTCCGAGGCGGTCGCGGCGCGAGCTCGCCTGGCGGCTCGCTCGCACGGCCTGGGGTGATCCAGGCGCTGACGGCGCTGCTGATCATCGGCCTGGGCCTGCTGCTCGGCGGCGGCGGCCCGTCGTCGCACGCTGCCCCCGCGTCGGGCGCCGCGCGGCTGGTGCCCGACTCGACGCTCGTCTTCGTGCGCGTCTCCCTCGACGAGGACCGGGCGCCCGTGCGGCGCGCCGCCGACACCGCGCAGGACTTCCCGAGCTACACGCGCCTGCGCGACACGATCGTCAAGCAGCTGCGCGCCCCCGGCTGCGACGTCGGCGCGACGGCGCTGAGGACCGCCGACGACGCGGCGCTCGCGCTCTTCGACACCGGCGGCGCCTCGGCGAACTCGCTCGTGCTCATCGACACCGGGAAGCACCACGCCGAAGCCCAGGAGCGCGCGTGCGGCGCGCTGCGCGCCGCCTACGTCGGGCGCTTCCTGGCCATCGGCCAGCCGGCCAGCCTGAAGACCGCCCGCGAGCTGGACGCCGGGCGCGGCACGTCGCTGGCCGCCGGGCGGCTCACCGGCCCGGCCCTGGCCAAGCTGCCGGCCGACCGCGTCGTCGACGGCTGGGTGTCGGCCGCCGGCGTGCGCCGCCTGCTGGCGCCCCAGGGCGGGATGCTCGGCCTCGCCGGCACGCTCGTCGACCAGCCCGCGCTGCGCGGCGCCGCGTTCGCGCTCGCGCCGTCGAAGCCGGGCGCCGAGCTCACCGTGCACTCGCTGCTGGACCCCAAGATCCAGAAGCGGGTCGGCGCGTCGAGCAAGCCGCTGACCCCGACCCTCGCCCGCGAGGTGCCCGCCGAGACGATGGCCTACCTCGGCGTCGCCGACCTCCAGCCCGCCCTGCAACGCCTCGGCGCCGCCGCCGGGTCAGGCGGCCTCGGCGGCCTGCTCTCCGACCTGCCGAAGGACGTCCTGGCGCTCTTTCACGGCGAGTCGGCGGTCACGCTGACGCCCGCGACGCCCGCACCGGTCATGACGATCGTCTCGCGCACCGACGACGAGGCCGCCAGCCGCGCCAAGCTCGCCAAGCTGCCGGCCAAGGTCAAGAAGGTCTTCGCCTCCGCGGTCTTCGACGGCAAGGTCGCGCTCTCGACGAGCCCCGACGGCCTGAAGGCGCTGCGGTCGGCCGGCCCGCGGCTCGCGGACACGCCCCAATGGCAAACGGCGATCGGAAATCGCGGAGATGCGAGCACCTCGGTAGTCTTTCTGGACTTCAGCAGGCTGCTCAGGCTGGGCGAGCAGACGGGGCTCGATACCTCACGCGCCTACCGGCAGGTCGCCGACGACCTCGCTCGGATCGGCGCGATCGGCGCCCGTTCGTCCGGCAACGACAGCGAATCGACCGCGGAGATCTCCCTCCTCATCTCATGAGCTACGCCGACAACGAATATCTCTTCACCTCGGAGTCCGTGACCGAGGGCCATCCGGACAAGGTCGCCGACCAGATCTCCGACGGGGTGCTCGACGCCGTCCTCAAGGACGACCCGACCGGTCGCGTCGCGTGCGAGACGCTCGTCAACACGGGCCTCGTCGTCGTCTCGGGCGAGATCTCGACCGACACCTACGTCGACATCCAGGAGATCGCCCGCGAGACGATCCGCCAGATCGGCTACGTCGACGCCGACCTGGGCTTCAGCGCCGACTCGTGCGCGGTCCTCAACGCGATCGACAAGCAGTCGCCGGACATCGCCCAGGGCGTCGACAAGGCCTACGAGGCCCGCACCGACCCCGCCGACGACGACGCGCTCGACATCGCCGGCGCCGGCGACCAGGGGATGATGTTCGGCTACGCGTCCAACGAGACGCCCGAGCTCATGCCGCTGCCGATCGCCCTGGCGCACAAGCTCGCCAAGCGGCTGGCCGACGTGCGCAAGTCCGAGGTCGTCCCGTACCTGCGCCCGGACGGCAAGACCCAGGTGTCGGTCCGCTACCGCGACGGCAGGCCGGTCGAGATCGAGAAGCTGCTCATCTCGACGCAGCACAAGGAGGGCGCCGAGTCGCTCATCCCCGACGACCTGTGGGAGCACGTCGTCGAGCCGGTCCTGCCCAAGGAGCTCTACGACGCCGGCAAGCTGCGCAAGCAGTTCCTCGTCAACCCGACCGGCCGCTTCGTCATCGGCGGCCCGGTGGGCGACGCGGGCCTGACCGGCCGCAAGATCATCGTCGACACCTACGGCGGGTTCGCCCGCCACGGCGGCGGCGCGTTCTCGGGCAAGGACCCGTCGAAGGTCGACCGCTCGGCCGCGTACGCGGCGCGCTGGGTGGCCAAGAACGTCGTGGCCGCCGGCCTGGCCGACCGCGCCGAGGTCCAGGTCGCCTACGCGATCGGCGTCGCGCACCCGGTCTCGGTCATGGTCGAGACGTTCGGCACCGAGCACGTCGGCCGCGGCCGCATCCAGGAGCTCGTCGACGAGCACTTCGACCTGCGCCCGGGCGCCTTCCGCGAGGCGCTCAACCTGCACCGGCCGATCTACCAGAAGACCGCCGCCTACGGCCACTTCGGGCGCGACGACCACGACTTCACGTGGGAGCGCACCGACAAGGCCGCCGCGCTGGCCGAGGCCGCCGGCCTCAGCGCGCCCGCCGCGACGGCGTAGGCACCACTCGCTCTCGTCGAGGGACGACAGAACCACCGCCCAGGTGGTTCAGTCGTCCCTCGACTCGTTCAGAGGCCCTGGGAGGGCTCCGAGCGGCGCGCCCGCTGCGCCCGGTCGACCGCCGCGACCACGGCGTCCGGGCTGGCCACCCCGTCGAACGTGAAGTCCGAGTCGTCGGTGCCCGCCGTGTCGAAGTCGACCTTGCCGACGCGCAGGACCCGGTCGACGAACGACTGGTCGGTGTTGACGTTCTGCACGCGGTCGATGCTCGTCTGCTGCACGCGCTTGGCGAGGATCCCGCGGCGGATGTGCAGCCGCTCGGTCGTGATCGTGTAGTCGGTCGCCACGCGCTTGACGAAGCCGACGAGCACGACGACCGCCTCGATGACGAGGAACGCGACGACGCCCCAGCCGATCGAGAGCGCCAGCCACAGCACGACGCCGCCGACGGCGGCCACGAGCAACCCCTTCAGGTAGAAGCTCAGCACCGATCGCCAGGACGGGTGGCCCTCGAAGACGATCTCCTCACCCGGATGCAGGTCCATGGGGCGGGCAGCCTATCCTCGGTCGGTCCGTGCCGCACGTCGTCGTCCGCGTCGAGCCCCTGGTGACGGCGCGCGCGCTGCGCGGGCCGTTCGACTACGTGCGCCCCGACGGGGCGGAGGTCGGCGCGCTGCTCGAGGTCCCGTTCGGGCGCCAGCGGCTGCAGGCCGTCGTCACCGCGCTGGCCGAGACCAGCGAGCACGAGCTCGCCACCCCGCTGCGCGTCCTGCCCGACGCGCTCCCGCCCGACCTCGTCGCGCTCGGGATGTGGATCGCCCGCGAGTACGCCTCGACGCCGGGGCGCGCGCTGTCGCTGCTGCTGCCCCCGCGCGGCGCCCGCGAGCGCACGCAGCTCTGGGCGCAGGCGGCCCGCGCGCCGGAGCAGGGCGAGCGGCTCACCGACCACCAGCGGGCGCTGCTGGGCTCGCTGCCCCGGTTCGCGGGCAGCGACCTGAGCGCGCTGCGGCGGCTCGAGAAGCGCGGTCTGGCGACGATCGGCGAGCGCGGGGTGCGGCGCGCGCCGCAGCACACCGCGGTCGGCGCCCGGCGCGCGCAGCCAGAGCTGACACCCGACCAGGCCGCCGCGCTCGACGCGCTGCTCGCCGAGATGCGGTCCCACCCACCCGAGCGCCTGCTGCTGCACGGCGTCACCGGCTCGGGCAAGACCGAGGTCTACCTGCGCGCGGCCGCCGCGACCCTGGAGCGCGGCCGGGGCGTGCTCGTCCTCGTCCCCGAGATCGGCCTGACCCCGCAGATGATCGACCGCTTCGTCTCGCGCTTCGGCGACACGGTCGCGGTCCTGCACTCCAAGCTCAGCGCCGGCGAGCGCTACGACGAGTGGCGCCGGCTGCGGGCGGGCGAGGCCCGGGTGTGCGTCGGCCCGCGCAGCGCGGTCTTCGCGCCGATGGCCGACCTCGGGCTCATCGTCGTCGACGAGGAGCACGACGGCTCCTACAAGCACGAGGGCGACCCGCGCTACGACGCGCGCCTGGTGGCCGAGCGGCGCGCCGAGCAGCACGGCGCGGTGCTGGTCGCCGGCAGCGCGACCCCGCGCCCGGAGTCGGTCCACCGCCTGCGCCGCATCCGGCTGCCGCGCCGGGTCGACGGGGCGCCGCTGCCGCCGGTGCGCATCGTCGACCTCAAGGAGGCGGCCGGGCCGATCCACCCGGCCACCCACGAGGCGCTCGTCGACGCGCGCAAGGCCATCGTGCTGCTCAACCGGCGCGGCTGGTCGAACTTCCTGACGTGTCGTTCCTGCGGCCGGGTGTGGGAGTGCCCGAACTGCGACGTCGCGCTCATCCTGCACCGGGCCGAGCACGCGGTCGCCTGCCACCACTGCGGCCACCGCGAGCCGGTGCCGCGCACGTGCCCGGACTGCGGGTCGGTCTCGATCGCCCGCCACGGCGCGGGCACCGAGCGCCTCGAGCACGACCTCGCCGCGCTCGGCCGTCCGGTCCTGCGGCTGGACGCCGACGTGCGCGACGCAGGCGCCGTGCTGTCGGCGTTCGAGCGGGCGCCGCGGGCGATCCTCGTCGGCACGCAGGTGGTCGCCAAGGGCCACGACTTCCCCGACGTCGACCTCGGGGTCGTGCTGGACGCTGACTCGACGCTGCGCTTCCCGGACTTCCGGGCCGAGGAGCGGACGTTCGCGCTCGTGACCCAGCTGGCGGGCCGGGCGGGAAGAGGACCCGCGCGCCCAGGCCACGGCGCCGTGATCGTCCAGACGATCGACCCGGCCGCCGAGGCGATCCGCCACGCCGCCCGCCACGACGCCGACGGCTTCCTGGCCGGCGAGCTCGCCCGTCGCGAGGCGCTGCGCTATCCGCCGTTCTCGACGCTCATCCGGGTCGTCTGCAGCGCCGAAGCGCCCGGCGCCGCCGACGCCGCGGCGGCCGCGCTGCGCGCCCGGCTGCCCGAGGCGATGGGCCCGGCGCCGCTGTTTCGCCTGCGCGGCCGTGAGCGCAGCCAGATCGTCCTGAAGGCGCCGCCCGACGGGGGCGGCCGCCACGCGGCGATCGACCAGCTCGACGCCGCCGTCCGCGACACCGCCGCCGACCGCACCCACCGCGGCGTGGCGTTCGCGGTCGACGTCGACGCCCAATAGCCGGGGTCAGACCCGTTCCGTTGCAGCCAAACCGCGCGTAGGCTTGGCTGCAACGGAACGGGTCTGACCCCGGTGGGTGGGTGCGTCGGTACCCTGCCCGCCATGCACGGACGCCTCGTCTCGCTCATCGCCGCCGCCGCGCTCGCCCCGGCCGCCGTCGTCGCCGCCGGCTGCGGCGCCGCCGACACGGCCGAGAAGGTCGCGGGCGTCGACACCGCGCAGGCCGCCCAGACGACGGCCGCCAAGGGCACGGCGAAGCTCTCGATGACGATGAAGGTCAGCGGCGCCGGCCTGCCCAAGCCGGCCACGGTCACCGCCCAGGGCGCCACCGCGCTCACCGAGCCCAAGCTCGACCTGACGATGGACTTCGGCGAGATCCTCGGCGTCGCCGGCATGCCGTCGGTCGCCGGCGGCGACATCCGCTTCAAGATCGATGCGGGCGACCTGTACGTCAAGCCGCCCGTCATCCCCGGCTTCACGATCCCCGGCGGCAAGGCGTGGGTCCACGTCGACCTCGGCACGATCGCCAAGGGCCTGGGCCTCGACCCGGCCGGGCTGGCCGCCGCGTCGAACGCCGACCCGGCCGCGCAGCTGCGCACCCTGACCGCGGCCGCGGGCATGAAGAAGGTCGGCACCGAGACGATCGACGGCGCCGAGACCACCCACTTCAAGGGCACGATCACGCCCCAGGCGTCGCTGAAGGCGCTGCCCGCCGACCAGCGCCAGGCGGCCGAGAAGTCGCTCGAGCGGCTCGAGAAGCTGCCGGGCGGCAAGGACTCGCTCAAGCAGGCGATGCCGGTCGAGCTGTGGATCGGCGGCGACAACGTCGTGCGCCGCATGCGGATGGAGCAGCGCGTGCCCGCCGAGCAGGCCGGCAGGGAGGCGGGCGCGATGACGATGGACTACCGCCTCAGCGACTTCGGCGCGAAGGTCGACACCTCGCCGCCGCCGGCCGGCGACACGTGGGAGGCCACCGACACGCTCTCGAAGCTCCTGGGCCAGGTCGCGACGATGGGCGGCGGCGCCGGCGGCAGTGGCGGCCTGCTCGGCAGGGGCTAGCATTTCCGGCGTGGCCGATCAGCAGACCGAGGTCGACGAGGCCCCCGAGCCGATCCAGCTGGACCCCGAGACCGCCGCGCGGCGCCGCGCGGCCCTCGAGCACGTGCGCAAGTTCGGCGACCCGGTCCTGCGCACGACGGCCCGACCGGTCGAGCGCTTCGACGACGACCTGCGCACCGAGATCCACCAGATGGGCGCGCTCATGCACGACGCCTACGGCATCGGCCTGGCCGCCACCCAGGTCGGCACGCTCCACCGGCTGCTCGTCTACCGGGTCGAGCCCGACAGCCCGGTCCAGGCGCTCGTCAACCCGCAGATCGAGTGGACGAGCAAGGACAAGGAGTGGGCGGAGGAAGGCTGTCTGAGCCTGCCCGCCGTCCACGTCGACGTCGAGCGCCCGGTCCACGTGCGCGTCCGCGCGAAGGACGGCCACGGCGAGGACATCCTCATCGAGGCCAGCGGACTGGAGGCGCGGGTCATCCAGCACGAGATCGACCACCTCGACGGCGTCCTCATCCTCGACCGCACGCCGCGCGACCAGCGCAAGGAGGCCATGAAGGCCATGCGCGCCGCGCTCGAGGCGCAGGACGGCGCGGTCGTCTAGCGCGACGATCGCGTGTCCGTCGTCTTTCTGGGCACCTCGGAGTTCGCGGCCAACGTCCTGCGCGGCCTCGCCGACGGGCCGCATCGGCCGGTCCTCGTCGTCACGCGGCCCGATGCGCCGAAGGGCCGCGGGCGCCGGCTGGCGCCGCCGCCGGTGGCCGTCGCCGCCCGCGAGCTGGGCCTCGAGGTCGACCAGCCCGACTCGGTCAACGACGACGCGGCGCGCGAGCGGATCGCGGCGGCGGGGGCGGACGCGGTCGTGCTGTGCGCGTTCGGCGCCCTGGTCAAGGAGCCACTGCTCTCCGACCACGAGATCCTCAACGTCCACCCGTCGCTGCTGCCGCGCTGGCGCGGGGCGGCGCCGGTCGAGCGGGCGATCATGGCCGGCGACGCGCGGACCGGCGTGTCGATCATGCGGCTCATCGCCGAGCTCGACGCCGGGCCGGTCTACGTGCAGCGCGCGTTCGACCTCGCGCCCGACGACGACTACGGCACGGTGGCCGCTCGGCTCGAGGCGCTCTCGGTGCAGCTGCTGGCCGAGGTCATCGAGCAGCGTCCGACCCCGACACCCCAGGACGAGGCCGGCGTCACGTACGCCGACAAGCTCACGGCGGCCGACCGCACGCTCGACCTCGAGCGCCCGGCCGACGAGAACGCCCGCATCGTCCGCGCGCTGCACCCGCACATCGGCGCCCGCCTCGCGCTCGAGGACGGCTCGTTCCTCGGTGTCCACGAAGCTCGCGCGACGGCCGACGGCCGCCTCGAGCTGCTCACCGTCCAGCCAGCCGGCGGCCGTCCGATGCCCTACGCCGACTATGTGCGCGGCCGCCCGCCGGTCCCGGGCGTGGCCGGCGCGACCTGAGCCCATGCCCGCCAGCCCCGCCCGTCGCGCCGCGGCCGCCGTCGTGCGGCGCGTCCTCGAGCAGGATGCCTACGCCGACCGGGCCCTGCACGGCGAGGCCAAGGGGCTCGACGTCCGCGACCGCGCGTTGGCCAAGCGGCTGGCGTTCGGGGCCGTCCAGCGCCGCGGCACGCTGGACTGGATCGTCGACGGCCACGTTGACCGCAAGCTCGACGCGCCCGTGCGCGCCGCTCTGCACCTGGGCCTCTACCAGCTGCTGTTCACCGACGTGCCCGCCCACGCGGCCGTCGCCGAGTCGGTCGAGCTCGCCAAGCCCAGCCCAGGCGCCAAGCTCGTCAACGCCGTGCTGCGCAAGGTCCAGCGCGAGGGCGTCGAGCTGCCCGCCGACACCGACCCGGCCGGTGCCGCGATCCGCCACGGCCACCCGGAGTGGCTCGTCCGCATGTGGTGGGACTGGCTCGGCGCCGACGAGACGCGTGCCCTGCTGGCCGCCGACAACGAGCCGGCCGAGCTCGCCCTGCGCATCAACCCGCTCGCCGGCGTCGACGTCGACCTGCCCGGCCGCCGCGAGGACGACGCGCTCGTCGTCGACGGCCCGCTCGACGTCTACGCCCACCCGCTCTACGCGGCCGGCGCGATCACCCCGCAGTCGCGCGCCAGCCAGCGGGTCGCCCGCACGGTCGATCCGCAGCCCGGTGAGCGCATCCTCGACCTGTGCGCCGCCCCCGGCGGCAAGACCACCCACCTGGCCGCGCTCATGGGCGACGCGGGCGAGATCGTCGCCGTCGAGCGCCACCCGGGCCGTGCGCGGACACTCGAGCGCCAGTGTGCCCGATTGCACGCGACCGCGGTCCGCGTCCACGTCGGCGACGCCAAGACGCTCACGGCCGCCGCGGTCGGCGGTGCGTTCGACCGGATTCTCGTCGACCCGCCGTGCAGTGGCCTGGGCACGCTGCGCGGCCACCCGGATCTGCGCTGGAAAGCGAGCCCGGAGGGCATCGAGCGCCTGCGCACCGAACAGCAGCGCATCGTCGAGACCGCCCGCGGCCTGCTCGCCGACGGCGGCCGGCTCGTCTACTCGACCTGCACGCTGTCGCCGCGCGAGGAGGTCGTGGGCGGCACCGTCGTGCGCACCTACCCGCACCGTGACGACACCGACGGCTTCTATATTGCCGTCGATGAGTGAGACGCACGCACTGGGCCTCACCTGCCCGGGTTGCGGCGAGCCGTGGCTGCGGCCCACGACGCTCGCGGGCCGCTACCGCTGCGTCTACTGCCTGCACCGCTACGAGCTGCGGTCGGTCTGCCCGGACTGCGGGGAGCACTCGACGATCGTCCGGATGTCCTCGACGGCGACGACGCAGTGCAGCCACTGCGGCGGCTCGATGCTCGTCGAGGTCTGAGCAATCCTCGCCCAGAGGCTCGGATTGCTTCAGCGAGTATTCGCCCCAGGGGGCGAAACTCGCGCCCGGCGATGTCCCCGTTACCCTGACGCCCGCCGTGCCTGAGCCCCGTATCGCCCCGAGCATCCTGTCGGCCGACTTCGCCCGCCTCGGCGAGCAGGTCCGTGAGGTCGTCGATGCCGGCGCCCGCGTCATCCACGTCGACGTCATGGACGGCCACTTCGTTCCGCCGCTGTCGATGGGGCCGCAGGTCGTCAGCGCGCTGCGCGACCTCGACCTGGGCGTCGAGCTCGACGTCCACCTCATGATCGAGCGGCCCGAGCGCCACGTCGCCGACTTCGCCAAGGCCGGCGCGGACACGATCACCGTCCACGCCGAGGCCACCCCGCACGTCCACTACGCCGTGCAGCAGATCCGGGAGGCCGGCTGCCGGGCGGGCGTCGCGCTCTGCCCGGCCACGCCGCCCGCCGTCTACCGCGAGCTCGAGGTCGACCTCGCGCTGTGCATGACCGTCAACCCGGGCTGGGGCGGACAGGCGTTCATCCCGACCTCGCCCGCGAAGATCCGCCGGATGCGGGACCTGGTCGGCGACGAGGTCGAGCTGGAGGTCGACGGCGGCATCGACGCGACGACCGCCGGCCCGGCCGCGCAGGCCGGTGCCACCCTGTTCGTCGCGGGCAGCGCGATCTTCGGGGCCGAGGAGCCCGCCGCGGCCTATCGGGCAATTGCCGCCGCCGCGGGGTGTAGCCAGCCGTAATGCATCGGGTTCTTGCAGGGCCGATGATGTCAGTACGCCCGTGACCACGAAGGTACTCATCGTCGACGACCACCCGACCTTCCGGTCGACCGCCCGTCTCCTGCTGGAGAGCGAGGGGTTCGACGTCGTCGGCGAGGCACCGGACGGGATGAGCGCGATCGCCGCCGCCGGCAGCCTGCGGCCCGACCTCGTCCTGCTGGACGTCAACCTGCCCGACATCGACGGCTTCGACGTCGCCGCGAGGATCACGAGCGTCCTCGGGGCCCCGGCCGTCGTGCTGACCTCCAGCCGCGACAGCGCGGACTTCGGGCCGCTCGTGCACCGCAGCGGGGCGCGGGGCTTCATCCCGAAGGGTGAGCTCTCCGGCGCCGCGCTCGCGGAGCTCATTCGGTGAGGCAGGTGCGGTGAGTCTCCGGGCGCCGCTGCTCGGCCTGCTCGCCGGCGCGGTGGCGCTCGCCACCGTGTGGGTCGGCCTGACGCTGACCAGCGACCACGAGGACGCCAAGGCCCTGACCGCCGCGCTCGGCGCGTTCGTCGGCCTGAGCTTCTCGGCGACCGGCGTGTGGGCGTGGCTGCGCCGGCCGCACAACCGCTTCGGCGCCCTCATGACCGCCGTCGGCTACGCCTGGTTCCTGGGGGCGCTGACCGAGATCGACGACGCGTGGCTTTACACGCTCGGCGTCTACCTCTCGCCGCTGTATCTCGTGCTCGTCGGCCAGATGCTGCTCTCCTTTCCGACCGGCAGCCTGGAGACGACTGCCCAGCGCTCACTCATCGCGCTCGCCTACGTCGACGTGTTGCTCGTCACGCTGCCGTTCTTCCTGCTGGGCGGCACGATCGACGGCCCGGCCGCGGCGCCGCGCAACGGCTGGGGGCTCACCGACGCCCAGGACGGCGCCGACGTCTTCGCGACGTTCTCGCGCCTGGTGGCCGTGGCGCTCATCGCGTGGCTGGCCGTCCTGCTCGTCCGCAAGCGGCGCCGGGCGTCGCCGCCGCAGCGCCGGGCGATGGCCCCGATCCTGTGGACCGGCTTCCTCTTCCTCATCGCGCTCGGCGTCGCGATGCTCGTCGACGCGCTGTCGGGCGACGGGGACGCGTCGTCGTCGACGGTGCCGGCGGTCGTGTCGCTGGCCGCGTTCATGGCGATGCCGTGGGCGTTCGTCATCGGCCTCGTGCGCAGCCGCTACACGCGGGCCGGCGCGGTCGGCGAGCTCGTCGAGCGCCTCGGCGCCCAGCCGGCCGGCGGCGAGAACCTGCGCGACGCGCTCGCCGAGGCGCTCGGGGACCGGTCGCTGACGCTCGCCTACTGGTCGCGGGGCTCCGAGCGCTACGTCGACGCCCAGGGCGGCGCGGTCGAGCTGCCGGCGCGCGACTCGCGCCGCCGCGCCGTCACCCACATCGACCGCGACGGGATGCCGGTCGCGGCGATCGTCCACGACGCCGCGCTGCTCGACGAGCGCGAGGCGGTCCGTGCCGCGGGGGCCGCCGCCGCCCTGGCGCTGGAGAACGAACGCCTGGAGGCCGAGCTCATGGCCCGCGTCGCCGAGCTGCACGCGTCGCGCGCGAAGGTCATCGAGGTCGGCATGCGTGAGCGGCGGATGCTGGAGCGCAACCTCCACGACGGCGCCCAGCAGCGGCTCGTCGCGCTCTCGCTCCAGCTCGGCCTCGCCCAGGCCAAGCTGCGCGACGACCCGGGCGGCGCCGAGCAGATCCTCGAGGGCGCCCGCGACGAGCTGGCGGCCGCGCTGGAGGAGCTGCGCGAGCTCGCGCGCGGCATCCATCCGGCGATCCTGGCCGACCGCGGACTGGCCCCGGCGCTCGAGGCGCTGGCCGGCCGCGCGCCGATCCCGGTGGCCGTCGAGGCGGTGCCGGCCAAGCGCCTGCCGATGCCGGTCGAGGCGGTCGCGTACTTCGTCGCGGCCGAGTCGCTGACGAACGTCGCCCGCTACGCGCACGCCGAGCATGCGAGCGTCCGCGTTCTTCGCGAGAATGCCTACGCGGTGGTGGAGATCGAAGACAACGGCGTCGGCGGGGCGGACCCTGCCGCCGGCACGGGCCTGCGCGGCCTGGCCGACCGGCTCGAGTCCCTGGACGGCAAGCTCGAGGTCGTCTCCCCTGCCGGGCAAGGAACGCTGGTGAGAGCGAGGATCCCGTGCGCATAGCCCTGGCCGACGACTCCGTCCTGCTCCGGGAGGGGCTGGCGGCGCTGCTGGAGGGCCACGACTTCGAGGTCGTCGCCCAGTCCGGCGACGCCGAGGACCTCCTGCGCAAGGTCGGCGCCCACAAGCCCGACGTGGCGATCATCGACGTGCGGATGCCGCCGTCGCACACCGACGAGGGGCTGAAGGCCGCCCTGGAGATCCGCGAGCGCTTCCCCGACACGGGCGTGCTCGTGTTGTCGGCCTACGTCGAGGAGAGCTCGGCGCTCGAGCTGCTGGCCGACGACGCGTCCGGGATCGGCTACCTGCTCAAGGACCGCGTCTCCGACGTCGACCGCTTCACCGAGGCGGTCCGGCGGGTCGGGGAGGGCGGCAGCGCCCTGGACCCGGAGGTCGTCTCGCGGCTGCTGGGCCGCCGCCGCCGCGAGGACCCGCTGGAGGCGCTGAGCCCGCGCGAGCGCGAGGTGCTGTCGCTCATGGCCGAGGGCCGCTCCAACCACGCGATCGCCGAGGCGCTCGTCGTCACCGAGCGCGCGGTCGAGAAGCACGTCACCTCGATCTTCAGCAAGCTCTCGCTGCCGCCGACGGTCGAAGACCACCGGCGCGTGCTGGCCGTGCTCGCCTACGTGCGGGCGTAGCCCGACCCGGCGCGCTAGCCGCCGACCGTCGCGCGCAGCGTCTCGCGCGCCGTGTGGCGCGGCTGCCAGCCGAGCTCGCGGTGGGCCTTGGACGTGTCCATGATCGCCGGGTGGCTGAGCGCCTCCACCCACTCGGCGGCCGGGGGCAGGAAGCCCGGCTGGGGGATCGTCGCCAGCGCGCCGGCCGCCGACTCCACGAGCCCGGCCGGGACCGCGATCGGCAGCAGGCCGAAGGCCCGGACGACGTCGGCGCCGCTGATCGTTCCGGCCCCGGCGAGGTTGTAGGCGCCCGGCGGCCCCGCGCCGACCGTGCACAGCAGCAGCGCCTGGGCGACGTCGTCGGCGTGCACGAGTTGCACCCGGACGTTGGGTGCGAGCACCGGCACCGGGATCGGGGTGCGGCGCAGCAGGCGCGCGGCCCCGCGCATACCGGCCCCCGCCCAGCGCAGCCGGCTCGGCAGGACGTCCTTGGCCCCGGCGGCGTTCGGCCCGCCGACGATCGACGGGCGCAGCACGTAGAGCGCGAGGTCCGGATGCTCCTCGGCCTTCTCGGCCAGCAGCTGCTCGATCTGCGCCTTCTCGCGGGCGTAGAACAGCCGGGCCGCCGGGCGGGTCGGCCAGCGCTCGGTCATCCCGACCGGGTTGTCGGGGTGAAAGCCGTAGGCGGCCACCGACGAGGCGTAGACGAAGCGCTGCGCGCCGACGGCGGCCGCGGCGCGAAACGCGTTGATCGTGCCCTCGACGTTGATCGCCCGCACCGTCGCGCGGCTCGCCGTGCCCGTGATGATGAAGGCGAGATGGACGACGACGTCGGCGCCCGCGAAGGCGCGCCGGAGCAGGTCGCGGTCGCGCACGTCGCCCTGCTCGTAGGCGAGCTTCGTGAAGCCGTGGCCGGCGGCATCGAACGGCCGGCGCGCCACCCCGATCACGCGGCCGACGCGGTCGTCGGCCTCGAAGGCGCGCAGCAGGGCCAGGCCGAACGTCCCCGTCGGCCCGGTGACCGCGACGGTGAGCGGCGCGGCGCCGCCGGTCGCGCCCGCGCCGGCCATCACGCCGCCCGCTCGGCCGTGTCGGCGATCGCCTCCGCGATCCGCTCGAGCCCCCAGCGCGGCAGGTCGTGGCCCATGCCGTCGACGAGCTCCAGGCGCGCGCCCGGGATCGCCTGCGCGGTCGCCCGCCCGCCCGACGGACGCACGAGCTTGTCGCGCGTGCCGTGGATGACGAGCGCCGGCAGGTCCAGCCGGCGCAGCTCGCGGGTCCGGTCGGCGGCGGTGACGATCGCCGCCATCTGGCGCGCGGTGCCGCGCCGGTCGCCGTTGCCGCGCTCCCACGAGACGGCGGCGATCTCGCGCACCTCGCCCTCCATCGTCTCGAAGCCGGTCGAGCCGACCAGGCGAAACAGCGCGACGGTGCGTTCGATCGCGGCGTGCCGGTCGCGCGGCGGCGACTTCAACAACATGGGGTAGACGCGCATCGCCGGCTGCCCCTTGAAGCGGTTGCCGGTCGTCGACATGATCGAGGTCAGCGAGCGCGTGCGGCCCGGATGGCCGATCGCCACGAGCTGGGCGATCATGCCGCCCATCGAGGCGCCGACGACGTGGGCGGCCTCGATGCCGAGCGCGTCGAGCAGGCCCACGGCGTCGGCGGCCATGTCCTCCAAGCGGTAGGCGGCCCCGCGGCGGTCGCGGGTGGCGAGCTGCAGCAGCGACGGGGTGGGGGCGCCCTTGAGATGGGTGGAGCGGCCGATGTCGCGGTTGTCGAAGCGGATGACGTGCAGGCCGCGGGCGGCGAGCCGCTCGCAGAACGCCACGGGCCAGGCGACCATCTGCGTGCCGAGGCCCATGATGAGCAACAGCGCCGGGTCGGCCGGGTCGCCGAACGTCTCGTAGCAGAGCTCGAGATCGCCGACGCGGGTGAACTGCTCCTCCATGCCGCCACCTTACCCCGGGGTCAGACCCGTTCCGTTCCGTTGCGCACACGCAACGGAACGGAACGGGTCTGACCCCGGTTGGGGGTGCGGGGTGTCCCCTACGGGACGAGGGGGAGGTAGCCGTACTCGACACGACAGCCACGGCTGAAAGGCTTGGGCCCATGACCTCACCCATCGTCTCCGCGCAGGATCTCCGCCGCGTCTACGGCGAGGGCGGCGCCGCCGTCACCGCGCTGGACGGCGTCAGCGTCGAGTTCCCGGAGGGGGCGTTCACGGCGATCATGGGGCCGTCGGGCTCCGGCAAGTCCACGCTCATGCATCTGCTCGCCGGCCTGGACCGGCCGACCTCGGGCCGGGTCGTGCTCGACGGCACCGACCTGACCGACCTCGACGACGACGCGCTCACCCAGCTGCGCCGCGACCGCGTCGGCTTCATCTTCCAGGCGTTCAACCTCCTGCCGGTCCTCGACGCGCGCGAGAACATCCTGCTGCCGCAGTCGATCGCCGGCGTCAAGCCCGACGAGGCGTGGGTCGACCAGCTCATCGACCTCGTCGGCCTGCGCGACCGCATCACCCACCGGCCCAGCGAGCTCTCGGGCGGCCAGCAGCAGCGCGTCGCCGTCGTGCGCGCGCTCGCCGGCCGCCCGGCGGTCGTGTTCGCCGACGAGCCGACCGGCAACCTCGACTCGCACAGCTCGACCGAGATCCTGCACCTCCTGCGGCGCTCGGTCGACGAGTTCGGCCAGACGATCATCATGGTCACCCACGACGAGGAGGCCGCCTCCTACGCGGACCGCCTGCTCATCCTGCGCGACGGCCAGATCGTCGAGGACCGCGCGCCGACCGGCCGCGGTGACGTGGCGGCGGCGGAGCGGGCATGAGCAAGATCGCCGTCCGCGGGCTGCTGGCCCGCAAGCTCCGCCTCGCCCTGACCGCGCTGGCCGTCGCGCTCGGCGTGACGCTCATCGCGGGCACCTACGTCTTCACCGACACGATCACGAAGTCGTTCGACAACATCTTCGTGCAGACGAACCGCAACGTCGACGTCGCCCTGTCGCCGAACAACGACCTCTCCCAGCAGGACGATCCGCCACCGATCCCGGCCGACGTCCTCGACCGGGTGCGCAAGGTCGACGGCGTCGCCAGCGCCGAGGGCTCGGTCTTCAGCCAGGGCGGCTCGTTCCGCAAGGCCGACGGCTCCAAGCTCAAGGGCCAGGGCTTCAACGCCATCGCCAGCATCTTCACCAACCCGCGCTTCGAGAGCTTCGACGCCAAGGGCGGCCACCTGCCGCGGACCGCCGACGAGGTGGCGATCCCGAAGGCGACCGCCGACGCCAACGACCTGCACGTCGGCGACAAGCTCCTCATCCAGGACGCCGAGCCGCAGAAGGCCTACACGATCTCGGCGATCGTGACGGTCGCGGGCGTCGACTCGTTCGGCGGCGGGGTCATCGCCGGCCTGACGCTGCCCGAGGCGCAACGCATGACCGGGCACCACAACTCCTTCGACGGCATCTCGGTCGCGGGCAAGCCGGGGGTGAGCGCCGACGAGCTCAAGGCGCGCATCCGCCAGGTGACGCCGCCGCGCATCGACGTGCTCACCGGCCAGGAGAACGCCCAGGAGCAGCTCAAGGACATCAAGACCGGGTTCCTGGACGTGCTGCGCACCGCGCTGCTGGCGTTCGCCGGGATCTCGCTGTTCGTCGGCGCGTTTCTCATCTTCAACACGTTCTCGATCACCGTCGCCCAGCGCACGCGGGAGTTCGCGCTGCTGCGCGTGCTCGGCGCCAAGCGCAAGCAGGTGCTGCGCTCGGTGCTGGCCGAGGGGCTGGTGCTCGGGGTCGTGGGCTCGGCCGCCGGGCTCGGGCTCGGCATCCTCGTCGCGCGCGGCCTGAAGGCGCTCTTCAAGGCGGTCGGCTTCGACCTGCCGTCGACCGGCACGGTCGTCGAGACGCGCACGATCGTCGTCTCGCTGCTCGTCGGCACGATCGTGACGCTGCTGTCGACGATCGCGCCGGCGCTGCGGGCCACCCGCGTGCCGCCGCTGGCCGCGCTGCGCGAAGGGCTCGGCCGGGCGGAGAAGCGCTCGCGCTGGGCGATGCCGCTCGCGACGCTGCTGACGGTCGCCGGGGTCGCGCTCATGGTCTTCGGGCTCTTCGGCTCGCTGAAGGCCGGCGCCGCGCTGTCGGCGATGGGCGGCGGTGCGGCCGCGACGTTCCTCGGCGTGGCGCTGCTGAGCCCGCGCCTGGTCGGGCCGATCGCGGGCGCGGTCGGCCGGCCGTTCGAGCGCCTGCGCGGCGTGACCGGCCGGATCGCCCGCGAGAACACCGTGCGCCACCCGGGCCGCACCGCGGTCACCGCCGGGGCGCTCATGGTCGGCGTGGCGCTCGTGACGTTCGCGTCGGTGTTCGCCGCCGGGGCCAAGTCGACGATCCACGACGCGGTCACCAACGGCTCCAAGGCCCAGGCGGTCGTCGAGAGCTCGAGCTTCAGCTCGTTCTCCCCGGCGGCCGGCGAGGCCGTTGCGCGCGTGCCCGGCGTGCGCGAGGTCAGCCCGATCCGGTTCGCCCAGGGCCGGGTCGACGGCGCCAAGCAGAGCGTGACCGGGGTGGAGGCGGCGACCCTGTCCGACCTCTACCGGACCGACTGGAAGCAGGGCAGCCCCGAGACGATGCGCGCGCTCGGCCCGGGCGAGACGATCGTCTCCAAGAAGTACGCCGAGGATCACGACGTCAAGGTCGGTCAGGTGCTGCGGGTCGAGACCGCGCGGCGCGTGACCGTGCCGCTGAAGGTCATCGGGATCGTCGACGACAAGGGCGGCCTGCTCGGGCCGCTGACGGTGACCAACGAGGTGCTCGACCAGGCGTTCGGCGCCACCCGCGACATGTTCGCCTTTGTGGGCTACGACGCGACGCGGCCGGCCGACGCGGTCAAGGCCGACATCGACCGGCTGCTCGACGACAGGTTCCCCGAGGCCCAGGCCAAGACGAACGCGGAGTTCATCTCCGAGCAGGAGGGCCAGGTCGACCAGCTGCTCGGCCTCATCTACGCGCTGCTGGCGATGGCGATCATCGTGTCGCTGTTCGGGATCGTCAACACGCTCGTGCTGTCGATCTCCGAGCGGGTGCGCGAGCTCGGCCTGCTGCGCGCCATCGGCATGTCGCGCCGCCAGGTCCGGCGGATGATCCGCTACGAGGCGATCATCACCGCCGAGATCGGCGCGGTCATCGGCCTCGTGCTCGGCATCCTGCTGTCGGTGCTCGTCACCCGGGCGATCGACGACTTCCAGCTGTCGATCCCGGTCGGGGTGCTCGTGATCCTGCTGGTGCTCGCGGCGGTCGCTGGCGTGTTGGCGGCGATCCTGCCGGCCCGGCGGGCGTCGCGGCTGAACGTGCTGGACTCGCTGGCGTACGAGTAGGCGCCGGCTGCGAACTCCGGGGCGGCGCGGACGACACGCGCCGCCCCGGCTGTTTCTGCGATGGCGCTTGCGGCGTCCGCGCTAGCGGCGTCCGCGCTTGCGGCGTCCGCCAGCGGCTTCGCAAGACGCCTGTCGAGTTTCGTCTCGTAGTGAGACGAAACTCGACACGGGTCCGGCGCGCCGGGTGATTCGTTCTCGAACGATCGCGCTCGTGTCGCCTGGGCCCGCGGCAGACCGCTCGCGCCGGCGGCGGCGAACGCGGCAGACCGCTCGCGCTGGCGCCGCCGCCGCTCCCGTTTCCGTCACCGATCCCGGACCACGCTGGCCCCCGCGCGAACGCCCGAGCGGGACACCGCTTGCACTGGTGGCGCCTGCGCCACCGTCGGAGCGCGCTCGCGACGCCCGCGCCCTCGCCCGCGCCGGCGCCCTCAGCGCCCGCCGGCCCGGTAGAGCCCGTAGAGCAGCGCGCAGAGCAGGCCGGCCGCGCCCGCGTAACCGGTCTCGGCGCGTAGCAGCTCGTCGTCGACGATCGGCAGGAGCATCCACACGATGAACGCCGTCGCGGCGACCAGCCAGGCCGCCGCCGCCTGGTGGGCGCGGTGGCGGGCCAGGGCCGCCTGGTTGAACGTGCCGGCCACGAGATGGAGGCCCATGCCGACCGCGATGACGGCCAGGCCGACGCGGCCGTAGGCGCCCGACCGTGCGTCGAAGATCGTCTCCATCGCGAACGGGCCGATCGCGAGCAGGCCGATCGCCACGGCCGCCGCGAAGCCGGCGATGACGACGACCGTCTGGCGGATCGCGCGCGCGAACGCGGCATGGCCCTCAGTCGCCTCCAGGCCCGCCAGGTGCGGCAGCAGCGACGTCTGGATCGCCTGGAAGAGCTGCAGCGGCGCCCGCGCGATGAGCAGGGCGCTGAACACGATGCCCGCCGTGGTCGCATCCGCCACCAGCAGCACCGCGACGTTCAGCAGCGCCTGCTCCGACAGCTGGATGAGCGCCACCGACCCGGCGAAGCGCGCGCTGCCGCGCACGCCCGCCTCGCCCTCGACCGCCTTCGCGACGTCCCCACCAGCTGCCCGGTGGTGGCGGCCCAGCGCCCACGGCACGACGCACAGCGACGCCAACGGCGCGGCCAGGATGCCCAGCGCCACCGCGGTCTCGCCCGTCCCGACCCCGACGAGCACCGCCACCGGAAAGCAGAAGCGGGCCAGCGACTCGAACAGCACCAGCCCGCCGTAGAGCGCGAACCACTGGTGGCCGGCGAAATACCCGCGTGCGAAGTAGCTGGCCGCATAGGCCATCGCCGAGCCGACGAGGATCCAGTACAGCGACGCCTCGCCGTCGAAGAGCCCGTCGCGGATCGGCCCGTTGAGCGCCAGGGCGCCGACGAGGAACGCCAGCGCGAACGCTGCCTGGATGAGCGCCGGCGTCCGCAGCGAATGCCCGCCGACCGCGCCGCGCGCCCGCCGGTCGGCGATCGTGCGCGACAGCAGCTGCTCCACCGGCCGGTAGAGGACCGACATGATGATGAACAGCACCGACCACAGCAGCGAGACGCGGCCGTAGTCGGCGTGGTCGAGCGCGTGCCCCGCGACCGCGAAGTACGCGAACGTGAAGATGCCGGTCGACGCGATCCCCAGGCTGAGGATCCGCGCGCCGCGAACATAGGCGCGCTGGTCGGCCGCGGCGGTCGTGCTAGTCGCCAAGCTTCACGAGCAGCATCGTCCACGGGAACGGCGAGCGGGCCTCCACGACCTGCCCGTAGCGGCCGAGCAGCGCCATGAACGAGCGCTTCGACCAGTGGTTCACGTGGCCGGGCGTGTTGCCGAGATCCTTGAGGTACGCGCCGCGGGCCATGTTCAGCCCACGCCAGAGCGGCTCGCGCGGCACCGACACGAGCAGGTGCTTCGAGGCGCAGCGCGCCATCTCCGACACGGTGTGCTCGGGGTCGGGCACGTGCTCGAGCACCTCGATCGCCGTGGCCAGGTCGAACTCGCCGTCGGCGAACGGCAGGTTCTCGGCCTTCATGACCTTGTACTCGAGGCACGGGTGCTGGCGGCCCTTCCAGGCCTCGTGCAGCTGCGGGTCGTCGAGGTCGAGGCCGACGATCCGCTGGACGCCCGGCTTCTGCGCCCACTGGTGGGTCAGCACGCCCTCGCCGCAGCCGACGTCGAGGATCGACGACGGCGCCGCCTGTTCGAAGAGCGTTTCCAGCGTGCCCTCGAAGCGCGCCATGAGCCGGCGCACGACCGGGTTCGTCGAGCCGTACTTGTCGTAGGTGTTGCCGGTGACCGTGCCCTCACGGTCGACGGTGACGGTGCTGCTCACAGCTTCAAGGCCTCTCGATCTTCGGTACGGCCGGCGTCGGCGCCGGTGGTGGGGGCCGGCTGGTCGGCCTCGGGGTTCGGGGCGCCGGGCTCGTAATGGCTCGGCGGCACCCCGAGCTGCAGCTCGATGCGGCGCACCCGCTCGAAGATCCGCTGGGACATCATCCGCTGGCCGTACAGCAGGTCGCCGATGATCCCCAGCGCCCCGACGACGACGGCCGCGTTGAACAGCACGGCGCCGAAGATGAGCGACTGGACGTGGCCGGCGCCCTCGCCGTTGATGTAGGCGATGACGAACCGCACGAACGGGACGAGCGCCAGGACGAACAGCAGCGCGGCGATGTACGTGAAGACCTTCAGCGGCTCGTACTGCGTGTAGATCCGCGTGATCGCCACGGCGTTGCGCCGGACGTAGGAGCCCATCGAGGGGAAGAGCCGGGACTCGCGCGTCTTCGGGTTGGTCCCGATCGGCACGTGGTCGGTGGCGACCAGCAGCTTGCCCGCCTGGATGATCGTCTCGAGCGTGTAGGTGTACTTCGAGACGACCGCCATCTGGATCGCGGCCTCCCGGTTGTAGGCGCGAAAGCCGGAGGTCGTGTCGGGCACGTCGGTCTCCGACGCCTGGCGCACGACCCACGAGCCGAGCTTCTGCAGGCGCTTCTTCAGCGGCGAGAAGTGCTCGATGTTGTCGGTCTCGCGGTCGCCGACGACCATGTCGGCGCGGCGCTCGAGGATCGGCCGGACGAGCTTCGGGATGTCGGCGCCGTCGTACTGGTTGTCGGCGTCGGTGTTGACGATGACGTCGGCGCCGAGCTTCAGGCACGCATCCAGGCCGGCCTGGAAGCCGGCGGCCAGCCCCTTGTTGTTCGTCAGCTTGACGATGTGGTCGACGCCGTGCTCGCGCGCGACCTCGATCGTGCGGTCGGTGGAGCCGTCGTCGATGACGAGCCATTCCACGGTGTCGAAGCCGTCGACCTCACGCGGGAGGTCGGCCAGCGTCGCGGGAAGGGTCTCCTGCTCGTTGAGGCAGGGGATCTGGATGATCAGCTTCATAGGGTGCGCCCTTCGAACGGCACGCGAAGGGTAGAAGGCGTGCCGTAGACTCGCTGGCCCCAGTATCTCAGACGCGCCGGAACGCTTGCGACGACGGGCCGGGCGCGGGGAACTGGAGCCTGCCGATTCATCGGGTGCTGGTGTACCCGACGTACGCCCATGCCACCTGCCGCCGACGCCGCCACCACCGCACCTGCGCCTGCCGGGCCCGACCGGCAGCCGCGGCGACGGGCCACCGACCGCGTGCGCGACGCCCTTGCGAACGCACCCTGGCCGACGCTGGCGCTCGTCGCGCTCTCGGTGGCGACGTTCGTCGGCTTCCTCATCTACCCGACGTATCCGAACTACGACAGCTACTACTCGCTGCTGTGGGGCCGGGAGATCCTGCACGGCCAGCTGCCGAGCTTCGAGGCCTACAAGGCCCCGACCGAGCATCCGTTGGCGATCGCCTTCGGCGGGCTGTTGTCGCTCATCGGGCGCAGCGGCGACCGGGTCATGGTCTTCTGCACCGAGGCGTCGTTCGTCGTGCTGTGCGCCGGCGTCTACCGGCTCGGGCGGACCGCCTTCACGCCGCTGGTCGGCTTGGCCGCGGCGGCGATCCTCTGCACGCGCTTCGACTTCCCGTTCCTGGCGGCGCGCGCCTACGTCGACATCCCGTATCTCGCGCTCGTCGTCTGGGCGGCGGCGCTGGAGCTCGAGCGCCCCCGGCGCGGGGGCATCGTCTGGGTGCTGCTGGCCGGGGCCGGCCTGTTGCGCCCCGAGGCGTGGCTGCTGGCCGGCCTGTACTTCCTGTGGATGGCCTCGGGCACCCGCGATCTGGGTCGCTGGGTCCGCTACGCGGCGATCGCGGCGATCGGCCCGGTCGTCTGGGCGGCCGTCGACTTCATCGTCACCGGCCATCCGCTCTTCTCGCTGCAGCACACGAGCGGGCTGGCCGAGGAGCTCGGTCGCACGAAGGGCCTGTCCGAGGTGCCGTCGGCGATGCAGAAGTTCTTCTTCAACCTCGCCAAGGCGCCGGTCATCTGGGCGGGCATGCTCGGCTTCGCGCTCGCGCTGGTCATGACGCCGCGACGGATCGTCATGCCGGCGGTGCTGTGGCTCATCGGGTCGGGCACGTTCGTGCTCGTCGGGGTCGGCGGGTTCTCGGTCATCGACCGCTACCTGCTCGTGCCCGCGCTCATGACCATGCTCTTCGCGGCGGTCACGCTCGCCGGCTGGACGATGCTGCGCAAGGGCACCGCGCTGCGCCGGGTGTGGGCGGTGCTGGCGGCGCTCGTCGTCGTCTACGGCGTCGCGTTCACCGCGACCCGCGTGAACTTCAACTCGTTCGACAACGAGCTCGTCCTGCGCGGCCAGTCGCACCGCGCGCTCGTCGACCTGCTCGACCGCGACGAGGTGCGCCGGGCGCGCCGCTGCGGCCCGGTGTCGACCCCGAACCACAAGCTGCTGCCCGACACCCGCTGGATCCTCGGCGCCGGCGAGCACGAGGTGTTGGCCCGCAGCGACGACGACGCCGCCCGCCACGTCCAGCGCGGCGTCGCGATCTACGTCGCCGACCGCAACGCCCTGCTGCGCCAGGCGCTCGTCGAGCGCAGCGACGACCCGTTCGACAGCATCCCGATGGACGGGTTCGAGCGCCTCGCGTTCAACGCGTACTACTCGGCGTATGTCCGCTGTTGACCTGCGGCCGCCGGAGTGGCGCGGCGACGACGACGGTCACGACCTGCCACCGCCGAGGACGACGGGCCGGTCGCGCCGGCGTCCCCGCTGGGACGGGCGCTGGGCGCTCGGGGTCGGCTTCCTGCTGCTCGTCAGCCTCGCCGTCCGGGTGTGGGGCGCCAAGCACGGCCTGCCCTACGCCTACAACGCCGACGAGAACGCGCACTTCGTGCCGAAGGCCATCGGGCTGTTCGGCCACAGCGGCTACAACCCGCACTACTTCGTCAACCCACCCGCCTACACGTACCTGCTGCACGCGGTCTTCGCCGTGTGGTTCGGCGGCCGGGGCGGGGTGTCGGAGAGCTTCGCGGCCGACCCGACCGACGTCTTCCTCGTCGCCCGCGTCACCGCCGCGGTCTGCGGGACGGTGGCGATCTGGCTGCTCTATCTCGCGGGCGCCCGGCTCTTCGACGACCGGCGCGTCGGGCTGCTGGCGGCCGGCACGCTCGGCGTCGCGTTCCTGCCGGTCTTCTACTCGCACCTGGCGCTCAACGACGTGCCGACGCTGGCGCCCATGTGCCTGGCGCTCTACGGCATCGCCGGCGTGCTGCGCTTCGGCCGGCGCCGCGACTACGTCGTGGCCGGCATCGGGCTCGGCCTGGCGTGCGCGACGAAGTACACGGCGGGCATCGTGCTGCTGCCGCTGCTGGCCGCGGCGGCCGCGCGGGTCGTCCGCCGCGAGGACCCGCCGCCGGCGGTCGTCGGCAGCCTCGTGCTCGCCGCCGTCGTCACCGCCGCCGCGTTCCTGATCGCCAACCCGTATGCGCTGCTGGACCACTCGGCGTTCCGGGCCGACCTGCACCATCAGACCTCGACGGCCGACGACGCTCTGGGCAAGCTCGGCCTCACCGAGGACAACGGCATCGCCTACTACCTGTGGACGCTGACCTGGGGGCTGGGCTGGGTGCCGGCGATCGCGGCCGCCGCCGGTGTCGTGCTCACCGCGCTGCGCCGCCCGGCGATCGCGGCCGTGCTCGTCCCGGCCCCCGTGCTCTTTCTGCTGTTCATGGGCACGCAGGAGCGCTTCTTCGGCCGCTGGCTCATGCCGATCTTCCCGCTGCTGTGCCTGCTGGCCGCCTACGCGATCTTCTCGGCGGCCCGGGCGGGCGGCCGGCGCTGGCCGGCGCTGGCCCCGACGCTCGTCGTCGCCGCCGCGGTCGTGCTGTGGGGCCAGGGGATCGTCTACTCGCTGCACATCGGGCAGGTGCTCTCGCGCGCCGACACGCGCAACGTCACGCGCGAATGGTTCGTCGAGCACGTGCCGCCCCGCACGAAGGTCGTCGTCGAGCCGGTCGTCCCCGACGGCTGGGCCCAGGACGTCGGCAACCCGTCGCCGCTGAGCGCGAACGGCAACCGCTGGGTGAAGTACCCGACGAGCCGCTCGAACATCGCCAACGACGGCTCGGAGATCCCGGGCAAGGGGCGCATCGTCAACATCGAGGACTACGAGCGCACGCTCTACCCGGGCCTCATCGACAAGTACATCGCCGCGGGCTTCTGCTGGGTGGTCGTCGGCTCGACGCAGCGCGGCCGCGCCGAGGTCGAGCCCGACTCGGTGCCGCGGGCGCTCGAGTACTACCGGGCGCTCGAGCAGCGGTCGGTCACGGCGTTCAAGATCACCCCGTACCGCAAGGGCGCCGACCCGGTGGCCTTCAACTTCGACTGGTCGTTCGACTTCTATCCGCTGGCCTATCACCGCCCCGGCCCGACGATGTGGGTCTACAAGCTCCGCGGCGGAGCCTGTTAGCCCCGGTACGAGCCGCCAGGCGAGTACCGGAAGCCCATCCGAGCCGCCAGGCGAGGTATGGGCCCTATCCTCCCGGGCAGTGCAGCGCACCGAGACCGACCATCAGCACCTGGCGCGGGCGATCGAGCTCGCCGCCAACGGTCACGGCCACGTGCACCCGAACCCGGTCGTCGGGGCTGTCGTGGTCAAGGACGACGTCGTCCTCGGCGAGGGCTGGCACGCCGACTATGGCGGCCCGCATGCCGAGGTCAACGCGATCGCTGCCTGCGGGGACGCCGACCTCGCCGGCGCCACGATGTACGTGTCGCTCGAGCCCTGCTGCCACACCGGCAAGACCCCGCCGTGCACCGACGCGATCCTCGCCGCCGGCATCGGCCGCGTCGTGGTCGCCTCCGACGACCCGACCGAGAAGGCCGCCGGCCGCGGCCTGGGGATCCTGCGTGACGAGGGCGTCGAGGTGGATGTCGCCGGCGGTGAGCTCGCCGCCCGGGCGCGGCTGGACAACCAGGCGTTCCGCAAGCACGCGCGCACCGGACGGCCCTGGGTGCTCTTCAAGTCGGCGATGACGCTCGACGGCAAGGTCGCGACCCGCACCGGCGACTCGAAGTGGATCTCCTCGGCCCCGAGCCGTGAGCTCGCCCACCGCTGGCGCGCCTCGGTCGACGCGGTTGTCGTCGGCATCGGCACCGCCCTGGCCGACGACCCGCAGCTCACCGCCCGCATCGAGCTCGAGGACGGCTCGGCCGCCCGTCAGCCGCGCCGCGTCGTGTTCGACGCGACCGCCCGGCTGCCGCTCGACTCCCAGCTCGTCGCCCAGGCGCCCGAGATCCCGCTCACCGTCGTCCTCTCGCGCGCCGCGCCACGCTCGGCGACCGACGCCCTGGAGAGCGCGGGCGCCGACGTCGTCGTCGCCACCGGCGGCAACGAGCCGGCGCGCGTGAGCTCCGCCCTCGACCAGCTCGGCGAGCGCGGCGTCACCGCGATCCTGCTGGAGGGGGGCCCGCACCTGGCGGGCGCGTTCCTCGACGCGGGCGAGATCGACGAGATCCGCCTGTTCCTCGCCCCGGTCGTCATGGGCGGCAGCGCCCGCGACCCGCTGGAGGGCCAGGGCGCCGAGAAGATCGGCGAGGCGCTGCGGGCGCTGAGCCTGGACTGCGACCGGGTCGGCGAGGACGTCCTCGTGCGCGCGCGCCTGCGAGAGTGGTAGCCACATGTTCACCGGCCTGGTAGAGGATCTCGGCACCGTCGTCGCGGTGGACCGCAACGCCGACGGCGCGGTCGTCACGGTCGAGTCGCCGCTGGCCCGGCAGGTGGGCGAGGGCGACAGCGTCGCCGTCAACGGGGTCTGCCTGACCGCGACCGGCCTGTGCGGCAGCCGCATGGGCTTCGACGTCATGCACGAGTCGCTGCGGCGCACGTCGCTGGGCGACCTCGACGCGGGCAGCCGCGTGAACCTCGAGCTGGCCCTGCGGGCCGATGCGCGCCTGGGAGGCCACATCATGCAGGGCCATGTCGATGGGGTCGGGGTCGTCACCGGGGTGCGCGACGACGGCTTCGCCCGCATCGTCACCGTGGAGCCGGGGGGTGGGCGGGACGGCCTCCTGCGCTACATCGTGGAGAAGGGCTCGATCGCGGTCGACGGCGTCAGCCTCACGGTTGCCCGTGTCGACGACGAGAGCTTCGACGTGTCGCTCATCCCCGAGACGCTGGAACGCACCAACCTGGGGGCCGCGGAGCCGGCCCGTACCGTCAACCTGGAAGTCGACGTGATCGCGAAATACGTCGAGAAGCTGATGGGAACCCGCGCATGAAGCCGCAGACGCAGGAGACGCCCCGCGAGGACGTCCAGTTCGCCACCATCGAGGAGGCGCTGGAGGACATCGCGGCGGGCAAGATGGTCGTCGTCGTCGACGACGAGGACCGCGAGAACGAGGGCGACGTCGTCATGGCCGCCGAGTTCGTCACGCCCGACGACATCAACTTCATGACCCGCCAGGCGGGCGGCTGGATCTGCCTGGCCCTGAGCCCGGACCGCTGCGACGACCTCGGCCTCGAGCTCATGGCGGCCAAGAACGAGTCCGCCCACGAGACGCCGTTCACCGTCACGATCGAGGCGCGCGAGGGCGTCACGACCGGCATCAGCACCGCCGACCAGGCGCACACGATCCGCACCGCGGTCGACCCGGAGAAGGGCAAGGCCGACATCGTCGTCCCCGGCCACGTGCACCCGCTGAAGGCCCGCGACGGCGGCGTGCTGGAGCGCACCGGCCACACCGAGGCGTCCGTCGACCTCGCCCGGCTCGCCGGCTGCCAGCCCGCCGGGGTCATCTGCGAGGTCCAGAACGAGGACGGCTCGATGGCACGCGTCGGCGACCTCGCCGCCTACTGCCACAAGCACGGCTTCAAGATGATCACGATCGCCGACCTCATCGCGTATCGGCGCCGGCACGAAAAGCTCGTGGAGCGCGTCGTGTCGACCTCGATGCCGACGGGCTTCGGCGAGTTCATGGTCTACGGCTACCGGACGCTGCTCGACGACAAGCACCACGTCGCGCTCGTCAAGGGCGACGTCGCCGGCAAGGAGGACGTGCTCGTCCGGGTGCACTCCGAGTGCCTGACCGGCGACGTGTTCCACTCGCTGCGCTGCGACTGCGGTGAGCAGCTCGAGTCGGCGCTGGCGATGATCGAGGCCGAGGGCGAGGGCGTTCTGCTCTACCTCGCCCAGGAGGGCCGCGGCATCGGCCTGCTGAACAAGCTCAAGGCCTACAAGCTGCAGGAGGAGGGCTACGACACCGTCGACGCCAACCTCAAGCTCGGCCTGCCCGCCGACCTGCGCGACTACGGCATCGGCGCCCAGATCCTCGTGGACCTCGGCCTGAGCTCGATCCGGATCCTCACGAACAACCCGAAGAAGATCCGCGGCCTGGAGGGCTACGGCCTGCACGTGGCCGACCAGGTGCCGATCGTCCACGCGCCCAACCCGCACAACGAGGCCTACCTGCGCACGAAGGCCGAGCGGATGGGCCACACGATCCACCATCAGGGCCTCGCGCTCGACGAGGAGATGCTCCACGAGGAGCAGCTGCGCGAGGGCGAGGAGGACCGATGACGATCGCGTTCGTCGTCGGCCGCTTCTACGACGAGCTCGCCGACCGGCTCGTCGCCGGGGCGCGCGCGGAGCTCGCCGAGGCGGGCGTCACCGACATCGAGGAGTTCGAGGTGCCCGGCGCCTACGAGCTGCCGATGGCCGCCAAGCTCGCCGCCGAGTCGGGGCGCTTCGCCGCGGTCGTCTGCCTGGGCGCGGTCATCCGCGGTCAGACCTCGCACTACGACTACGTCTGCGGCGAGGCTGCGCGCGGGATCCAGGAGGTCCAGCTGCAGACCGGGGTGCCATGCGCGTTCGGCGTGCTGACCGTCGACAACCTCGAGCAGGCGCTCGACCGGTCCGGCGGCGACAAGCGCGACTCCGGCCGCCACGCTGCGGCCGCCGTCCTGGCCCTGCTGAAGATCAAGCAGCAGCTGGCCGCCGTGTCCGCCTGACGGCAGAGCTGCGGACTTCTACGGAGGCACCCGGGTAAGGTGCCCATGGTGACCGTCGAGGTCCTCGCCATCCTCCTGACGCTCGTCGCGCACGTCCTCGGGGCCGTGGTCCTCGTGCGCGCGATGATCGACGGCGAGAAGATCGACTGGGGCTGGCTGTGGCCGCGCGACGACGACGACGGCGGGGGCGGCCAGGGCTTCGACGCCGCCGACGACGACGGTCCCGACGGCGGCGGGGGCGTGCTCGCGCCGCTGCCGCTGGACGGCACGTCGCCGAGCCCGGTGCGCCTGCGCGAGCCGCGACGGATCCGCGAGGACTATCCGCGCCCGCCGCGCCGCCCGCAGCACGAGCCCGAGCGGGCGCCTACGAAGCTCCCCGCGCGGCCTTGAGCTCCCGCTTGACGACGCCGCGCTTGTAGTTGCTGATCCGCAGGCGTTCCTCGAGGTAGGGGATCGCCTCGCTGTGGCGCCCGGCGAGGTTCAGCGCCCAGCCGAGGTTGTAGAGCGCGTAGGCGTAGTTCACGTCGCCGGTGGCCCCGGTGGCGCGAAACCGCTCCACCGCCTGCTGGAGGAGCGGCAGGGCGCCTGCCGGGTCGGCGGGCAGCATCGCGTAGCCGGCGTCGTTGAGCGCGCTCGGCGAGCGGTCGCCGCCGGTGGCGGGGGCGGAAGTCCGCGTGGCCGGAGACGGTGTGGTCTGCGGCACGGTGGCGGATGCCGTCGCGGTCTGTCGTGGCGGCGCGGTCTGCCGGGAGCGGCGATCGGCGGCGGCCGCGTCGCGTCGGTCGCCCTGCGGCGTCGCTGCCGCGCGGCGCTGGTCGGCGGGGCGGTCGGTGCCGCCGGTGCCGTTGTCGGTGACGAGGGCCAGGGCGGCCCCGAGCCCCAGGCACGCGACGACGAGCGCCGCGATCGACAGCGCGCGGCGGGCGCGCCGATGCCGGCGCGGGGCGGCCACCGGGCCGGGATCGGGCCGGGGGTCGAAGCGCCCGCCGTCGTGCCACTCGGGCCCAGCCGTGCGCCGCCGCGGTGTTGTGGCGACCTCCCCGAGGCCCGCACGCAGCTCGTCGACGAGCGCCGCCGCGGTCGGGGGCCGCTGGGCCGGGTCGAGGCTCAGCGCGCGCACGAGCGCCCGGCCGGCGGCGGAGCAGACCCCGGTCGGCGGCTCGGGCGCCCCGTCGACGCGGGCACGCGCCTGGGCCGCCGCGCTGTCGCCGCCGAACGGCCGCCGGCCGCAGAGCAGCTCGTAGGCGACCACGCCCAGCGCAAAGCGGTCGCTGGCGGGCGTCGCCGGCCGGCCGCGCGCCTGCTCGGGCGACAGGTAGGCCGCCGTGCCGAGCACCTCGCCGACCTTCGTCACCTGGGTCTCGCCGGCGATCGAGGCGATCCCGAAGTCGCCGACCGCCAGCCGGCCGCGCTCGTCGAGCAGGAGGTTGCCGGGCTTGACGTCGCGGTGGACGATCTCGGCCGCGTGGGCGGCGTCGAGCGCCGACGCGGCCTCGTCGAGCCAGCGCAGCGCCGTCGAGGCGTCGATCGGCTCGCCGCCGCGCAGCCGGTCGGCGACCGTGCCGCCCGGGAAGTGCTCCATGACGATGAACGCCGTCCCGTCGTGGTCGCCGATGTCGAAGATCGTGACGACGTGCGGATGGTCGGAGACGCGCGCGGCGGCCCGCGCCTCGCGCGTGAAGCGCCGCCGCGCGGCCGGGTCGGCCGCGTAGGCGGGGGCGAGGACCTTGATGGCGACCGTGCGCTCGAGGATCGCGTCCTCGGCCGCCCACACCGACGCCATCCCACCGTTGGCGATGTGGCGGACGACGCGATAGCGGTCCGGCAGGCCGACGTGCTGGGGGAGGGAGGCCATCCGAGGCGGCCTACCCTACCCGTGCGCAACGGTCACCTTCGTGACGCCTGCCACCGCATCCGGCGGCCGACCGCCGCGGACCGGCGACCGCTACACTGCGCCGCCGAATGTCCAAGGTCTGCCACAGCTGCGGGAAGGGTCCCGCCTTCGGCCAGAGCCGGAGCCACTCGATGCGGGCGACGAAGCGCCGCTTCGACCCCAACCTCCAGAAGGTCCGCATCTTCGTGGGGGCCGCTCCGCGCCGCGTCTACGTCTGCACCCGCTGCCTGAAGGCGGGGAAGGTCACCAAAGCGGTCTAGTGCCGCGTCCGCCAGGTGGTTGCTGATCCCAGCCTCCTCCGCTTTCGCGTAGCGGTGGAGGGGGCGCTGGCGCATCTCGAGTCCCGCCGCCAGGAGATCAACGACCTCAACGTCTTCCCGGTCGCCGACGGCGACACCGGGGACAACATGGCCCTCACGCTGCGGGCCGTGCTCGGCGAGCTCGACCGCCTCGCCGACGAGGAGCACCGCTCGATCGACGAGATCGGCCGCGACGAGATCGTCGAGTCGGTCGCCCGGGCCGCCCTGCTCGGGGCGCGCGGCAACAGCGGCGTCATCCTCTCCCAGCTCATCCGGGGCGCGGCCGAAGAGCTCATCTCCCGGCCGGGCGAGCTCGTCGACCCGGTGCTCGTCGGTGCGGCCATGGCCCGCGCCGCCCAGCGCGCCTACGCGTCGGTTCGCGAGCCGGCCGAGGGCACGATCCTGACGGTCATGCGCGACATGGCCACCGCGATGGCCAGCGACCTCGCGCACATGGCCGAGGACGACCGCCGGCTGGGCGCCGACGACGACCCGCAGCGCCAGAACGAGCTCATCGCCGACGCGCTCGAGCGGGCCATCATCGCCGGCGAGGCGTCGCTGAAGCGCGGGACCGAGATGCTGGCCGCGCTGCGCGACGCCGGGGTCGTCGACGCGGGCGGCTACGGCGTCACCGTCGTCCTGGCCGGCGTGGTGGCCGCCCTGCGCGGCAGCGCCCCACCCGAGCTCGAGCACCACGCGCCGGCGCGCATCACCCATCCGCAGCACGAGAGCTCGACCTACCGCTACTGCACGAACTTCGCGGTCACCGGGGCCGACCTGGACGCCGCGGTCTTCATCGGCCCGCTGGAGGCGATCGGTGACTCGGTGCTCGTCGTCGGCGACCGGCGGACGCTGAAGGTCCATGTCCACACCGACGACCCGGAGCGCGCGACCGAGCTCTTCCGCGACGCCGGCGAGGTCTCGCGCCTGGACGTCGCCGACATGCGCGAGCAAGTCGCCGGCCGGGAGGAGCGCCTCACCGCCCTGGCCGAGGCCGAGGCCGAGCCCGTGGCGATCGAGCAGTGCTGCGGCGCGCTGGCGGTCGCCACCGGGGCCGGGCTGCTCGGGCTCTTCGAGAGCGTCGGCGCCCACGTGCTCGACGGCGGCGGCACGCTGAACCCGTCGACGATGGAGCTGCTGGCCGGCATCCACGACGTCCCCGCCGAGCAGGTCGTCGTGCTGCCCAACAGCCCGAACGTCATCATGGCCGCCGAGCGCGCCGCCGAGCTCTCCGACAAGGTCGTCGTCGTCGTGCCGTCGCGCAGCCAGCAGGCGGGCCTGGTCGCCGCGGTGTCGCTGAACGTGGACCTCGGCGCCGCCGCCAACGCCGACGCGATGAGCGACGCGCTCGAGACGGTGCGCACGGGCGGCGTGGCGCCGGCCGCACGCGCCGACCCTGAAGGCCGCTTCGCCGTCGGCGACGCGGTCGGCTACGTCGACGACGAGCTCGTCGCCTGGGGTGACCCGCCGGCGACGCTGGCCGCCGTGCTCGCCCAGTTGTGCGCGGATGCCGAGCTGCTGACCTGCATCGCGGGCGACGGCGCGCCGCTGGGCGAGGATCGCATCGCCGGCCTGCTGCTCGACGGCGTCGAGCTCGAGTACTCCCACGGCGGCCAGCCCGCCTGGTGGTACCTGCTGGCCGCGGAGTAGGGCGAAGCCTCGCCCAGGGGGCTCGTCTCGCTGGCCGGTGCTCGCCTGGGGGCTCGCACCGGGGCCCGGTGATGCCGCCGCGGTTCCAGGCAGAATCAAGGTCGTGCCCACCGCGTTCGCCGAGAGCCGCGAGCTGACGCCCGGCGAGCTCGCCGGGGCGCCGGTGCGCTGGCCGCGGCCCTCGCGGCTGGCCGCGCCGCTGAGCGTCCATCCGGCCCCGGCGGCCGACGCCGCCGAGGCGCTCGGGCTGACCGACGTCGGCGCGCTGCTGTTGCATCTGCCGCGGGCGACCGGCGAGGCGCGGACGATCGCCGAGCTGGCGATCGACGAGGTCGCCACCGTGCTCGTCGAGGTTCGCTCCGTCGTCAAGCGGCCCGTGCGCCGGCGGGGGATGAAGCCGCTCGTCGAGGCGACGGTCGCCGACGGCACGGGCGTCATGAAGGCCACGTTCTTCAACCAGCCGTGGCTGTCGACCCAGTACACGCCGGGGACGCGCCTCATGCTCGCCGGCAAGTACCAGGCCCGCAACCGGTTCCGGGTCAACGCGCACGCGCCCACCGACGCGGTCGGCTCCGTCGGGGCCGACGGGGCCGCCGCACAGTATCCGGCGACCAAGGGCATCACCTCCACCCAGATCCTCGCCCTCGTCCAGCGTCACCGCGGTGCCGTGGCCGACCTCGTCGAGCCGCTGGGCGGACTGCTGCGCGCCGCCGAGGGCCTGCCCGACCGGCCCGCCGCCGTGGCCGCCGCGCACTTCGGCGACCAGGAGGCGGGACGGCGCCGGCTGGCGTTCGACGAGCTGCTGCTCGACCAGCTGCTGCAGCTGCGGCTGCGCGAGGAGCGCGACGCCGGCGTGCGCGGCCAGCCGCTCGCGGAGGAGGCGAGCCTCACCACGCGCTGGCGCGAGGAGCTGCTGCCGTTCACGCCCACCGGCGACCAGCTGGCCGCGATGGACGAGGTCGATGCCGACCTCGCGCGCGAGCGGCCGATGCAGCGGCTGCTCATGGGGGAGGTGGGCTCCGGCAAGACCGTCGTGGCCCTGCACGCGATGCTGCGCGCCGTCGAGCACGGCGGCCAGGCGGCGCTCATGGCGCCGACCGAGACGCTCGCCGAGCAGCACTTCGCGACGATCGGGTCGTTGATGCCCGGCGAACTGATCGCCTCCGCCCTGCTGACCGGCTCGACCCCGGCCGCCCGCCGGCGCGAGATCCTCGCCCGGCTGGCCAGCGGCGAGCTGGCGATGGTCGTCGGTACCCACGCGCTTATCGAGGACCCGGTCGTCTTCGCCGACCTGCTCGTCGCCGTCGTCGACGAGCAGCACCGCTTCGGCGTCCGCCAGCGCGCCGCCCTGGACGCCAAGGCGCGCAACGGCTTCGTGCCGCACCTGCTGCACATGACCGCCACGCCGATCCCGCGCACGCTGCGGCTGGCCGCGTTCGGCGCGCTCGACGTCACCGCCCTGCGCGAGCTGCCCCGCGGACGCCAGCCGATCGCCACCCACGTCTGCTCGACCGAGGCCGCGCGCGCCCGGGCCTACGAGCGCATCCGCGAGGAGCTGCGCGCCGGCCGGCAGGCCTACGTCGTCTGCCCGCTCGTCAGCGAGTCCGAGGCGCTGAACGCCCGCGCGGCCACCGACGAGTACGAGCGTCTGCGGACCGGCGAGCTGGCCGACTTCGAGGTCGTCCTGCTGCACGGCCAGATGAGGTCGTCGGAGAAGGCGGCGGCGATGGAGCGCTTCAGCAGCGGGGAGGCCGACGTCCTCGTCGCCACGACCGTCATCGAGGTCGGCATCGACGTCCCCAACGCCACGGTCATGCTCATCGAGGACGCCGACCGCTACGGCATCTCCCAGCTGCACCAGCTTCGCGGCCGGGTCGGGCGCGGCGCGCACGAGTCGCTCTGCCTGCTGTTCGGGCCCAAGGAGTCGCTGCGGCTGCGCGCGCTCGCCGAGCACCGCGACGGGTTCAGGCTCGCCGAGATCGACCTCGACCTGCGCGGCGAGGGCGAGCTGGCCGGCACCCGCCAGTCCGGCCTGGCCCGCTACCGGTTCGCTCGGCTGCCCGACGACGCCGACGTCCTCGAGCGCGCCTACGCCCGGGCCGAGACGCTGCTGGCCGACGACCCGCAGCTGGCGGCGCCCGAGCACGCGCTGCTGGCGGCCGAGCTCGCCGCCCGCGAAGCCGACCTCGTCCCCGCCTGACGGCGGAAGGCCTCGCCTCGGGGCTCGGCTTCCGGGCACGGGCTCGCCTCGGGGCTCGTTCGTGTGGCCTGCGACGATCCCGGCGTGAGAATCATCGCCGGAGAGCTCGGGGGGCGGCGGCTGCACGCGCCGCGCGGCACCGACACCCGCCCGACCTCCGACCGCGTGCGCGAGGCGCTCTTCAGCGCACTCGGGGCGCTCGACGACGCGCGCGTACTCGACCTCTATGCCGGCTCCGGGGCGCTGGCGATCGAGGCGCTGTCACGCGGCGCCGAGCGCGCCGTCCTCGTCGACCGCGACCCCCGCGCGGTCGACGTCATCCGGCGCAACCTCGACGAGCTCGGCCTCGGTCCGGACCGTGCGATCGTGCGTCGCCGAGACGCGCTGCGGGCCGTGCAGGACGCAGCGGCGGCGAGGGATGCCTACGATCTCGTCTTCATCGATCCTCCGTACCGGCTCGCGGCCGGACTGGGTCCCGAGCTGTCGCGGTTGCTCGTGCCGGTGCTCCGGCCGGGCGCACGCGTGGTGACGGAGTCGGACCGACGCGCCCCGCTCGTCCTCGACGGGCTCCAGGACGCCCCGCAGCGCCGCTACGGCGACACCGTCATCAGCATCCACACCGCATGAGCACGAACCCGCGCATCGCCGTCTGCCCCGGCTCCTACGACCCGATCACCAACGGCCACCTGGACGTCATCCGGCGCGCCGCCGAGCGCTTCGACGAGGTGGTCATCGCCGTCGTCAACGCGTCGGTGCGCAAGACCAAGCCGATCTTCGAGATCGACGAGCGGGTGAGCTTCATCGCCGAGGCGACCGCCGACCTCGACAACATCCGCATCGAGCCGTTCGCCGTCCTCGTCGTCGAGTTCGCCCGGCAGGTCGGGGCGCGCACGATCGTCAAGGGCCTGCGCGCGATCTCGGACTTCGAGTACGAGCTCGAGATGTCCCAGCTCAACCGGATGCAGGCGCCGGACGTCGACACGCTCTACCTGATGGCCAGCCCGCAGTACAGTTTCCTCAGCTCCAGTGGCGTGAAAGAGCTCGCCACGTTCGGCGGTGAGATCGACAGCCTCGTCCCCGAGCGCGTCGCACGCCGGCTGAAGGAAGAGCTCACCCGATAACGAAAGACGCCTTTGCCATGGACGTCCTGGTCCTCATCGACAAGCTCGACGATCTCGTCCACAACGCCAAAAAGGTCCCCCTGACCGACGAGGTGCGTGTGGACCGCGAGGAGATCTACGACATCCTCGATCAGATGCGGGCCACGATCCCCGAGGAGATCAAGCAGGCCCGCTGGATCGTCAAGGAGCGTCAGGAGATGCTCGCCGAGGCCAAGCGCGAGGCCGAGCGCATCGTCAAGGACGCCCGCGTCAAGCAGGACGAGCTCATCTCCGAGCAGGAGGTCACCCGGCAGGCCGAGCGCGCCGCCGAGGAGATCGTCGAGGACGCCCGCGCCCGCGAGCGGGAGATCCGCCTCGGCGCCGAGGACTACGCCGACGAGATCCTCAACACGCTCGAGGTGAACCTCTCGAAGTTCATCGCCGCCGTCCGTCGTGGCCGCGAGCGGCTCCAGGGCAAGGACGAGGAACCGGCTGAGGTCGCCTAGTCCCCCGATGGGGGGGGGATCTGTGGCGGGCGGCTCAAGCCGAGCCCGTCGGGCGCTTCCAGATGAACCGACTGGCGAGTGCGATCGCGCAGCGGGCAGACTCCGCTGCGTGCCCACGACGCCCGAGGTGCTCGACACCGACATCACGACGTTGGCCGTCGACGCGATCGCCAACGCCGCCAACACGCAGCTGCTGCACGGCGGCGGGGTGGCCGGGGCGATCCGGCGGGCCGCAGGGCCGGAGTTCGCCGACGAGAGCCGGCGCGCCGCGCCGATCGGCCTGGGCGAGGCGGTCGCGACGACCGCGGGCGCGCTGCCGTCGCGCTGGGTGATCCACGCGGCGACGATGGAGCCCGGCGGGCCGACGTCGGCCGACGTGATCCGCCGCGCGACCGCCGCCACGCTGCGGGTCGCCGACGAGCTCGGGGCCCGCTCGCTGGCGCTCGTGGCCTTCGGCACCGGGGTGGGCGGCTTCCCGCTGGAGGAGGCGGCGGCCATCGAGGTCGACGAGGTGCGCCGGCACCTCGCGACCGGCTCGAACCTGCAGCGCGTCGTCTTCGCCGTTCGCGGCGCCGCAGCACACGCGGCGTTCACCGCGGCGCTGGCCTGATCGCCGGCGCTGGGGGAGCCGTGAGCGTGCATCGGTGCCACCTGGGGGTGGCAGTGATGGACGTTCAGCGTCCGGGGGCGTCTGGGGGCGGGGCGAGCGTGCATTGGTGCCACCACTGGCTGGCACCGATGGACGCTCGCCGTCAGAGCAGCGCGCCCTGCTCACCCGGCGTGATGCGGTCGAGCTCCTCGGCCAGCGAGGGCGCGGGCTCGGGCGCGTCGGCCTGCGCCGGCTCAGACGCCTCCTCCGGCGCGGGCTCGGGCGCGGCCTCGGGCTCCGTCGCCGCCGCGGGCGCCGCCGGCGCGTCGAGGTCGACGACGTCTAGCCGGTCGGCGGCGACCGTGTCGCGGGCCAGGGCGACGAGGTGGCGGTGATGGGTGAGGACGAGCACCTGCGTCTGGGACGCGAGGTCGGCCAGCGCCGCGAGGATGCGCCGCGCGCGCGGGTCGTCGGACTCCAGCAGGACGTCGTCGAAGACGACCGGCACGGCGCCCGACGCGGCGACGTAGCGCTCGATCGCGGCCAGGCGCAGCGCGAGGAAGAGCTGCTCGCGCGTGCCGTCGCTGAGCTCGTCGACCCGGCGGCGCTGACCGTCGGCGGTCACGGCGACCAACACCCACGTGTCGTGCTCGTCGAGCTCGGTGACCAGGCCGGAGAAGCGGTCGCAGGTCAGCGCCGGGAAGAGCTCGTTGGCCCGGCGCAGCATCGGGCCCTCGTGGTCGCGGCGGTAGCGCTCGATGGCGTCGCGCAGGACCTTCTGGGCCAGGCGCGCCCGGCCGTAGCGCTCGGCCAGGTCACGCACCTCGGCGAGCAGCCCGGCGGCCTGCTGGGCGGCCTGGGCGGCCTCCTCGGAGCGCTCCAGCCGCTCGAGCTCGTCGCGGGCGCGGGTGAGCTCCTGCAGGCGCGCGTCGCGCTCAGCACGCCGCTGCGCCGCCTCGGCGCCGAGCGCTTCCAGCCGGGCGGGCAGCGCGTCGGCGTCGAGCCCGGCCACCTCGGCGGCCACGGCGTCGACGTCGCCGCCGCCCACCTGGGCGATCTCGCCCGCCAACCGGGCGAGCTCGGTCCGCAGCGCCGCGGCGCGCGCGCTGCGCTCCTCGGCCTCCGCGAGCGCCGCGTCGTCGTCGACGCCGGCGGCCGCGCGCAGCGCCGCCAGGCGCTCCTCGGCCGCGGCGGCCTCCCCGCGCGCCCCCCCCCGCTCGGCCTGCTGGTCGCGCCGGGCGGC
>JBDZVZ010000104.1:0-8015 GCA_040255945.1 Solirubrobacterales bacterium | reverse complement strand
CCAGCGGCTGGAACGCGGCGCGGTCGAGGAACCACGCCTCGCGCGGGCGGACCCAGCGGATGCGGTCCGGCGCCACGTCGTTGTCCAGCAGCCAGGTGCACGCGTCGACCGCGGTCTTGCCGCTGCCGAGCACGGTGTAGGACGTCGCCGACCCGGCCGCGTCCGGCAGCTGCCCGACGGGCACGAGGCGCGCGGTCGGCGCGACGGAGAACGACGGGGTGTGCGTGGCCGGCACCGACGCCTCGAGGTACCGCGCGTCGACGACCCGGCGGCGGACCGCGACGTCGCGCACCGCGCCGCCGGAGAGGTCGCGGACCCGCTCGCCGTCGGCCCCCGAGCCGACGTGCTCGTGGCCGGTCAGGAAGCGCACCCGCCCCGTCTCGGCGAGGCGCTGCGCCGCCTCGGCCAGATGCGCCCGGACCTCCTCGCCGGTCGCCCGCTCGTAGAACCCGGCGTTCTCGCCGTTCTCGTCGACGCGGTCGGCGCCGAGCGGCAGCGAGTTGACGCCGTAGTAGGCCGACGGGGTGTGCAGGCGGACGAACGGATAGGCGTCGAGCCAGTGACCGCCCGGCGCGCTTCGGCGGTCGACGACGACGACCTCGGCGTCGGTCTCGGCCACGAGCGTGTCCGTGAACGCGAGCCCGCTCGCGCCGGCCCCGACGACGAGGTAGTCGGCGGCCATCCCCATAGCCGCACGCTACGGGGATGGTCGCCGTCGGTCACTGCCCGATCGTCGCGGGCGTTCGCCGCTCTACCCGCCGAACTCCATGATCTGATGGATCCCCGACGGGCGGTTCGTGTACTGCATCGTGAACAGCGGCACCGGCGAGAACGTGATCGCCGCCGCCGGCTTCGTCCACTTCGTCGGGTCGGAGCCCTGCTGCGCGGCAAGCGTGCGACCGGCGCTGTCCAGCGCACCCCACAGCTCGCGCGAGCAGCGCTTCACCGAGCCGTCGCCGCAGTAGCGCAGGTGGTACTTGCCGCGCACCTTCTTGCCCAGCAGCGTGCGCAGGTCCTTGTCCATGTACTGATGCCAGCCGCTGTACTGGCCGCCGGGCGGCAGGTCGTAGCGGCTGATCATGCCCTCGAGGTCCTTGCACAGGCCGCGGCCGAGGCGGTCGCACAGGCCGGCGTCGGTGATCTTCTTCCAGGCCGTGTCGAGGATGACCGCGCCCGGGTTGTCGATCTTGCCGTCGAGGTTGGCGTCGACGCGGCTGCCGCCCGCCTTGTTCCAGTCGTCGAGCAGCCCGGCCAGCTGCTTGGCCCGAGCGCTCGGCGCCTTCGTCTTGTCGAGCATGGCGCGCAGCGTCGGCCAGAACCGGACGGCGCGCACGTCCTCGGTCGCGCCCGCGTTGGCGGCCGCCAGGACGTTGGCGAGCGTCGGCGTCTTGAAGCGGGCGAGCTCCTCACGCAGCAGGTCGACGCGCTGCGGGCCGCCCTCGTTGCCGAAGCGGTCGTCGCCGGCCGGCATGTCGCGCGCCGGCTTGTTGTTCCAGTTGACGATGTAGCCCAGCCGCGGGTTGATGACCTGCGGGTGCTGGGAGGGCTTGAGCTCGCCGCGCCACTCGTACTTGCCGGTGCCGTCGACCGGCAGGTCGTCGTTGACGCCCTTGGGCCGCTTGGGCAGCGCGCCCGACGTGTAGAACGCGGTCTCGCTGCCGCTGGCGTAGAACGAGTTGAACGTCTGCGGGGACTTCTGGGCGGCCTTGACGAAGTCGCGCGCGCTGTGCACCCGACCGTAGGTCATCTGCTGGTTGAACAGCAGGTCGGTCGTCTCGCGCCCGCGGCTGCTGCGCCGCTGGGTCAGCGCGACGAGCTTGCCGCCCTTCTCCGTGCGCGCGTAGCCCTGGACGGGCCCGTGCACCGTGCGCCAAAACACGACCTTCGTGCTCTTGCCGCCCTTGCTGATCGTGCCGCCGTCGACCCGGTCCATCTGCCGGCAGCGGCCCTTGTACACGTACTTGTGCTTGGAGCCGCCGCAGAGCTTCTCGGCGTAGGTGTCGATGATGTCGGAGGCCGCCGAGGTCAGCGTCCACGCGTAGTCCTGGGCGCGGCCGATGAGCATGTAGCCCGGGTAGGGCGCGGAGGTCGCGCCGCGCACGTTGATGTGCGGGCTGGAGAGCTGCATCTCCATCGTCAGCCCGGGGTAGTTGTAGCCGATCTGCGGGCCGCCGACGAAGAGCGGATGGCCGGTCGCCGAGCGCTTGCCCGACACGATGAGGATGTTGCTGGCGAGCTGGTGGTGGACCTTCGGCGCGCGCGCCGCGCTGGCGGCCTTCGCGCCCGGCAGGCCGACGAACGTGTTGCGGAACGAGTCCTTGCGCAGCCGCACGATCCCGCGCGGGTTGCGGACCGACACCTTGGCCTGCGCGTCGGCGCGCTTGGTCGTCGTCGCCGTGGTCTCCGGGTCGTTGCGGGCGCGCAGGTCCTCGAACGCCTCGTCGCCGCGCCGCGCGCCGAGCTTCTTGCGCAGGCTGGCGAGGAAGAGGGCGTTGTCGATCTCCGCGCCGCCGCCCTCGCCGAGGAACTGGGCCTTGATCGCGTTGGCCGCGTAGATGTCGGTGCGCGTCAGCGGCTTGGCGCCCGTCTCGGCCTGGCGGACGTTCGCGCCCGCCAGGTACGTGTCGATGTCGTCGAGCAGTTGCTTGCCCTCCGCGCCCTGGTTCTCGATCGCGCGCGTCTGCTGGGCGGTGACCTCGTTGATGACCCGCTGGGAGGGCTGGTAGTCGTAGAGCCCGAGCACGAGGCTGATCGCCGACACGCCGGGCACGTCGACGAGCGCCGCGACGCCGTTCGTGCGAGCCAGCCCGATGAGCAGCGCCTGGTCGGTGGCCACGACGTAGCCGGCGCCGAAGAGCGCGCCCGCGTCGGTGCTCGAGTAGACGTGCGGCACCCCGTAGGCGTCGCGCTTGATCGTCGCGGTCACCGGGCCGGCGGTCGGCGAGGTACCGGTGATCGTCTGGCTGGTGATGAGCGACGGGTCGTTCTCCGCCACCAGGGCGGAGGACTTGAAGTAGCCGGTGCCGTCGGCGCTGGGCACGAGCTGCGCGTCGGTGACGTTGCGCCACAGCGGCGTGAGCCGGTCGTACATCCTCGCCTGGGTGTCGGCGGGCAGCATGCCGGGGGCGGTCGCCCACGGGACGCCGGGCGCCTGCTGACCGTGCGGGATGACGTTCAGCGCGGTCTCGGCGGAGGCGGCAGGGGCCGCGACGGCCATCGTGGCCAGGGCGGCAAGGAGGGCGCGGGGGAGCATGGCGCGACCCTACTCGACACCCCGTCGAGTGTGCAGGGGTTCTGCAAGTTCTTTGTCGGACCGCGGTCAGCGGTCCCAGGCCAGCAGCTGCGCGAGCGGGTCGACCGGGTGGCTGGCCTTGTCGCGGCGCCAGCCTCCCAGCCAGATCTCGAAGTGCAGGTGCGGGCCGGTGGCGCTGCCGGTCTGACCGACGCGGCACAGCGGCTGGCCGGCGGCGACCGGCTGCGAGAGCGTCACCGCGAACGAGTCCTTCTGGCAGTGAGCGAAGAAGAACGAGCGGCCGTCGACGGCGTCCATCGTCAGGTAGTAGCCGGCCGCGCTGGCCTGATAGGAGCGGGCGACGATCGTGCCCGCCAGCGGCGCGACGACCGGCGTGCCCTCGGCGGCGGCGACATCGACGCCCTCGTGGAGGTGGCCGGGCCGTCCGGCGCCGAAGCCGAACCCGTCCCGCCCACCCCCGCCGATCGAGTGGGGGCCGGCGACCGGGAAGACGCCGGCCGTCGAGATCCCCGGATCGGGGGCGACCGGCGCGGTCGGCGGTGTCGGCGCGGCCGGCGGCGTGGGGGCGGCCACGACCTTCTTGCGGCGCACGGTGATCGTCGTGCGCCCCGAGGCCTTCGCGCGGCGGCGCAGCGTGGCGCCGTTCGGGCTGCGCGCGTGGACGCGGGCGACGTAGCGTCCGGCGACGAGCGTCGTGCCCTGCGGCCAGTCGGGGTGCAGCGTCCGGCCGGTGCGGATCGTGCCGAGGTCCATGCGCACCGCGGTGCCCTTGCCGTGCAGGGGCACAAGGACGATCCGGGCGGTGACGGTGCGCACGCCGTGCTGGTCGATGCGCAGCGCGACGCGCGGAAGGCGGCCCTCGGTGAGTGTGCGGGGGGAGAGACGGAACGTCGTGGCGACCGGCTGGCGCGCCACCTTGGCCAGCGGCGTGCCGTATTCGGTCCCGCCGCCGCGCGTGGGCGCGCTCGCCCCGCCGGTGCCCGCCCACGCGGCGGCGGGCCACAGCAGCGTGGCGAGGCCGAGCAGGAGAGCGAGGCGAAGGCGCATCCACCTGAGTGACTCGGCCGGCCGATCCGAAAGTTGCGCTTCGCAGTCCGCGTTGCGCCTCGGCCGGCCGGCCCGGCGTCAGCTTTCGGCCATGTCGATCGCGACGATCGGCAGACGAGACGGCCGGCCGGCGCCCGTAGCGTCGCCACCATGGCAACTCTCACCACCACCACCGCGCGGCGCCGCGGCGCCCGGCCCCGTCGCCGTGGCGCCGCGATGCTCCTCGCCTCGACGCTGGCCGCCGCCGCCGCGCTGCTGCCCGCCTCGCCCGCCTCGGCCGACTCGATCGCGTTCATCAAGGACGCCAACGTCTGGCTCGGCACTCCCGACGGCGCCCGCCAGCACCAGGTCACCTCCGACGGCACCGCCGAGTACCCCTACCGCTCGCCGAGCCAGGCCGACGACGGCACGATCGCCGTCTCCCACGGCCAGCTCATCAAGCGCCTGCGCCAGAACGGCCAGGTCATCAACACGATCGACCCGCCGGCGCTGGTGGACTCGACCAGCCGCCCGGTCGATGGCGTCCCGGTTGCGGTCGCCATCAGCCCCGACGGTTCGAAGATCGCCTACTCGTTCGCTTCCTACTCCTGTCCGATCGCCTGGGAGTGCGGTCACCGCTCGGTGACCGGGATCACCCACGCCGACCGCTTCACGCCGCCCACCGAGTTCGCCAACGCGACCTTCGGCAACCCGCGCTGGGTCGGCAACGGCCGGCTGCTGGTGACCGGCGGCTACCTGCACCACATCAACCTGCTCGACATCGCGCCCGGTTCGACGAAGACCCACTGGTTCGACGATCAGAACTACTTCGGCGACAGCAGCGACCTCGGCGAGGGCGTCGTCTCCCGCGACGGTCGCCGGGTCGCCGCCGTCCACGGCTACGACGGCGAGTGGCCGGGCTCCGTCCGGCGAATCATCTGGCTCAACGTCCGCGGCGACGTCATCGGCGGCCGCCTGCCGGCCGCTCGTCCTGACGGCGTCTGCATCACCAGCCCGACGCGCGGCACCCACAGCCCGACCTGGTCGCCGGACGGCTCCGGGCTCGCGTTCACGCTCCCGGAGGGCCTCCACGTCGCCCGCGGGGTGCCGACCGACCCAGCCCGGTGCGGCAGCTACTCGAGCTCGCTGGTCATCCCCGGGGCGACCGAGCCCGACTGGGGGCCGGCCGACATCAACCCGCAGCCGCTGCCGCCCCCGGGCAACGGCGGCGACAACGGCAACGGCTCGGGCTCGGGCAACGGCTCCGGCTCCGGCAACGGCTCGGGCTCCGGCTCCGGCAAGGGCAACGGCAACGGCCCAGGGGACCCGAAGGGCGACGCGGACAGGACCGGCTCGCCGCGCGGCACGGTCGCGCTGGCCGGCACGGCGAAGCTGCGCACCGCCCTGCGCAGCGGCCTGCGCGTGCGCGTCCGCGGCGCCGCCGCCGGTCGCAAGGTGACGGTGCGCCTGCGCGTCGACGCCGCCACGGCCCGCCGCCTGCGGCTCGGCGGTCGCGCCGTGACGCTGGCCAGCGGCACCGCGCGCACGTCGAGCCGGGGCGCCGCCACCGTCCGGCTGCGGTTCAACGGCCGCGCCGCCAAGGCGCTGAAGAAGCAGCGGACCCTGCGCGCCACCATCAGCGCGCCCGGCGCCGCCGCCCGCAAGGTGACGCTGCGATGAGCCGCCGCCTCGCCCTCGCGGCCGCCGTGGCGGCGACCGCCCTGCTCGCCGGACCGGCCCTGCCGGCCGGCGCCCACGCCCCCGATCCGGAGCGTTCCAGCGCCGGGGCCGCCGCGGCGGCCTCCGGCCCGCTCACCCCCGGCACCCCGCGCTGCGTGCGCAAGACGACGCGCCGCAAGCCGATCTGCGGCGGGGCGTTCCGCGAGCGGCCCCGCAGGGGCGGCTGGTGGCCGCGTCCGCTGGAGTTCAAGATCATCGACCTCTCGATCCTCGGCCGCAGCACGATCGAGGACGCGGCCGACGACGAGACCCGCTTCCGCGGCGACGGCGAGGTCTGGATCAGCGCCCGCAGCAACCTCGGCGGCCGGGTCCGGCTTCCGGTTCCCGACCGCGCCGGCGTCGCCGTCTCGGCCGGCGTGGCCAAGGGCATCGACTGGACGTCGCAGTCGGCCGGATCGTGGGCGACCGCGACCGGCGAGACGATCGGCTGCGGGGTGGCCAAGGAGACGCGGGCCGACGCCCCGACCGGCCTGGCCGGCGTGTTCTCCGCCGTGCCCGGCCGCAACGAGATCCGCGTCCAGTGGAGCCTGGCGCCCGCCGCCTACCGCTGCCCGCCCGAGGCGATCGACAACCCGACCTTCCCCGGCCTGCCGACGGAGGCGATGACGATGCGCTACCGCGCATCGGCCTTCCGCGGCGCCCGCTTCGTGAAGCTGCCGGTGAAGATCGACTGGCAGGGCTTCAAGGAGGGCAGCCGGATGACCGTCGAGTGGTCGGGCCACGTGACGCTGCAGCGCGTGCGGTGATCCGGGCGCGTCGGCCGGGCCGGGCCGGGACGGGACGCGCCGGCGTCGGCACGCAGCCCATAGGCTGCGCGCACGATGCTGCCGTCTCGTCCGGCCCCCGGCCGATGATCCGCGTCGCCATCGCCGACGACGAGGCCCTCATCCGGGGCGGGCTGCGCTCGATGCTCGAGGCGGAGGCCGACCTCGAGGTCGTCGGCGAGGCGGCGTCGGGCCGCGAGGCGGTCGAGCTCGTCGCGCTCAAGTGCCCCGACGTCGTGCTCATGGACGTGCGGATGCCCGGCATGGACGGGATCGCCGCCACCGAGCAGATCGTCGCCCGCGGCCTGCCGACCCGCGTGCTCGTCGTCACGACCTTCGACCTCGACGTACGCCGCGCTGCGCGCCGGCGCCGGCGGCTTCCTGCTGAAGGACACCGACCCGGACCGGCTCGCCGAGGCGGTGCGCACGGTCGCCGCGGGCGACGCGCTGCTGTCGCCGCGCATCACCCGCCGGGTCGTCGAGCACTACGTCGCGCGCCCGGTCCCGTCGGCCGAGGTCGCCGAGCAGCTGGCCGGGCTGACCGACCGCGAGCGCGAGGTCCTCATGCTCGTCGCGCGCGGCCTGCCCAACGGCGAGATCGCCCAGCGCATCCATCTCAGCGAGGGGACGGTCAAGACGCACGTCACGCGCGTCCTGGGCAAGCTCGGGCTGCGCAGCCGGACCCAGGCGGTCGTGCTCGCCTACGAGTCCGGGCTCGTGCGGGCCGGCGACGGCGACCGGCCGCTCGGGTAGCCGTGGCCGTCGCAGCGCTGCGCCGCGGACCGCCGGTGGTCCGCCTCCCGCCTGCGCGCGTGCTCCTCGCGCTCGTCCTGCTCGCCTGGGGGCTGGGGGAGGCGGTCTGGCTGGAGGGCACGTGGCCGCCGGCGGCCCGGATCGCGTTCGTCGTCGCGGTGCTGGCGCCGATCGCCGTCGTGGACCGCTGGCCGTGGCCCGTGGTGGCGATCCTGCTCGCCGGCGCCGCGATCGAGATCCGGTGCGAGGTCCTCACCCAGAGCGTGAGCCCGCTGCAAGGCGTCGTCGTCGCGGGCTGGGTCGCGGGCGCCGCAGTGGCGGACACCCGGCGCTCGGTCGCCGCGCTGGCGACCGTCGTCGCGGTCGCCGTCGCGGCGACGGGCTGGCTGGCGCCGTTCGGCGTGGCGGTCGTCTGCGCGCTCGGATGGGCCGGCGCGCGCGCCACCGTCGGCGTGCGCCGCCGGCGCGCCGAGGCCATC
>JBDZVZ010000146.1:0-2160 GCA_040255945.1 Solirubrobacterales bacterium | reverse complement strand
GGCTGACCGTGTTCACCGGCGTGTCGGGCTCGGGCAAGAGCTCGCTCGTGTTCGGGACGATCGCCGCCGAGTCCCAGCGGCTCATCAACGAGACCTACAGCGCCTTCGTCCAGGGCTTCATGCCGACCCTGGCGCGCCCCGACGTCGACGTGCTCGACGGGCTGACGACCGCGATCTCCGTCGACCAGGAGCGGATGGGCAGCGATCCGCGCTCGACCGTGGGGACCGCCACCGACGCCAACGCGATGCTGCGCATCCTCTTCAGCCGGCTCGGCGACCCGCACATCGGGCCGCCCGGCGCGTTCGCGTTCAACGTCCCGTCGGTGTCGGCGACCGGCGTCATCACCGTGCAGCGCGGCAACGGCAAGAAGGAGAAGGCCGCCTTCACCCGCCTCGGCGGCATGTGCCCGCGCTGCGAGGGCCGCGGCTCGGTCAACGACGTCGACCTGGCGGCGCTCTACGACGACACGAAGTCGCTCAACGAGGGCGCGATCACCATCCCCGGCTACAGCATGGAGGGCTGGTACGGGCGCATCTACCGCGGCTGCGGCTACTTCGACTGCGACAAGCCGATCCGCAAATACACCAAGAAGGAGCTTGCCGACCTGCTCCACAAGGAGCCGACGAAGATCAAGGTCGACGGGATCAACCTCACCTACGCGGGGCTCATCCCGCAGATCCGCAAGTCGTTGCTCTCCAAGGACGTCGACGCGATGCAGCCGCACGTGCGCGCGTTCGTCGAGCGGGCCGTGACGTTCACGACCTGCCCCGAGTGCGACGGCACCCGCCTGAGCGCCGAGGCGCGCTCGTCGAAGATCGGCGGCGTCAGCATCGCCGACGCCTGCGCGATGCAGATCTCCGACCTCGCCGCGTGGGTGCGCGATCTCGACGAGCCCTCGGTCGCGCCGCTGCTGGAGGCGCTGGGCGAGACCCTGGACTCCTTCGTGGAGATCGGGCTCGGCTACCTCTCCCTCGACCGGCCGGCGGGCACCCTGTCGGGCGGCGAGGCCCAGCGCACGAAGATGATCCGCCACCTCGGCTCTTCGCTGACCGACGTCACCTACGTCTTCGACGAGCCGACGATCGGCTTGCACCCGCACGACATCCAGCGCATGAACGAGCTGCTGCTGGCGCTGCGCGACAAGGGCAACACCGTGCTCGTCGTCGAGCACAAGCCGGAGGCGATCGCGATCGCCGACCACGTCGTCGACCTCGGGCCCGGCGCCGGCGCGGCCGGCGGCGAGGTCGTCTTCGAGGGCGCCGTCGAAGCGCTGCGGGCCAGCGACACGATCACCGGCCGCCACCTCGACGACCGGGCGACCCTGAAGCCGTCGGTGCGCGCCGCGTCCGGCACGCTCGAGGTGCGCGGCGCCTCCACGAACAACCTGCGCGGCGTCGACGTCGACCTCCCGCTCGGCGTGCTCGTCGTGCTCACCGGTGTCGCCGGGTCGGGCAAGAGCTCGCTCGTCGCCGGGTCGGTGGCCGGACGCGAGGGCGTCGTGACCGTCGACCAGGGCGCGATCCGCGGCTCGCGGCGCAGCAACCCGGCGACCTACACGAAGCTGCTGGACCCGATCCGCAAGGCGTTCGCGAAGGCCAACGGCGTCAAGCCCGCGCTGTTCAGCGCCAACTCCGAGGGCGCCTGCCCCGCCTGCAACGGCGCGGGCGTCATCTACACCGACCTGGCGATGATGGCCGGGGTCGCCACGACCTGCGAGGCGTGCGAGGGCAAGCGGTTCCAGCCCGAGGTGCTCGAGCACCAGCTCGGCGGTCGCGACATCAGCGAGGTGCTGGCGATGTCGGTCGACGAGGCGGCGGCGTTCTTCGGCGCCGACGGCGAGGCGAAGGTGCCGGCCGCGCAGAAGATCCTCGACCGACTCGCCACCGTCGGGCTCGGGTATCTCACGATCGGGCAGCCGCTGACGACCCTCTCGGGCGGCGAACGCCAACGGCTGAAGCTCGCCACCCACATGGCGGACGAGGGCGGGATCCTCGTCCTCGACGAGCCGACGACCGGCCTGCACCTCGCCGACGTCGAGCAGCTGCTCGCGCTGCTGGACGAGCTCGTCGACGCCGGCAAGTCGGTCATCGTCATCGAGCACCATCAGGCGGTCATGGCGCACGCCGACTGGATCATCGACCTCGGCCCCGGCGCCGGTC
>JBDZVZ010000103.1:0-8033 GCA_040255945.1 Solirubrobacterales bacterium | reverse complement strand
ATAAGCAGGAGGAAATGGGGCGCAAGACGTTGGTCGCGCTGCAACTCGCTCTGCTGGCCGTGTCACTGACCGGCGCGGTGGTGTCGTCACGTACCTCCGACTGGGAGCCGGTCGGGCTGGTTGCGGCGCTCGCAATCGTGACGATCGTCAGCGACGTCATGCCGATCAGGACCGGCAGCATGCGCCTGTCCGGGGGCTTCGTGACCGTTGTCCTTGCGATGGCGCTCCTGGGCCCGGCACCGGCCGTGGCCGTCGCCCTCTCGACGATCATCGTCGACACCGCCATACGACCCATCCCGGCGTGGCTGCTTCTCGTCAACCTGACGGCCTTTGCGACGTACCCGCTCGTCGGTGGGTTGCTCATCCGCGCGTTCGATGTCCAATCGATGGACGATGCCGCGTTCGCTCTGGCGGTTTTCGGCGTCTTCGCGGTCACGAACGCCTTGAACTTCGTACTGGTCGCCGGGGGCATTTGCGCACGTAAGGGACTGTCGTTCCTCGAACAGGTGCGCACCCTCTTCATTCCCATGCTGCCGTCGGAAGCCCTGGCGGGCGCGCTGACGGTCGCTGTTGCCGTCACTTATCGCCTCGTCGGCGTCACGCCGCTCGTGGCGTTGATCGGCATCCTCTTCCTGTTCCAGGTCCTGACCCGCGAGCTTCTGCTCTCTCAAGAACGCGCCAAGCAGCTCGAGATCAGAACCACCGAGCTGGCTTCGGTCCAGGTGGGCGTCCTGTCGGCTCTGCTTCAGACGCTCTCCCTTCGCGACCGTATGACGGCCCGTCACTCGGCAGCCGTCGCCCGATATGCGCGTGCGATCGCCGCCGAACTCGAGCTTTCTGATGAGGAGCAGGATCGTGTCCACACGGCCGGACTGCTGCACGACATCGGGAAGTTCGCGTTCCCGGACCGCATCCTCGTCGCGAACCGAAAGCTCGACGACGAAGACTGGAAGGTCGTCAAGACCCACCCGTACCAGGGGGCGCGGCTCATCCGGACGATCGACGGCTACGACCCCGTCGCCGAGGTCATCCTCGCTCACCACGAGCGGATCGACGGCAGGGGCTACCCGCGTCGCCTCAGTGGCGACGCCATCCCGCTGCTCTCCCGCATCATCTCGGTCGCCGACACCTACGACGTCATGACCGCGCGCGACTCCTACCGGCAGCCGGTCTCCCAGGCCGAAGCCATCGTCGAGCTGCGCGCCGTCTCCGGCAGCCAACTCGACGGGGACGTCGTCGAGGCCTTCGTCCGCGTCCTCGAGCGCACCGGCGTGCAGTTTCAACACACCACGGATGCGGACTTCATGCGCGAGCTGGACCTCGAAGGCCGCGTCCGCGGCTACGCCGCCCGCGCCGCCGCCTAGACGCCCGTCGCCGGCGTCGGCCGGTTGACAAAATCCCTGCTAGTCCGGGGCCGAAACGAAGTGGCTCCCCAGAAGTGGGGATGCGTCGTGAACACCGGCGTTCCAAAGAATGGCGCCGCACACGACGGACGGCGCCGAGCTGCCAGGCGGGGCGCCGTCACGTCAGTGAATCTGTCCGCTGTCTGCTGCGGTGCAACGCAGCGCGAACTTCTCTGGGAGGTACGACCATGCATTGGCGCGGCTAAACGAACCAACTCCGGCGTACCTTCGAGGCGTCCAAATTGGGCGCCTCGCGCCGTTTAACGGCAAATGCCCAAGACGGCTTGAACGTAGTGGACGCTTGTTCGACCCCGGACGGTCGCGCCAGGCTCAGCGCGACGCCAGCCGGTACACCGGGCCGTCCAGCGAAACGACGTAGACCCGGCCCGACGCGTCCTCGCCGAACGACGACAGCGAGCCGATGCGCGGCAGCCCCGGCACGGCCCGGTCCCCGGTCGCGCGGCCCGAGGACAGGCGGACGCTGCGGATCTGCCCCCGGCAGAAGTCGCCGTAGACGTAGCGGCCCGCCAGCGCCCGCAGCCGCGGGTCGCGAACGACGTAGCCACCCGTGATCGAGCACCAGCCGTCGCCGTGGCGCTTCGTCAGCACCGGGAAGACTGCCTGCGGCGCCGGCTCGTCGAAGTTGCGGCGCCGGCCCTCCCACGGCCGCCAGCCGAAGTTCGCGCCCCGGGCCCGGCCGCGACGCAGAAAGTCGATCTCCTCGACCTGGTTCTGCCCGACGTCGCCGATGACCAGGTCGCCGGTCCGCCGGTCGAACGAGAAGCGCCAGGGGTTGCGCAGGCCGTAGGCGTAGATCTCGCCGCGGGCGCCCGCCCGGCCCACGAACGGGTTGTCGGCCGGCACGGTGAAGCGTCGGCCCCCGCTCGGGCGCGGGTCGATCCGCAGGATCTTGCCGAGCGGCGAGCCGAGATCCTGGGCGTTGCCGCGCGCCCCGTGCTGGTCGTCGCCGCCACCGCCGTCGCCGGTGCCGACGTACAGCAGCCCGTCTGGCCCGAACGCGAGCTGGCCGCCGTTGTGGTTGGCCTCCGGATCGTCGTGGACGAAGACCGTGCGGGCGCTGCCCGCGTCGGCCCGGTCTGCACTCGCCGCCCGGTACTCGACCAGACGCTGCCTCGCGTCGCGTCCCGTGAAATAGACGTAGAAGCGGTGCGACCGGGCGTAGTCGGGCGCGAAGGCGAGGCCGAGCAGGCCCTGCTCCCCGCCCGAGGTCACCGAACGGCGAAGGTCGAGGAACGACCGCGCCAGCTTGTGCCCGTTGCGGACGACGACGATCCGGCCGGCCTGCTCGACGATGAAGATCCGCTTCCGATCGGCAGGTGGCGCGGTGACGTACAGCGGCTGGTCGAAGCGCCCGACCGCGGCAAGCCGCACCCGCGAGCTGGCCACCGCCTGCCCCTGCTGGTCGCCCTGGGTGGCCGCCCCGCCGTCGGCGGCCCGGCCGTCGTCGCCCCCGCAGGCCAGCAGAGCCACCATCGAGGCCGAGACGGTGGCGAGGACCAGCGTGCGCGCGAGCATGCGGTCAGCTTCCCAGGACGGGCCGACACGTCAGCCGGGTGTCCGACCCGCCGGCCCTGTGCCGGACCTCACTCAAGCGGGCTCGTGCGGTTCCGAAGCATGAAGGGTCGGCCCTCACTCGGGCCGGTGCCCCTCCCTCCCCCGCTTCACCGCCTCATGTCCTCCCGCTCCGCCGACACGGCGCGCCGCGACGTGCGCCGCCTCGCCTTCGCGCGCCTCATCTCGCTAGCCGGCACCGACGCCTCCGCGATCGCCGTCAGCTTCACCCTCTACGCCCAGACCGGGTCCACCCGCTGGCTGTCGGCCAGCCTGCTGATCATGTTCGGGCTCGGCAGCGTCGTCGCGCCGCTGGCCGGCTGGCTGGCCGACCGCGCCGACCGGCTCACCCTGATGGTCGTTGCCGACCTCGCGGCAGCCGGTGTGTTCGTAGCGCTTGCCTTCGTCCATTCGCCTGCTGCGCTGCTCGGCCTCTCGGTGCTGGCCACGATCGCCGGGACGGTCCACGGGCCGGCCGCCGGCGCCGCGATCCCGGCCGTGGCCGGCGAGCAGCACCTCAGCTGGGCCAACGGCCTGCTGGCCACCGGCGGCACGATCGGCCAGATGGCCGGCCGGCTCGGGGGCGGACTGCTCGTCGCCGTGCTCGGCGCGGGGGGCGTCTTCGCCCTCGACGCCGTGACCTTCCTGGCGTCCGCGGCGCTCGTGTGGTCGGTCCGCGAGGCGCTCAGGGCCGCCCCGACCGCCGATCGGCGCATCCGGTCGCGCGCCGTCGGCCGCGAGGGCTGGCGGGCGCTGGCCGGCAACCGCACGCTGCGACTCGTCATCGGCTCGTCGTGCATCGCGACGCTCATGACGAGCTTCACGATGACCGCCGAGGCGCCGCTGGCCGCTGCGTTCGACGCCGGCCCGGTCGGCCTCGGCGCGCTCGCCGCCGCCTGGTCGCTGGGCATGGTCTTCGGGTCGATGGCCGGCGGCCGCGTCCTGCACGCCGGCAACGAGGTCAACGGGCTGCTCAGCGGCCGCATCGTCATGGGCGCGGGCATCGCGTCGGTCGCGGTGGCGCCGGTCTTCTGGCCCACGCTCGTCTCCTATGTCGTCGGCGGCGCGGCGGGCGGCTTCCTGCTCGTCGCCGCCACCTCGCTCATCCAGCGCAGCGCCGGCGACGACATCCGCGGCCGCGCGCTGGCGACCGCCGACGGCATCAAGAGCGCCGCGTTCGGCGCCGGCGTCCTGCTCGCCGGGTCGGTCGTCGGCGCGGTCGGGCCGCAGGCGACGTACGCGTTCGTCGGCATCGGGGTCGTCGTCAGCGCGGTTCCGGTGGCGCGGCTCGTGCGGCTGGAGGCCCAGGAGCGCACGGCCCCCGCGGCGGCACCCGCGCTCGCCTAGCCTCGCCGCCGCGTTTCGCCGCCCACGAGCGACGAGGCGCCGGCGACCGCCAGAATGCCGGGCGTGCCCGTCGCCGCCACGACCGCCCGCGCCGTCCGCCTGCCGCTGCCCGGCACGGTCACGCCCGAGCACGCCGCGCTGCTCGTCGCCGACGACCCGCACCCGGTCGCGCTGACCGGCCGCTGGGCCGGGGCCACCGCCATCGCCACCGGCGCGCCGACACGGGTCGCGACCGGCGACGACGACCCGTTCGCGCTGCTCGACGAGCTGCCCGACGTCGCCGACGCGCCTCACGGCTTCGTCGGGGGCGGCTGGATGGGGCTGCTCGGCTACCGGCTGGGCCGCCGTCTCGAGCGGCTGCCGCCCGCCCCGCCGCGGCGCGAGGTGCTGCCCGAGACGACGCTGGCCCTCTACGACCACCTGCTCGTCCGCGACGGCGACGGGCAGTGGTGGTTCGAGGCGCTGTGGACCGACGAGCGGGCCGCCGCGCTGGAGGTCCGCCGCGACGAGCTCGCGCAACGGCTGGCCGCCGGCGTCGACGGCCCGCAGCCCGGGACCGTCGGCCCGCTGCGCCCCGAGCCGACACCGGCCGGCCACGCCCGCGCCGTCGCCGCCTGCCGCCGGCGCATCGCCGCGGGCGACCTGTTTCAGGCGAACCTGGCGCTGCGCCTGCGCGGCCCGTTGGACGGCCGCCCGGTCGATCTCTTCTGCCGCGGCGTCGGCGCGCTGGACCCCGACCGCGCCGCCTACCTCGCCGGCCCCTGGGGCGCGATCGCCAGCCTCTCCCCCGAGCTCTTCGTCGCCCGCCACGGCGACCGCGTGCGCAGCGCGCCGATCAAGGGCACGCGCCCGCGGCCTGACGACGCGGCGCTGGCCGCCGCCGCCCGCGACGAGCTCGCCGTCTCCGCCAAGGACCGCGCCGAGAACACGATGATCGTCGACCTCGTGCGCAACGACCTCGGCCGGGTGTGCGAGCCGGGAAGCGTCCGGGTGGAGGCGCTCGCCGACGTGCGGGCCCACACCGGCGTCTGGCATCTCGTCTCGGAAGTCGTCGGTCAGCGACGCGCCCGCGTCGGCGACCGGGAGCTCGTCGGCGCGCTCTTTCCTCCCGGCTCGGTCACCGGGGCGCCGAAGGTCGCCGCGATGGGCGTCATCGGCGAGCTCGAGAGCGTTGAGCGCCAGGCGTTCTGCGGGGCCATCGGGTTCGCGTCGCCGACCGCGGGCCTCGAGCTCAGCGTTGCGATCCGCACGTTCGAGTGCGCCGGCGACACGGTGTGGCTCGACGTCGGCGGCGGCGTCGTCGCCGACTCCGACCCGGACGCCGAGGCCGCCGAATGCCTGGCGAAGGCGCGGCCGCTGCTGGCCGCCGTCGGCGCGGCGCTCGCCGAGGACGAGGACGCCGCCGTCGGCGACGCGGCCCCGCCGGTCCGCCTGGGCCCGCGGCCGGTGCCGCGTCCCGACCCGTCGGCCGGCATCTTCGAGACGCTGCTCGTCGTCGACGGGTCGGCGCCCGAAGCGGAGCGTCACCTCGCCCGCCTGGCCCGCTCGGCCGCCGAGCTCTACGACATCGCGCTGCCCGACGCGCTGCCGGCGCTCGTGGCGCACGCCGCGCTCGAGCAGGGAGGGCCCTGCCGGCTGCGGGTCCTGCTCGAGGGCGACGGGACCGTCACGCTCGAGGCGGCGCCGCTGCCGGCGCCCGTCGAGTCGATCGAGCTCGCGCCCGTGACCGTGCCCGGCGGCATCGGCGCCCACAAGTGGCGCGACCGGCGGCTGCTCGACGCCCTCACCGACGCCTGCGTGCCGGCCGCGCCGCTGCTCGTCGACCTCGACGGCCGCCTGCTCGAGACCGCCTACGCCAACGTCTTCCTCAAGCTCGACGGCCGGCTCGTCACCCCGCCCGCCGACGGGCGCATCCTGCCGGGCGTGCTGCGCGGCCGGCTGATCGACGAAGGCCACGTCGCCGAGGCGGTCGTCACCCTCGCCGACCTCGACCGCGCCGACGCGCTGCTCGTCGGCAACGCCCTGCGCGGCCTGCTGCCCGCGGTGCCCGCTGCTCAGCTGCGGATCGAGCGCTGATAGGCGCGCACGGCCAGCGGCGCGCAGATCGCGACGATCGCCGCCGCCCACAGCAGCGTGTAGATGACCGAGTGCTGCATCGGCCAGGGCGCGTCGGCGCCGAAGGTGCCACCCGGGTTGCCGAAGAGGCCGCGCAGCGCGTTGGCGATCGCCGACACCGGGTTCCACTCGGCGATCGTGCGCAGGACGCCCGGCAGCGACTCGGTGGGCACGAACGTGCTCGCCACGAACGTCAGCGGGAAGATCGCCACGAACGCGATGCCCTGCACGCCCTCCGGGGTCTGGACGAGGCTGCCGAGCAGCACGCCGATCCAGATGACCGCGAACGAGAACGCCACCATGACGCCGTAGGCGGCCATCACGTCCAGGACGCCGGCGTGGGTCCGCCAGCCGATGATCAGCCCGGTGATCGACATGAGGATGATCGGCAGAAACGACTTGATGAGGTTGGCGACCGCGTGGCCGGCCAGCACGGACGAGCGCGGGATCGGCAGCGAGTGGAACCGGTCGATCGCCCCGTTGCCGCGGTCGTTGGCGAGTGCCATCGCGACGCCGAAGCAGCCGAAGAAGATCGTCTGGGCGAAGATGCCGCCCATGAGGAACTCCTTGTAGCTGCCGTCGCCCGGGACGTTGATCGCCCCGCCGAAGACGTAGGCGAAGAGCAGCACGAACATGATCGGCTGGATGGTGGCGTCCGACAGGACCTCGGGCTGGCGCTTCATGTGGACCAGGCCGCGGCGGGCGATGACCCACGTGTCGGACAGCAATGTGCTGCGGTTGCGGTTGCGGCCGGTCGTCACGGGTGCGGTGGTGGTGGTCATGCGGGCACTTCCTCGGTCTCGGCGTCGGCGACCGAGCTGCCGGTCAGGGTCAGGAACACGTCGTCGAGCGTGGGCTGGCGCAGCCCGAGGTCCTCGACGGCGATGCCGTCGTCCTCGAGCGCGGCGGCCAGCGCGCCGACGGCGGCGGCCCCGCCGTCGGTGGCCGCGGCCACGCTGCGGGCGGGCGGGTCGACGTGCGGGGCCGTGCCCGCGATGCGCCCGACGATCGCCGCGACCGCGTCGAGGTCGGCCGGGTCCGAGCAGACGACCTCGAGCTGGTCGCCGCCGACCTGCCGCTTGAGCGACCGCGCGTCGCCGCGTGCGATGACGCGGCCGTGGTCGACGACGACGATCTCGTCGGCGAGCCGGTCGGCCTCCTCGAGGTACTGGGTCGTGAGCAGGATCGTCGAGCCGCTGCTCGTGAGGTCCTCGAGGACGCCCCACAGCTCGTTGCGCGAGCGCGGGTCCAGGCCGGTCGTCGGCTCGTCGAGGAACAGGACCTCGGGCGTGGCGACGAGCGTCGCGGCGAGGTCGAGCCGGCGGCGCATGCCGCCCGAGTAGTCCTTGGCGACCGTGTCGGCCGCGTCGCTGAGGCTGAAGCGCTCGAGCAGTTCGACGGCCTTGGCCTTCGCGGCCCGGCGGCCGAGGTGATGCAGCTCGCCGATCATCGTGAGGTTCTCGAGGCCGGTGAGCAGGCCGTCGACCGTCGCGTCCTGGGCGGCCAGGCCGATGCTGCGGCGCACGGAGACCGGGTCGCGGTGGAGGTCGTGGCCGGCGACGGTCGCCGTGCCGGCGTCGGGCGCCGTGAGCGTCG
>JBDZVZ010000039.1:10119-34862 GCA_040255945.1 Solirubrobacterales bacterium | reverse complement strand
ACCGCGCGCGGCCTGCGCACCCGGGCCGCGCTCGTCACGGCCGCCCGAACGGTCTTCGAGCGCGACGGCTACCTCAACGCCCGGCTCACCGACATCACGGCCGAGGCCAACTGCTCGACCGGGTCGTTCTACACGTACTTCACGAGCAAGAAGGAGATCTTCGCCGCGGTCCTCGAGGAGGCCCAGGAGGAGATGCTCCACCCCCACGTCCGCAAGGTCACCGACACCGAGGACCCGATCGCGGTCATCGAAGCCGGCAACCGGGCCTACCTCGAGGCTTACCAGCGCAACGCCAAGCTGATGGGGCTGCTCGAGCAGGTCGCGACGATCGACGAGGACGTGCGTGACATGCGCCGCCGCCGCGGCGAGCTGTTCGCCGAGCGCAACGCCCGGTCGATCCGCGACCTGCAGGCCCGAGGCATGGCCGACCCTGACGTCGACCCGCTCATCGCCGCCCGCGCGCTGTCGGCGATGGTCGGCCGGATGGCCAACGCCGTCTACGTCCTGGGTGACGAGGTGCCGTTCGAGGACCTCGTCACCACGCTCACCCGCCTGTGGGCCAACGCGCTGCGCATCCCACAGCCCGAGAAGCCGAAGAAGAAGCCGGCGCGGGCGAAGGCCAAGCGCTCCGCCCGCGCCGCCTGAGCCTCAGCCCCGCGCCGGCGCGTGCTCGGCGAGGAACTCGAGGATTCGCGGGGTCACGACCTCCGGAGCCTCGAGGATGACGCTGTGGCCCACGCCCTGAAGCGCCCAGAGCTCGGCGCCCGGGATCTCGGCGACGAGCTCCCGCGACCACTCGGGCGGCCGCGCGAGGTCCTCGTCGCCGGAGACGACGAGCGTCGGCGCGGTGATGCGCCCCAGCAGCTCGACGGCGCTCTCGCGCTCGATGACCCCGCGGATGGCGTTGTGCAGCGCCGGTGACAGGTCGGCGATGCGCTCGCGCCACAGCGCCACGGTGTCTGCGCGGGCCGGGTCGGCGCGCGTCGTCTCACCGAACATGATGGCCATGGTCGTCTCGAGCGTCTCGCCGGTGAAGCCGACCTCCGCGATCCGGTCCACGAGCGGCCGGAACGCGTCGAGGTTGGCCTGCGGCTCGGCGCGGGCCGACGAGCCGAGCAGGACGAGCGCCGAGACGAGCTCGGGCCGGCGGGCGGCCACGCGGACGGCGACGTCGCCGCCCATCGACTGGGCGACGAGCCCCACCGGCCCGGCGTCGAGGCTCTCGATGAGCCGCTCGACGTCGGCCGCGCAGGCGTCCATCGTCACCGGCTCCGAGACGTCGTCGACGCCGCTGCCCTGACCGCGGAACTCCGGCGCGATCACGCGGAAGCGGCCCTCGGCCGCCTCCGCGAAGCCTTCGAACATCCGCGGGTCGAGAAACAGCGAGTGCAGGCAGACCACGGTCGGCTCGGCCATCGCTCACGCCCCCCGGAAGACCGGCCGGGCCCGCGGGCCCTCGTCGAGGAACGTCTTGACCGCGACCTTGGCGTCCTCGGTCTCGATGAGGTGCGAGGTGAGCTCGTCGATCCGCGCGTCCGCCGCGCGGGTGCCGTGGTCGGCGGCCTCGCGCACGACGGCCTTCGTCGCGGCCATCGCCAGCGTCGGCCCGGCGGCGAGGTCGGCGGCCAGGGCACGCGCCTCGTCGAGCATCCGGTCGGCCGGGTAGATCCGGTTGACGACGCCCCACTCCATGAGCTCCTGGGCGCCGTAGATCCGGCCGGTCATGACGAACTCGCGGGCCCGCGCGGCACCGGCACGCTCGACCATCCGCTGCGTGCCGCCCATCCCGGGCGAGATGCCGACGCGCCGCTCGACGAGGCCGAACTGCGCGTCATCGGTGGCCAGCAGCAGGTCGCAGGCCAGCGACAGCTCCAGGCCGATCGTCAGGCAGAGCCCGTGCACGGCGGCGATCGTCGGCAGCGGGAGGTCCTCCAGCGCCTGGGTGAGCTGCAGGCCCCCGCCGTTGTTGTTGCGGTAGGTCTCCGCGTCGTGGTGCTGGAAGCCGTGGACGTCGACGCCCGCGGTGAACACCTCCCCGTCGGCGCGGAAGATGAGCGCCCGCGGGCGCTCCTCGTGGGCGCGGCGCACCGCGGCGACGAGGCCGTCCTCGAGCTCCTGGCCGTAGAGGTTCAGCGGCGGGCGGTCCATGACGATCTCGACGACGTCGCCGTCGCGCTCGTAGCGCACCGCCTCAGCCATCGGTCCGCTCCATGAAGCGCCCGAGCGACTCGGCCACGCAGACCGGCTTGGCGCCGCCCTCGATCTCGAAGACCTGCGTCGTGGTGACCTGCACGCCGCCGGACACGTCGGCGACGTCGCTGATCGTCGCGCGCATCCGCAGTCGCGAGCCGACCGGCACCGGCGCGGGGAAGCGCACCTTGCCGTAGCCGTAGTTCAGGCTGTGGGCGAAGCCGTCGAAGGCGATGAGGTCCTCCATGAACGCCGGCCCCAGCGAGAGCGTGAAGAGCCCGTGGGCGATCGTCGAGCCGAGCGGGCTCGCCGCCGCACGCTCGGGGTCGACGTGGATCCACTGGTGGTCGCCGGTCGCCTGCGCGAACGCGTCGATGCGCTCCTGGGTGACCTCATACCAGGCGGTCGGGCCGAGCTCCGTGCCCTGCAGGGCGCGGAGCTCGGCGGCCGTCGACGGGCGGACGGCGCCCGTGGTCGTGTCGCTCACCGGCTAGGCCTCCGCCCCGGCACCGGCGGTGGCCGGCGACGCGTCCGAGGAGCCCTGCGACCGCGCCGCGAAGAAGTTGTGCGGGTTGCGGTGCATCATCTGCTCGATCTGGTCCGGCGTGACCCCGTTGGCGAGCAGGCCCGGGATGAGGCTGCCCTGGATGAAGCCGTAGTTCCACTCCGGCAGCGCCGCGACGACGCCGTCCTCGGCGAACCAGTCCGAGGTGCAGTGGCGATCGTGTGACAGAACGATCTGCCCGGCGTAGCCGCGCTTGCACAGCTCGACGAGCGTGGCCTGCTGGTCTTCGAGCGGCTCGTCGATCTTCAGCCCACAGCGATCGAACCCGAGATAGCTGCCGTTGTCGAGCAGCTCGACGAGGTAGTCGATGTCGCCGGTCTCGTTGGAGTGGCCGATGAGCACCCGCGACAGGTCGACGCCCTCCTCGCGAAGGATGCGCTGCTGGTCCAGGCCGCGCTTGGACTTGGCGTGGCTGTGGGTCATGATCGGGACGTCGGTGCGCAGGTGCGTGCGACCGACGGCGCGGATGAGCCGCTCGATGTCCTCGGTGACGCCGGGCATGTCCGTGCAGCACTTCACGACGCCGGCGCGGATGCCCGTGCCCTCGATGCCCTCCTCGATGTCGCGGACGAAGAGGTCGACGAGGAAGCTGTCGGCGGGGTCGTTGTTGAACAGCTTGCCGGGCCCGTTGTACTTCATGGGGAACGGCAGGTCGGTGTAGGTGTAGTAGCCGGTCACGACGATGATGTTCAGGCCGGTGCCCTCGGCGGCACGGGCGACCCGCTTGACCTGCCGTCCGAGACCGGGCGCGGTCATGTCGACGATGGTGTCGATGCCCGACTCCTTGAGGCCCTTGAGCTTCTCGTGGGCGTCGGCGACGGCCTTCTCCTCGTCCCAGCCCATGAAGCCCGGGAACGCCTCCTGGAGCTCCGGGGTTCGAATGAAGACGTGCTCGTGCATGAGCGTGTTGCCGAGCTCGGAGACCTCGATCTCCCCGCCGATGGTCGGAATCCTCGTCATCTCTCTCCTCCGTTCGTGACGCGTCGCCTGGACACCGAACGTAACTGAACTTGAATGCGACCTCAAGTCCTAGTACGAATGAAGGTGCCGGCGCGTCGACACCCTGTCAGGCCGCTGGCCGTCCATGGAAGCCGGAGGAGGAGAACCATGTCGAACGCTGCCCAGGCCACCTGGGATCACGCCACCAACGAGCCCGACCGCGTCGCCGTGCGCGGAGCCGGCGAGCCCTGGACCTACGGGCGCCTGCGCGACACGGCCGCGACCGTCGCCGGCGCGCTGCGTGACGCGGGCATCACCCCTGGCGACCGCGTGCTGCTCATCTGCCCCAGCGTGCCGGAGTTCGCCGGCGTCTACTACGGCATCCACGCCGCGGGCGCCGTCGCCGTGACCGCCAACACGATGTCGACGCGCCCGGAGCTCGAGTACTTCGGCGGCGACGCCGGGTGCCGCCTCGTCCTCGACTGGCACACCGTCGGACCGGCCCCCGCCCAGGCCGCCGAGGCGCTCGACGTCCCGCGCTGGGCGATCAACCCGGACGTCGAGGGCATCGCGACCGACACGCCGCTCGACGCGCCCCACCCGGCCGAGACCGGCGACACCGCGGTCATCCTCTACACCTCGGGGACGACCGGACGTCCGAAGGGCGCCCAGCTCACGCACGGCAACCTCATCGCCTGCGCGTCGATCTTCGCCGACGTCCTCGAGCTCACGTCGGAGGACCGGTTCGGCACCGCCCTGCCGCTCTTTCACGTCTTCGGCCAGGCGGTCGTCATGGGCACGACGCTGCGCGGCGGCGCGAGCCTCTCGCTGCTGGAGCGCTTCGACGCCGGCGATCTGCTCGAGCTCCTGCGCCGCGACAGGCTGACGGCGATGGCGGGCGTGCCCACGATGTGGAACGCGATGCTCCATGCGGCCGACGGCTACAGCGCCGCCGACTTCGCGTCGCTGCGCCTGGCCGCCTCGGGCGGCGCGGCGATGCCGGTCGAGATCATGCGCGCGTTCGAGCAGCGCTTCGGCTGCGTCATCCTCGAGGGCTACGGCCTGTCCGAGACGACCGGCGCGGCGACGTTCAACGGCCTGAACCGCGAGCGCAAGCCCGCCTGCGTGGGCATCGAGCTGCCGCAGTGCGAGGTCGAGATCCGCGGCGAGGACGGCCAGGTCAAGCCGGTCGGCGAGGTCGGCGAGGTCTACGTGAAGGGCCCGGTCGTCATGAGCGGCTACTGGAACCGGCCCGAGGCGACGGCCGAGACGCTGCAGGACGGCTGGCTGCGCAGCGGCGACCTCGGCACGAAGGACGACGACGGCGACATCCGCATCGTGGACCGCAAGAAGGACCTCATCATCCGCGGCGGCTACAACGTCTACCCGCGTGAGGTCGAGGAGGTGCTCTACGAGCATCCCGACATCGTCGAGGTCGCCGTCGTCGGCGTGCCCGACGAGCACTTCGGCGAGGAGATCGCGGCCGTCATGGCGCTGCGCGAAGGCGCGTCGCTCGAGCCGACCGAGTTCCGCGCCTGGGCCAAGGAGCGGCTGTCGGCCTACAAGGTGCCGCGGCTCTTCCAGGTGCTCGACACCCTCCCGAAGGGCCCGACGGGCAAGATCCTCAAGCGGGCGATCGACACGGACGCCGTCCGGGCCGAGGCCGCGCGTGCGGCCGCCGCGCCGACGACGGGAGCCCCGCAGTGAACGTGGACGGCAAGGTCGCGGTCGTCACCGGCGCGGGCGGCGGGATCGGAGCAGCGCTCGCCCGGCGCCTGGTCACCGCCGGCGCGTGCGTGGTCGCCGCCGACCTCGACGGCGACCGCGCCCACACGGTCGCCGCCGAGCTCGGCGATGCCGCGGCGGGCTTCGGGGGCGACGTCTCCGCCGAGGCCGACCTCCGCGGGCTGCTCGCACTGGCCGAGGAGCGCTTCGGGCCCGTGGACCTGTATTGCGCCAACGCGGGCATCAGCGGTGACACGGGCATCGGCGACGATGCCGGCTGGGAGCGCATCCTCGACGTCAACCTCATGGCCCACGTGCGCGCCGCGCGGCTGCTCGTCGACGGCTGGCTGGAGCGCGGCGGCGGCTACTTCGTCGCCACCGCGTCGGCGGCCGGCCTGCTCACCCAGATCGGGACCGCCCCCTACTCGGTGACCAAGCACGCTGCCGTCGGGTTCGCCGAGTGGCTGTCGGTCACCTACGGCGACCGCGGGATCGGGGTGAGCTGCCTGTGCCCCATGGGCGTCAACACCGCGATGTTCAACGCGGGAATCGATGCCGACGACGATGCCGCGGCCCTCAGCGCGCGGGTCGTCGCCCACGCGGGCGACGTGCTCGAGCCCGAGGACGTCGCCGACTGCGTCCTGGAGGCGATCGCCGAGGAGCGCTTTCTCATCCTGCCCCACCCCGAGGTGCTCGAGTTCTACCGTCGCAAGGGCGCCGACTACGACCGCTGGCTGCGCGGGATGCGGCGCCTCCAGGGCTCGGTGACCGCATGACGGCGCTGATGGTCGACTTCGGGGGCGTCCTGACGACGAGCGTCCACGCGGCGTTCCGGGCGTTCTCGCGTGAGATCTCCGGTGACCCGGACCTCGTCCTGCGTCTGCTGGCCACCGACGAGCCGTCGATGCGGCTGCACGCCGACAACGAGTCGGGCCGCATCGACGACGAGACCTTCGAGGCGGGCTTCGCACAGCGCCTGGCCGCGCATGGCGTCGAGGTGGAGCCCGAGGGCCTCATCGCCCGGATGCAGGCGGGGTTCGGGCCCGACGAGGCGATGCTCGAGGCGCTGGCGGCCCTGCGGGCCGACGGCGTGCCGGTCGCGCTCGTGACGAACGCGTTCGGGCGCGACTGCTACCGCGGGTTCGATCTCGACGCGCTCGCCGACGTCAGGGTCGTCTCGACGGAGGTCGGGGTGCGCAAGCCGTCGCGGCGGATCTACGCCATCGCGTGCGAGCGACTCGGCGTCGCCCCGGAGGCGTGCGTGCTCATCGACGACGTCCAGCTGAACCTCGACGGCGCCGCCCGGCTCGGCATCGCGGGCGTGCTGCACCGCAGCGCCGAGACGACGATCCGCGAGCTCGACGACCGCTTCGACCTGCGCTCGTCGGCCCCGGCAAGCCGGTAGCGGCAGCTGACTTCTGGGAGGCCGTGAACGTCTGCGGGTTTGGACTTGACATTGAGTTCAGGTTCGGGAAATACTCGGACCAGGCGGTGGACCACCCCCTGGGAGGCCCGCCGCCGGAGGAGCGATCAACGGACGGCGGCCCCCATGACCGCCGCCAGAGGAGGAGCTATGCGGGTTGGGAAGTACGGGGCCGCCATCCTGGCGGCGGGCTGCCTGCTGGCCGCGGGTTGCGGCGGCAGCAGCGACTCCAACGATTCGGCCACCGCGGCCGGCGGTGGTGGCGGCAAGGCCTACAAGGTCGGCATCGTCATGTTCGCCGGCGCGGACCAGACGTCCTCGCTGGCCGTGAAGGGCTACCAGGACGAGGCGAAGACGCTCGGCTACAAGGTCACGACGGTCGACCCGCAGGGGTCGGTCGACAAGGCCGTCGGCGCGATGCAGGACCTCGTCCAGAAGCGCGTCGACCTCATGATGGTCACCGTCTTCCCCAGCACCTCGCTGACCGCCGGGCTGCGTGCCGCGAAGGCGGCCAACATCCCGGTCGTCAGCCTCAGCGGCGGGCTGGCCGACGGCGTGCAGGTCAACTACGACTCGGGCCAGATCGTCGGCAAGCCGCTCGCCGACCAGCTCGTCAAGGAGACGGGCGGCAAGGGCGACCTGCTTGTCCTCGGCTACAAGAGCGGCCTGCCGTGCATCGGCCGTGAGCAGGCGCTGGACGCCGCGCTGAAGGGCACGAGCATCAAGGTCACGCGCAACGAGGTGCCGATCCCCGGCCAGGTCGAGGCCAGCCGCCAGTTCACCTCGGCGTTCCTCGCCAAGCACAAGAGCGCCGGCGACGGGCTCGCGGTCTGGGGCTGCTTCGACGACCCGGCCCTCGGTGCGATCTCGTCGATCAAGCAGGCCGGCCGGACCGCGGGCCCGAAGGGCATCAAGGTCTTCGGCATCAACGGCCAGCCCGGCGCGCTGCGCGCGATCAAGTCCGGTGACATGGACGCCACCGTCTACCTCGACGTCATCGGGGCGGGCCGAGAGATCGCCAAGAACACCGACAAGTACGTCAAGGCCGGCGTCGACGCCAAGCAGGTCAACACGCCGGTGCCCAACGAGCTCGTCACCGCGGAGAACATCGGTCAGTTCGCCGCGGACCACCCCGACGCGATGAAGGGCCAGTAAGAGCGATGACGACCCGAGCGGGCGCCGCCGTCGCGGCGGCGCCCTCGCGGGCGGCCGGGACGGCGCCGCCCCTGCTGCAGATCAACGGGCTGACGAAGCGCTTCGGCGGCATCGCCGCGCTCGAGGACGTCTCCCTGCGCGTCGATGCCGGCGGCGTCGTGGCCCTCTGCGGCGCCAACGGCGCGGGCAAGTCGACGCTCGTGCGCATCCTCGCCGGCGTCGAGCGGCCCGACGCGGGAACGCTGCGCGTCGACGGCGAGGCGGTCTCCATCGGATCGCCGAAGGACGCCACCCGCCTGGGCCTGAACTTCATCCACCAGGAACTCAACCTCGTCCCGAAGTTCACAGCGCTGGAGAACATGGCGCTGGGCTACGAGGGCGCGGCGCGCCGGGGCCTCCTCGACCGGCGCGCCGCACGCCGCCGCGCGGTCGAAGTCGTCGGGCGCCTCGGCGCCGACGTGCCGCTCGACGCGCAGGTGCAGGACCTCACGGTCAGCCAGCGCTGGATGGTCTCGCTGGGCCGCTCGCTCATGCGCGACGCGCGGCTCATCGCGATGGACGAGCCGACCGCGTCGTTCACCGCGCAGGAGGCCGAGCGGCTCTTCGCGATCATCGACGACCTCACCGCCGGCGGCGTCGCGGTCATCTACATCTCGCACCGCCTCGACGAGGTCCTCGCCGTCTCCCACGACGTCACCGTGCTGCGCAACGGACGCGTCGTCGGGACGTTCGCCGCCGACACGATGGACCGCGGCCGGCTCACGCGCGAGATCGTCGGCCAGGAGGTCGCCGAGCTCGAGGGCGCGCCCGCGTCCGACGGCCCGGCGGTCGAGCGGGAGACCGCCCTGCGCATCGAGGGCCTCGCCCGAGAGCCGCGGGTGCGGGGCGTCAGCCTCGAGATCGGCCGCGGTGAGATCTTCGGCCTCGCGGGCCTCGTGGGCGCCGGCCGCACCGAGCTCGCGCGGCTCATCTTCGGCGCCGACGCCCCGACCGCCGGCACGATGGAGCTCGACGGAAGGCCGTTCTCCCCGCGCTCGCCGTTCGACGCGATCCGTCGCGGCGTCGCCCTCGTCCCCGAGGAGCGCCGGTCGGAGGGTCTGCTCCTGCAGGAGTCCGTCGCGTTCAACATCAACCTGGCCACCGCGCGGGAGAACCGGCGAGCCGGCCTGCCGCTGCTGAGCCCGGCCCGGGCCAAGGCGGCGGCGCGCGAGATGGTCCGCCGGTTCGGCATCAAGGTCTCCTCGGTCAACCAGCCGGTCAGCGACCTCAGCGGCGGCAACCAGCAGAAGGTCGTCGTCAGCAAGTGCGTGCGCAGCGCGCCGTCGGTGCTCATCCTCGACGAGCCGACCGTCGGCGTCGACGTCGGAGCGCGCGGCGAGTTGTACGCCATCATCCGCGAGCTCGCAGATGCGGGGACGGCCGTCATCGTCATCTCCAGCGACTTCGAAGAGCTCGTCATCTGCGACCGGGTCGGCGTCATGCGCGAGGGCCGCCTCGCCACGATCGTCGACGGTCCGCGCGCCACCAAGGACCACCTCACCTCGCTCTGCTACGCCCCCGAGGAGGCAACCGCATGACCGACTTCCCCATCCAGCCGGGTCCCGCCGTGACCTCGCGGCGGCCCGGGAGCGCCGAACTCTGGCGCTGGCTCGGCCGCTACGGCGCGCTTGCCGTGCTCGCGACGATGATCGTCGTCGTCGCGATCATGGAGCCGAGCACGTTCGCCACGAAGGACAACGTCATCAACATCCTCAACCAGAGCGCGCTGGCGGCCATCGTCTCGATGGGCGTCACGTTCCCGCTCGTGGCCGGGGAGTTCGACCTCAGCGTCGGCAACACCGCGAGCCTGGCCGGCGTCGTCGCGTGCACGTTCATGCTCAAGCACGGGTTCGGCATCCCCGAGGCCTTCGTGCTGACGATCATCATCGGAGCGGCGATCGGCGTGGTCAACGGCCTCATCGTCACCGTCATCGGCGTCAACGCGCTCGTCGCGACGCTCGGCGTCGGCACGATCGCCATCGGCGTCAACTACGCGATCGCCGGCGGCCTGCCGGTGACGCTCACGGACGCCAACTCGTTCGTCGACCTCACCCTGGGCAAGCTGTTCGGGATCCCCTACCCGATCTACGTCATGGTCGGGCTCGGCGTGCTGCTCTGGGTGCTGCTGAACCGCACGGTGCTCGGCCAGTCGATGCAGGCGGTCGGCGGCAACCCGGTGGCGGCGCGGCTGTCGGGCGTCCGCGTCGACCGCGTGCGCCTGCTGGTGTTCGTCATCGCCGGCGCCTGTGCCGCGATCACGGGGATCCTGCTCGCCTCGCGGACCGGCAGCGCCTCGGTCGACGCCGGAGACACCTACCTGCTGAGTGCGTACGCCGCGGCGTTCTTCGGCTCGGCGGTCCTGCGCGAGGGGCAGTTCCACATCGTCGGGACGCTCGTCGGCGTCGTGACGGTGGCGGTCGGCTTCAACGCGATCGCGCTCATCGGCCTGGGCACGCAGTGGCAGTACCTCTTCCAGGGCGGGCTGCTCATCCTCGGCGTCGGCGTCGGCACGATGGCGCGACGCCGGGCCCGCTGACGTCTGCGACGGCCCGGGGTACGGTTGCCCCGGGCCGTCGCATCGTTCATACTTGAATCCGAACTCAATTTCGAAAGGAACCGATGTCCGAAGCCGCCGCACCCTCCACGACCGACCCGGTGCTCGCCGAGCGCCGCGGCGGCGTGCTCGTGCTCACGCTCAACCGGCCCGACCGCCTCAACGCGTGGAACGACGCGCTGGAGGCCCGCTACTTCGAGCATCTCGACGCCGCCGAGGACGACCCCGACATCCGCGCGATCGTCGTCACCGGCGCCGGGCGCGGCTTCTGCGCCGGCGCCGACATGGACGACCTCCAGCAGGCCGGCGAGGCCGACCTCGAGGCCGCCCTGCGCAACCGTCCGCGGCCGCGGACGTTTCCCATGACCGTCCGCAAGCCGATGATCGCCGCCATCAACGGCGCGGCCGCCGGGCTCGGGCTCGTCGAGGCGCTCTACTGCGACCTGCGGTTCGCCACCCCGGAGGCGAAGCTCACCACGGCCTTCGTGCGCCGCGGGCTCATCGCCGAGTACGGCTGCTCGTGGATCCTGCCCCGGCTCGTCGGGCCCAGCGCCGCGCTCGACCTCCTGCTGTCGGGCCGCGTCGTCCGCGGCGAAGAGGCCCTGCGCATCGGGCTCGTCGACCGCCTCGTCGAGGCCGAACGCGTCGTCGACGCCGCCGTCGAGTATGCCGCCGACCTGGCGGCCAACTGCTCGCCCGCCTCGATGGCCTCGATCAAGGCCCAGGTCCAGGCCGACCTCGACCGCCCGTTCGCCGACGCGGTCGCCGCGGCCGACGAGCTCATGCTCGAGTCCTTCACCCGCCCCGACGTCACCGAGGGCGTTGCCAGCTACGTGGAGCAGCGCCCGCCCGCCTTCCCGTCCCTTTCCCCCAGGAGCTGAACAACCATGGATTTCGAGCTGACCGACCGCTGCAAGGAGTTCCAGGAGCGCGTGAACGCGTTCATGGACGAGGCCATCTACCCGGCCGAGCCCGTCTACGAGCAGCAGATGCGGGAGTCCGGCGATCCGAACTTCCACCCGCCGATCATCGAGGAGCTCAAGGAGGAGGCCCACCGGCGCGGGCTGTGGAACCTCTTTCACCCCTACGAGGAGTGGGGGCCCGGCCTGTTGAACGCCGAGTACGCGCCGCTGGCCGAGATCATGGGCCGCAGCCCGCACCTGGCCCCCGAGGCGATGAACTGCAGCGCGCCCGACACCGGCAACATGGAGGTGCTGACGCTGTTCGGCACCGACGAGCACAAGGAGAAGTGGCTGCGGCCGCTGCTGGACGGCGAGGTGCGCTCGGCGTTCGCCATGACCGAGCCCGCCGTGGCCAGCTCGGACGCGACGAACATCGAGACGCGCATCGAGCGCGACGGCGACGAGTACGTCATCAACGGACGCAAGTGGTGGACGAGCAACGCCCTGCACCAGAACTGCAAGGTGCTCATCGTCATGGGCAAGACCAACCCGGACGGCCCCAAGCACCAGCAGCAGTCGATGCTCGTCGTGCCGCTCGACACCCCGGGCGTCACGGTCGTGCGCGGCCTGCCGGTCTTCGGCTACCAGGACCGCGAGGGCCACGCGGAGGTGACCTTCGAGGACGTGCGCGTCCCCACGTCGGCGCTGCTGGCCGGCGAGGGCGAGGGCTTCATGATCAGCCAGGCGCGCCTCGGGCCGGGCCGCATCCACCACTGCATGCGCTCGATCGGGATGGCCGAGCGGGCGCTGGACCTGCTCTGCCAGCGGGCGCTGTCGCGCACGACGTTCGGCAAGCCGGTGGCCCAGAACGCCAACATCCAGGACTGGATCGCCGAGGCGCGCATCGAGCTGGAGATGATCCGGCTGCTGACGATGAAGACCGCGTGGCTCATGGACACCGTCGGCAACCGTCACGCCCGCGTCGAGATCGCGGCGATCAAGGTCGCCGCGCCGCAGGTCGCGCTGAAGATCATCGACCGCGCCATCCAGGTCCACGGCGGCGGCGGCGTCAGCGACGACTTCCCGCTGGCGAGCTTCTGGGCCCACCAGCGCACGCTGCGCCTCGCCGACGGCCCGGACGAGGTCCACAAGCGCACGATCGCCCAGCGCGAGCTGCGCCGCTGGGAGTCCGCCGGCGAGCCGGTGAGCGGCAACGGCGCCAGCCCGTCCGGCGCCCCGATGGTGGCGCGCTGAGATGGCGGCTGACCTCAGGGGCAGGACCGCGATCGTCACCGGCGCCTCGCGCGGCATCGGCCTGGCGATCGCCGAGGCGCTCGTCGCGGGCGGCGCCAACGTCGTGCTGACGAGCCGTCACGAGGAGGCCGCCGTCACGGCGGCCTCCTCGCTGGGCTCCGAGCAGGCGGTCGGCTTCCAGGCCCACGCCACCGACGAACAGGCTGCCCAGGCCTGTGTCGAATTCGCGATCGAGCGCTTCGGCAGCCTCGACATCCTCGTCAACAACGCGGGCACCAATCCGGCGTTCGGCCCGGTCGTCGACCAGGACAAGGGCCGGTTCATGAAGACGCTCGACGTCAACCTGTGGGCCCCGGTGTTGTGGACCGGGCTCGCGTGGCGCGCCTGGATGCGCGAGCACGGCGGCACGGTCGTCAACACCGCCTCGGTCGGCGGCCTGGTCGTCGGCCCGAACCTCGGCGTCTACCACGCCTCGAAGGCGGCGCTCATCCACATCACCAAGCAGCTGGCGCTCGAGCTGGGCCCGAAGGTGCGCGTCAACGCGGTCGCCCCCGGGGTCGTCCGGACGAAGCTGGCCGAGGCGCTGTGGAAGGAGCACGAGGACGCCGTGTCGTCGGTCACGCCCTTGGGGCGCATCGGCGAGCCGGCCGACGTCGGCAGCGCCGTCGCGTTCCTGGTCTCCGACGCCGCCAGCTGGATGACCGGCGAGACCATGGTCATCGACGGCGGCCAGATCCTCGGATCCTCGATGGCCGACGGCACACGGGAGCACGCCGTATGAGCGCGGAAGTCCTCGTCCGGGGGGCTCGGCTTCCGGGCGGGAACTCGCCTGGCGGCTCGTTCCCACGGTTGGAGGTTGCCCTATGAGCGGGCTGTTGGAGGGCCGCGTCGCGATCGTCAGCGGCGCGGCCCGCGGCATCGGGCTGGCCACGGTCGGACGGCTGGCAGGCGAGGGCGCGCGCGTCCTCATGGCCGACCTCGACGGCGACGAGCTCGCGGTCGCCGCCGGCGGCGTCGACGGCGAGGTCGCGACGTTCGCCGGTGATCTCACCGTCGGCGACGCGCCCGACCGGATGGTCGCCGCGGCGGTCGACGCCTTCGGGCAGCTCGACATCATCGTCAACAACGCCGGCTACTCGCTCGACGCGCCGATCCACAAGATGAGCGACGACTGGTACCAGCGGATGCTCGACATCCACCTCGTCGTCCCGTTCCGGGTCCTGCGCGCGGCCGCCCCGCATCTGCGAGAGCCGGCCAAGCGCGAGCGCGACGAGGGCCGAGAGGTGTTCCGCAAGGTCGTCAACATCTCGTCCTCGACCGGGACGATGGGCAACGCCGGCCAGGCCAACTACGCGGCCGGCAAGGCGGGCATCGTCGGCGTGACCAAGACGCTGGCCAAGGAGTGGGGCCAGTTCAAGATCAACGTCAACGCCGTCGCATTCTCCTGGATCGACACCCGGATGATCGCGCCCAAGGACGACGCCAACACGATGGAGATCGACGGCGAGCGCGTCCAGCTCGGCGTGCCCGAGCAGCTGCGCGGGCTGGCGTCGACGATGATCCCGCTGGGACGGGCCGGGACGCCGCACGAGGCCGCCGGCGGCGTGCTGTTCCTCTGCTCGCCGTGGTCGGACTTCGTCACCGGCCAGGTGCTGACCGTCAGCGGCGGCGCGCTCGGAGGGATGACGGCGTGAACGGCGCGGCGACCGCGGCGGTCGGGCTGGATGCCAAGGCCGTCTCCGACTGGCTCGGCGAGGCCGACCCCGCGCTACGCGCCCCGCTGCGCTTCGCCCGGATCGGGCGCGGACAGTCGAACCTCACGTTCCTGGTCACCGACGCCGATGGGCGCCGTCGCGTCCTGCGCCGCCCGCCGCTGGGCCGGCTGCTGGCGTCGGCCCACGACGTCGGCCGCGAGCACCGGATCCTGCGCGCGCTCGGGCCGACCGACGTGCCCACTCCGCAGATCGTCGCGTTCACCGACGACCCAGCGGTCACCGACGTGCCGCTGCTGCTCATGGAGCACGTCGAGGGACTCGTCGTCGACGAGCTGCCCATCGCACAGGGTCTGGACCCGGCGCTGCGCGGCCGCCTCGGCCACGCGCTGGCGGGGACGCTCGCGCGCGTCCACGCGGTCGACCTGCAGGCGACCGGGCTCATCGATCTGGCCAGCCACAAGCCCTACGCCGAACGCCAGCTCAAGCGCTGGCGCCGCCAGTGGGAGGCGTCCAAGACCCGCGAGCTGCCCGCCGTCGACGCCTTGGCCGACCGGCTTCAGGCCGCCGTCCCGCCGCAGCGCGAGCTCACGCTCGTCCACGGCGACTTCCACCTGCTCAACGTCATCGCGGACCCCGAGACGGGCGCGATCCGCGCCGTGCTGGACTGGGAGCTGTGCACGCTGGGCGATCCGCTCGCCGACCTCGGCGGCCTGCTCGCCTACTGGCCGCAGGCCGACGACGCGCGGCCTGGGGTCTTCCCCGCCCCCTCCCTGCCCGGCTTCCCGTCACGTGACGAGCTCGCCGCGACGTACGCCGCGGCGACCGGCCGGGACCTCCGCGACCTCGCGTTCTGGCACGCCCTGGGGCTGTGGAAGATCGCGATCATCTGCGAGGGCGTGCTGCGGCGCACGCTCGACGACGAGCGCAACACCGCGGAGGGCGGCGCGCCCGACCCGACGATGGTCGAGAACCTCATCGCGCGCGCGCAGCTCGTCGCGTTCGAGGCCGGCCTGTGACAGCGCCCTGCCGCGGCGTCCTCGTCGACTACGGCGGCGTGCTGACGACGAGCCCGTACGCCGCCTTCGACGCCTGCGGCGAGGCTGAGGGTTTGGTCCCCGGCGCCGTCAGCGCCGCGTTGGCCGGGCCGTTGCGCACGGCGTTCGCCGCGCTGGAGACCGGAGAGCTGACGACGCGGGCGTTCGAGGAGCGCTGCGTGGCCGGCCTCGGCCTGCCGGCTGACCGGGCCGCCGGCCTCCTGCGCCGGCTGTTCGCCCGCGTGCGTTCCGACCACGCGACGCGCAACGCCGTGTGGGCGCTGCGCCGCGCCGGGATCCGCACAGCGCTGCTGTCGAACTCCGCCGGGACCCAGGGCTATGACCGCGGGATGCTCGCCGAGCTCTTCGACGAGGTCGTCATCTCGGGCGAGGTCGGCCTGCGCAAGCCCGACCCGGAGATCTACCTCCTCGCCGCCCGTCGGCTCGACCTGGCCCCCGACAAGCTGGCGATGGTCGACGACCTCGGCGAGAACCTCGAGCCGGCGGCGGCGCTCGGCATGCACACGGTCCTGCACCGCGACGCCGGCACGACCGCCGCCGCGCTGCAGGAGCTGACGGGCGTGACGCTCGGCATCCCGGTGTGACCCGGTCGGTGAGACGCGCTGCGCTGCTGCCGGCCTTCGGCCTCGGCGCGGTCGTCGTCTCGTTCATGCAGGCGCTCGTCGTGCCGGCGATCGCGACGATCGCGCGCGACCTCCAGGTCAGCCCGACCGCCGCCGGTTGGGCGGTGACCATCAACCTGCTGGCCTGCGCGGTGCTCACCCCGCTGCTGAGCCGGCTCGGCGACCTGCACGGCCGGCGGCGGCTGCTGCTGTGGTCGATGGGCGCCTGCCTGGCCGGCTCGGTGCTGGCCGCCGCGACCTCGTCGCTGGCGCTCCTGCTGGCGGCGCGCGTGCTGCAGGGCGCCTCGGGCGCGGTCTTCCCGCTCGCCGTCGGCGTCCTGCGCGACGAGCTGCCGGTCGCCGGTGCCACGCGGGCGACCGCGATCGTCAGCGGCATGCTCAGCCTCGGCGCCGGGCTGGGGCTCGTGCTCGGCGGGCTGCTCCTGCACGGCGGCGGCAGCTTCCACCGTCTGTTCTGGCTGGCCGCGGCGGTCAGCGCCGCCGGGCTCGCCGCGCTGGCCTGGGCCGTGCCCGCGCCGCGGACCGCCGCGCCGCCCGGCCGAACCAGGCTCGACCTCGTCGGCGCGATGCTGCTCACGCTCGGGCTGCTCGCGCTCCTGCTCGGGCTCTCGGAGGCCTCGCGCTGGGGCCCGACGGCGCCGGCCACGCTCGGTTGCGTGGCGCTCGGACTGGCGATCCTCGCGGCGTGGGTGCGCTGGGAGCACCACACGCCCACCCCGCTCGTCGATCCGCGGGCGATGAGCGCCCGCCCGGTGCTCGTGACGAACCTCGCCGGGCTCTTCGTCGGCCTGGCGAACTTCGCCTGCTTCCTGGGCATCACCCAACTCGCCCAGGTGCCGGCGGCGCCCCAGGGCTACGGGTTCGGCGCCTCGGTGCTCACGACGGCCGTCGTCTTCCTGCTGCCGGCGACGCTGTGCTCGGCCGCGGTCGCGCCCCTGGGCGGCGAGATCGTCCACCGGCTCGGCGGCCGGGGAGCCATGATCGGCAGCGGGGTGCTCGGCGTCGCGGGGTTCGCCGGCCTCGCCGTCGCCCACGCCGACACGATGACGGTCATCGCCGGCACGATCCTCGTCCTCTGCTCGGTGAGCATCGCGTATGCCGCGATGCCCGCGCTGCTGGCCGCCGAGATCGCCGCCGCGCACACGGCGGTGGCCAACAGCATCAACTCGGTCGCGCGCTGGGTCGGCGGTGCGCTGGGCAGCGCGCTCGTCGTGACGCTCGTCGCGGGCCAACGCGTACCGCCGGAGTCCGCGTTCGTCGCCGTCTTCGTCCTCGGGGCGCTCGGGTGCGCGGCGGGGACGGCACTCGTGGCCCGAGGACTCCCAAGTTGACACTGAACTCAGGTTCAGCGATCGTGTCGGCCATGCCCACCATCGACGTCAACGGCACCACGCTGCACTATCTCGACGACGGCCCCCGCGACGCGCCCGCGCTCGTCTTCAGCCCGTCGATGTTCTTCGACGGCCGGATGTTCGCCGCCCAGGCCGCAGCCTTCTCGGGCCGCTACCGCGTCATCCGCTACGACCTGCGCGGCCAGGGCCAGAGCGCGCGCCACCCGCGCGAGCAGCTCGACATGGACACCCAGGCGCAGGACGCCGCCGCCCTGATCGAAGCGCTCGACCTCGCGCCGTGCACGTTCGTCGGCAACTCGATGGGCGGCTTCATCGGGCTGCGGCTCGCGGCGCGCCGCCCGGACCTCGTGAGCTCGGCCGTCGTCATGGGCACGTCGGCCGACGTCGAGGAGCAGGCCGAGGCGATGGACGAGCTCATCGTCGCCCTGGCCGAGCACGGGATGGAGCCGGTCCTCGACGGGGTCCTGCAGTTCATGATGGGCGACACGACGCTGACCGACCCGTCGCGCGCCGACGTGCTCGCCGAGGTGCGAGCGCTGCTGGCCAGCCGCACGCCCGAGTACGCCGACGCCGCCTGGCACATCGCCCACCGCAAGGGCATCCTCGACGAGCTGGCGAACATCACGATCCCGCTCACCGTCGTCGCCGGCACCGAGGACCACACCTACCCGCCGCCGAAGTCCGAGCAGATCGTCGCCGGCGTCCCCCACGCGCGGCTGGTCATGATGGAGCGCACCGGGCACGTGCACGCGATGGAGAACCCGGACGCCGTCAACGCCGTCCTCGAGGAGCACCTCGCCGCGCTGCCCGCCCGCACGTGAGCGCGGGCGGCGCCGCTCACCCGGCCGCCGGCTCCGCCAGGACGTCGGCGAGCCGGGCCTCGATGATCTCGCGCGCCCCGAGCACCATCCGCTCGACGAGCTCGGCGACCGTCGGCACGTCGTGGATGAGGCCCTGGCAAAGGCCGGCCGACCACACGCCGTGGTCGAGGTCGCCGGTCTCGTAGACGACGCGCCCGCGGACCCCGGCGACGAGCTCGGCCACGTCCTCGAACGGCCGGCCCTCAGCCTCACGCTCGAGCACGGCCTGGCTGACGGCGTTGCGGGCGACGCGCGACGTGTTGCGAAACGTGCGGAAGATGAGGTCGGTGGCGCGCTCGTCGGCCTCCACGAGGCGCCGCTTGACGTTGTCGTGGATCGGCGCCTCGTGCGTGCACATGAAGCGCGTGCCCATGTTCACCGCGTCGGCACCGAGCGCGAGCGCGGCGACGAGGCCCCGCGCGTCGGCGATCCCGCCCGAGGCGATGATGGGGATCTCCAGGGCGTCGGCGGCCGCCGGGATGAGCACGAGGCCGGGCACGTCGTCCTCGCCCGGGTGACCGGCGCAGTCGAAGCCGTCGATCGAGATCGCGTCGACGCCGAGGCGCTGGGCGGTCAGCGCGTGGCGCACCGAGGTGGCCTTGTGGACGACCTTCACCCCGGCGGCCTGGAAGTGCTCGAGGTGCTCGGCCGGGTTGGAGCCCGCCGTCTCGACGACGTCGATGCCGGCCTCGATGATCGCCTGGCGGTATTCGGCGTACGGCGGCGGGGTGAGCGCCGGCAGGATCGTGAGGTTGACGCCGAACGGCTTGTCGGTCAGCTCGCGGGTGCGCTCGATCTCGGCAACGAGCGCCTCGGGCGTCGGCTGCGTGAGCGCGGTGAGGAACCCGAGCGCACCGGCGTTGGCGACGGCGGCGACGAGCTCGGCCCGGGCCACCCACTGCATGCCGCCCTGGACGATCGGGTGCTCGACGTCGAAGGTCTCGGTGAATCGCGTGCTCAGCATGCGTGGCATCCTCACAGAAGTTGAGACTGAACTCAACTTCGGGTACCGTCGTCCCATGGACTTCGCCGAGACTTCCCGCGTCAAGGAGCTCCGCCGGGAGCTCGAAGCGTTCATGGACGAGCGCGTCTACCCCGCCGAGCCCGTCTACCACCGGCAGCTCGCCGAGGGCGACCGCAACGTCCTGCCGCCGATCATGGAGGAGCTCAAGGTCGAGGCCCGCGCGCGCGGCCTATGGAACTTGTTCCTGCCCGACAGCGAGCGCGGCGCCGGGTTGACGAACCTCGAGTACGCGCCGCTGGCCGAGATCATGGGCCGCAGCCTGCTCATGGCCTCCGAGGCGTGCAACTGCTCGGCGCCCGACACGGGCAACATGGAGATCCTGCACCTGTTCGGCACCGACGAGCAGCAGCAGCGTTGGCTGCGCCCGCTGCTGGACGGGGAGATCCGCTCGGCGTTCTGCATGACCGAGCCGGCCGTCGCCTCCAGCGACGCCACGAACATCCGCACCGCGATCGTGCGCGAGGGCGACGAGTACGTCATCAACGGCCGCAAGTGGTGGAGCACCGGCACCGCCGACCCACGCTGCGAGCTGCTCATCGTCATGGGCGTCACCGACCCCGACAACGACCGTCACCGGCGCCAGAGCATGGTCATCGTCCCCCGCAGCACGCCGGGCGTCGAGGTCGTGCGCGACCTGCCGATGCTCGGCTTCCACGACCAGCACGGCCACGGCGAGGTCGTCTTCGAGGACGTCCGCGTGCCGGTCAACAACGTGCTGGGCGAGCAGGGCGCCGGCTTCGCCATCGCCCAGGCGCGGCTCGGGCCGGGCCGCATCCACCACTGCATGCGCGTCATCGGCGCGGCGGAGCGTGCCCTGGAGATGATGGCCGAGCGGGCGCTGCAGCGCACGGCCTTCGGCGGCCCGCTGGCCGACAAGAGCCTCATCCAGAGCTACGTGGCCGAGTCGCGCATCGAGCTCGAGCAGGCGCGTCTGCTCGTCCTGAAGGCCGCGTGGATGATGGACACCGTCGGCAACCGCGAGGCCCGCACGGAGATCGCCGCGATCAAGGTGGCGGCGGCGCGGACGGCGTCGTCGGTCATCGACCGGGCGATCCAGATCTTCGGGGGCGCCGGCATCGGCGACGACACCCAGCTGCCGCTGGCCTTCGCCTACGCGCGGCACCTGCGGATCGCCGACGGCCCCGACGAGGTGCACCTGCGCACGGTGGCGCGTCAGGAGTTCCGCCGGGCCCAGGAGCGGCTCGACGCGCGCGGCGCCGAGGTCTCGCCCGCCGGCGCCCGGGCCTAGCGAATCGGTACCACTTCGCGTCTACGACGACGCCGGCTCGTCGTCGAGCGGGACCTCGAGCCGGGGCACGTCGCCCCACAGCTGCTCGAGGCGATAGAAGTCACGCACGTCGGGGACGAAGACGTGGACGATGATGTCGACGTAGTCCATGAGGACCCAGCGGGACTCGGTGAGGCCCTCGACGCGCCGCGGCAGGACCCCGTGGTCTCGCTTGAGGCCCTCGTGGACGGCGTCGTGGATCGCCTTCACCTGCCGGTCGGTGTTGCCGGAGGCGATGACGAAGAAGTCCGTGTAGCTCGAGACGCCGCGCAGGTCGAGGACCTGCACGTCGATGGCCTTCTTATCGGCCGCGTAGGACGCGGCGAGCCGCGCCAGCTGCTCGGGGGCGAGCTCGGCGGTCGTGTCCTGGGTGTCGGTGTTGGCGGTCTGACTCGGCAAGCGATCCTCCGTGGGATCTCTCAGGATAGGGGCGTCTGCGCCGCGGTTCCGTACAGGGCCCGCGCAGCGATCTCGTCGGCGACCGCGTCGGGGACGAGATAGCGCACCGGGCGGCCCGCGGCCGCCCGGCGCCGGACGAGCGACGACGAGATGTCGACGCGCGGCATGTCGAAGAAGTCGACCCGCTCGACCGCGCCGGGCAGGACGGCCAGCGTCTCGAGGATGTCGTGGCGGACGATGCCCTCACGCTCGGCGACCCCCAGGCGCGCCAGCGACAGGACGGCGTCGGGCTCGCGCCAGGTCGGGAGGCTCCGGGCCATGTCGCCTCCGACGATGAACGTCAGCTCATCTCCAGCGTGTCGAGCATGCAGCACGCGCAGCGTATCGGCGGTGTAGGACGGCCCGCCGCGGTCGACCTCCAGCGTGGAGATCGCGAAGCGCTCGTCGTCGCCGATCGCCGCGCGGCACAACTCGACGCGCGCGGCCGCGCCCGGGTCCCCCTGCGCCTCCTTGTGAGGCGGCGAGGCGACCGGCATGAACACGACCCGGTCCAGGCCGAGCTGGGCGTGCGCCTCCTGGGCGCAGATGAGATGACCGAGGTGCGGCGGGTTGAACGTCCCGCCGAGGATCCCGAGCCTACGAGCGGACGTGCCCGTCACCCCGGACGACGTACTTGAACGAGCACAGCTCGCGCAGCCCGATCGGCCCCCGCGCGTGGAGCTTCTGGGTCGAGTTGCCGATCTCGGCGCCGAAGCCGAACTCGCCGCCGTCGGTGAACCGCGTCGAGGCGTTGAGGTAGACGCAGGCGGCGTCGACCCCGAGCTCGAAGGCGCGGCCCGCCTCGTAGGAGCGGGTGACGATCGCCTCCGAGTGGCCGGAGCCGAAGCGGTTGACGTGGTCGATGGCGTCGGCGACCGAGTCGACGACGCCCACGGCGATCGTCAGCGCCAGGAACTCGGTGGCGAAATCGTCGTCGGTGGCTGCCACGACGCTGCCGTCGAGCGCGCGCACGCGCTCGTCGCCGCGCACCTCGACGCCGGCGTCGCGCAGCGCGGCCAGCGCACGCGGCAGGAACGCCGGGGCGGCGTCGGCGTGGACGAGCAGCGTCTCGGCCGCGTTGCAGACGCCCGGCCGCTGGGTCTTGGCGTTCAGCGTGATGTCGAGCGCCATGTCGAGGTCGGCGTCGGCGTCGACGTAGACGTGGCAGTTGCCCGACGCGGCGAAGATCATCGGGACGGTCGCGACCTCGGTGAGCGCCTTCTTCAGGCCATCTCCCCCGCGCGGGATGATGAGGTCGACATGCTCGTCCTGGGTGGCGAGCTCGGCGAGCTCCTCGCGGCCGCCGCCGGCGACGAGCTGCACGGCGCCCGGCACCGGCGCGTGCTCGGCGGCGATCGCGGCGAGCACGGCGTTGGAGTGCGCGGCGCTCGAGGACCCGCGCAGGACGATGGCGTTGCCGGACTTCAGGCACAGCGCGGCCGCGTCGATCGTGACGTTCGGGCGCGCCTCGTAGACGACGGCGACGACCCCCAGCGGGGTGCGGACCTTCGCGACGTCCAGGCCGTTGGGCAGCCGGTTGCCGTCGATGACCTCACCGACCGGGTCGGGCAGCGCGGCGATGTCGCGCACCTGGGCGGCGATCGCGGCGATGCGGCCCTCGTCGAGCAGCAGGCGGTCCAGCAGCGCGTCGGAGAGGTTCGCCTCCCGGCCGGCGGCCAGGTCGCGCGCGTTGGCGTCGAGGATCTCGGGCGTGCGGGCCAGCAGCGCGTCGGCGATCGCGTGCAGCGCGGCGTGCTTCTTGGCGGTCGGCAGCGCCGCGAGCGGGCGCGACGCGGCGCGCGCGGCGCGACACAGGTCCGTGACGGAGGCGGCGGTCGTGGCCATGTCCGACAGGGTACGCGACCCTGGGCCGGCCGACGCGCGCTATGCCAGCACGAAGTAGTCGCGGTGCACGGCCTCCTCGGCCGCCCGCGGCAGCAGCTCGCGGACCGCACCGGACTTCAGGCCCTTCACCCGTCGCAGCTCGGGCGCGTCGAGGTTGACGATGCCCTTGCCCAGCAGCGTCCCGTCGTGGCGGACCTCGACCGCGTCGCCCGCCCCGAACTCGCCCTCGACGCCGACGATGCCGACCGGCAGCAGCGACGTGCCGCCCTCGCGCAGCGCGCGGGCCGCGCCCGCGTCGACCAGCAGCGTGCCGTGCGACGGCTTGGCGTAGCGCAGCCAGAGCTTGAACGACGAATGGCCGAGGTCCCGGGCCGGAAACCGCGTGCCCTCGTCGGCCGCGCCGTCCAGGACCCGCGGCAGCGCCTCGGGCCGCAGGCCGCTGCAGATGACGGCCGGGATGCCCGCGGCGGTGGCCATCTCGGCCGCGACGACCTTCGAGCGCATCCCGCCCGTGCCCAGCGACGACGTGGACGTCGTGATCGCCGCGCGCGCGTCGAGCGTGTCGAAGTCGGTGATCTCCTGGACCGGCTGGGCGGCGGGGTCGACGCGCGGGTCCGCGGTGAAGACCCCGTCGACGCTCGTGAGCAGCACGAGCCGGTCGGCCTCGACGAGGATCGCCACCTGGGCGGCGAGGAAGTCGTTGTCGCCGAAGGTGATCTCGTCGGTGGCCGTCGTGTCGTTCTCGTTGACGATCGGCACGACGCCCCACTCGAGCAGCCGCCGCAGCGTCTGGCGGGCGTTGAGGTAGTGGTCGCGGTGGCTGAGGTCGAAGAACGTCAGCAGGACCTGGGCGGCGGTGACGCCCTCGCCGGCGAGCAGCTCGTCGTAGGTGCGAAAGAGGCGCCCCTGGCCGACGGCGCTGGCCGCCTGCAGGTCCTCGATGGCGCTCGGGCGCCCGCCGAGCCCCATGATCTCGATGGCGCGCGCGATCGCCCCACTGGAGACGAGCACGACGTCGTCACCGGCGGCCCGCCGCCGAGCCACCTCGGCGCACACGGCGGCGATCGCGTCGGCGCGCAGCGAGCCGTCGTCGCGGGCGACGATGCCGGAGCCGAGCTTGATGACGTGGCGGGCCATGACCGGTGCTGAAGCCTACGCGGCCAGCGTCGCCGGGCGGCCTGTCAGACTCCGCCTCCGGCAGGGGCGCTGGGAGGCGCCGCGGTTCGGAGAGGTCAGATGGTCCAGCACAGGAGGTCGCGCCACGGCGTCGCGGCACTCATCGCCATGCTCTGCGCCACGGTCGTCGCGGCCATGGCGCCGGCGGCGCACGCCGCGAACGTCCTCGTCCAGGGCGGCGAGTTCACCTACAGCGACCACGGGCGCGGCGGCGACGGGCTCGACCTCGTCGCCCACCGCTACACGTCCTCCGGCGGCGCGACCGGCTCGATCACCGTGGCGGCCAGCTCGAGCACGAGCGACCCGTTCCGCAGCGTCACGGTGTTCGACCTCGACCGCGACGGTCGCGCCGACGCCGAGCTGCTCATCGAGCCCGACCCGGTCTACGTCGCCGAGGTGACGACCTCGTGGTACCGGCTCACGCCGGACCGGACGTTCACTGACGGCGGCCGCCGCTGCGTCCAGGTCGACCCCACCGGACTGACGCCGTTGCAGACCGGGCCGGACACCGTCGACCTCAGCGGCGGCATCCTCAGCGTCAACGCGTCGGTCACCTGGCCGGCGGAGCTCGCCGCCCAGGCCGCCTACGCGCCGCGCATCGTCACCGCCGCGCTGCTGCGC
>JBDZVZ010000039.1:0-10019 GCA_040255945.1 Solirubrobacterales bacterium | reverse complement strand
ACCGACCTCGTCGTCGAGTTCCCGGCCGACGGCGAGATCCACGCCACCGGCTGGTTCGCCCCCGGGCGCACCTACGCGCAGGGCCAGCAGGCGCCGATCGGCATGGTCAGCATCGACACGATCGGCGGCGACCCCGACCACGTGCGCGTCGAGCTGTGGCGCGCCGCCACGATGACGGGCTTCGCGAGCAACGACCGCATCTGCTACCCGAACTCGCTCGGCGCGTCGGGCACCGACAACCTCGTCGTCACGCTGCCGCTGACGACCGTGGCCAGCGGCAACCGCGCCCTGCGGCTCGTCACCGACGCGCTCGTCGGCCAGCAGCCGTTCACGCCCGGAACCGACGTGAGCTCGTTCCGCTGGGCGTTCGCCGCCACCGCGCCCGCCGAGCGCGATGTCGTCCCCGACACGGCCGGCCAGGTCGACTACGGCAAGGTGAGCCTGCCGGGCGCGCCGTGCGACTACCCGGGCGGCACCGTCGACGACGGCACCTACCTGCGCAGCGACCGGCTCGCGCTGTTCAAGGACGCACCGGTCCTCGACACGAAGCTCATCGCCTCCAACGACAAGCCCAACAAGGGCGAGACGATCTCGCTGAGCGTCGACCCGCACACGGGCTACTCCTACGCCTTCGACGTCGCCGACGGCCGGCTCGCCGCCCAGACCGCCACGTTCAGCCAGACCGCGTCGTTCCAGCAGTCCTACACGGCGCGCGCCGCGGTCTTCGACGACGACGGCGTGGTGAACATCGTCGAGCGGCGCATCAGCGTCGCCAACCGGCCGCCCGTGGCGCGGATCGCCATCAACGGCGAGCCGGCCGCCGCCGAGTACGGCCTCGGCGACGACGGCACCGAGCTGCTGTTCAGCGGCGCCGACTCCGACGACCCCGACGGCACGCCGATCGCCGCCTACGCGTGGACGCTGACCCCGAAGGGCGGCGGGGCGCCCATCACGGGCAGCGGCCCGTCGCTGCGCCACCGCTTCACCGCCACCGGCGACTGGACGGTGCAGCTGCGCGTCGAGGACCCCGAGGGCGAGCCGGCCACGGTCACCGCGGCGTTGAAGATCACGAGCGCTCCCCCGCCCCCGCCCGCGCCCACGCGGCCGCCGGTCATGACCCTCGACGGTCCGGCGAGCGTGGAGCTCGGCGTCGACGGCACCGCGACGGCGACGTTCGACGCCACCGGCTCGCGCGGCGCCAACGCCGACCCGGGCCTGACGTTCCAGTGGGACCTCGACGGCGACGGGCGCTTCGAGACCTCCACCGGCGCCGTGCCGCGGGCGACCGCGCGCTTCACGACCCGCGGGGCGCGCACGATCACGGTGCTGGGCGTCGACCGCTACGGCAACACGGCGACCGCGCGGCGTGAGATCGCCGTGCGCAACGATCTGGACGCCGACTGCGGCGCGAGCGCGATCGTGCGCACCGTCACCTACGGCCCGGTGCGGGCCACCGGCTGCTTCGCGCGGGTCGAACGGCCGACCGCCGGCACGCTGTGGATCGCCTCCGGCCGCCTGAACCTCAACGGCCTCATCATCACGGGCGCGCGCGGCTCGACCGCCGTGCCGCGCACGTTCTCCGACTGCGACGCCGAGCCGTGCCGCTCGGCCCAGGCGGCGTTCAACGACCCGCGCAGCGGCATCGCGCTCGTCCTCGACCCCTATGACGGGCGATTGGCCTCCAACGCGCCGGTGGCGCTCACCGCCGAGGGCACCGAGGTCAACCTGCCGCTGTCGCTGTCGCCGATCGACATCACGCTGCCGTTCTCGCCGCGCGAGGACGGCTTCATCGTGCGCGTTCCGCCCGAGGCGGCGCTCTTCGGCTTCCCGCTCGTCGGCGAGGCCGAGGTGCGGTTCCCGGCCGGCGGCGAGACCGACGTGCGGGTGACCGTCGACGGCAGCGGCCTGCTCGACGGCGTCAGCGGGGACGTCCACGTGCGCGCGATCCCGTCGCGCGGCGTCGTGCTCGACCACCTGCGGCTCGGCTTCGAGGAGGGCCTGCTCAGGAAGTACCTGCGGATCAAGAAGCTCGGGCTCGAGTACGACCGGGCGCAGCAGTTGTGGGCCGGCGACGCCATCGTCGTCCTGCCCGCCGGGCGGCCGCTGGAGATCGGGGCGGGCGCCGCCGTCCAGCACGGGCGCTTCAAGTCGGTGCACGGCAGCGTCTTCGGGCTCAACCGGCACCTGGGCAAGGGCATCTTCCTGCAGGGCATCCGCTTCGGCGTGGCCGTCGACCCGCTCGACCTCAGCGGCGGCATCAGCCTCAGCGCCGGACCGGCGCTCAAGGTGAAGGGCTCGCCGCGCACACTGCTGCGCGCCGACGGCGACTTCCGGCTGACGTTCCCGAGCCCGGCCGCGCCGTACACGCTGTTCTCGCTGAACGCGACGCTGAGCGTGCTCGACGACTTCCAGATCGCCAACTCGACGATCCGCTTCACCGACACGGGCTTCACCGAGGTCCGCACGAAGCTCGGCGGCGAGTACGGCATCGGCTACTTCGAGGCGCAGATCGGCGGCTGGTTCACCGCGACGAAGTTCAACGCCTACGGCGACGCCGACGTCGGGCTGCTCATCGCCGGGCGCAGGGTCGGCCTGCTGGGCGCGCACGCCGTGGCGTCCACGAAGGGCGTGGCGGCCTGCGGCGAGATCCCGGTCATCAACCTTGGCGGCGGCATCGGCTACCGCTGGGGCGAGAAGGTCGGGACGTTCGACGGCTGTGACCTGTCGCCCTACAGCGAGGCACGGCCCGCCGACGCCCCCGCGGCCATGGCGCGGGCCGCGGCGGCCGACCGGGCGCCGACGGTCGAGGTGGCCGCGGGGCTGCCGTCGCTGGCGCTGCGGGTGCAGGGCCGCGGCGCAGCGCCCGACGTCAAGCTCGTGCGCGAGGACGGCACCGTCGCCTTCACGACGCACGGCGACGAGCTGACGGCGCAGCGGCTCGTCATCCACGACGCCGCGCACGCGACGACGACGGTGCTGTGGAAGACGCCGCCGGCCGGCCGGTATGCGATCGTCGCCGCCGACGGCTCGGTGGCGCTGGCCGACGTCGAGCATGCGGCGGGCCGGGCCGCGCCGACGGTGCGGGCGTCGGTGTCGGGCCGCGGCGCGCAGCGGACGCTGCGGTGGTCGGTCACCCCGGCCCTGGCGCCCGACCAGCGGCTCGTGCTGACCGAGGCGGCGGCCGGCCGCGAGCGTGAGCTGCTCGACACCGAGCAGCCGGCCGGCCAGACGACGTTCATGCCCCCGTCCGGCGGTGACGTGCGCGAGATCCGCGCCATGGTGACCGCCGACGGCATGGGCCGCCGGCCGGTGACCGTGGCGCGCTACCGCGCGCCGCGGCTCGTGCTGCCCGACCGGCCGCGCCACGTCGTGGCGACGCGCGGGCACCGCACGGTGCGGGTGCGGTTCGCTGCGCCGACGACCGGCGGACCGGCGACGTCCTACCGGGTCAAGCTCATCGCCGGCGACCGGATCCTCGCCCGCACCGTGACGCGTCCGCGGACGGTGACGTTCAGCGGCATCCCCAGCGCGCAGGCGGCCCGGATCTACGTGCGCGGCATGGACCCCAGCGGCGTCGGTGGCCCGGGCACGACGACGCGGCTGCGTCCCGGCGCGGCCCGGTCGGGCCCCGTCCGGCGCGACGACGTCCGGCCGCGGGCGGTGCGCGTGACGCGGCGGGCGAGCGGCACGCTGGCCGTGAGCTGGCGCAACGGGCGCCAGCAGCCGCGCAGCTACCGGGTCGTCGTGCGGATCGGCCAGCGGACCTACCGGCTGTCGGCCTCGCCGCGCCGGCCGCGGGTGACGATCCGCCGGGCGCCGCGCGGTCGGGTCCACGTGACGGTGACGCCGCTGCGCTTCGGCGGCGGCACCGGCCCGTCGGCGCCCGCGTAGCCCCACCACCCCGCCGATCTCGACGTCGTCACCCGGCTCGAAGCCCTGGGCCTCCAGGGCGCGGATGACGCCCATGCGGTGCAGGCGCCGCTCGACGTGCGCGAGCGCGTCCTCGTTCTCGAGGTCGTGGCGGGCGATGAGCCGCTCGACCGCCCCACCGGTCACCCGCCATTCGCCCTCGTCGACCTGCTCGACGGCGAAGTCGTCGCGGCGGCGGGGCACCGGCCGGAAGACGCGGTGCTCGGCGAGCTCCTCGTCGCCGGGCAGGACCGTCGGGCCGCCGAGCGGCACACGGCGCAGCAGCTCGGCGCGCAGCTCGTCGAGCCCCGACCCGGTGGCCGACGAGGTGACGAGCACCGGCGTGACGTCGGCCGGCTCGTCCCACTCCGCGCGCTCGGGCGCGGCCGCCGTGAACCGCGCCCGCCACGCCACCGCGGCGGCCTCGGCCACCTCCGGCGCGACGAGGTCGGCCTTCGACAGCGCCAGGATCCGCGGCAGCGACGCCAGCCGTTCGTCGTAGTCGGCCAACTCGCGCTCGATCGTCGCGAAGTTCTCCTGCGGGTCCGAGCCGTCGACCGGCGCGAGGTCGAGCACGTGGACGAGCAGCCGCGTGCGCTCGACATGCGCAAGGAAGTCGTGGCCGAGGCCCGCGCCGCCCGCCGCACCCTCGATGAGCCCCGGGATGTCGGCCAGCACGAGCTGGCGGTCCTCGCCGTCCAGGGTGCCGAGCACCGGCTCGAGCGTCGTGAACGGGTAGTCGGCGACCTTCGGCGCCGCCCGCGTCAGCCGTGAGATCAGCGAGGACTTGCCCGCGTTCGGCAGCCCGACGAGCCCCACGTCGGCCAGGAGCTTGAGCCGCAGGTCGAGCCAGCCTTCCTCGCCCACCAGCCCCTTCTCGGCGAACCGCGGCGCCTGCCGCGTGGAGCCCGCGAACTTCCGGTTGCCCTTGCCGCCCGACCCGCCCTGGGCGACGACGACCCGCTGGCCGGGCGTGACGAGGTCGTGCAGCGTGCCGTCGGGCATCGTGACCTCGGTACCCGGCGGGATGCGCACGACGAGGTCCTCCCCGTCGGCGCCGTGGCGCTGCGAGCCCTCGCCGTGGCGGCCGCGCGGCGCCTTGTAGTGGGCCTTGCGCTTGAAGCTCTGGAGGTCGCGCAGCGAGTCGTCGCACAGCAGGACGACGTCGCCGCCGTCCCCGCCGTCGCCACCGTCCGGGCCGCCCTTGGGGACGTGCGCCTCGCGGCGGAAGCTCATGCAGCCGTTGCCGCCGCCGCCCGCCTGCACGAAGATGCGCGCCTTGTCGTAGAGCATGGTTGCCGCCACGGTAGCCGGGAAAGGACGTTCACACATGACCGACGACCCCGTCTTCCTCATCACCGGCGCGAGCTCGGGCATCGGCGCCGCGACCGCCCGCCACGCCGCCCAGGCCGGCTACCGCCTCGTGCTCGCGGCCCGCTCGCAGGAGAAGCTCGACGCGCTCGCCGGCGAGCTCGGCGGCGCCGACCGCGCGCTGACCGTCCGCACCGACGTCATGCAGTGGGCCGACAACGAGGCAATGGTCGCCGCCGCGCTGGAGCGCTTCGGCCGCCTCGACGTCGTCTTCGCCAACGCCGGCTTCGGCGCTTCCCGCGGCTGGCTGAACGAGACGCCCGAGCACTGGCACGACATGGTCAACACGAACGTGCTCGGCGCCGCCTACACCGCCCGCGCCGCGATCCCGGCGCTGCGCGGGTCACGCGGGCATCTGCTGCTGACCGGCTCGGTTGCCGGCCGGCGCGCGCTGCCCGGCAGCCTCTACTCGTGCACGAAGTGGGCGGTCACCGCGATGGGCGAGGCGCTGCGCCAGGACCTCGACGGCACCGGCATCCGGGTGACGCTCGTCGAGCCGGGCGCGGTCCAGACCCCGTTCTTCGACAACCCGGGCGAGGGGCGCCTGGAGGCCGACGACATCGCCCGTGTCGTGCTCTTCGCGGTCTCCCAGCCGCCCCACGTCGACGTCAACGAGATTCTCGTGCGACCGACGGCGCAGGCGACCTGAAGACGAGCGTCACGAGGCTCAGCAGGGCGCCGGCGACCGCGATGACCGCGCCGACGACGAACGCGTGTCGGTAGCCGGAGGTCAGCGCGGTCGCGAGATCGGTGCCACCGCGGACCGCGTCGGTGCGCTGGGTCGCGACGGTCGCCAGCAGCGCCAGGCCGAGCGAGCCGCCGACCTGCCGTGAGGTGTTGATGAGCCCCGACGCGAGGCCGGCCTCGGCGTGGGCGACGCCGGTCGTGGCCGCGATCGTCACCGGCACGAACGACAGTCCGATGCCGCCGGCGCAGAGGATCGAGGGCACGAGGACCTCGCTGAGGTAGCCACCGTCGGCGGAGATGAAGCTGAAGCCGATCATCCCCGCCCCGACGAGCGTCATCCCCACCGTGAGCACCCGCCCGGGCCCGAACGCGGACGTCAGCCGGCTCGCGACCTGCGACATGACGATGATCGCTGCGGTCATCGGCAAAAACGCGATGCCGGCCTCCAGCGGCGTGTAGCCGAGCACGTTCTGCAGGTAGAGCGAGACGAAATACCACATGGCGAACACGGCGCCGCCCATGCAGAGCACGACGATGTTCGCCCCGGAGACGATGCGCGAGCGGAAGATCCGCAGCGGGACCAGCGGCTGGGCGGCCAGCCGGCCCTCGATGAACAGGAACGTCGCCAGCAGCGCGAGGCCGAGCCCGATCGTGACGATCGTGCGCAGCGAGCCCCAGCCGTGCTGCTCGGTCTCGACGATCCCGTAGGTCAGCGCGACGAGGCCGCCGGTGACCGTCAGCGCGCCCAGCAGGTCGAAAGAGCCGCGCTTGGGTGCCTCATGGCGGCCCACCGGCACGATCCGCAGCGCGGCGACGGCGGCGGCGATGCCGACCGGCACGTTGATGAGCAGGATCCATCGCCACGAGAGCGTCTCGGTCAGCAGCCCACCGAGCAGGCCGCCGGTCGCGCCGCCGACCCCGCCCATCGCGCCCCAGAGCCCGAGGGCGCGGTTGCGCTCGTGCCCCTCGGTGAAGGTCGTCGTCAGCACCGACAGCGTCGCCGGGGCGACGATCGCGCCGCCCAGGCCCTGCGCTGCGCGCGCGGCGACGAGCTGCCCGTCGCTCTGGGCCATCCCGCCGGCCAACGACGCCAGGCCGAAGAGCGCCAAGCCGGCGGCGAAGACCCAGCGGCGCCCGAGCAGGTCGGTCGCGCGGCCGCCGAGCATGAGGAACCCGGCGAAGGCCAGCGTGTAGGCGTTGACGACCCACTGGAGGTCGGCGCCGGTGAAGTGCAGGTCGGCCTGGATCGACGGCAGCGCGACGTTGACGATCGCCACGTCGAGGATGACCATGAACTGCGCCAGGCAGCACAGGACGAAGATCGCCGTCCGGTGGCGGGCGGCGTCGGTGGCGGTGGAGGAGGACACCCGTCCCATGGTTGCACAGGCAACAAGCCCCTCGGGTGCGGCAGCCCGCACCGTCGGGGGTCAGCGCGAGCGCAGCCAGAGCGCGGCGCCGGTGGCCGCCCCGCCGGCGGCCGTGGCGACCGCCACGATGCTCGAGGACGGCAGGCGATCGCGTGCCGCCGCCGTGGCCCCGACGTCGACGAGATCGGCCACCATGCCGGCGGCCGCCCAGCGTCCGGCGGCGCGCCGGTCACCGGCGGCGCCCACGAGCGCGGCGCCGAGCAGGAGGTCGCGCACGCCGAGCGCGCGGACCGCCACCCGGCCCCCGGGGCGGTCGACGACGTCCCCGACCCAGGAACGAGCGAGGGCCGGCGCTGCGAGCAGCCCGGCCCCGACGACCACACGGCTCGCCCCGAACAGGACGCACTCCGTGCGGAGATCCACGATCCAGCCCCTAGGCGGCGGCGTCGCCGTCCTGCGGCAGGACCGACACGACGCGACCGCGGCGGCCGGTCGTGAAGTCGACGACGCCCGCGCCGCGCGCGAACAGCGTGTCGTCCTTGCCCATGCCGACGCCGACGCCGGCCTTGAAGCGCGAGCCGCGCTGACGCACGATGATCTCGCCGCCGGTCACGGTCTGACCGGCGAAGACCTTGACGCCGAGGCGCTTGGCGTTGGAGTCGCGCCCGTTGCGCGACGAGCCGAGACCCTTCTTGTGAGCCATGCGAGCGTCCCTCCCTAGCCGATCTTCGTCACGCGGATGCGCGTGAGCTCCTGGCGGTGTCCCATCCGGCGGCGGTAGCCGCGCTTGGGCTTGAACTTGTTGACGCGCAGCTTCGGGCCGCGCAGATGCTCGACGACCTCGGCGGCGACCTTGACCTTGGCGGCGTCGGCCCCGAAGACGACCTTGTCGCCGGCGAGCAGCAGCGGCTCGAGCTCGACCTTGGCGCCGGCGTCGCCGGGCAGGCGCTCGACGACGAGGGTCTGGCCCTCCTCGACGCGGTACTGCTTGCCGCCGGTCTTGATGACTGCGTAAGACATGTGTGTTCGTTACTCCGAGGTCGCTTCCGCCTTGGCAGCGGAACGGCGCCGTCCGCCTCTGCGGCCACGGCGCCGGGGCTTTGAGTCTAGCGACTGATCGCCGTCGGCGGCCTGCTCCTCCTCGGAGACGTTGACGAGCGTCGCGACCGCCGCGGTCCGCCCCGCCTCCTCGATGCGCACGAGCTGCTTGGTGCCCACGAACCTGCCGCCGTTGACGACCGAGATGATGTAGCCGTCGACCTTGGCGACGGCGTCGTCGACCTCGTACATGTGCGGCTCGACGATGTTGACGAGCACCTCGTCGCCCTCGTGGAACGGGATGGCGCGCTCCTCGATCTCCTGGCGCGAGCCTTCCATCGTGATCGCGAAGTGCTCGAGCGGCAGGCCCTCGGAGCCCTCGAAGTGGAAGAGCTTGCCGGTGTCGGCCTCCAGGGCGTGCAGGACGCGCGAGCCCTCGCCGGTGAACTTCGTGCTCACCCGCGGGTTCATCTGGACGAGGAACGCCTCGGTCTTGCGCGGGGCGCGCGAGGCGATCTCGCGCAGCTGGCGCTCGACCTCGATCGCGATCGTCTCCTCGGACTTGATGACGCCGTCGCCGTGGCAGGTCGGGCACGGGCGGCTGATGATCTCGCGCACGCCCTCGGTGACGTTCTGGCGGGTCATCTCGACGAGGCCAAGCTTGGAGATCTCGGCGGTGAACGTCTTCGTGCGGTCCTCGTCCAGGGCCTTGCGCAGCGTCTTCAGCACGGCATCGCGGTTCTTGGCGCGCGCCATGTCGATGAAGTCGATGACGATGATGCCGCCGATGTCGCGCAGCCGCAGCTGGCGGACGACCTCCTCGGCGGCCTCGAGGTTCGTCCGGGTGATCGTCTCCTCCAGGCGCGCCTGCTTGCCGCGCCCGACGAACGAGCCGGAGTTGACGTCGATGACCGTCAGGGCCTCGGCGTAGTCGATGAGCAGGTAGCCGCCCGAGGGCAGGTCGACCCGCTTGGACATGAGGCCCTCGATGACCTCCTCGACCTTGAAGGACTGCAGCAGCGGCGTGGACTCCTGCCAGAGCTCGACGCGGTCGACGAGCTCGGGCGCCGTGCGGCTGAAGAATGAGGTGAGCCGGCGGTGCTGCTGCTCGTCGTCGACGACGGCGCGCTCGAAGTCGGCGCTGAAGATGTCGCGCACGACGCGGACCGACAGGTCGGCCTCCTGGAAGACGAGCGCGGGCGCGCCGGCCTCCTCGCAGCGCTTCTGCAGGACCTCGTGGAGCTTGAAGAGGTACTGCAGCTCGCGCTCGAAGTCGGCGCGCTTGGCGCCGTGGGCGGCGGTGCGCACGATCGCGCCGCCGCTGTGGAGGTCGAGGCCCTTGGCTTCCTTGCGCAGCCGGTCGCGCTCCTTGTCCTCCAGGCGCTTGGAGACGCCGATGCCCTCGCCGGTCGGCGTGTAGACCATGTAGCGGCCGGCGATGGTGAGATCCATCGACAGACGGGCGCCCTTGGTCTTCAACGGATCCTTGACGACCTGGACGATGACCTCCTGGCCGGGCTTGAGCAGCTCGCTGATCGTCTTGCCCTTGGAGTTGGCACGCCCGCGGCGGGCGACCTCGACGCCCGGCATGACGATCTCGTCGACGTGCAGGAAGCCGTTCTTGTCGAGGCCGATGTCGACGAACGC
>JBDZVZ010000145.1:0-2184 GCA_040255945.1 Solirubrobacterales bacterium | reverse complement strand
CGCTGCAGGACTTCGACTTCTACGAGATCCACGAGGCGTTCGCCTCGCAGGTGCTCGCGACGCTGAAGGCCTGGGAGGACGAGGAGTTCTGCCGCGAGCGCCTCGGCCTCGACGAGCCGCTCGGGTCGATCGACCGCGACAAGCTCAACGTCAACGGCTCGTCGCTGGCGGCCGGCCACCCGTTCGCCGCGACGGGCGGGCGCATCGTCGCGAACCTCGCGAAGCTGCTGGCCGAGAAGGGCTCGGGCCGCGGCCTCGTGTCGGTCTGCGCGGCCGGCGGCCAGGGCGTCGTCGCGATCATCGAGCGGTAGCTGCCGCGGGCGAGCGGGCCGGCGCGGGCGCGCGCGTCGGCCCCACCCCCGGACGCCGAACGTCGTTCGTCTGCTGCCCTGGGTGCAGCAGACCAACGTTCGGCGTGCGGGTGGTCCGGCGCTGGGCCCAGCGGATCACCGGGCGCTCCAGCAGCACCCACGACGCCAGCGAGATCGGGATCGTCCAGGCGAGCACCGCGGCCAGCGCGGCCGGCAGCGAGTCGGGCCAGTGGCCGGTCTCACGCAGGACGATGAGCACGATGTAGTGGGTGAGGTACATGGCGTAGGACAACGTGCCCGCCCATCGCGCCGGGCCGGCCGAGAGCGCCCGGGCCCGCACCGTCGAGCCCGCGAGGCCGGCGACGAGCAGCGCGAGGCCCAGGACGCCGGGCAGGTCGCCGCCGAGATGGCGCAGGTCGCGGCCGCCGAGCTGCAGGCCGTGCCAGGCGCCGTTGGCGACGATGAGCGCGGCGCCGGCCGCCACCAGCGCCCACGCGGCGCGGGGGCCGAGCGCGCGGCCGTGGATGACGACCGCGACCGCCATGCCCGCCGCGAACTCGCCGACGTGCAGCAGCAACGAGTCGGTGACGGTCGCCGGCCAGTGGCCGAAGTAGGCCAGGGCGTTGAACACGACGCCGATCCCGACGAGCGCCAGGCAGAGCAGCAGCTGCCGGCGGCGCCCGCGGCCCAGGTGCAGTGCCAGCCAGCCGACGAGCGGCAGCGTCGCGTAGAAGGCGACCTCGACCCCGAGCGTCCACATCGGCGGGTCGACGTGGTTGGCGGTCGCCTCGAAGTAGTTCTGGGCAAACAGCAGGAAGACCGGCAGCTGCTCGGCGTCGGCCTGCAGCGGATGGTCGACCGCGCGCAGCGCGATGAAGCCGCCGGCGAGCGCGACCCAGTAGGCGGGCAGGATCCGGGCGGCGCGGCGCAGCGCGTAGCTGCGCAGCTCCGGGGCGCGGCGGCCATCCAGGGCGGCGCGCGCCCAGGGCCGGTAGATGAGAAAGCCCGACAGCAGGAAGAACAGGGGCACGGCGAGGCGCAGCTCGCCGATGACGATCTCCAAGGGCCCCTTCTCCGGCCGGCCGGCGTCGCCGTAGACGAACATCCAGACGTGCAGGACGATGATGCCGACCGCGCTCAGGCCGCGAAGGCCGTCGAGCGCGTCGAGGCGTGGGCGTGCGGGCGCCGCACCGGGGGCTTGTGGCTCTCGAGCTCGCATGGAGGGGAGGGGCTGCAGGCTTTCGAACGAGGCTAAGGCTGCGATGAAGGCGCCCGGCCGCGGCCGGCGTCTTCAGCGGGCTTTCCCCACCCGAGATCCCGGTAAGCACCACGGTTATCGTCTGCCGCGATGAGCACGGATGCGAGCGGTGCGCTGCGCGCCGACGTCGAGCGGCTGGCGGCGATGACGCGCGACTCGGCCGGCGAGGGCGAGCGGTCGTCGGCCCGCTGGGTCGCACGGCGGCTGCGCGAGACCGGTGTGCCCGAGGTCCGGACCGAGGCTTACAGCTACAGCCCGTCCTACACGTGGGCCTACGGGCTGCACGCGGCAGCGATCGGCGCCGGCGCCGCGCTTGGCGGCCGGGCCGGGCGGGTGCTGTCGCTCGCGGCGCTCGCGTCGCTGGAGCTCGACGTCAGCGGGCGCGCCCAGTGGCTGCGGCGTGTGCTGCCACAGGGCGCCGGCCGCAACGTCATCGGCCGGCTGCCCGCGCCGGGCGTGCGGCGCGCGACGCTCGTCGTGGTCGCCCATCACGACGCGGCCCGCACGGGGCTGCTCTGGCATCCGGCGCTCGCCCACGCCGGCGCGGCCCGGCGGGCGCGGTGGCGGGCGATGGAGCCGGCCGGCTGGCCGTACGCGCTGGCCGCGGCGGCGGCC
>JBDZVZ010000038.1:0-34953 GCA_040255945.1 Solirubrobacterales bacterium | reverse complement strand
CCGGTCGCCCAGCCGGTGCCGCCGCCGACCCCCGCCGTGTCCGGCACGACGACGCCCGGCGCCGGCGCGCCGGGCGCCTCTGAGCCGGAGCCCGCCGCCGCCCGCGCGCCCGAGTCCGAGCCCACCGCCGCCCCTGCGCCCGAGCCCGCCGCGGTCGCGACCGCCGAGCCGGTCGGCGCGCTCGACCTCGCGCTCGTCCAGGAGCTCTGGCCGGCCGTCCTGCAGGGCGTCGCCGAGCGCAACCAGATGCTCGCCGGCTGCCTGGCCGACGCGCACCCGGTCGTCGCCTCCGGCCGCGACCTCACGCTCGCGTTCGCCTCCGACCACGGCTTCCAGCGCAAGAAGGCCGAGAGCGGGCCCGCGCGCGAGATCCTCACCGAGGCGTTCCGCGCGCTGACCGGCGTGACGCCCGTCCTGCTGTTCGAGACGCGCGAGCCCGAGCAGCTCGGGGCGACCGCCGAGCCCGAGGTGCTCGGCGAGGACGCCCTCATCGAACGGCTGCGCACCGAGTTCGACGCCGTCGACCACGAGGTCGACGAGCCTTCCGCCCCTGACGCCCAGGAGGGCCCCGCCTGATGCCCCAGCCCAACATCCAGAACATGCTCAAGCAGGCCCAGGAGATGATGGCCGCCCAGCAGGAGGCCCAGGCCCAGCTGGCCGAGCAGACCGTCGACGCCTCGGCCGGCGGCGGCATGGTGAAGGTCACGATCTCCGGCGACCTGCAGATCAAGTCGCTGACGATCGACCCCGACGCGGTCGATCCGGAAGACGTCGAGATGCTCCAGGACCTCGTCCTCGCCGCCGTCAACGAGGCGCTGCGCCAGGCCGCCGACCTGCAGGCCAAGGCGATGGAGGCCGCGGGCGGCGGGATGGGCGACTTCGACCCGATGAGCGCGCTCGAGTCGCTCGGGCTCGGCGGGGCTCTCGGCCCCGGCGGGGCGGGCGGTCCCGGTGGCGGCGCCGGTCTGCCGGGCGGCATGCCGCCGATGAACCGTGCCCAGCGGCGCGCTCAGAAGAAGCGCTGACCCGACGTTGCTCGCGCCGTCCGTCCAGCACCTCGTCACCGAGCTCGGCCGGCTGCCGGGCATCGGCCAGCGCACCGCCCAGCGCCTGGCGTTCCACCTCCTGCGCGTCGACGCCGAGGAGGCCGGCGCCCTGGCCGACGCGATCCGCGAGGTCAAGGAGAAGGTCGGGCAGTGCGAGGTGTGCTTCAACCTCGCCGACGAGCCGCGCTGCCGGATCTGCACCGACGAGCGCCGGGACACGAGCGTCATCTGCGTCGTCGAGGAGTTCGGCGACGTCCTGCCGATCGAGCGCACCCACGAGTTCCGCGGCCGCTACCACGTGCTCGGCGGGGCGCTGTCGCCGATCGACGGCGTCGACCCCACCGACCTCAAGCTCGCCGAGCTCTACCGGCGCGTCGCCGAGGCCGACCCGCCGATCCGTGAGGTCGTCGTGGCGACGAACCCGACCACGACCGGCGAGGCGACCGCCCTGCACCTCGCCGCCGAGCTGCGCGACCGTGCCCCCGAGGTCACCGTGACCCGGCTGGCCTCCGGCCTGCCGGTCGGTGGCGACCTCGAGTACGCCGACGAGGTCACGCTCGGCCGTGCCCTCGCCGGCCGGCGGCAGATCGCCTAACGCACCCCGTAGGCCTTGCGCAGCGCCGCCACCCGGCGCAGCGCGGCCGCGACCCGCGTCCGCGGCACCTCCCCGCTGCGCACCGCCCGCACGACCGCCCGCCAGGCCGCGTCCTGGTCGGCGGCATCGCCCGGGATCCACAGCAGGTCGCAGCCGGCCTTCAGCGCCTCGACCGCCATCTCGCTCACCGGCTGGCCGGTCGCCAGCGAGGCGGCCGCCAGGTCGCCGCTGACGATGACCCCGCGGAACCCCTGGTGGCGCAGGAGGCTGACCGCGTCGGGCAGCAGGGTGGCGGGCGTCACCCCGTCGAAGGCCACGTAGGTCGCGGCGCTGAGCTGGACGGCCGGCGTGTCGGCGAGGCTCTCGGCGAAGGCGAGGACGTCGTGGTTGGCGAGCTCCTGCAGACCGGTGCCGACGGTCGCCTGCTTCACCGACGGGTCGGCCGACGCGCCGCCCTCGCCCGGGTAGTGGCCGACGACGGGCGCGACCCCGCCGCCCTTCCAGCCGGCGACCGCCGCGGCGGTGCGGGTCGCGACCGTGCTCGGGTCGTCGGAGAAGCCGCGGGCCGCCCAGGGTCCGCCGGCGATCGCCAGGTCGGCCGACGGCCCGAACACCATGGAGATGCCCAGCGACCGCAGCGTCTGGGCGGCGGCGGCGGCCTGCTCGCGCGCCTGGCGGTCCGAGCGCGCCGTGATCTCGGCCGGCGGACCGACGCCCGGCACGGCGTTGAAGCCGCCCGGCGTCACGGCGGCCACGAGCGGCTCGCGGCCGTGCGCCTGACGCGCCGCGCCGCGCAGCGTGCCGACGAGCTCGGCGACCTGGCCGGCCGTCCTGCCGTTGTCGCGCTCGAGCACGTAGCCGGCCCAGTCGTGCAGCGCCAGGGACCGCAGCAGCGGCGCCTGGGCGGTCGTTCCGCCGAAGCCGACGAGAAACAGGCGGGCGGTCGCGTCCGGGATGGCGGCAGGCAGGGCCGCAGGCCGCGTCGCGCGCCGCGATCCGTCCGCCGGCCGGGCCGCCGTCCGGCGCTGCGTCGCCGGCCCGGTGTCGGCGAGGACGCCGGCGAGCGCGTCGAGCAGCGTCGTGCCCGGGTGGGGCCGCGCCGCAGGCGCCGCGCCGAACGACGAGCCGCCCTCGGGCACGTCGCCCGCGTCGCCGGATCCGCGCACGACGAGGGCGACGGTGAGGCCGATCGCAGCGGCCAGCAGCCCCGCGAGAGCGAGACGCCAGCGGTTCATGGGCGCAGCGCGGCGGCTAGCATGGCCTGCTCATGCCGGGCACGGTCGTCATGAAGTTCGGGGGCACCTCCGTCGCGGACGCGACGCGGCTCAAGCGCGCCGCCGAGCGCATCGTCGCCAAGCGTGAGGCGGGCCACCACGTCGTCGCCGTCCTCAGCGCCCGCGGCAAGGAGACCGACCGGCTCATCGCCGACGCCTACGAGATCTCCGACCGTCCCGACCCCCGCGAGATGGACATGCTGCTCTCCACGGGGGAGCGGGTCTCGTGCGCGCTCTGCGCGATGGCGATCAACGATCTCGGGCACCGGGCGATCAGTCTGACGGGATCGCAGGCCGGCATCGTCACCGACACGTCCCACACGAAGGCGCGCATCCTCGAGGTCCGGGCGGACCGCATCCGCGCCGCGCTCGACGAGGACGCGATCGTGCTCGTCGCCGGCTTCCAGGGCGTGAGCACCGCCAAGGACGTCACGACGCTCGGCCGCGGCGGCTCGGACACGACCGCCGTCGCCCTGGCGGCCGCGATCGGCGCCGACGAGTGCGAGATCTACACCGACGTGCCGGGCGTCTTCACCGCCGACCCGCGCATCGTGCCCGACGCGCGCAAGCTCGACCGCGTCCTCTTCGAGGAGGTGCTCGAGATGGCCTCCTCGGGCGCCGGCGTGTTGCAGCTGCGCAGCGTCGAGTACGCCCGCAACCACGGCGTGCGCATCCACTGCCGCTCGAGCTTCGACGACAGCCCGGGCACGCTCGTCGTCTCCGAACAGGAGGATCCTGAGATGGAGCACCCGCTCATCACCGCCGTCACCCACTCCAACGGCGAGGCGCGCATCGCGCTCGTGGGCGTGCCCGACACGCCCGGCGTCGCCGGGCGCGTGACGACGGCGCTCGCCGCAGCGAACGTCAACATCGACATGATCATCCAGAACGAGCCGCGGTCGGTCGAGGCGCCGGCCGAGCTCTCGTTCACCGTGCCGCGCGAAGACCTGGCGACCGCCTGTGACGCGCTCGCCTCGCTCGCCGAGGAGCTCGGGATGGAGGTTGCGGCCGACGAGGGCATGGGCAAGGTGTCCGTCGTGGGCGCCGGCATGAAGTCGCACCCGGGCGTGGCCGCCAAGGTCTTCACCGTGCTCGGCGACCAGAACATCAACATCCAGATGATCGCGACGTCGCCGATCCGCATCTCGTGCGTCGTGCCGAGCGACCGCGTCGAGGACGCCGTCCGCGCGCTGCACGCCGCCTTCGAGCTTCAGGGGGCGGACACGATCCGCCCGGAGCAGCCGTTCGGGGAGTTCGCAAGCTCATGAGCCAGTACCGCGTCGCCGTCGTCGGAGCCACCGGGGCCGTCGGGTCCCGCATGCGCGAGCTGTTGCGCGCGCGCAGCTATCCGGCCGCCGAGATCGTCGCCTTCGCGTCCGAGCGCTCGGCCGGCAAGGAGCTCGAGGACGGCCTCGTCGTCCAGGGCCTGGTCGACGACGAGCGCCTCGACGGCTTCGACGTCGCGATCTTCTCGGCCGGCGGGGGCGTCTCGCGCGAGTGGGCGCCGCGCTTTGCCGCGCGCGGGGCGATCGTCGTCGACAACTCGAGCGCGTTCCGCATGGACCCCGACGTGCCGCTCGTCGTCTCCGAGGTCAACCCCGAGGCGCTCGACCACATCAACAAGGGCATCGTCGCCAACCCGAACTGCACGACGATGGCGATCATGCCGCCGCTCAAGGCGCTGCACGCCGAGTTCGGGCTGACCGAGCTCGTCGCCACGAGCTTCCAGGCGGCCGGCGGCGCCGGGCAGAAGGGCATGGACGAGCTCGTCGCGCAGATCCCGGTGCTTGCGCGCGACCCGGAGGCGCTGGCCGACCGGGGCGCGCAGGCCGCTGCGACCGTCACCCCCGAGGTCTTCGCCAAGCCGCTGGCGTTCAACGTCGTGCCGCTGCTGGGCGCCGACACGGGCAACGGCTACACCGACGAGGAGATGAAGCTCCAGAACGAGTCGCGCAAGATCCTCGGCATCGAGGCCCTGCGGGTCTCGCCGACCTGCGTGCGCGTGCCGGTCATGGTCGGCCACGCCATCGAGGTGCGGGCGACGTTCGAACGCGAGCCGTCGGTGCAGCGCGCGCTCGAGGTGCTGGCCGCCCAGCAGGGCGTCGAGCTCGACGACGTCCCGACGCCGCTGGAGTGGGCGGGCCGCGACGAGGTGGCGGTCGGCCGCGTGCGCGCCGACCTCGGCGACCCGAGGTCGCTGAACCTCTTCGTGGTGGGTGACAACCTGCTCAAGGGCGCGGCGCTCAACACGGTGCAGATCGCCGAGCTCCTGCACGAGCGCGGCCTGCTGAACGCGCGCGCCGCGGCCTGAGCCGGCTCGCCTCGGTGCCCGCGGCGCTGCGTGGCGGGGCGTTCGCGCGCGCGGCGCTCGCCGCTGCGTTCGCGATCGCGATGCTCGGCACGACGCTGCCGACGCCGCTGTACGTCCTCTACCAGGAGCGGTTCGGCTTCTCGGAGCTCGTCGTCACGGTCATCTTCGCCGTCTACGCGGTCGGCGTCATGGCGACGCTCGTGGCGTTCGGCCGGATCTCCGACGAGGTGGGCCGCCGGCCGGTCCTGCTGGCCGGGCTGGCGCTGTCGGCGGCCAGCGCCGTCGTGTTCCTGGCCGCCGACGGCCTCGGGATGCTGCTGCTGGGCCGCTTCGTCTCTGGGCTGTCGGCCGGCGTGTTCACGGGGACGGCGACGGCGGCGATCGTCGACGTCGCGGCGCCGGGCGGCGAGGGGCGGGCCACGCTCCTGGCGACGGTCGCCAACATGGGCGGTCTGGGCTGCGGGCCGCTGCTGGCCGGCGTGCTGGCCGATGCCGTCGACGACCCGCTGCACGTCGTCTTCGTCGTCGACCTCGTGCTCGTCGCGCTCGCGGTCGTGGCCGTGGGGCTCGTGCGCGGCACGCGCGGGCGGGATTCGGACCCGCCCACCCCGGTGCGGCTGCGGCCCCAGTGGCCGACGGTCCCGGCGCGGGCGCGGGGGCTGTTCGTCAGCGCCGCGATCGCCGGCTTCGCGGGCTTCGCCGTCCTCGGCCTCTTCACGGCGGTCGCGCCCGCGTTCCTCGGCAAGGTCCTCGAGGTCGACGGCCACGCGACCGTCGGCGCGGTCGTCTTCGGGGTCTTCGTCGCCTCGACGCTCGGGCAGGCCGCGGTGACGCGGGTCGGGCCGCGCGCATCGCTGCTGACCGGCTGCCTGGCGCTCGTGGCCGGCATGGCGGTGCTCGGCACCGGCCTGGCGGTCTCCTCGACCGTGCTGCTCGTCGGGGGCGGGCTGATCGCGGGCGCGGGGCAGGGGCTGAGCTTCCGGGCCGGCCTGGGCGCGGTGACGGGCGCCGCGCCCGCCGAACAGCGTGCCGCCGTCGCCTCGGCGTTCTTCTTCGTGGCCTACGTGGCGATCTCGCTGCCGGTCGTCGGCGTGGGCGCGATGGCGCAGGCGACCTCGCTGCGCACCGCCGGCCTCGTCTTCACCACGATCGTCGCGGTGCTCGCGGCGGCGGCGTTCGGGCTGCTGCGCCGCCGCTGAGGCTCGGCGGGGCCGGGTGACCGGCGGAAATGTCTCGCAGGTGGAGACATTCCCGCCGGTGAGGTCGCCACCCGGCGCTGTGGTGGTCGCGGTCGGGGACGCTACGCCCGATCGAGGTCAGGGTCTGACCGCGGGGCGGCTAGAGGTGGTTGATCGCTGCCACCAGCGCCGGAGTCATCATGACCCCGGCGTGGAGGAGCATGAGGGGGAGGGTCCGGAGCATGCGGTCGATGATGCGCTGCGCCGGCCGTGCTTCCCAGCGGGGGCTGCACCCGAGCGCGGGTACGGCTGCCCGCCCCCGACGCCGCGTCGCGCCCCTAGTCGTCGTCGGCGAGCGGCGGGATCTCGCGGCGCAGGCGGTCGCGCGCGGCATCCAGGTCGGCCGCCGCCAGCGGCGAGGACACCGGCTCGTCGAGGACCGGGATGATCGTGCGCGGCGCGTCCGTCCGCGGCGGCTTGCGACGACGCCGAGCCGGCAGGCTCGGCGTCGCGCGCAGCAGGTCGCCGAGCCTCACGCGCCGGCGGCGACGCCGGCGACGACGGAGGTCGACCAGTCGATGACCGACGTCGGCTTGACGACGTGGCGGCCCATGCCCAGCTCCTTGGGCTCGAGCCCGAGGGCGAGGCCGACGAGCTGGGGCAGGTGGAGCACCGGCATGTTGAGGTCGCGCCCGACCGTCCGCTCGGCGAGCGGCTGCTGGAGGTCGAGGTTGAGGTGGCACAGCGGGCACGGCGTGACGAGGCAGTCGGCGTCGGCGTCCTTGGCGTCGCCGAGGTGCCGGCCGGCCTGCTTGAGCGAGGCTTCCTTGTTCATCGTGATGATCGGGAAGCCGCAGCACTTGTGCGAGCCCGCGTAGTCGATGACCGTGCCGCCGAGCGCCTCGATGACCAGCGACAGGTATGTGTCGCGCGGGTGCTCGTCGTCGATGCCCAGCCGGCCCGTCTCGGCCGAGGCGTGCGCCGTCGGTCGGATGATGTAGCAGCCGTAGAAGGGGCCGACCTTGAGGTTCGTCAGGGGCCGCTTGACGCGCGAGCGCAGCGTGTCGAGCCCGATCTCCTCCACGAGCAGCCAGAGGAAGTTCTTGTTCGCCATGCCCGGCTCGTAGGTGAGGCCGTGCTTCTCGAGCGTCTTGTTGATGTGCGCGCGGTACTCGGCCGACGCGTCGAGGCGCTCCTTGCTCTCGCCGTGCGCGCCCTGGCACGTCGAGCAGATGTTCATCATCAGCTCGGCGCCCTGGACCTGCCCGGCCAGCGCGAACGTGCGGGCGTTCAGCGTGTCGGCGAGCTCCGTGTTGTGCTCGGCGATGACGCCGGCGCCGCTGCAGCAGGCGCGGTCGAGCTCGACGAGCTCGATGTCGAGCATCGGCGCGACCTTGGCCATCGAGCCGTGCAGCTCCGGGGTGAAGCCACGGCTCACACAGCCGGGCCAGTATGCGACCTTCATGGCCATCAGGCGTTGTCCTCCGACTTCGCGTCCCCGGTGGCTTCGACACGGTCGGTCACCGGGGTCTCGGTCTCGGCGATGTCCTCGTCGCGGCCCGAGATGTACAGGTTGAACTCGTAGCGCTCCTCGCGGCCCGTGACCTCGTCGAAGATCGCCTTGACCTCGTCGAGGGACTCCTTGGGGAGCTTGTGCCCGAGGAGCGCGCCCTTCGGCGAGACCTTCCGCCGCAGGACCGCCTTCGTGATGACGGGCAGCGACTCGAGCAGCTCGAGGCCCGCGGCCGGCGCGAACTTGCCGAACCACGAGTCGCCGCCGTAGGAGCGCGGCAGCAGCTCGGCCTCGTGCAGCAGGCCGTAGTTCTTGATGAGCGTCACGAACGCCGACTCGTGGCGATGGCCGTTGTTGGCGTCGTTGATCTTGTGATCGTCGCCGGCGCGGCGGCGCAGGCGCATGATCTGGCTCATCGGCGCGACGCCCTTCGGACACGCCTCGATGCACTTGAAGCAGTGCGTGCAGTCGTAGATGCCGTGCGGGTCCTCGGCGAGGTCCTTCAGGCGCTCGTACTGCTGGCTGTCACGGGGATCGCCGACGAAGCGGTAGGCCTTCGCCAGCGCGGCCGGGCCGATGAAGAGCGGGTCGACCTCCATCGAGAGGCAGTCCGAGACGCAGGCGCCGCACTGGATGCAGGCCATGGTCTGCGTGACGTCCACCATCGACTCGCGGTCGACGATGTACTCGCGCTCGGGGACCGGCTCCTTGTGGATGAGCCACGGCGTGACGCGCGCGACCTTCTTCCAGTGGACGGCGTCCATGTCCACGATGAGGTCCTTGATGACGGGCATGTTGCCCATCGGCTCGACCTCGATGACCCCGTCCTTGGAGGTCTTGCGGGCGCGGTCGAGGTGCGTGTGGCAGGCGAGGCCGGGCTGGCCGTTGATCTTCACGCCACAGGACCCGCAGATCGCGGCCTTGCACGAGCAACGGATGCCGATCGAGCCGTCGAAGCGGCCCTTGGCCTGGAGGATCCCCTCGAGCACGGAGCGGTGCGGCTCGAGCTCGATGGTGTGCTCGACCCAGTAGGGCGCCTCGCCCGACTCGGGGTCGTAGCGGCGGATGCGGAGCGTGAACGCCTCGGCGGTGCTCTCGCGGACCGGGGCCTCGGTGGTCGGTTCGGCGGCCATGGCTAGTACTTCCTCTCTTCCGGCTGCCACTGGGTGATCGTCACCGGCGAGTAGCCGATGTTCGGGGCGCCGTCGCCGTTGCGCGACAGCGTGATGTGCTTCTGCCACTCCTCGTCATTGCGCTCGGGGTAGTCGGTGCGGTACTGCGCGCCGCGCGACTCCTTGCGCTCGATCGCCGCGGTGACGATGCACTCCGCGCAGTCGAGCATGTATCCGAGCTCGACGGCGCCGAGCACGTCCTGGTTGAAGACCGTGCCCTTGTCGTCGATGTAGGCGGTCTGCGCCTCCTCCTTGAGGCGGCGGACGGTCTGCAACGCGGTCTGCAGGCCCTCTTCCTCGCGGAAGACGGCGACGTTGCGGTTCATCGCGGTGCCGAGCTCGTCCTTGATCTCCGAGATCCGGCGCCCGGTCTTCTCGCGGCGGATGATGCTGTCGAGCATCGCGGCCTCGTCGTTGACGCGGCTCTCGCCGACGGCCTCGGGCATCGGCATCCCGGCGGCGCGCGCGGCGGCGTGCTCGCCGGCGCGGCGGCCGAAGATGAGCGTGTCCAGCAGGGAGTTCGCGCCCAGGCGGTTGCCGCCGTGGACCGAGACGCAGGCGCACTCGCCGGCCGCGTAGAGGCCGTCGATCGAGGTGGCGCCGTCGACGTCGGTCTTGACGCCGCCCATGATGTAGTGCTGGCCCGGGCGGATGAGGATCGGCTCGCGGGTGATGTCCACGCCGGCGAAGTCCTTGCCGATGTTGACGATCTCGCGCAGCGCCTCGAGCGTGCGCTTCTTCGGCACGACCGTGATGTCGAGGTAGATGCCGGACCCGTCGGGGCCGACGCCGCGGCCCTCGTTGATCTCGATCTGCTCGGCGCGCGAGACGACGTCGCGCGAGGCGAGCTCCATCTTGTTGGGCGCCATCTTCTCCATGAAGCGCTCGCCCTTGCTGTTGAGCAGGTGCGCACCCTCGCCGCGGGCGCCCTCGGTGATGAGGAAGCCGTTCTCCACCAGCGTCGTCGGGTGGTACTGGATCATCTCCATGTCCATGAGCGGCGCGCCGAGGCGGTAGGCCTGGGCGATGCCGTCACCGGTGCAGATGAGGCCGTTGGTCGTCGGCTTGAAGCACTGGCCGGCGCCGCCGGTGGCGAGGATGACGTTCTTGGCGGTGAACGCCTCGAGGCGGCCGGTGCGCACGTCGCGGGCGATGCAGCCGACGCACGCGCCGCTGTCGTCCTGCAGGAGCGTCGTCGTGAACCACTCCTCGTAGCGGTCGACGCGCTCGTGGTACTTCATGAGCTGCTCGTAGAGCACGTGCAGGATCGCCTGGCCGGTGATGTCGGCCACGTAGGCGGTGCGCTTCATCGAGGCGCCGCCGAACGCGCGGAGGTCCAGCGCGCCGGTCTCGTTGCGGTGGAACGTGACGCCGATGTGCTCGAGGTGCAGGACCTCGTCGGGCGCCTCGCGGCACATGACCTCGATGGCGTCCTGGTCGCCGATGAAGTCCGAGCCCTTGACCGTGTCGTAGGCGTGGGAGCGCCAGTCGTCGGCGGGGTTGATGGCGGCGTTGATGCCGCCTGCGGCGGCGACCGAGTGCGAGCGGACCGGGTGGACCTTGCTCATGATCGCCACGGTCGCGCCGGCGTCCGCGGCGGCCAGGGCGGCCCGCTGTCCGGCGAGTCCGGCGCCGAGGATGAGGACGTCGTGTGCAGGCATTGGTGCGGCTTCTCACCTCAGGATTTTGGGGGGCAGGGACTCTATAGATCAGGCCTCCTTAGGCCCCCCTACGTGACGGTGCGTCAGACCGCCGCGAGCGCGCGGCGGATCCGCTCGATGGTGATGACCCCACAGAGGTGCCCGTCGCCGTCGACGACCATGAGGGCGCCGAGTCGGCGCAGCGGCTCGCTGCCCAGCAGGGACTCCAGCGGCGTGTCGCGCGAGACCCGCAGGTCGTCGGCGGCGCCCTCGACGATCTCGGCGACCTCGAGGGCGGGCTGGCCGGCGGTGACCGCCCCGTCGACGCGCTCGGCGGTGAGCAGCCCGACGAGCCGGCCGGCCGCGTCGATGACCGGCAGCCACGGCTCGCGGTAGCGCAGGAAGAACTCGTCCTGGGCGGCGAGCGCGGTCGTCGCGGCCGGCACGACGACCGGGTCGGCCTCCATGAGGTCGCCGGCCGTGACGCCCTCGATGCGCTCCGAGAACGCGCCGGAGACGACCGCGCCGCGCGCCCCCTGGCTGAGGAACCAGCCGAGGACGAGCATCCACAGGCCGCCGATGCCGTCGCCCTCCAGCAGCATGTAGAGGCCGAACCCCATGAGGACGTAGGCGAACCCCTGGCCGAGACGGCCGGCGACCCGCGTCGCCCGCGCCCGGTCGCCGGTGGCCCGCCAGACGATCGCGCGCGCGATCCGGCCGCCGTCGAGCGGGAAGCCCGGCAGGAGGTTGAACGCCAGCAGGACGCCGTTGACCATCGCCAGCCAGGCGACGAGCGCGAGCATCGGCGTCGTCGTCGCCTCGCCGGCCAGCAGGTCGCCGAGCTGCTCGTCGTGGGAGAAGAGCGCCACGCCGCCGAGGCACAGCAGCGCCAGCACCGCGGTGACGACCGGCCCGGCGACCGCGACCCGGAACTCCTCGCCCGGCGTCTCGCTGTCGCGCGAGAGCTTCGCCAGCCCGCCGAAGACCCACAGGTCGATGCCGAGCACACCGATCCCGTTGCGCCGCGCCACGACCGCGTGGCCGAGCTCGTGCAGCGCGATCGAGACGAAGAACAGCAGGGCGCCCGCGACCGCGGTGGCGTAGGAGACGGTCTGCGACGAGGCGGGCAGCACCGAGTCGAAGAAGCCGGCCAGGCCCCAGATGAGCAGGAACAGGAAGACGAACCAGCTCGGGCTCGCGCCGATGCGGATCCCGAAGACCCGGGCCAGCTGCACCGATCCGCCTGCGCCGAACATGCGGCACATTGTTACCCGTACGTCACGGCGCCGGAGCCGCCCCGGCGCCACGGGTCCGGCAACCTGTGACGCGTGGACGCCCGCCACATCGCCGCGCTCTACGCCCAGGGGCTCTTCCCGATGGACGACCCGTCCGCGCCGGAGCTGCCGTGGTGGGTCGCCGACCCGCGCACGGTGTTCGAGCTCGACGACGCGTCGGTCGCCGCGGTCGAGTCCCGGGTGCGCCGTTCACTGCGCGCGGCGGAGCGGGCCGAGGCTGCCGGGGCGCCGTGGCGGCTGGCGGTCGACGAGGCGTTCGACGAGGTCGTCGGCTGCTGCGCGCGGCCCCGGTCGGCCGGGGACGGCGTCTGGCTGACGAAGCGGATGCGCCACCTCTACCGGGTGCTCAACGCGGCCGGTTTCGCCCACACGTTCGAGCTGTGGGTCGACGGCGAGCCGGCGGCCGGCATCGTCGGGGTGACGATCGGTCGGGCGGCGATGCTCGAGTCGATGTTCCACCGGGTCCCGCACGCCGGCAACGTCCTGCTCGCCCGAACGCTGCGCCGGCTGGCCGATCGCGGCTGCGAGCTGTGCGACATCCAGACGGCCACGCCGCACACGCTGCGCCTCGGCGCGGTGCAGATCCCCCGCGCCGAGTACGAGCGCCGGCTGGCGCGCGCCGCGGCGCCCCTCAGCCGGCCTGCGGCGCGTGACGGTCGATGATCTCGCGCGCCGGGGTGCCCGCCGGCAGCGTGCCGTAGTGCAGGCCGCCCTCGCCGGCCAGCCGGGTGGCGACGAACGCGTCGGCGACCGCGGCCGGCGCGTGGCGCAGCAGCAGCGACGCCTGCAGGGCGACCGCCATCCGCTCGACGACGATCCGGGCCCGCGTCGCGAGCTGGTCGGGCCGGGTGAACTCCTCGCGCACGCGGGTGACGAACGCGTCGTAGCGCGCGTCGGCGCCGGCGGCCTCGCCGAGCTCCTCGAAGAAGACCTCCAGCGACGCCGGGCTCTTGGCGATCGCGCGCAGGACGTCGAGCGCCATGACGTTGCCCGAGCCCTCCCAGATCGAGCACAGCGGCGCCTCGCGGTACAGGCGCGGCATGCCGGAGTCCTCGACGTAGCCGTTGCCGCCGAAGCACTCGAGCGCCTCGTAGGCGTGGTTGGGTGCGCGCTTGCAGACGTGGTACTTGCCGACCGCGGTGGCCAGCCGCTTGAACAGGTCGGCGCGCTCGTCGCCGGCCGCCGCCTCGTCGTAGGCGCGGCAGAGCCGCAGGGCGAGCGTCGTGGCGGCCTCGCTCTCGAGCGCCAGGTCGGCCAGCACGCCGGCCATGAGCGGCTGGTCGACGAGCGTCGCCCCGAACGCGGCGCGGTGCATCGCGTGCCAGGTCGCCAGCGCGACGGCCTGGCGCATGCCGCCCGCGACGCCCATGACGCAGTCCAACCTCGTGTGGTTGACCATCTCGATGATCGTCGGCACGCCGCGGCCGGGCTCGCCCACCATGCGGCCCCAGGCATGCCGGAACTCGACCTCCGAGCTCGCGTTGGACTTGTTGCCGAGCTTGTCCTTGAGGCGCTGCAGCTGGAAGCCGTCGTTCTTGGTGCCGTCGGGCAGGAAGCGCGGTACCGCGAAGCAGGAGAGGCCGTTCTCGGTCTGGGCCAGGACGAGGAAGACGTCGCTCATCGGCGCGCTGCAGAACCACTTGTGGCCGAGCAGGGCGTACTCGGCGCCTGGACCGGTCTCGACCCCGAGCGGCGTGGCGGTCGTCGTGTTGGCGCGCACGTCGGAGCCGCCCTGCTTCTCGGTCATCGCCATCCCGCAGACCGCGCCCGGCTTCTGGTCGGCGGGCTTCAGCGCGCCGTCGTAGCCGGTGGCGGTCAGCCGCGGCACCCACTCGTCGGCGACCTCCGGCGTGGCCCGCAGCGCCGGGACCGCGGCGAACGTCATCGTGATCGGGCAGCCGAAGCCCGCCTCGGCCTGCGTGCCGCTCATGTAGATCGCCGCGCGCGCGACGTGCGCGCCCGGCCGCGGGTCGTTCCAGGGCAGGGCGTGCATCTCGTCGCGCACCCCGCGGGCCATGAGCTGGTGCCAGGCGGGGTGGAAGTCGACGGCGTCCAGGCGGCTGCCGTAGCGGTCGTGGGTCTTGAGCACCGGCGGGTTGGCGTTGGCCTGCTCGCCCCACAGCATCGGCTCGCCGCCCCAGAACGCGCCGACCGCCTCGGCCCGGTCGGCCGCCCAGCCGCCGCCCTCGCGCTCGAGGCCCTCGACGAGCGGCGTGTTGTCGAGGAAGAGGTTGCGCCCCTCCAGCGGCGGGACCTGGTTGCGCACCTCGTGCGTGGCGAACGTCGAGGCGTCGGGGCGGGCGATCGTGGACATGTCAGCTGCTCTCCAGGTCGTTGGTGGCACGCAGGCAGAAGGCGATGAGGCCGGCGACGAGCGCGTCCTCGTCGAGCTCGCCGGCGGTCGGAGCGAGCGGGCCGACGAGCGCCTCGGCGATCGCGCCGACGAGCGCGGCGGCCGTGAGCTCGGGGTCGTGGTCGGGGTGGATGGCGTTCGCGAAGACCGCCGCGTAGGCGCGGCGGAAGGCGAGGCGCTCGGCCTCGACGGTCGGGTCGACCGGCTCCGCGAGCAGCGCCCAGGCGAGCCGGCGGCCGGCGAGCGCGCGGCGGGCGAACGTCTCGACGGCGGCGGCGAGCGCGGCGCGCGGGTCGTCGTGGGCGGCGGCGGCCGCGGCGACCGCGTCGACCTCGCGCTGGGACGCGGCGCGGAAGACCTCGGCGGCGAGCTCGGCCTTCGACGGGAAGTGGCGGTAGACCGTGCCGGTGGCGACCCCGGCCCGGCGGGCGACCTCGGCGACCTGCGCCTCGCGATAGCCGCCGCGGGCGACGAGCTCGGTCGCGGCGCGCACGATCCGCTCGCGGGTCGCGAGCCGTCGCGCCTCGGTGCGCTCGGTCGGCCGGTACGCCATGGGCGAACAAGTGAACCATGGTTCATTTCTTCATGCAACTGGCCGATCGAGGGGCGGACGTCTACCCGGCCGGGCGGGTCTGCGTTCGCGATCGAACGGGATTGAGGCCGCCGTGCCCCGGGCGGCGGGCTCGGTGCCACGATCGCTTCAGCAATGTCTGCACCGCCGATCCGCCGCCGGACGATCCGGGCCTCGACCCTCCTCGTGCTCCTCGCCACGGTCGTCGCGCTCACGATCCCGGCCGGCGCCGGCGCGGCCGAGTATCGAGTGGAGGGCTGCGTCGCCGGGTCGGCCGCCACCGGCGGCTGGGCGCCCGCGGTCGGCAAGGTCGGCGGCACCACGGCCTCCGCCTGCCCGCCCGGCCTCACGGCCACGCTCGCCGGGCCGATCGCCGCCAGCACGAACGCCGACCATGCCGGCTGGAAGCTCGCCCCGCCGGTGGGCACCGTCATCGCCGGCTTCGAGCTCACCCGCTCGGTGACGATCACGGCCGCGCCCGACGCCGCCGACCCGCCCTACACCTTCACGCTGGCCTTCCGGGCCGCCGGGGCCACGACGAACACGAACATCGAGCGCTGCACCTCGCTGGCCACGTGCGGGGCGCTGCCCGCCACGATCTCCGGCTCCCAGCTCGCCTCCCAGCTCATCGCCAAGGTCGCCTGTCGGGCGGCGGGCTGCCCGGCCGGCACCTCCGCCCAGCTCACCATCGCCCAGTGGGCGGTGCGCCTCCAGGACACGGCGCCCCCGGTCGTGCAGAGCCTCACCGGCGGTCTGCTCGCGCCGGGCGGGGTCGGCCAGGGCACGACCCAGCCGTTCGCCGTCGAGGCCAGCGACGTCGGCGGCGGCATCGCCCACGTCTCGCTGACCATCGACGGCACGCCGCGCGGGGACTGGCCCGTCGCCGCCCCCGGCTGCGCCGCCCCCTACCACGAGCTCGTGCCCTGCCCGACGACCGTCCACGAGGAGCACGCCGTCGCCCTCTCCGGCCTCGCACCCGGATCCCACGCGGTGACCGCCACCGTCACCGACGCCGCCGGCCAGACCGGCTCGGCCACCGGGACGCTCCGCGTCAACGACGGCCCCGCGCCGCCGCCCGCCCCGTCCCCGGCGCCGACCCCGCCGTCGCCGCCGCCGGCCACGCCCGGCCTGCCCAGCGAGCTGGCGCCGACCATCGTCACCCCGGTCGCCGCCGAATCCCGGCCCGCCGGCCCGCCGGCCCACCTGAGCGCCGAGCTGCACGCCGGCGACGGCAGGACCGCGACCGGCGACCGCGTCGTCTGCCCGCACGGGACACCCGTGCGCATCGAGGGACGCCTGCTCGGACCGGGCGGGTCGCCGCTGAGCGGCCAGGCGCTGGCCGTGACGGCCCGCGAGACCGGACCGGGGATCGAGGGCCGCCCGGAGCAGCTCGGCCCGGTGAGCACGCGCTCCGACGGGCGCTACCGCGTTCGCGTCCCGGCCGGCCCGTCACGCATCGTCGAGGTCGCCTTCGCCGGCCGCGGCGCGGCCGGGCCCGCGCAGCGGACGGTGAAGATCGACGTGCGGGCGGGCGTGACGTTCGCGGCGCCCCGCTCGGCACGCCGCGGCCGCCCGATCAAGCTGTCCGGCAGCGTGGCCGACGCCGCCGGCAAGCTCGTGGAGCTGCAGGCGCGCAACGGCCGCCGCTGGCAGACGTTCGCCGTCGTGACGACCGACGACCTCGGGCGCTACGCCCTGACCTACCGCTTCCGGCGGCCAGGCCCCGCGGCGCGCTATCGCCTCCGCGCGCGGGTGCCCGCCGAGCGCGGCTTCCCCTATCTCACGGCCGCCAGCGCCGTGCGGGCGATCCGGGTCCGGTGACCGGCACGCCGTTTCCGTCCTCGCCCTCAGCCGACCCCGGCGCCGGACCCGACGGGACGCCGGGCGAGCGGCGACCGACCGGTCGGCTCATCGTCCAGGCGACGCTGGCCGCCGGGCTCGTCGCCGCCCTCTCGCTCGTCGGGGGCAGCGGGCTGCTCACCACCAGTCACGAGCAGCACGTCAAGCCGGCCCGCGCGGTCGCCGCGCCGCACCGCCAGGTCGTCGCCGCGCCCGTGACCACGCCCGTGCGCTGGCAGCCGCGGCGCACCGCACCCGTCCACCACCGGGCCGCCCGGCGGCACATGGACCGCGCGCCCGTCCGCGCGGCGGCCGCCACGGTCGCCGTCGGCACGCCGCCGGCAACCGCTGCCCCGTCGGCGCGCGCGACGACGATGGCCCAGGCCGCGCCGCCGTCGCCGCCGGACGTCGACGTCCGGGCCCAGCCGGTCCAGCGCAGCGCGCCCGCCCCGAAGGCGGCGCCCAAGCCCGCGCCGCGCAAGCCGGCATCGGGCGGCAACGGCGGCTGGGCCAGCGACTTCAACCCCTGAGCGCGGCCGCGGCGACCTCTTCATTAGCCTGCGGGTCCTACCTCCGGAAGGGACCCCACATGGCGAAGATCAAGGTGCAGAACCCGGTCGTCGAGCTCGATGGCGACGAGATGACGCGGATCATCTGGCAGTTCATCAAGGACCAGCTGATCCTGCCCTACCTCGACATCGACCTGAAGTACTACGACCTCGGGATCGAGAGCCGCGACGCCACCGACGACCAGATCACCGTCGACGCCGCAAACGCCATCAAGGAGCACGGCGTCGGCGTCAAGTGCGCGACGATCACCCCGGACGAGGCCCGCGTGGAGGAGTTCGGTCTCAAGGAGATGTGGCGGTCGCCGAACGGCACGATCCGCAACATCCTCGGCGGCGTCATCTTCCGTGAGCCGATCGTCATCTCGAACGTCCCGCGCCTGGTCCCCGGCTGGACGAAGCCCATCGTCATCGGTCGCCACGCCTTCGGCGACCAGTACCGCGCCACCGATCTCGTCGTCCCGGGCGAGGGCACCCTGACGTTGACCTACACCCCGAAGGACGGCAGCGAGCCGGTCGAGCTCGACGTCTACGACTTCCCGGGCGGGGGCGTCGCGATGGCGATGTACAACCTCGACGACTCGATCCGCGACTTCGCCCGCGCCTCGATGCGCTACGGCCTCGACCGCGGCTACCCGGTCTACCTGTCGACCAAGAACACCATCCTGAAGCGCTACGACGGGCGCTTCAAGGACCTCTTCCAGGAGGTCTACGAGACGGAGTTCAAGGCCGACTTCGAGCAGGCCGGCATCACCTACGAGCACCGGCTCATCGACGACATGGTCGCCGCCGCCCTGAAGTGGGAGGGCGGCTACGTGTGGGCGTGCAAGAACTACGACGGCGACGTGCAGTCCGACACGGTCGCCCAGGGCTTCGGCTCGCTCGGGCTCATGACCTCGGTCCTCATGACCCCCGACGGCAAGGTCGAGGCCGAGGCCGCCCACGGCACCGTCACCCGCCACTTCCGCCAGCACCAGCAGGGCAAGCCGACGTCGACGAACCCGATCGCGTCGATCTTCGCCTGGACCCGCGCCCTGCACGCGCGCGGCCGCATGGACGGCACCCCGGAGGTCGAGCAGTTCGCCGAGACGCTCGAGCGCGTGTGCGTGCAGACCGTCGAGAGCGGAAAGATGACCAAGGACCTGGCGCTGCTGGTCGGCGGCGACCAGGGCCACCTCACCACGCAGGAGTTCCTCGCCGCCATCGACGAGAACCTTCAGAAGGCCATGGCCGCCTGAGGCCGGCCCAGAACAGGAGACATCAAGACCCCATGAGTGACGTCAAGAAGGTCACGGTCACCGGCGCCGCCGGGCAGATCGGCTACGCCGCGCTGTTCCGGATCGCCTCCGGCCAGCTGCTGGGCCCCGACACGAAGGTCCAGCTGCGGCTGCTGGAGATCCCGCAGGCCGTCAAGGCCGCCGAGGGCACCGCGATGGAGCTCGTCGACTGCGCCTTCCCGCTGCTGGCCGGCATCGAGATCACCGACGACCCCAACGAGGCCTTCGACGGCGCCAACGTCGCGCTGCTCGTCGGCGCCCGTCCGCGCACGAAGGGCATGGAGCGCGCCGACCTGCTCGAGGCCAACGGCGCGATCTTCCAGCCGCAGGGCAAGGCCATCAACGAGCATGCCGCCGACGACGTCAAGGTGCTCGTCGTCGGCAACCCGGCCAACACGAACGCGCTCATCGCCATGAACAACGCGCCCGACGTGCCGCGTGAGCGCTTCACCGCCATGACGCGGCTCGATGAGAACCGCGCGGTCGCGCAGCTCGCCAACAAGCTGCAGGTCGGCGTCACCGACGTCCAGGACCTCGTCGTCTGGGGCAACCACTCGCCGACGATGTTCCCCGACCTGTTCAACGCCACGGTCAACGGCAAGAAGGCCGTCGACGCGGTCGACGACATGGCCTGGTACGAGAACGAGTACCTGCCGCGGGTCGGCAAGCGCGGCGCCGAGATCATCGAGGCGCGCGGCGCCTCCAGCGCGGCGAGCGCGGCGAACGCGGCGATCGACCACGTCCGCGACTGGGCGCTGGGCGCCGACGGCCTGCGCTCGATGGCCGTCGTGTCGCACGGCGAGTACGGCGTCGAGGAGGGGCTCATCTCGAGCTTCCCGGTGCGCTGCAGCGGCGGCGACTACGAGATCGTCGAGGGCCTCGAGGTCGGCGACTTCGCCCGCGGCAAGATCGACATCACGGTCAACGAGCTCATCGGCGAGCGGGACGCCGTGAGATCGCTCGGCCTCATCGGTTAGGCCGGGGGCGGGCGCTCGCGCCCGCCCGCACGACCTGTGTCGAGTTCGGTCTCATAACGAGACCGAACTCGACAAGCGTCGCGCGGCTAGGCCGCGTCGCGCGGCTAGGCCGCGTCGAGGGCGTGCCACCCCCGCCCCTCCTTGCGGACGAGGCCGTCCTTCTGCAGGCCGGGCAGCACCCGGTAGAGGTAGTTCTGCTGGATGCCCATCCGCTCGGCGATCTCCGGGATCGTGATGCCGGGCGTGCTCTTGACGAGCTCGAGCGCCTGCTTGCTGCGCTGACCCGAGCCCTTGGGCCGTCCGGGACCCCCGCCCGAGCCGCGCGTGCGCCGCGTGCCGCGCGCCGGCTGTGAGGCGCCGCCGCCGTTGACGCCGTCAAGGGCCCGCAGGGCGGCCTCGAGGCGCTGGGCTTCCTCGACCAACGGGCGCAGCTCCTTGAGGCGCTGCTGGATCTCGCGGCGCTTCTCATCCAGGAAATCGGCCATATGTGTGTCCTTTATGCCGGTGGGTGGTGGTGGCTCTTACTTGTACCTCGCACCCTACCCACTGTGAGACAAAACTGTCGGTTCTGTGAGGTGAGACCGCGGGGGTGCTCGCCGCGTCTGTCGCCGTGTATCAGCGCGCGCGGGCGGGCATACCGGCGCCATGGCGTTTCGGACGACCAAGGCACCGAAAACCCGTGACGAGGAGCGCTTCGCCCGCGACCCCGGAGCCTCGAAGGGTGAGATGACATCCGGCGGGCGCAGGAGCGCCAAGCACGATCCCATGCTCGGTCCGCGGCGAGGGCGGCTGCGCGCCGAGTCGCTGCTCATGCGGCTCGTCGCGACCGGCGGCATCCTCGGTCTCGGCGTCCTGCTCGGCGCGCTGCTGGTCTCCCAGGACGTCGCCGGCTGGATCGTCGGCCTCTGCGTCTCCGGCGTCAGCCTGATCCTCGCCGCGCTGCTCTGGTCCTCCAGCGAGCTCTGACGGGCGCGAGCGGGCTACGCGTCGAGCTCAGGCGCGACGATCCGCACGACCACCCGGGTGGGACGGGTCGGCTGGTGGAGCGAGAGGAAGTCGCGCACCGCGCCGTCATGGGCGCAGAACGGGCAGCGCAGGTCCGCGCTGGGCGCCAGCGGCCGGGCGAGCGCCACGGGCGCGTCACAGCTCGGGCAGGCGAGCGTGCCGACCGCGACCGGCGCGGTCCGCGTGACGCGATGGAGCTCCTCGGTGCCGCCGAGGCGCCCGACCGGCTCCTGCGGCCCGGCACCGTCGAAGGCGCGGCGCAACGACATGGCCACCAGTGTAGGCCCGGGCCGGCGGCGCGCGGCCGCCCTCGGAGGTTCAGCGGCTCTCGACGAGCGCCTTGAGGCGCTGCAGGGAGGCGGCGGCCTCCTTGGCGGGCAGCTCGCCCACGACCGCCCGGCTGGCCACCGCACCGAGCGGACCGAGCGGCGCCTTGAAGTCGTTGCGGTAGTCGAAGCGGGTGCCGCCGTTGCCGTTCTCGCTGAGCCGGTACTCGGTCTCGGCACGCGACCGGGCGGGCCCGCGCCCCTCCCAGCGGGCATGGCGCGGCGCGTCGGCCTGGGCGAGATGCCAGTGGACCTTGAAGTTCACGCCGCGCAGGCAGAGGACCTGCTCCATCTCGTCGTCGTCGTGCGAGAGCAGCTCGCGGTGGATCGTCACCCACTCGCGCAGGCGCTCGGGATCCATGACGGCGCGCCAGACCTCGTCGATCGGCGCGTCGATGTCGATGCTCGTCACGACGCCGCTCACGAGCGCGACCTTACCCGTCGGCGGGGCGCCGCGGTTCGACGGAATGCCGATAGCTCCTTCACCACTTCTGAGGATGGACGCGGGACGATGCACCGGGATAGCGTCCATCGCTCCGTCCAACTCTCAGGAGGAGAGCACCCTGTCTCGCATGACCCCGAAGGTCGTCGCGACCGCCGTCGCGACGTGCCTCACGCTTGGCATCGCCGGCGCGCCCGCGCAGGCGGCGAAGTCGAAGAAGAAGCCGAAGGTCACCGTCACGTCGGTGAACAAGAAGGTCACCGGCGTCCAGAAGTCGGTGAAGAAGCTCGACACGTCGATCAAGGCGCTCGACGTCATCGCCAAGCGCGCTGACGCGAACTCCACGTCGGCCAACCAGCGGCTCGACGTCCTGTTCGGTGCACTGCCCAGCGTCGTTGACGGGCTCACGCAGCTGAAGGACGCGTCGCTGGCTCTCAAGGCCGGCCTCGAGCAGGCCGGTGCCGGCCTCGTCAAGCTCCAGGACGCGGTCGAGAAGCAGATCGCGCCGAACCTGCAGAACCTCGGCGACGCCTACCAGGCGGTCGAGTACGGGCGGGCCGGGCTGTTCGCCACCGGCGGCACGGTCGCCGCGGGCGGCAGCGTCACGAGCGCCGACATCCCCGACGACGGCAACACGATCACGGCGACCGAGGATGCCGTCGTGGTCGCGACCGCGACCGGTGTGATGCAGCTCCAGCTGCGCGCCGCGATCCGCTCGGCGGAGCCCGACGGCGCGTCGGCGAGCGACACCGCCGGTCAGGCCGGAGGGTTCTTGAGCGTTCGCGACGAGAGCGGCGCGCTCGTCGGCTGCATGGGCGCTCCGGCGCCCGGCGTCGTCGGCACCCAGGCCGGCGAGGAGATCGTCACGCCGACCGGCAAGGTCACGAACCTGTCGCTCGTGAACATCGCGGGCGGCGTGGCGCGCACCGACCAGGCCGAGCCGACGGCGGGCTCGAAGAGCCTGTTGGGCGAGGCCACCCCGTGTGCCATCAACGCCACGGCGGGCGACATCTACACCGTTCACTACAGCGTGAACTTCGCCGACATCCCGACGTCGGCGACGCCCGGTCCGCGGGAGTAGCAGCCCTCTCCGCCACGGTGGGGCCCGGCCGTTGCGCCGGGCCCTACCGGGCGCCGAGCTCCTCGACCGACTCCCAGTCGCGCAGCGCCCGTTCGATCGCGGCGTCGAGGCGGTGCAGGCGCACGCGTAGCAGCTCGGGCGCCCGCATGTCGCGCGGCAGCAGGTCGCCCTCCAGGCCCTCCATGAGCGGGCCGATGAGCGCATGGTCCTCGCCGGCGACCGCGGCGGCGACCCGGCTGGCGACCGGGGTGAGGTTGAAGCCCAGGCGCAGCGGCGCGCGGCCGACGAGCATCGCGTCGCGGATGCGGCCGATGAGCGCGCCGTAGCTGACGACGTCCGGTCCGGCGATGTCGAGCGTCAGCGGACCGTCGACGACCGGCGAGGTCGCGGCGGCCGTCAGGTAGCTCAGGACGTCGCGGCCGTCGATCGGTTGGGTGCGGTGGTCGCGCCAGGCGGGCAGCGGCAGGACCGGCAGGCGCTCGACGAGCCGCACGAGGAAGCGGAACGAGCGCGAGCGGGCGCCGATGACGATCGAGGCGCGGAACGCGACCGCCTCCGGCGCGCCTCCCAGCAGCGCCCCCTCGACCTCGGCGCGGCTCGCGAGATGGGCTGACGCGGCACCGGTCTGCGGCACCAGGCCGCCGAGGTAGACGATGCGCCGCACGCCGGCGGCCCGGGCGGCCTCGGCGAAGCGCTCGGCCGCGACCCGGTCGCGGGAGCGGAAGCCCTCGGCGGCCTCGGCGGCCGCCTCCATCGAGTGGATGAGGAAGTAGGCGACGTCGACGCCGTCGAGCGCGGCCCGCAGGCCCGCCCCGGTGACGGCATCCCCGGTGACGACCTCGACGTCGGCGCCCACGCCGGCCGTGCGCACGCGGGCCTCGCTGCGGGCGAACGCGCGGACGGCGTGGCCCTCGGCCTGCAGGCGCGGGATGAGTGCCGCGCCGACGTAGCCGCTGGCTCCGGTGACGAGGATCGGCATCGAGCCGTGCATCGTGCCCGATCGGCGCCGCCTACGATCGTTGCCCATGGACGCCGCCGATCCCACGGGCGACTGCGACGTCGCCGTCGTCGGCGGCGGCATCGTCGGGCTGGCGACCGCACGCGAGCTGCGGCGCCGGCGCCCGGAGGCCCGGATCGTCGTCCTCGAGCGCGAGACCGAGGTCGGCCGCCACCAGACCGGCTCGAACTCCGGGGTCGTCCACGCCGGCATCTACTACGCCCCAGGCTCGCTGAAGGCGCGGCTGTGCGTCGAGGGCGCCCGGCGGATGTACGCCTTCTGCGCCGAGCACGGGATCGCCCACGAGCGGTGCGGCAAGGTCATCGTCGCTCTCGACCGCAGCGAGCTGGGGCGCCTCGACGAGCTCGAGGCCCGCGGGCGGGCCAACGGCGTGCCGGGGCTGCGGCGGGTCGATGCCGACGAGCTCGGCGTGTTGGAGCCGCACGCGACCGGCATCGCCGCCCTGCACTCGCCGCAGACCGGGATCGTCGACTTCGGCGCGGTCGCGGAGGCCCTTGCCGGCCTGCTGGGCGCCGAGGGCGTCGTCGTCGCGACCGGATGCCCGGTGGCGGGGCTGCGCCGGCAGGGTGCGCGCACCGTCGTGGGCCACGCGCGCGGCGAGCTGCGCGCCCGGCGGGTCGTCGTCTGCGCGGGCGCCTGGGCCGACCGGCTGGCGGTCGCTGCCGGCGGCGACGCGGACCCGCGGATCGTCCCGTTCCGCGGCGGCTACCTGCGGCTGGTCCCCGAGGCGCGCGGGCTCGTGCGCGGGCTCATCTATCCGGTGCCCGACCCGGCCCTGCCGTTCCTGGGCGTCCATCTCACCCGGCGCATCGATGGCGAGGTCCTGCTCGGCCCGAGCGCGCTGCTCGTCGGGGCGCGCGACGCCTACCGGTTGCGCCGGCTGCGGCCCACCGACCTGAGGGCGACGCTGGCCTGGCCGGGCACGTGGCGGATGATGGCCCGCTGGTGGCGGACCGGGCTGCGTGAGCTGCACCTGGCGGCCAGTCGCCGAGCGTTCGTCGCCGCGTGCGCCCGCTACGTGCCGGTGCTGGCGCACTCCGACGTCCTGCCGGGGCCGGCCGGGGTGCGCGCCCAGGCGGTCGGGCGGGACGGGACGCTCGTCGACGACTTCCTCGTCGAGGAGGCCGGCGGGGCGTTGCACGTCCGCAACGCGCCGTCGCCGGCGGCGACCTCGTCGCTGGCCTTGGCGGCCCTCATCGCCGACCGCGTGGACGCCGCTGACCGGGTCCCATAACACGTCCAGCCGGGCCCGTGGTGTCCGCTGACGCGGACCGCCCGCAAATACGGCAAAACGGCGCCCGATTTACGCAAGGTGCAGGGAATTCGCTCGGATCTGCGGCATTTGCGAGATGCCGTTCACAAGATGTTTGCGATTTGCGGGAAGCGACGTTGCAGGCCCCATCGCGGACGTGCTTCGATGGCCCCGTCGTGAACGAGCTGTTGCAACGGGAGGAGTCGGTGGCAGGGATGTCGAAGGCGCGCGGGCGGGGGAAGAAGCCGAGCTGCGAGGACTGCTACTTCCGCTGCAACCTGCTCTGCGCGCTGGAGCTCGACGAGCCCTGCGCGACGTTCCGCCCCAACCACCCGGACGGGCTGCGGCCGCCGCGCCAGCTGCGCTTCACGTTCCGTCAGCCGGGCCGCACGACGGCCGCCTGGGCGTTCCCCACCGCCCAGGAGCAGGCGGCCCTACACGCCTAACCGGGGTCAGACCCGTTCCGTTGCAGCGGAGTTTCGTCGGCGGCAGGCCCGCCGCGATGCCGCTGCAACGGAACGGGTCTGACCCCGGTTAGGGTCGGGCCATGCAGATTCGTGCCGCGGTCCTCGAGCAGTTCGCCCAGCCGCTCGTCATCGCAGACGTCGAGCTCGACGGCCCCGGACCCGGCGAGGTGCTCGTCCGGCTGGCGGCCTGCGGGGTCTGCCACACCGACCTGTACACGGCCAGCGGCGCCGACCCGTCCGGCTACGCGCCCACGGTGCTCGGCCACGAGGGGGCGGGCGTCGTGGAGGCGGTGGGCCCGGCCGTCACGTCGGTCGCGCCCGGCGACCACGTCATCACGCTGTTCTCGCCCCAGTGCCGCGAATGCCTCCACTGCCGCAGCGACAGGACGAACCTGTGCCTGGCGATCCGCGAGCAGCAGAACCTCGGGCATCTGCCCGACGGCACGACGCGCCTGCACCGCGGCGACGAGCGCATCCGCCACTTCATGGGCACGAGCACGTTCGCGGAGGCGGCGGTCATGCCCGAGATCGCGCTGGCGAAGATCGACCCGGAGGCGCCGCTGGACGTCGTCTGCACGCTGGCCTGCGGGGCGACGACCGGCATCGGCGCCGCGCTCTACATCGCGCAGGTCGCGCCGGGGTCGACGTGCGCGGTCTTCGGGGCGGGGCTCGTCGGGCTCGGCGCGGTGGCCGGCTGCCGGCTCGCCGGGGCCGAGCGGATCATCTGCGTCGACCTCGACGAGGGGCGCCTGGAGGCGGCGCGGGGGCACGGGGCGACCGACACGCTGCGCGGCGGGCCCGACGCGGTCGGCGAGATCCTGGAGATGACCGGCGGCTTCGGCGCCGACTACACCTTCGAGGCGACCGGCAACGTGAAGGTCATGCGTCAGGCGGTCGAGGCGGCCCGGATGGGGTGGGGACTCTGCACGATCGCCGGCGTGGCCGGCAAGGGCGAGGTGCTCGAGGTCGTGCCGCGCTACCTCATCACCGGCCGGCGCATCGCGGGCGCCTCGTTCGGCGGCGCCAAGGGGCGCGACCAGGTCCCGCAGCTCGTCGACCGCTACCTGGCCGGCGAGCTCGACCTCGAGGCGTTCGTCACCGGCCGCATCGCCCTGGCCGACATCAACGACGCGTTCGCGGCGATGGAGCGCCACGAGGGCGTGCGCACGGTCATCACCTCGTTCTGAGGGCGGCGCCACGGCTCCAGACGAACGTTCGTCGCGCCCAGCGCCACGAAGGTTCGGCTGGTGGCCGCGAGCTCAGCCGACCAGGACGCGGTCTCGGCCCTCGGCCTTCGCCCGGTACAGGGCGCGGTCGGCGGCGAGCTGCATCGTCTCGGCGTCGTCGACCAGGCCGGCCACGCCGATGCTCACGGTCAGCGGCGTGCCCGTGTCGTCGGCGGCGATGAGCTGGCGCAGGCTCTCGGAGTAGTCGCGCGCGCCGGCCACGTCGGTACCGGCCAGCAGCACGGCGAACTCCTCGCCGCCCAGCCGGCCGAAGGCGTCGCCGGACCGCAGCCGTCCGGAGACGAGCTCGGCGAGCCGCTCGAGCGCGCGGTCGCCGGCGGCGTGGCCAAAGCGGTCGTTGACCGACTTGAAGTGGTCGACGTCGAGGATCGCCAGCGCGCAGGGCTTGCCGGTGCGCCTCGCCCGGGCGACCTCCTCGCTGATGCGCTCCCCGAACGCCCGCCGGTTCAGCGCGCCGGTGAGCGAGTCGTGGGTCGCCAGGACCTCCAACCGCTGCATCATGACGTTGAGGCCGTCCTTGAGGATGACCATGAGGAACGCGAGCGTGCCGCTGACGACGGCGAGGCTCAGCCACATGATGAGCCGCGCGTCGGGGACCGCCCACCCCCACAGCGCGACTCCGAACCCGACGAGCACGAGCACGTAGTTCGCGAGCACCTCTCGGCGCTGCAGGAAGTAGGCCGCCGTCACGATCGGCCAGATGTAGAAGAGCGGGATGAGCGCGATCGGCTTCGACACCGCGACCATGACCGACACGGCGATCGTGCCGGTCGGCGAGAGCCCGAGCAGGAACCAGTCCGGCGGCCGGCGCCAGACGAGCAGGACCACGCCCTGCACCGCGGTGGCGGCCATGACGACGGTGATGCCGTCGTGGTCGTTGAGATCGCTGTCGGGCAGCTGCAGGGTGAGCGCCAGCGTGGCGACCGCGACCCAGCTGAGCATGAGCCACGCACGTCGCAGGCGCCAGCGCGGCGGGCGGCGTGTCGCGGCCGCAACCGCACCGACGGGGTCGGTGAACGGGTAGCCGCGGTCGCGGGCAGCGTCCATCGATCCGAATGAGCGGCAGCGGGCCGCGGGACTTGAGCGGCGTTGTCGCTCGATGCACCTATTTGACGTCGGTGCGCAGCAGCCGCAGCAGGCCGAGCCCGACGGGCACGAGGATCCACAGCGCCGCGGAGGCGGCGATGCGCTCCCACTGCACGTCGCCGCCGTCGACGAGGTGCGCCCACGTGTTGCCCGTGTCCAGCCAGTCGCGCACGCCGTGCAGGCCGCGGATCGCCTCGGTGAGGATCGACCAGGCGATCGGGACCGTGAACGACAGGACGATCGCCAGGGCCGAGTTCAGCAGCAGGATCCCGAACCCGAAGCCCATCGCGATGTTCAGCAGGCTGAAGGCGAACGCCTCGCCGACGAGCCCGGCGGTGATCGAGCCGTCCCCGCCGCCGACCGCGACCGCCAGGGCCGCGCCGACGACGCAGATGACGGTCGTCACCGCGGCGAGCGCCAGCGCGGCGAGGAACTTCGCGGCCGCCACGCGCGACCGCGACGGCACGAGCGTGAACGTCGTCAGCGCCGTGCGCTGCGAGAACTCGCTGGTGACGAGCAGAATGCCGACGACCGGCAGCAGAAACGAGCTCGGCGCCAGCGCGAGTGCCATGGCGTCCTGGGCGCTCCAGTCGCTGCCGGTCGCGACGAGCAGGACGAGCACGAGCACGGTCAGCAGCGCGATCGTCAGCAGCAGCCAGAAGCCGGCGCGCGTGTCGACGGCCTTGCGCAGCTCGACGACGGTCAGGCGGGCCAGCGGCGCGCGGTGGCGGACATCGGCGGCGAGAACGCTCATCGGGCCTGCCGATCGGTCGCCGGGTCGGTGGTCAACTGGAGGAAGAGCTCCTCGAGCCGTCCGCGCTCGGCGCCGCGCAGCTCGACGAGCACCGCGCCCGACGCGGCCGCCGCACGGCCCACGGCCTCCGGCTCGGCCTCGACGTGCAGCGCGCCGTCGCGGTGCTCGCGCCAGCGCAGCCCGGCTCCGTCCAGCGCGGCGCGCAGGGCGTCGGGCTCCAGGCCGCGCACGACCGTGCCCGAGCCGGCCAGCAGCTCGGCCGCGGTGCCCTCGGCGATGATCGCGCCCTGGCGGATGATGACCAGCCGGTCGGCGACCGCCTCGACCTCGTGCAGCAGGTGCGAGGACAGCAGGACGGTCCCGCCGCGGCCGGCGAAGTCGCGCAGCAGCTCGCGCATCCAGTAGATGCCCTCGGGGTCCAGACCGTTGGCCGGCTCGTCGAGGACGAGCATGCGCGGCTCGCCGAGCAGCGCCAGGGCGATGCCGAGCCGTTGGCGCATGCCCAGCGAGTAGCCGCCGACGCGCCGCTTGGCGGCCTTGGCGTCGAGCCCGACGCGCCCCAGCAGCTCGGGCACCCGCTCGCGGTCGAGCCCGATCGTCATGGCGGCCAGGGTCAGGACCTCGCGGCCGGTGCGGCCCGGGTGCTGGGCGGAGGCGTCCAGCAGGACCCCGACCTCGCGCGCCGGGTTCGGGATGTCGGCGTAGCGGCGGCCGTCGATCGTCGCGGTCCCGGACGTCGGCGGGGTGAGCCCGCAGAGCATCCGCATCGTCGTCGACTTGCCGGCCCCGTTCGGTCCGAGAAATCCGGTGACGGTGCCCGGCTCGCAGCGGAACGCCACGTCGTCCACCGCGGTGTGGGCGCCGTAGCGCTTCGTCAGTTGCTCGACCTCGATCACGCCGCGCATGATGCCGCGCGCGCCGGGCGGTCGGCGCCGCCGGCCACGCACACCCGGTCGCGGCCCGCGCGCTTGGCCCGGTACATCGCGGCGTCCGCCGCGCCCATGACGCCCTCGGCGTCGTCTGCGTCCTGCAGCGTCGCGACGCCGAGGCTCACGGTGAAGGGCGCCTCGGTCGTCGCCATGTCGAAGGCGATGCGCTCGCGCAGCTGCTCGGCGAACGCCTCGGCCGCGTCGGCGTCGGCGCCGGGCAGCAGGACCGCGAACTCCTCGCCGCCGGTCCGCCCGAACGTGTCGCCGCCGCGCAGCCGTCCGGCCACGAGCCGCGCGAGGCGCTGCAGCGCGACGTCGCCGGCGGCATGGCCGAACGTGTCGTTGATGCACTTGAAGTGGTCGATGTCCAGGACGACGACCGCCAGCTGCTCGTCGTGGCGCACCGCGCGGGCCACCTCGGCCGCCAGCCGCTCGTCGAACGCCCGCCGGTTGTGGATGCCGGTCAGCGCGTCGTGGGTGGCCAGCTCCCGCAGCTGGCCGACGAGCTCCTCCAGCCGGGTGCCGAGGGTCCGCGTGAAGCCGACGGCGAACACGCAGACGACCGTGAGCACGACCCACTGGATGAGCCGCGGGCCGTCGACGAGTCCCAGGAGCGAGACGGCCCCGAAGCTGAGGACCACGAACAGGCAGCAGGCGAAGGCCCTGCGGCCCGACAGGAAATAGCCGCCGAGCATGAGCGGCCAGACGTAGAACATCGGCGTCAGCGCGAGCGGCGGGTCGAAGACGCAGACCGTGGTGATGAGCACGGTGGCCAGGGGAAACGACGCGAACAGCATCCAGTCGGGCATCTGCGGCCAGAGCAGCAGCACCGCCGCGACGGCCGCGACGATGGCTGCCGTGACCGCGAGGGTGACGGTCTGCACCGGGTCACCCGCCCCGTCGGTGAACATCGCGAGCACGACGGCCGGGACGCCGGCGGCGAACATGGCGCCCTGCGCGAAGCGCACACGCGCGCGCACGAACGCCGGGTCCGAGGAGCCGGTCGGGTCGCGCAGCAAGCCGGTGAACGGGAACATGGGGGCCACCGCCCCGTGGGTCGTCGTCGCCGACCGACGGTTGAGTGCGATCGCGCACGTGCGGACAGCACGGTCCCGACGGGTATGTTCGAGTCCGATGCCCCCCGAGCGCGACCTCTTCGCCAACTTCGAGCGCATGCGCCGTGAGATGGACGAGCTGTTCGGCGACGTCTTCGGCGGCGGCATGCTCGCCCCCCGCCGCCGCGGCGGCTTCTCGCCCGCGGTCGATGTCTTCTATGAAGGCGATCCTCCGCGCGCGGTCGTCCACGCCGAGCTGGCCGGCATCGACCCCGACGAGATCGGCCTGGAGATCGAGGGGCGCGAGCTCGTGATCGCCGGCCACCGCCGCCCCGCGGAGGCCGAGGGCCGCGTCTACCAGCAGCTCGAGATCGACTTCGGCCCGTTCCGGCGGGTCATCCCGCTCGGCGCCGACGTCGATGCCGACCAGGCGCGGGCCACCTACCGCGACGGCATCCTGCGCGTCGAGCTGCCGCTCGTCCAGCCGGAGGCGCGCTCGCGGCGCGTGCCGATCGACGTGCCGGAGGACGCATGATCGACGTGGTCGACCAGGGGGCCGTGGAGGGCGACCGGCCGGTCGCGTTCGGCCAGCGCGCCGACCGGCCCTCGGTCCTGCCGGTCCTGCCGCTGCGCGAGACCGTCGCGCTGCCCGACACGCTCATCCCGCTGGCGATCGGCCAGGAGCGGTCGATCGAGCTCGTCAACGACGTGCTGGCCGGCGACCGGATGCTCGTCATGGTCGCCTCCCGCAATGCCGAGCTCGACGCGCCGGGCCCGGACGAGCTCTACGAGGTCGGCGTCGTCGGCGCGGTCGCCCGCATGCTCAAGGTGCCCGACGGGACGCTGCGCATCCTCGTCCAGGCCGCCCAGCGGGTGCGGATCACCGGCTGGGAGCGCGAGCGCCCGTATCTCGTCGCCCAGATCGAGGACCTGCCCGACCAGCTCACCGAGACGCCCGAGCTGACCGCGCTCGTGCGCACCGTCCAGGAGACGTTCCACAGCATCGTCGAGCAGGCGCCCTACCTGCCCGAGGAGCTCCAGCTCGCGGTCGCCAACATCGACGACCCGTCGGCGCTCAGCCACCTCATCGCCGGCTCGATCCGGATGAAGGCCGAGGACAAGCAGGCGCTGCTGGAGGAGGTCGACGTCGCCAAGCGCCTGCGCCTGCTCACCCAGCTGCTGGCCAAGGAGCTGCAGGTCCTGTCGATCGGCTCCGAGATCCAGTCGCAGGTCCAGTCGGAGATCGACAAGGGCCAGCGCGAGTACGTCCTGCGCCAGCAGCTGAAGGCCATCCAGGCCGAGCTCGGCGAGTTCGACGAGTCGGCCGAGGAGGCGCGCGAGCTGCGCGACCAGCTCGCCGAGCTCGACCTGCCCAACGAGGTCCGCAAGCAGGCCGGCCGCGAGCTCAGCCGGCTCGAGCAGGTGCCGCCCCAGGCCGCCGAGCACGGCGTCATCCGCGGCTATCTGGAGTGGATCGCCGCGCTGCCGTGGGGGCGCTGTACCGAGGACGACCTCGACCTCGCGCACGCGCGCGAGATCCTCGACGCCGACCACTACGACATCGAGCAGGTCAAGGACCGGATCATCGAGTTCCTGGCCGTGCGGAAGCTGAAGCCGGACGCGAGAGGGACGATCCTCTGCTTCGCCGGCCCGCCCGGGGTCGGCAAGACGTCGCTGGGGCGTTCGATCGCCCGGGCGCTGGGCCGCAAGTTCGAGCGCATCAGCGTCGGCGGCGTGCGTGACGAGGCGGAGATCCGCGGCCACCGCCGCACCTACGTCGGCGCGATGCCGGGCACGATCATCCGGGCGCTGCGCGACGCGGGCACCGACAACCCGCTCTTCATGATCGACGAGATCGACAAGATGGGCTCGGACTTCCGCGGCGATCCGTCCAGCGCCATGCTCGAGGTGCTCGACCCCGAGCAGAACGCGACGTTCCGCGACCACTACCTCGACGTCCCCTACGACCTGTCGAAGGTCATGTTCGTCTGCACGGCCAACGACCTCGACCGGGTGCCCGGGCCGCTGCGCGACCGGATGGAGATCATCGGCCTCTCTGGCTACACGGAGGACGAGAAGCTCCAGATCGCCAAGCGCTACCTCGTCCCGCGCCAGATCGAGCGCAACGGGCTGCGCAAGTCCTGGATCTCGATCGGCGACAAGGCGCTGCGGCGGATCATCGCCGACTACACGCGCGAGTCCGGCGTGCGGTCGCTGGAGCGCGAGATCGGGAGGGTCTGCCGCAAGGTCGCCCGGCGCGTCGCCGAGTCCGAGAACGGGGCGAAGCCGGCGAAGACCTCGGTCAGTCCCGAGCTCGTGCGCGAGCTGCTGGGCCGGCCGCGGTTCGTCGACGAGGCGCGCCGGCGCACCCGCGCGCCCGGCGTCGCGACCGGGCTGGCCTGGACACCGGTCGGCGGCGACGTGCTCTTCATCGAGGCCAGCGCCACGCCCGGCGAAGGCAAGCTGGTCCTGACCGGCCAGCTCGGCGACGTCATGAAGGAGAGCGCCCAGGCCGCCCTGACCTACGTCAAGGGCCACGCCCACGAGATCGCGCCCGATCTCGCCGACCGCTGGTTCGCCGACCACGACCTCCACGTCCACGTGCCCGCCGGGGCGACCCCGAAGGACGGGCCGAGCGCCGGCATCACAATGGCCACCGCGCTCGCCTCGCTCATGTCCGGGCGGCTCGTGCGCGAGGAGGTCGCCATGACCGGCGAGATCACGCTCTCCGGCCAGGTGCTGCCGATCGGTGGCCTGAAGGAGAAGGCGCTGGCCGCCCAGCGCCACGGGGTGACGACCGTCATCGCCCCGGCCCGCAACGAGGCCGACGCCGAGGACGTCCCCGAGCACTTGCGCAAGCGGCTGACGTTCGTGTGGGTCGACGACGTGGCCGACGTGCTCGAGGCGGCGTTGCAGGGCTGACAGGGGCGGGTATGCTCGCCATGAGGCACCGTCCCCGAACCTGAGAGGGAGCCTGCATGGCCAAGAAGAAGAAGGCGGCCGCTGCCGCCGGCGCCGTGAGCGCGGCGAAAGAGAACCCCTACGTCCAGCGCGTCATCGAAGACGATGAGCTGCGCGACAACGTGCGAGTCGCCTTCGAGGCCGCGCGTCAGGCCTACGAGCGCATCAGCTCCGGCAAGGCCCCCGCGAAGGTCATCACCGACGACAAGCGGTTCCACAAGGATCTCCAGACCGCCGCCGAGGCGATCAAGGACGCGGGCAACGCCCTGCGCGAGGGGCCGAAGAAGAAGAAGCGCTCGGGCGGTCTCGGCCGCAAGCTCCTGCTGCTCGTGGTCGCCGGCGCCCTGGCGATGGCGCTGAGCGAGGACCTGCGCTCGAAGGTCCTCGACGCCCTCTTCGGCGCCGAGGAGGAGTTCGAGTACACGTCGACGACGACGCCGAGCACCCCGCCGACGGCGACGACCGCCGCGTAGGCGCAGTCGACATCCACCGCTGGGTTCACGAGGGGCGCCGGTCGGCGCCCCTCGTCGTCGTTACGATTCCGGTCAATGGGGGCAGCCACGACGTCGCGGGCACCGCTGAGCGGTGAGAAGGCGCAGCGGATCGTCGACGCGATGCGCACGTCGGTCGCAGCCCGCGGGGTCGCCGGCTCGACGTTCGACCACGTGGCGCGCGAGGCGGGCGTCTCGCGCGGCCTGCTGCACTACTACTTCGGCACGAAGGAGCGGCTGCTGGCCGAGGTCGTGCGGCGCGACACCGAGCTGCGGATGGGCCGGCTCGACGACGAGCTGGCGACCGCGTCCAGCGCCGACGACTTCCTCGGGCTGCTGCAGCGCACGATGGACGCGATGGTCCGCGAGGACCACGAGTTCCTGACGTTGCTGTCGGAGTTCTTCTGCCTGTCGCGGCGCAACGAGGAGATCGCCGCCGAGTTCGGAGTGCTCGTCCGGCGCACGCGCGAGCAGGTCGCCGAGCTGCTGCGGGCCAAGGCGCAGGAGGGCGTGCTGACGCTCCACGCCGAGCCGGAGGCGATCGCCGACATCCTCACCGGGCTGGGCGACGGGCTGGCGCTGCGGATGCTCGGCGAGCCCGGACGCGACCATCGCGCGAGCGTCGAGGCCGGCGGTCGGGCGCTGCGCGCGCTCATCGGGTAGTCGGCGCGGGGCGGGGCTGTGGGGCGAACGGGGCGCGGATCGCGTCCAGACGAACGTTCCTTGCTCAGGGCGGCAGGAACGTTACGCACGATTGCCGCGTCGCGCCGGTGCTCGCACGGTGATGCGGTACATCGCCGTGCGGGCGGTGTCGAGCGTCACGCGCACGGTGAGGTGCAGCGCGCCGCGCCGCTGGAGCTGCCGGCGGAAGGTCCGCGTGAGCCGCACCCGCAGGCGCAGCGGGCGCCCGGGGTGCAGCGTGACGCGCCGGGTGCCGGCGGCGCGGCGGCGCCCGTCGCGCACGGTGATCGTCGCGCGGCCGCCGCCGCTGTGCGGCGCGAGGCGCAACGCGACCCGGCCGCGGCGATCGGCGCGAAGCCGGCGCGGACCGGTGAGTCGCGCGGGTGCGGGACGCACCCAGGGCACGGCCGGGTTCGCCGCGTCGCCGGGCACCGGGTCGACCGCCGACGGCGGCGGCGGGTCATGCGCGGCCAACGCGGCGGCCGGCGGCTCGGTGGGCGGCGTGGGGGGCGTCGGCTCGGTGGGCGGCGGCGCCGGCGCCGCCGTGTCGA
>JBDZVZ010000037.1:0-35335 GCA_040255945.1 Solirubrobacterales bacterium | reverse complement strand
CGCCGCGGCCGCGCTCGTCCTGGCCGCCGGCGGTGCGCTGCCGGTCGCGGCGCTCGTGAGCGCGCTCGCCGTGATGGGCACCGGCCAGGGCCTGCTCATGCCGGGCGTCATCGGCGCGGTCCTGCAGCGCGTGCCGCCGGCGTCGGCCGGATCGGCGTCCGGCGTGCTGACGACGGCCCAGCAGACCGCCAACGTCCTCGGCATCGCGCTCGGCGGCACGCTGTTCTTCGCGATCGCCGGGGTCGGCGACGACCCGGCGGCGTTCGGGGCCGCCTACGCGACGGCCCTGGGCTGCACGGCGGCCGGGGCGGCGCTCGCCACCGTCGTGGCGCGCCGGCTCGAGCGGCCCTGCGAAGCTGGCGCCCATGACGACGCCGTGGGACGTCAGCGCCGCGGCGCGCCGCTTGCTGGAGAGCAACTGGCGTGAGGGCGACTACCGCGACCGGCACTACGCGTTCTCGGTTCCGAGCCCGCGCTCGTATCCGTGGCAGTGGTACTGGGACTCGTGCTTTCACGCAATCGTCCGGCGGCGCTTCGACCCGCCGGGCGCCCGTGCCGAGCTCGAGACGCTGCTGAACGCGGCCGACCCCGACGGCTTCATCGGCCACACGATCCTGTGGGGCCGGCCGCTCGACCTCGGCCGGGCCATCCGCTACAACATCGCCTCGCGCGCGGACCTCATGACGCGCACGATCCAGCCGCCGCTGCTGGCCTGGGCGTGGCGGTGGGCGGTCGGCGATCCGAACGGCGATCCGCGGATCGCCGCCCAGCACGACTGGCTGGCCCGCCACCGCGACCTCGACGGCGACGGCCTGCTGTGGCTGATCCAGCCCGACGAGTCGGGCATGGACGCCTCACCGAAGTTCGACTTCATCTGGGGCCGCGTGGCGCAGGGGCGCCCGCTGTTTCCCGTGCTGATCGCCCGCAACCGGCGGCTGGGCTTCGACGCGCGCCGCATCACCGCGGCCGGGCACCCGCTCGTCTGCGAGGTGCTCACGAACGTCGCCTGGGCGCTCAGCGAGCAGGCGCTCGGGCGGCCGTCCCCCACGCCCGCGCTCGTGGACCGGCTGTGGGATCCGCGCCGTGGACGCTTCGCCGACCGGGTGCGCAACCCGCCGCGGCTCGTGCCGCCCGAGCGGCGACCGGCGACCTGGGACACGCTGGCCCCGCTCGCGCTGCCCGACCTGCCGGACGCCATCGCGCAGCGGCTCGTCGACGAGGTCCTGCGCGCACCGCGCTTCGCCGACGGGGTGCCCCTGCCCGCGGTCGCGCTCGACGACCCGACGCACTCCTCGCGCGAGACGTGGTGGGGCCGCCACCGCCACTGGCGCGGGCCGTCGTGGGTCAACAGCGCGTGGCTCGTCTCCCTCGGCCTGCGCCGGCTCGGTCTCGACGACGAGGCGGACGCGATGGGGCGCCGGCTCGCCGCGGTCGTCGAGCGCGAGGGCTTCCGCGAGTACTACGAAGCGCGGACCGGGGCGGGCATGGGCGCCCACGACTTCGGCTGGTCGACGCTGCTGTGGGAGCTGCTGGACCCCCAGCCCCCGCCCGCCCCGGCGTCGAGGGACGACTGAACCGCGCATACGGCGGTTCAGCCGTCCCTCGACGTGGCTGGGGTGCGGGGCCGCTAGGGTGTGAGCAGGTGAGCCGGGAAGCCTGGTCGGCACGTCCCCGACCCCTGCTCTCGATGCGCTCACCCCTCTCCGTCCGCGGCCCGGTCATCCCGTGACCGCCGCGATCGTCCTCTTCGCCGTCGCCCTCGGCGTCATCGCCACCGAGCGCGTCGACCGCACGAAGGTCGCCCTGCTCGGCGCCGCCCTCGTCCTCCTGACCGGCACGCTGGACCAGGAGCACGCGATCGAGGCCGTCGACTTCAACACGATCGGCCTGCTCGTCGGGATGATGCTGCTGGTGCGCCTCACCGAGGCCACCGGCGTCTACACGTGGCTGGCGATCAAGGCCGGCCAGTGGTCGGGCGGAAAGCCCCTGGCCGTCGTGCTCTCCCTGAGCCTCACGACCGCGGTGCTGTCGGCGTTCCTCGACAACGTCACGACGATCCTGCTCGTCGTCCCGATCACGTTCCTGCTCGCCGACGCGCTCGACATCGACGCGATGCCGCTCATCATCCTCGAGATCTTCGCCTCGAACATCGGCGGGACGGCGACGCTCATCGGCGACCCGCCGAACATCCTCATCGCCGGCCACACCGGCCTGTCCTTCGGCGCGTTCATCGTCAACCTCGCGCCGATCGTCATCGTCACGCTGGCGGTGGTCATCCCCGGCTACTACCTCGTGCAGCGCAAGCGCCTGCAGGTGGCGCCAGACGCCCATGAGCGGCTGCTCGCCCTCGACGCCCGCAAGGCGATCGAGGACCCGGCCGAGGCGCGGCGGACCGTGCCGATCCTCGTGGCGACGATCCTCGCGTTCTTCTTCCACAAGGCGCTCGGGCTGGAGCCCGCGACCGTCGCCCTGGCGGGCGCGGCCCTCGCCCTGCTCGTGACCCGGCAGTCGCTGGAGGACACGATCGGCGGCATCGAGTGGACGACGCTGTTCTTCCTCATGGGGCTGTTCGTCATGGTCGGGGCGCTCGAGCACACCGGCGCGCTGAAGGAGGTCGCCGACGGCATCGCCTCGGCGACCGGCGGCGACCACGTCGCCGGCCTGCTGGCCATCCTCTGGGCGTCGGCGATCGGTTCGGGCATCGTCGACAACATCCCGTTCACTGCGGCGATGCTCCCGGTCGTCAGCGATCTCAACGCGGGCGTCGCCGGCGACTCCTACTGGTGGGCGCTCGCGCTCGGCGCCTGCTTCGGGGGCAACCTCACGATCGTCGCCGCGGCCGCCAACGTCGCCGCCTCGGGGATGGCGTCGCGGGCGGGGACGCCGATCCCGTTCATGACGTTCCTACGCTACGGCGTCCCGGTGACGCTCGTGTCGGTTCTGCTGGCCACCGCGTATGTGATGGTGCGCTACACATGAGCAGCCCGATCAGCGACGAGATCCTGCGTTCCGCGCCCGTGCTGCACGCCGGCGACCCGGTGCGCGCCGCGGTCCGGCAGGTGCTCGACAGCGGCCTGCCCGCGCTGCCGGTCGTCGACGACCAGGACCGCTACGTCGGCATCTTCGGCGAGCGGGAGTTCCTCGGCGCGCTCTTTCCCGGCTACGTCGGCCAGCTGCGCGGCGCGGGCTTTCTCACGCGCACGCTCGACGAGGCCCTCGAGCGGCGTGAGGCGTGCGCGGCCGAGACGGTGGGCGAGCACATGACGACCGACCACGTCGACGTGGGGCCCGACCACGCCGACCTCCAGCTCGCCGAGATCTTCCTGCACCACCGCGTGCTCGTCGTGCCGGTCATCGCGGCCGACCGCGCGGTCGCCGGAGTCATCCTGCGCCGCGACTTCTTCCGGACGCTGGCCGAGCGCTTCCTCGCCGGCCTTCACCGCGATTCGTAGAACGGCAGCGTGAAGCCGCCGCGGCGCGCGTCGTCGGCGAGCTCGGACTCCAGGGCCGCGGCCCGGTCGCGGAAGCGCGCCACGTTGCGCAGCTTGATCTGCTCGTAGCCGCGGACGAGGTCGGGCAGCTCGGCGATGCGGGCGACGGTGGCGTGCGTCGCCGGCGTCAGGCGCTCCAGCGACCGCTCGACGAGCGCGCGGTACTCGTCGGCCAGCGCCCGCTCGACGCGACGGACCTCGGTGCGCCCGAACGGGTCCAGCGCGGTGCCGCGCAGCCGCTTCATCGCGCGCAGCGTCTTGAAGAGCGGCGTGGCGGCGCGCCCGCCGACCTTGACCTTGCGCTTGACGCCGAGCGCCCGCAGGACCGGCGGGTGCAGCAGGACCGCGGTCCGCGCGCCGTCGCCGAACGTCGCGCGCAGACGCGCCCGCTCGGCCGGGTCGAGATGCAAGCGGGCGACCTCGTACTCGTCCTTGTAGGCCAGCAGCTTGTACAGGTTGCGGGCAAACGCCTCGGCGATCGCGGTCTCCCCCACCGCGCCGCGGCCGGCCTCGGCGCGGGCGACGGCCATGACCTCGTCGGCGTAGCGAGCCGCCAGTCCGGCGTCCTGGTAGGCGATGAGCTCGGGCACGCGGAGCTCGAGCAGGCGGCGCAGCTCACCCGCGGCGCCGGTCGCCTCGACGATGACCTCGGCCTCGCCGTCGAGCGACGGCGCCTCCGGGGCGGGCGGGGCGAGCACGGCGGCGACCGCGGCAGGGTCGGCCACGGCCGCGCGACCCCAGGCGAACGCGGCGAGGTTGCGCTGCACCGCCGCGCCGTTGAGGCGGATCGCCTGCTCCAGCGCGGTGGCGCTGAGCGGCAAGCGCCCGGCCTGGAACGCGGCGCCGAGCAGGATCGTGTTCGTCGGCAGGTGGTCGCCGAAGAGCGCGACCGACAGCGCCTCGGCGTCGAAGCAGACGTTGTCGCCAGCGCGCGTGTGGGCGCCGATCGCGGCGAGGTTGCGCTCGAGCGCCGGGAAGCGCACGGTCGTGTCGGTGACCATCGCGGCCGTCGCGGTCGCGTGGGTGTTGACGACCGCGACCGTGCGCTGCGGGTCGGCGGCGACGAGGTTGCGCGGGTTGGCGGCGCCGAGCACGTCGAAGCCGAGCAGGAGGTCGGCGCGGCCGGCCGGCGCCTTGTTGGAGCCCTCGATGGGCCGCCGCGAGAGCCGCACGTCGGAGACGACCGGGCCGCCCTTCTGGCTCAGCCCGGTCTGGTCGAGGCCGTAGGCGTGGCAGCCGTCCAGCAGGGCGGCCATGCCGAGGATCTGCGACATCGTCACGACACCGGTGCCGCCGATGCCGGCCATGCGGACCACGACGTCGTCGCGCACGCCGCCCGCCGGCTCGGGCAGGTGGGCCGGCGGCGCCGGGACCTCGCGCTCGGCGGCCGGCTCAGCGTCGGCGACGCGGACGTCGACGAACGACGGACAGTCGCCCTTGACGCACGAGAAGTCCTGGTTGCAGGAGGACTGGTGGATCTGCGTCTTGCGCCCGAACTCGGTGGCGACGGGCACGACCGACGCGCACGAGCTCTGCTCGCCGCAGTCGCCGCAGCCCTCGCAGACGCGCTCGTTGATCGCCACGCGCCGCGTCGGCCTGGGGGCCTTGCCGCGCCGCCGCGCGCGGCGCAGGTCGGCGGCGCAGTGCTGGTCGTGGATGAGGACGGTGACGCCCTCGACGCGCGCGAGCTCGGCCTGGGCATCGGCGAGCTCGTCGCGGTGGCGCACGGTCGCGATCGGGTCGAGCCGGACCTTCTTGTAGCGCTTGGGGTCCTCGGTCGTGACGATGACCTTCCGCACGCCCTCGAGCGCGAGCCAGCGGGTGAGGTCCGCGACGCTGAGCTGGCCCTGGACCTGCTGGGCGCCGGTCATGGCGACAACGTCGTTGTAGAGCAGCTTGTAGGTGATGTTCAACCCGGCGGCGACGGCGAAGCGGACCGCCAACGACGCCGAGTGGTGGAACGTGCCGTCCCCGAGGTTCTGGACGACGTGGCGGCCGCCGGCGAACGGCTGGATGCCGGCGAACTGGGCACCCTCGCCGCCCATCTGCGTGATGCCGGTCACGGTGCCCTTGCCGTGCGGCTGGAGCAACACCATCGTGTGGCAGCCGATGCCGGCGCCGACGAGCGTGTCGTCCGGGTTGGCCGTCGAGGTGTTGTGCGGGCAGCCCGAGCAGAACGTCGGGGTGCGGGCCAGCGTCGCGGGGGTCGCGGCGATCCGGGCGCGACGTGCCTCGATCGCCGCCGCGCGCTGCGCGACGCTCTCCGGCGTCTCGTCGAGGTGGCCGAGGCGGCGGGCGAGCGCGACGGCGATCGCGTCGGCGTCGAGCTCGCCGTCGGCGGCCAGCAGCGGGGCGTCGCGCTCGTCACGCTTGCCGAGGATGCGCGGCGCGTCGGCCGTGCCGTAGAGCGCGTCGCGCAGCGCCCGCTCGAGGAACGGCAGCTTCTCCTCGACGACGAGGATCTGGTCCAGGCCGCGGCCGAACGTGCGCAGGGCGGCGTCGTCGTGCGGGTGCAGCAGCCCGACCTTCATGAGCCGGACGCCGAGGCGGGCGAGCGCGCGCTGGTCGAGCCCGAGCGTCGTGAGCGCCTCGACGGTCTCGTAGTACGTGCGCCCGGCGGCGACGATCCCGAGCCGGGCGTCGGCCGGCGCCACGGTCACCGGGTTGAGCTGGTTGAGCGCCCCGTACTGGCGGGCGATCTCGGTACGGACGCCGTGCAGGGTGCGCTCGAGCTCGAGGGCGGCGGCGCCGAGCAGGCCCCCGTTGGGCCGGTGGCGGTAGGCGCGGCCCTCGTCGAGGACCTCGGGGATGACCGGGCCGACCCGCTCGGGCCAGACGGCCGCCGTGCCGGCGCTGTCGGCGACGGCGGTGACGATCTTCAGCGCGCTCCACAGCCCGGAGGCGCGCGAGCAGGCGATCGCGTGCAGCGTGAAGTCGAGGACCTCCTGGAGGTTGCCCGGGTAGAAGGTCGGCATCTGCAGGGCGGCAAGGGTGGCCTCGGCGGCGCTGGGCAGCGTCGAGGACTTCGCGGCGGGGTCGTCGCCGACGATCGCCAGCGCGCCGCCGAGCGGATGGGTGCCGGCGGTGTTGGCGTGGCGCAGCGCGTCCATCGCCCGGTCCAGGCCGGGGTTCTTGCCGAACCAGACGCCGGTGACGCCGTCGACGCGCAGGCCGGGGATTCCGGGACCGAGCTGCGAGCCGTAGACGGCGGTCGCCGCGAGCTCCTCGTTGAGGCCGGGCGTGACGTGGAGGCGGTGGTCGGCGGCGATCGGGCCGAGGCCAAGGAGCTCGAGGTCGAGCCCGCCGAGCGGGGAGCCCTGGTAGCCGGAGGCGAAGATCGCGGTGTTCAGGCCGCGCCGGCGGTCGGCACGGGCGTGGTCGAGCAGGGCGCGGACGAGCGCCTGGATGCCCGAGAGGAAGACCGTGCCCTGCTCGAGCAGGTACTTGTCGTCGAGCGTGACGTCGGGGCGCGAGAGCTTCACCGGCCCACCGGCGGGCGCCAGGACGTCGGGGCGCTTCGCCGCGCCGGCGGGTGGCGCTGCGGTCCGGCTGCTGGTGCGGGAACCGTCGGTCGTGCGCGGCACTCGGGCTCTCCTCCCTCGCGTTGGTCAACCGACCTTACCACCTTGGTCTACCCGCAGGACCAACGTTCGACCTCGGGGTCAGACCCGTTCCGTTGCATGCCGCTCGAGCGCTTGCCCGGGGCCGTAGCGTTGAGGCATGCAACGGAACGGGTCTGACCCCGAACTGACGCCCTTCCACCCCGAGCACGCGCCGATCGTCCTGCCGCGAGGCCCCCACCGTCTCGACCGCCAGGTCGTCCTCGACTCCCAGCGCGGCCGGATCCTCACCGCGTTCGTCGAGCTCGCCGCCGAGCGCGAGACCTACGCCGTGCCGATCGGCGACATCGTCAAGCGGGCCGGCACCGCCAAGCGCACGTTCTACACGCACTTCAACACCCGCGAGGACTGCCTGCTGCAGGCGTTCGACGTCGCCTCCGGGCTCATCGTCACGCGGGTCATCGAAGCCGCCGACGCGGTCACCGACCCGGTCGAGCGCATCGAGGTCGCCACCCGCGCCTTCCTGCACGCGATGACGACGCTGCCCGAGTTCACGCGCGTCTTCCTGCGGCACATGCGGGCCGGCGGGCCCGAGCTGTCGGAGCGTTGGGCGGGCTGGATCGAAGCGATGGCCGGCGCGCTCATCCAGTGGCGCGACGAGTCGCGCGCCGACCATCCCCAGCTGCCGGCGCTCACCCGCATCCAGGCGATCGCCGCGGTCTCCGCCGTCTGCGACGTCGCCGGCCTGGCGGTGCTGCGCGACGGGCTGGACGGCATCCCGGCGATCGCCGACGAGCTCGTCGCCGTCGTCGTGGCGATGCTCACCGCCGACGTGCGCTGATCCGGGGTCAGACCCGTTCCGTTGCACACCCATGGCGCGGCAGGTCCGACCGCCCTGAAGTGCAACGGAACGGGTCTGACCCCGAGAAAGGAACACAACGGTTCCTCACCCTGGTACGGTCGCCGGGACCCGTGCCGGGCGCCCTGGAGGAGAGCGCCGGGCACTCCCACCACGACGGAGGTCCACTGCCATGTCGTTTCGCAAGGGTCGCGTGAGCCGCCTGCGCTCCCAGTGCCTGCTGCTGTCCGCCGCCGCGCTGAGCGCAGCCGCCATCGTGCCCGCCACCAGCTCCGCCGCCACCCGCGACGTCGTCGCCGTCGGCAACGCCTTCGGCGGCACCGTCAGCTTCCTCGACGGCCACACCTACAACAACCTCGGGTCGGTCAACGTCGTCCCCGACCTCGCCTGGCGCAAGACCGTCCTGTTCCTCAACCCGATCACCCTGGTCGGCTACCAGGGGGTGAAGTCCCAGAAGGGCGGCGAGAACTACGTCGACGACGTCGCGCTCTCGCCCGACGGCACCCGCCTGTACGTCTCGCGCGGCATCCTCGAGGACGTCGCCGCGTTCGACCTGCGCACGAAGAAGCTGCTCTGGCGCACGAACGTCGGCGGCTTCGAAGCCGACCACATGGCGATCTCGCCGGACGGCAGCCGCATCTACGTCTCCGACACGACCAACGGCCTCGTCAAGGCGTTCAACGCCGCCACCGGCGCGATCACCGGCCAGTTCTCCGGCGGCACCTACACGCACGAGATCGACTTCTCGCGCGACGGCAAGACGCTGTACGTCGGCAGCATCGGCACGACCCTGCTGCCCTATGCGCTCAACGCGCTCAAGGGCGACCGCCAGCTGACCGTGGCCGACGCCGCGACCATGACCGTCAAGAAGGTCTACACGTTCGACGACGGCCTGCGCCCCGACGCGTTCATGCCCGACGAGCGGACGGCGTACTTCCAGCTGTCCTACCACCGCGGGTTCGTCGAGTTCAACCTCGACAGCGGCACGATCACCCGCACGATGAACCTGCCGTCCACCCCGCAGGGCGACGCGCTGTTCCCGGACAAGCTGCCCGCGAACTCGATGCACCACGGGCTCGCCCTGTCGGCCGACACGAGCACGATCTGCAACGCCGGCACGATCGACAACTACGTCGCGATGGTGAACCGGGCGACGTTCACGGTGAAGAAGATCGTCACCGGATTCGCGAAGCCCTACTGGGCGGAGAACAGCCTCGACGGGACGAAGTGCCTCGTGTCCAACAGCGACGGCGACTACGTCTCGGTCATGGACTACGCCACCGGCAACCTCGTCAAGAACGTGGCGGTCGGCAACTACCCGCAGCGCGAGCGCAACGGCAAGCTCGACACGAGCGTCGTGCTGAGCTCGGCCGCCGGCTGAGCCGCCGGCTCACGCAGGGTTCGTGCGGGCCGCTGCCGGCAGCAGGAACGCCGGCAGCGGCCGCACGAGCGCGCGGGAGGTCTCCTCCTCCCAGGTGCGCTCGAGCTGGCCGACGTGCTCGTCCATGACCGCTTCGACCTCGTCGAGGTCGCCGGAGCGCACGGCCGCCAGCGTCCGCTCGTGGATCGCGATCGTCCACTCCGGGACGAGCGGCAGGTGCATCGCCATGTCGCGGGCGATCTCCAGCCGGCGGAAGAGCACGCGCATGAGCGACTCGATCGTGGCGTTGCCGGCGGCGCGCGCGAGCGCGAGATGGAACTGGACGTCGAGCTGGAGGAAGCGGTCCTCCTCGCGCAGCGCCCGGCCGGCGTCGACGAGCGCGCGCATCGCGTCGATCGAGCGCTGCAGGGCGGCGAAGTCGTCGTCGGTCGCGCGCACGGCGGCGAGCTGGGCGACGCGCGGCTCGATCATCCGGCGGGCCTCGAGGACGCCGGCGACCTCGCCCAGGCGCAGGCTGGAGCGCTGCCGGACGAGCTCGACGCCGACGACGTCGCTGGCGACGAACATCCCGCCACCCGGTCCGCGGCGGACCTCGAGCAGGCCCGCGTCGACGAGGACCTTGACGGCCTCGCGCAGCGTCGGACGGCTGATCTGCATCTGGGCGGCCAGCGCGCGCTCGCCCGGGAGCTTGTCGCCGACCCGCAGCTCGCCGGTGCGGACCTTGTCCGCGATCTGCTCGGCCGCCTCCTCGAACGTCCGGCGGGTCTGGACCGGCGAGAACACGGCCCGGAGCCTACACCGACGTCACTCCGTGGTCAGGTGGCCAGACCGATCGGCGATGCCTGGCACCACCGTGCCTGGCACCGGGGGTCAGGGCGCGTTGGGCGCCGGATCCTCGTTGTCGCGCTCCTCCGGCGGCGGGTCGCCTTCACCCTCGAAGTCGGTGTCGGCGTCCAGCGGCTCGGCGTCGTCGCGGATCATCTCCGGGTCGTCGGGCGGGTTGTCGGCCTGGGCCTCGCCCAGCGACGCTTCGCCGCCGCCCACCCGGTCTGCGCCATGGTGCTCGCTCATGGCCTGCGGCTACCCGCCGGCGCCGCGCCCGACGCGAGACAGATGCCGACCACCCCTTTCGCACCGGCCGCGGATCGGGTAGGCATCCGGCATGCCCCGCATCCCGATGAAGAGCCTGCTCCTCCTCGGCGGCCTGGTCGCCGCCGGCGGCGCCGCCTGGCGCAGCCGCCGCGCCGGCCGCCCCGCGATTCCCGCGCCGGACGCCTCCGGCCCGGTGAGCGCCGCGTCGTCGGTGCCGGCCGAGAACCGTCCGGAGCCGGTGCGGGCCACTCCGCCCGCCGACGCCCCCGGGCCGTCGGTGACCCCGCCGGGCCGCGGCGAGGGTTCGACGACCGAGCGTGCTGAGGCCGCCGAGGCGGCGACGCCCGACGCCGAGATCCTCGCGGGCCGTGCCGGTGGACCGGTCGACGAGCTCGTCGAGCGCGAGGTCGCCGCGGCCGCGTCCGAGGCGGGTCGGATCGGCGGCCCCCACGCCGACGACGAGCCCGACGATCCGGCGATGGCCCCGGTCTACGAGGCCGGCGGCGGCGAAGCCGAGGGCTTCGAGGCCGCCGAGCGCGACCTCATCGAGAACGCCTCGCACGGCACGCACGGCCGCGACCCGTCCGGCGACGCGTTCACCCCCGAGGTCGAGTCCGACCGCGCCACCGCCGTCAGCGGCGACGGCGACCACGAGACCGTCTCGGAGGTCACCCAGGACGTCCCGGAGCCCGAGACCGAGAACGAGCCGCGCGCGGGGGCCGGCGGCGACGAGCCCGCCGAGGGCCCGGGCGTCACGCACGAGCGCTGACGCATGGTCCTGCGTGACGATGGCGACGACGCGGTCGTCGCCATCGGCCAGGCCTCGCACGCCTGGATCTCCGGGCAGCTCGCCCGCGCGTGGGGCAACGAGCGCTTCGAGCGCCCGGAGCCGTGGGAGGAGGTCTGCCTGGCGGCCGAGCAGCACGACGTCGGCTGGATCGACTGGGACCGGGCGCCCGCGCTCAACGAGCAGACCGGCCGGCCGCGGCAGTTCTTCGAGCTGCCGCGCCGCGAGCACCTCGCCCTGTGGACCCAGGCGCCGGGGCGCCTGCTGACCCAGAGCCGCCACGCGGCGCTGCTCGTCTCGCTGCACGGCACCGGGCTCGTCGACCGCTTCCCGCCGCGCGACCCCGACCCGCCGACCGCCCGGGCGCTCGAGCTCTACCGCGCCGGGCAGGACGCCTTTCAGCGCGAGCTCGCGGCGCAGGTCGGCGCAACGCCAAAGGAGCTCGCCCGCCACCAGGCGCTGCTGGCCGCGTGGGACGACCTCTCGCTGTCGCTCTGCCAGGGCCAGCCGCGGCCGATCCGCGACGTGCCGGCCATCGACGGGCCGGTGGAGCTTGAGGTCGCCGACCGCGGTGACCACCACACCCTCGACCCGTGGCCGCTGGCGGCCGACACGGTCACCCTCCGCTGCGAGGGCCTGCGCCTCACCGGCCGTCACGCCGAGGAGGCGGCGCTGCACGCCGCGCTCGCCGACGCTCCGCGCGTGCTGCTGCGCTTCGAGCTGCGCCGCCCGACGGGCTGAACGTCCACCCGTCCGGTACCGAACGCGGCTGGAACATCCGTTGAAGCCGGTTTGCAGTCGGAGGGCAGCGCGGCCGATCTCCCAGATGTGACGCTCACACGGATCACCGGTGCCGCCGCGGCCGTGACCGTCGCGACCGGCCTCGCCCTCGCGACGCCCGGGATCGTGGCCGGGGCCGCAACCACCTCTGCGTCGACGGCCACTGCCACGGCGACGACACCCCCTCTGACGCCTCGAGCGCTCAACGTGAGCATCGCGACGCTGACCCCGATCGAGATCACGCGATCCGGGGCGACGCTGCGCGCGAACGTCCTGGCGATCGCCGGCGCGTCGGTCATCGGCTACGAGTACGGCACGACGACCGGCTACGGCCAGACGGCCGGCGAGGCGCCCATCCCGCTGCTCGGGACGCTCCTGCAGGCCTCGGTCCCGGTCACCGACCTCGAACCCGACACCCTCTACCACGCACGCCCCTACCTCCAGGTGGGCGGCAGCCGCGTGCTCGTCGGCGTCGACACGGCCTTCCGCACGCTGGCGAACGTCGCCGAGCCGGTCACCGAGACCACGGGCCTGCCGCCCGTGCTGCCGCCGGTCGACGACGACCAGGGCCAGGACGGCGACGACCAGGGCCAGCACCAGGGCGCGACGACCGCAGCCACGACGACGCCGACCGTCGTCCCGGTGACGCCGACGACCGCCCACCCGCCGCTGGCCGCGGCGCCCGCCGCGGCGCCGACGCCCGCGCATGGTGAGAGCGTCGTCGTCGCGCCGGTCAGCGGCGAGATCCGCGTCCGCGACGAGCGCGGCGACTACCGCCCCCTGGCCGACAACGCGGCGATCCCGGTCGGCTCGATCGTCGACGCCCGCCACGGCCGCCTCGAGCTCACCTCGGTCCGCGACGCCACGGGCCGGCTGCAGACCGGCCGCTTCTGGGGCGGCGTCTTCCAGGTCCGCCAGGGCCAGGGCACCGGGGGGCGCACCGAGCTCGTCCTGCGCGGCGGCAGCTTCACGGGGTGCCGCACGGCCGCCGCCCGGCAGACGGCCTCCGCCTCGACCGCCGTCGCCGGCCACGCCGCGGCGAAGAAGCGCAAGCCACGCCGGGCCAAGAAGCGGCGCCTGTGGGGCTCCGACAGCGGCGGCAGCTTCCAGACGCGCGGCCGCGGCAGCGTCGCGACCGTGCGCGGCACGCGCTGGCTGACCGTGGACACCTGCGCCGGCACGCGCACGACGGTCGTCGAGGGCGCGGTGGCGGTCCGCAACCTGCGCACCGGCCGCACGAAGCTCGTCCGCGCCGGCCAGTCGCACCTCGTCCGCGTCGGCCGCGGCTAGCAGCGATGCGCCGCCGCCTCGCCTCCCGTCCGCGCCACCATGGCGTCGCGGTGCTCGTCGCCGGCCTGCTCGCCGTCGCGGCCGGGCTCGTCGTGTGGAGCGCCTCGATCGGCCAGCCGCTGGAGGACACGACGGTCGGCATGCGCTTCCGCCTCCACGAGGCCCAGCCGCCGCAGGACGTCGCCGTCGTCGCCATCGATGCCCGCACGTTCACGACCCTGCGCCACCAGTGGCCGTTCCCGCGCCGCTGGCACGCCCAGGTCATCGACCACCTCCGCGAGCTCGGCGCGCGCCGCATCGTCTACGACGTCCAGTTCAGCGAGCGCAGCCGCGACCTCGACGGGGACCTCGCGCTCTTCGACGCGGTCAAGCGCACGCCGGGCACGGTCCTGGCGACGAGCGAGACCGACGGCCGCGGCGGCCACGCGATCCTCGGCGGTCCGGCGAACGTCGCCGAAGCCCACGCGACGGTGGGCATGGCGACGTTCCCGACGATCGCCAGCGGCGAGATCGCCCGGATGGAGCGCGAGCGCGACGGGCTGCCCACGCTCGCGCTGGCGGCGGCGCGCTCGCTCGGCCACGAGGTCGGCGGCGCGGGCTTCGAGGACGGCAGCGCCTGGATCGACTACCGCGGGGCGCCCGGCACCATCCCCACCGTCTCGTTCGCCGACGTCTACAACAACGCGCCCGCCGCACGGGCGCTGCGCGGCAGGATCGTGGTCGTCGGCATGAGCGCGCCGACGCTCGGCGACACCCACCCGACGCCGACCGCCGACGACGACCTCATGGCCGGCCCCGAGGTCCAGGCCAACGCGCTGTGGACCGTCCTGCACGGCGTGCCGCTGCGCACTGCGCCGGGGTGGGCGTCGGTGCTGGCGATCCTCGTCCTCGCGCTCGGACCGGCGCTCGCCGCGCTGCGCCTGCGCACGCTCGCCCTGACGACCGCCCCCGTCCTCGCCGCCGTGTACGCGGCGGTCGCCCACGTCGCGTTCTCGCACGGCTGGATCCTGCCGGTCGTCGCCCCGCTCGCCGGGTTGGCGGCCAGCGCGGTCGGCACCGTCACCTCCAGCTACCTCGCCGAGCGGCGTGAGCGCCGCCGCGTCTCACGCCACAACGTCGAGCTCGAGGAGGCGGTCCGCCAGCGCACCGCCGAGCTGCACGCCACCCAGCTCGAGGTCGTCCACCGGCTCGCGCGCGCCGCCGAGTGGCGCGACGAGGACACGGGCGAGCACATCGAGCGCATCGGCGTGCTCGCCCACCGGCTCGGGCTCGCCGCCGGCATGGAGCCCGAGGACGCCGACACGCTGCGCCACGCGGCCGTGCTGCACGACGTCGGCAAGATCGGCGTGCCCGACCGCGTCCTGCTGAAGCCGGGCAAGCTCGACGCCGACGAGTGGGAGGTCATGAAGGCCCATGCGGCGATCGGGGCCTCGATGCTCAGCGGGTCGCAGTCCCCGATGGTGCAGCTCGCCGAGGAGATCGCCCGCACCCATCACGAGCGCTGGGACGGCAGCGGCTACCCAAACGGTCTGCGCGGCGAGCAGATCCCGCTGTCGGGCCGCATCTGCGCGCTGTGCGACGTCTATGACGCGCTCGTCTCCCGGCGCCCCTACAAGGAGCCGTGGCCCCAGCACGAGGCGCTCGCCGAGATCCGCCGACAGCGCGGCCGGCATTTCGACCCGTGGCTCACCGATCTCTTCCTGACGATCGTCGTCGAGGTCGTCGGCGCGGGCGACGGCGGTCCGTCGGTCGGCCTCGTCGCCTGAGGCCCGTCGTCAGCGCTTGCCGCGGCCGCGCCCGCCGCGGTGCCGCAGCCGCTCGAGCTCGCGGCCCAGCGCCTCCTCGGTCGCGTCGGCCATCGCGACCGCGAAGACCGACTGCAGCGACTCGGAGGCCAGGGGACGCAGCCGCTGCAGCGCGTCGAGCACCTCGGGCCAGCGTTCCTCGGGGGCGCCGGCCTCCTGGAACGGCTTCCAGATCCACTCGACGAAGAGCCGCACGTAGGCGCGCGCGACGCCGTCGGCGTGCTCGCGGAGCTTCGCGGCGACCTCGAGCTGGGTGGAGGTCGGCACGCCGAGGTCGGCGAGCTGCTCGGCGGCGCGGCCCAGGCGGGGGCTGAGGTCCTCGTACTTGCCGTCGCCGAGCGGGCGCAGGAAGCCGAGCTTGATCGCCCGGCGCAGGTGGCGCGCGTCGGTCGTGCGCCAGCGGGCGGCGAGCTCGTCGAGCGTCACGACCTCCGGCCGCTCGTCCGCGTAGGGCTCGTGGACGGCGCGCAGGAAGCGCAGCGGCTCGTCGCCCGCGTTCGGGGCGGCCTCCACGAGCCGGCGGATCGCCTCGAGGTTGAAGCCCTCGGCCTGCATCTCGCGGATGAGCTCGATGCGGGCGATGTGCTCGGCCCCGTAGAAGCCGGTGCGGCCACGCACGTCGGGCGGCGGCAGCAGCCCCCGTGACTGGTGGGCACGGATGTTGCGCACGGTCATGCCCGTACGGCGGGCGAGCTCGTCGATCGTGAGATCGTCGACCGTGATGTCGCCGGGGCTCTCTGTGAGCTCTGACACGGTTCAAGGATACACGTTTAGATGTGACATCAAACGGTGTAATCTTCCGGAATATGGCCGCTGCGACGACCCTCCCTGCCCTGCTCGCCGAAGCCGCGCCCGCCGGCGGCGCCGCGCTCGACCAGGTCGCCATCGCCACCGGTATGGCCACCGTGGCCAGCGCCGTCCTGCTGTGGGCGATGTTCGTCTACCGCAAGGGCCACGGCGGGCCGCTGCGCAAGCTCAGCCGGTTTGCCGAGAAGGCCGCCGGGCTGCCCGGCTGGGCGGCCCTGCCGCTCGGGCTCGGCGGCGGCGCGCTGCTCATCGCCCTGCTCGGCATGTACTGGGACATCTCGCTGCACGTCGACAACGGGCGCGACCCCGGCCCGCTCGCCAACCCGGCCCACTACCTCATCCTCGTCGGCCTCTACGGCATCTTCGCGGCGGGCTGCCTCGCCCTCGCCCTGCCCGAGCCCGACGAGAAGCCCGGCCCCGCCGCCGTCCGCATCCGCCGCGACTGGCACGTGCCGGTCGGCGGGCTGCTCATCTGCGCCTGCGGCGCGTTCGCGCTCGTCGGCTTCCCCCTCGACGACCTCTGGCACCGCCTCTTCGGCCAGGACGTCACGCTCTGGGGCCCCACCCACCTCATGCTCTTCGGCGGCGCCGGCCTGACGCTCGTCGGCCAGGCCATCCTGCTCGCCGAGGGCCTCCACGCCCGCGGCGTGCGCACCGACACCAAGGGCGACACGTCGCCGCTCGTCACCCTGCGGCGGCTCGGCATCCTCGGCGGCCTGCTCATCGGCCTGTCGACCTTCCAGGGCGAGTTCGACTTCGGCATCGCGCAGTTCCGGCTCGTCTTCCACCCGATGCTCATCGCGCTGGCCGCCGGCTTCGCGCTCGTCGCCGCCCGGATCTGGATCGGCCGCGGCGGCGCGATCGGCGCCGCGCTCATGTTCCTGGCCGTGCGCGGGATCGTCGACCTCATCGTCGGCCTCGTCTTCGGCCAGAGCTGGCCGACGATGCCGCTCTACCTGCCCGAGGCCATCTGCATCGAGCTCGCCGCCCTGTGGCTCGGCCGCAACCGTCCCCTCGCGCTCGGGGTCGTCGGCGGACTGCTCGTCGGCACCGTCGGGCTCGCCGCCGAATGGGGATGGACGCAGCTCGTCTTCCCGCTGCCGTGGAACGACGGCATCCTGCCCGAGGCGCTCATCGTCGCCCCGATCGCCGGCGTCGCCGGCGGCGTGCTGGGCGCCCTGCTGGCCTCCGGCGTGCGGTTCCGCCTGCCCGAGCCCCGCGTCGCCCGAGGGGCCGCGCTCGGCGCGCTCGTCGCGGTCGCCGGCCTGGTCGCCTACGGGTTGGCGACGACCGACCCGACCGGCCGCAGCGCCACGCTCGCGCTGCACGACGTCCCGACGAACGACGGCATCCGTCACGTGCAGGGCACCGTGACGTTCCATCCGTCCGACGTCGCCGACGGGGCCGCCTGGACGACGATCACCGCCTGGCAGGGCGAGGGCCTCGTCATCGACCGGCTGAAGCGGGTGCGCGAGGGCGTCTACCGGACCACGAAGCCGATCCCGGTCAGCGGCGACTGGAAGGCGCTCGTCCGCGTCCACAACGGCCGCTCGATCCAGGGCGTGCCGATCTGGCTGCCGGCCGACCCGGCGATCCCCGGCGCGACCGAGGTGCCGGCCCGCGCCGAGATGACCCGGGCCCTGGTCGCCGACCACACGATCCTGCAGCGCGAGAAGAAGGACGACATCCCGGGCTGGCTGTGGACCGCCGCCTGCCTCGTCGTGCTGGTGCTGGCGCTGACGTTCATCGCGACGCTCTCCTGGGGGCTGGCGCGCGTGGCGCGGGCGGCGGCAGCCGACGGCGACGGAAGCGGCGGCGACGACCGTACGCCGGCGGGCCGTCCGGCCCGAACGCGAACGTTCGGACGACCCGCTGGCGCCACCGGCGGATGATCGGGTAGAACTCGGCGTGGCGGACCGCCGCGACGCCGCCGAGGGCGAGGGGACCCTTCGATGACCGCACGCAGCACCGCACCAGCGACAGAGCCCGTCGAGCGACCGGACGGACCGGCATCCGAGCCGCCCGCCCACGGCATGCGCTCGCCCGGATCGATCGCGATGATCGCGCTCATGGCGCTCGGGTCGATCCTCATGTGGGTCGCCTCGCCGGTCGGCTGGCTGTTTCTCGCCTCGCGCATGACGAGCTCGAGCCAGCCGTCGATCGGTCCCTACCTGCTCGTGCTCGTCGGCATCGTCATCACGGCGGTCGTCGTCGGCAAGGGCCTCGGCGCGCTCAACCGCACGCACATGCGCTACACGGGCCTCGACCGCGGCCGCCACCACCACCGGTCGTGGAACCGCTCGATGCGTGACGCGCGCCAGTCCTCGCGCGAGCGCGGCGTGCTCGAGCCGGTGATGGCGTGGAGCGTCGGCTTCGCGATGCTCGCGTTCCTCGTGTGGTTCTTCGGCTTCGCCGGCTCGTCTATTGGCTGAGCCCGGTCCGCCGATAGCCTGAGGGCGGTGGAAGCCGTCGAGTCCCGCCCGAACGTGCAGCTGCGGCGGGGCCCGGACGGTGCCCCGATCGTCGTGCTGGGCTTCCCGTACGACCCGCACATCGTCGCCCAGGTCCGCCAGATCCCGCACCGGCGCTTCGACTGGGACACGCGCGAGTGGTGGGCGCCGGTCGACCTGTGGGCGGGCATCCAGGTCAAGGCGGTCCTCGAGCGCTTCCCGGAGCTGACGACCTCGACCGAGGTCGACATCTGGCTGCGTGGCATCGAGGACCGCTGGGTCGGCCGCGTCCGCACGACCCGTCACGACGGCCGCGGCTGGTGGGTGCTGGAGACGATCGCCGGCCCGGTCCCCGAGCTGCTGCGCGAGGGGGCGGTCGAGCACGACGGGCGGCTGCTCGTCCCCCTCACCCGGGCGGGAGCCGAGGTCATCGCCGAGGAGCGCGGCGCGAAGCTCGACGGGGCCGCCCACCGCTGCGTGCTGGCGCTCGAGCACGGCGGGGTCGCGCCGCCGGCGCGGCTCGTGCTGCACCACAGCGTCGAGGGCGAGCTGCTGCTGCTCGAGACGCTCTGGGACCCCGACGTCGGCCGGGCGTTCGAGCGGCTGCCCGGGACGACCGACGGCGGGCGCAGCCTGCCCCTGGACCCGTGGGTCGTCGAGCATCTCGACGCGTTCCTGGCCCTGCACGACGTCGCGGTCGACGGGCCGGCCGCCGACGCGCTCGAGGACCTGCGCGCCGAGCACGCCGATGCCCAGGCGGCGATCCGCCGCTCGAAGGCGACCGAGGGCGAGGCGATCGACGAGGTCGCCGCGCGCCTGGGCGGCGAGCTGCAGCCGTTCCAGTGGGCGGGCGTGCGCTACCTGCTCGACACGCGCCGCGCGTTTCTCGCCGACGAGCAGGGGCTGGGCAAGACCGTGCAGGCGCTCGCCGCGCTGGAGGCCGACGACGCGTTCCCGGCGGTCGTGGTCTGCCCCGCGTCGCTGAAGCTCAACTGGCGGCGCGAGACGCGCCGCTGGCTGCCGCACCGCAGCGTCGTGGTCATCGACCCGGGCCTGGCGGTCCCGCCGCGGGGCGACATCACGATCGTCAACTACGAGATGGTCGGCAAGCACCGCGAGACGCTGGCCCGCAACGGCATGCGCGCCCTCGTCGTCGACGAGAGCCACTACGCCAAGAACCCGCGGGCCAAGCGCACCCAGCACGTCCGCCGGCTCGCGGAGGCGGTGCCGCGCGGCGGGCTGCGCCTCGCGCTGACCGGCACGCCGGTGCTCAACCACGCCGAGGAGCTCATCAGCCAGCTGCGCGTCATCGGCCGGCTGCAGGAGTTCGGCTCCGGCGCCCGGTTCTCCAAGCAGTTTCAGGGGGTCCTGACCGAGGAGCGCCTGCACTGGCACCTGCGCCGCAGCTGCTTCGTCCGGCGCCTGAAGAGCGAGGTGCTGCCCCAGCTGCCGGCCAAGCGACGCGTCGTCGTGCCGGTGACGCTCGACAACGAGCGCGAGTACCGGACCGCCGAGCGCGACGTCGTCGAGTGGCTGCGCAGCCAGCCGCTCGACCTCGCCGAGCTCGAGGCGAAGATCGCGGCGACGCTGCGCGCCGAGCGGCTCGCCCAGCTGGGGGCGCTGCAGCGGATCGCGGCGCGCGGCAAGCTCCACGCCGCGCTGGCGTGGATCCACGACTTCCTCGCCTCCGGCGAGCCGCTCGTGGTCTTCGCCCGCCACGTCGACGTCCAGGAGGCGATCCTCGAGCGCTTCCCGGACGCCCTGCACCTGCTCGGCCGCGACTCGATCGAGGCGCGCGAGGCAGCGGTGCGCGCCTTCCAGGAACCGGGCGGGCCGCAGCTCATCATCGGCGCGACCCGCGTCGCCGCCCAGGGCATCACGCTCACGCGCGCTTCGAACGTCGCGTTCCTCGAGCTCGAGTGGACCCCGGCGCTGCACGACCAGGCCGAGGACCGCTGCCACCGCATCGGCCAGCGCGACGCGGTCACCGCGTGGTACCTGCTGGCGGCCGAGACGATCGACGAGACGATGACCGAGCTGCTGGAGCGCAAGCGCGGCCTCGTCGCGGCGGTCACCGACGGCCGCGCGCGCGACGACGAGTCGGTCGTCGCGGGCGTCATCCGCTCCCTGCGCGACGAGCCCTACCGCCACCTGCGCCCGGTGGCCTAGCGGGCGCACCGTGGCGCGCCGCGGCCCCTCCCTACGCGGCGGCCTTCTGCTCCATCCGCGTCGGCGCGATGCGCACGACGTCCCAGGCGAGGCCGACCTTCTCCAGCCCGGAGATGACCCAGGCCGACGGGTCGAGCTGCCAGCGGCGCAGGCCGTGGCGGGCCGAGGTCGGGAACGCGTGGTGGTTGTTGTGCCAGGCCTCGCCGAACGTGATCGGCGCCAGCCACCACACGTTGCGCGACTCGTCGGTCGTCTCGAAGTCGCGCCGGCCCGCGAAGTGGCAGATCGAGTTGATGGCGTAGGTGACGTGGTGGACGACGAGCATGCGCACGCCGCCGCCCCACAGCAGCCCGGTCAGCCCCTTCTCGAACGATCCGCCGAGGATCCAGCCGGCGGCGAAGCAGGCGGCCAGGCCGCCGAGCGCCCACACGAGGAACATCCGGTCGAGGAACATCATCATCGGGTCGGAGCGCAGGTCCTTCGCGTAGCGGGCCTTCGCGCCCCGGTGGGTGTGGACGAACAGCCACCCGACGTGGGCGTGGTAGAGACCGCGTAGGGCGCCGCTCCAGCCGTGCCCGTGCTCGACGTGCGGGCTGTGCGGGTCGCCGAGCTGGTCGGAGAACTGGTGGTGCTTGCGATGGTCGGCCACCCAGGCGGTGACCGGCCCCTCGATCGCCGCCGAGCCGAGGATCGTGAGGATCGCCTTCACCGGTCGCGTCGTCTTGAACGAGCGGTGGGTCAGCAGGCGGTGAAAGCCGACGGTCACGCCGAGCCCGGTGAGGACGTAGGCGACGCCGAAGATGACGAGGTCGCTCCACCCGAGCAGGCCGTGCCACGACCGCCACGCGGCGACGATGAGCGCGAGCAGCGGCAGGACCGTGACGACGCCGGTGGCGATGCGGTCGCGGGTCTCGTTGGCGACGGGCTCGACGAGGTCGGGGGCGGGCGTGTCGGCGGACCGGGGTGTTGTGGCGTGCACGCGGGAGAGTCTAGGCAGGCAGCGGTCAGTGCACCGACTCAACGGGGGAAATCCCCCCGTTGACCCGTTCGCCCTCGACGGCGCGATAGGTTCGAAGCGATGCCCCTCGCCCGACCGCAGGTGCTCACCGACGAACTGCGCCGTGCCCTTCCGGACCGGCCGTTCCGCGTCCGGTTCTGGGATGGCACCGAGCTCGAGCCCAGTGACGGCGTCGCGCCGGTGACGTTCACCGTGCGCTCGCCGCAGGCGCTCGGCCATCTCCTGCGGGCGCCCGGCCAGCTCGGCGTGGGCCGGGCCTACGCCACCGGGCTGCTGGCGCCCGACGACCTCGACGGGGCGCTCGAGGTGCTCGACACGTGGACCCCGCCGCCGCTCGACGGCCGGGCCAAGCTCCGCCTGGCGGCGGCGCCCGCCCGCGCCATGGGTCTCACCCCGCTGCCGAGCGCCCCGGCCGCCGAGCTGCGACCGCGCGGGCGCCGCCACTCGCTGCTGCGCGACCGCCGCGCGGTGCGCCACCACTACGACGTCTCCAACGACTACTTCGCGCTGTTCCTCGACGAGTCGCTGACCTACTCGTGCGCGATCTTCTCGCGCGGGGCCAAGACGCTCGAGGAGGCCCAACACGTCAAGCGCGCGCTCGTCTGCACGAAGCTCGACCTCCAGCCCGGCCAGCGGCTGCTGGACATCGGCTGCGGCTGGGGCGCGCTGGCGATCCAGGCGGCCGTCGAGTACGGCGCCGAGGTGACCGGGGTGACGCTCTCGCCGCCGCAGGCCGAGCTGGCCCGCCGGCGCGCGCAGGAGGCCGGTGTCGGCGACCGGGTCGACATCCGCGTCATGGACTGGCGCGAGCTCGACGCCGAGCCGTTCGACGCGATCTCGTCGGTCGGCATGGTCGAGCACGTCGGCAGCGCGAACATCGACGCCTACGCGGCACGGCTGCACGAGCTGCTGCGCCCCGGCGGCCGGCTGCTGAACCACGGCATCGCCCGGCTGCGCCACGGCGACCCTGAGGCGGGCGCGTTCTCCGAGCGCTTCGTCTTCCCCGACGCCGCGCCGCTGCACCTGTCGCGGATCACGTTCGCGCTGGAGCGCGCCGGGCTGGAGGTCGTCCACAGCGAGGGCTTCCGCTCCGACTACGCCGAGACGCTGCGCCACTGGGCGGCCCGGTTCGACGACAACCTCGAGACCGCCGAGCGGCTCGGCGGCGCCGAGCGCGTCCGCGTGTGGCGGCTCTACCTGCGGGTCGCGCGGCGCGGGTTCGAGTCCGGCTTCCTGTCGGTCTTCCAGGTTCTGGCGCGCCGGCCGGACTAGCGCAGCGGCAGGAACGCGGTCGGCGTCAGCGTCTCGAGCGCCGCCGTCTGCAGGCCGAGCCAGGAGAGCGTGTAGAGCCGGCTGCCGATGACCAGGGAGCGGCCGATCGGCGACGCCGGCGCCCCGTCCTGCTCGCCGGGATGGCTGAGCCGCCCGGCCTCCGTCAGCGACGACGCACCGACGCGCAGGCCGACCGCGCCGGTGAACGCCTCGGTCTGCAGCGGCACGACCGCGAGCTTGGACGGCGCCCACCACAGAAACGCGTGGTGGTCGTCCTCGGCCTGCGAGCTGCCGCGCGCGAACGTGACGTTCGCCAGGCGCCGCGGAGCCGCGAGGTCGTCGACGTCGAAGAGCGAGACCTGGGTGCCGGTGACGCGGCCGTCGCCGGTGGCGTCCTGGCCGATCCCGAGCAGCCGCCCGTCGGCGACCGGGTGCAGGTAGGCCGAGTAGCCGGGGATCTTCAGCTCGCCGCGCACCGCCGGCCTGGCCGGGTCGGCGAGGTCGAGCGCGTAGAGCGGGTCGATGCGCCGGAACGTCACGACGAAGCCCTGGTCGCCGAGGAAGCGCACGGCGTGGATGCGCTCGCCGCGGCCCAGGCCGCCGACCTGCCCGACCCGCACCAGCCGGCCGCCGGTCGGCTTCAGCGTGGTGACGTAGCTCTGAGCGGGCTCGGGCCGCGGGCCGTCGGGCAGCCACGTCGGCTCGTCGGTGCTGGCGACCCGCAGCACGCCCTCGTGCTCGGAGAGCGCGAACTGGCCGACGACGAACCCGGGCACGACGCCGCCCTCGGCGTAGCTCGTCGCTCCCGGCCGCGAGGCGTCGAAGCGATGGATCTCGGTGCGCAGCGACGACGGCACGTCGCCGGCGTCCTCGAGCCCGGCGACGTAGCGGCGGCTGGCGACGTAGAGGCTCGTGGGCGACGCGTAGACCGCCTCGGCCCCGGCGAGGACCGCGTCGCGGTCGACGTCGTACAGGCCGCGGTCGAGATCGACCGTGAGGACGGTGACGAGGCTCAGTCCGGAGAACGCGGCCGGGCGGCGGATCGCCCGGCACGGCACGACGCCGCGCCGGTACGTGCGGCCGGTGATGCGGCTGCGGATCGTCGTGGCGGGTACGAACCGCCGCAGCGCCGCGCGGGCGAGCCGCTGCTCGGCGGTGGGCTGCGGGCTCGAGGTGACGACGACGCGCGCGGTCGGGCCGGTCAGGCGGGCGGTGACGTAGTCGCCGGGCAGCGTCATCGTGCGCGCGACCTTGGGGGCGGTGGCGTCGCGCAGGTCGACCTCGGTGAGCGTCGTCGTCGCCCCGCCGGGCGCGAGGCTCATCCGCGGCGCCGCGACGCCGATCGGCATGACGTCGAACGCGTAGCGGGAGCTGAGCACGAGCGCCCGGTCGCCGTGCAGCAGCAGCTGCTCGCCCCCGCCGGACCGGTCGTCGGCGAGCTTCAGCGTGCCGGCCAGGCGCGGCGCCGCGCCGGTGACGTCGACGACCCGCAGGACGCCGTCTCCGACGATGACGATGCGCCGGCCGTCGGTCTTGACGAGGTCGGGCTCGTCGATGCCGGCCTCCTGGACGTTCGTCGTCGAGAAGCTCTCGGGGCTGGAAGCCATCGGCGCGGCGACGGGCACCGCGCGGTCGGGCGAGACCGTCGTCGGCATCGAAACCGGGCGCGGCAGCGGGGTCGGCGCCCCGCCGAGGGCGCGCATCGGGACGCCCGCGCCGCCGTCGGCGCGCTGGGCGCCCGCGTGGGCGTAGCGCAGCAGGTCCTGGCAGGAGCGGAAGGCAACGAGCTTCGGCGCCGCCGCTTCGGCAGGCACCGCGGCGACGAGCGCGAACAAGGAGGCGGCCAGCGTCAGGCGACGTACGAGGGACACGCGCGCGACCATACGTGATGCTCTAGGCGCATCGCCGACCCTCTGGTATTTTCACAGCTTCACTAGGTAAAAGGAGCCCCTCCCCATGGCCTACGTCATCAACGAGCCGTGCATCGGCACCAAGGACACATCCTGCGTCGAGGTCTGCCCGGTGGACTGCATCCACCCGACCCCCGACGAGGCGGACTTCGACCAGCACGAGCAGCTCTACATCGATCCCGAGGAGTGCATCGACTGCGACGCCTGCGTCGAGGCCTGCCCGGTCGACGCCATCACGTCCGAGGACCAGGTGCCCGACGAGTGGCAGAAGTACATCGCCATCAACGCCGACTACTACAAGAGCAAGAGCTGAAGACGTGGTCACCCGGCGGCGCCGGGATGGTCAACGATGCCGATGGACGCCGCCGCCACCCCAAGCCATCATGAGGTCATGCCGATCATGCGCCAGGACGAGATGCACGCCGCCGAGCTCCGCGACCGAGAGGATCGCTTCGCCCGCACCGTCGACACCGGCGCCGTGACGGCGCCGGAGAGCCACGGCGACGTCGTCGACGAGGCGATCGACGCGTCGTTTCCGGCCAGCGACCCGCCGAGCTGGTGGGCGGGCGCCTGAAGCGCCGACCGCCCGCAGCGACGCGGCTCCCTAGCCGCGCTTGACGTGCTCGCAGTGCGTGTGCGTGACGAGCCGCGCGTGGCTGTAGCGCGAGATGTTCAGCACGTCGTTGCCCGGGCCGCAGTCCACGCGGACCCGGCCGCGGCTGACGATCGCGATGATCGTGTCGGCGCCGGGGCCGCCGTCGATCGTCGAGCCGCGGCCTGACCGGGCCCGGATCGTGTCGTTGCCGTTGCCGCCGCGCAGGACGTTGCGGCCCGTGCCGCCCTGCAGGTAGTCGTCGCCGTCGTCGCCGTAGATGCGGTTCGTGCCGCGGCCGCCGTAGATCGTGTCGTCGCCGGCGTCGCCGTAGAGCCGGTCGCTCTGGCGGGTCGCGCGCCGGCCGCCGGAGTCGTGCAGCCGGTCGCCCCACAACACGTCGTCGCCGCCGTCGCCGCGCAGCGTGTTGGAGCCGTGGCCGCCGAGCAGCGTGTCGTTGCGGTCGGTCCCGTGGCGGCCTGCGTTGCTGAAGCGTCCCTTGGCGCTCCAGGTGACGCCCTTCGTCGGATCCTTGACGGCGTGCTCGGCGATGACGTGCTCGCAGTTGACCGCGCGGCCGCCGGCGACCATCTGACGGTCGGAGATGCCGCCCTTGGAGCGGTAGGGGTCGATGACGAGCGTGTCGTTGCCGTCCCCGCAGTCGACGCGCTCGTCGGCGCCCGCGTCGTTGCTGTGGACGACGTCGTCGCCCGGGCCGGCGTCGGTGACGTCCGCACCCGACCCGGTGTAGATCGTGTCGTTGCCCGGGCCGCCGTACATGCGGTCCGCCGCTGTGCCGCCGATGAGCGTGTCGTTGCCGTCGCCGCCCCAGAGGGCGTCGGGCGCCGCGCCGCCGTCGATCTCGTCGTCGCCGGGGTCGCCGGTCAGCGTGTCGTGGCCGAAGCCGCCGCCGAGCTTGTCGTTGCCGTCGCCGCCCTCGACGCGGTCGTCGCCCGAGCCGCCGTCCAGCGTGTCGTCGCCGGCCCCGCCGAAGAGCCGGTCGGCCCCGGTGTCACCGGTGATCGTGTCGTTGCCGCCGCGACCGTAGAGCGAGTCGCTGCCGCCCAGGCCGTGCAGGGCGTCGGCGGTGTTCGTGCCGCGCATCCGGTCGGCGGCGTTGGCGCCGACGCGGGCCCGCGCGCCGGCGAGCGCCGCCCAGCCGAGCGACAGGCCGAGGACGAGCAGGAGCAGCAGGGCGGGGGCGCGGCGACGAGAGAGCATCGCCTCAGGGTGACAAAGCTCACCCGCCGCTCGCCGCGGTTGGTCAGCACGCTCACCACGCGTCGACGACGCGCCCGCTGGGCTGCGGCGTGCCGGCGGCGACGAGCGTCGCCGCGATGACCGCGCGCGTCTCGGCCGGGTCGACGACGTCGTCGAGCTCGAAGAGCTGGGCGGCGTTGAGCGCCTTCGCGTTCTCCTGCGCCGCGGCCGTCAGCTCGCGGACACGGGCTTCGCGCTCGTCCTCGTCGGCGATCGCCTCCAGGTCGCGGCGCAGGGCGAGCCGCACCGCGCCCTCCAGCCCCATCGGCCCGAGATGGGCGCCCGGCCAGGCGACGGTCAGCAGCGGCTCGTGCAGGCTGCCGCCCACCATCGCCTGCGCCCCGAGCCCGTAGCCGCGGCGCAGGACGACCGCCACGAGCGGGACGGTGAGCGCGGCGCCGGCGAGGAGCATCCGGGACGTGTGGCGGACGAGGCCGGTCGCCTCGTGCTTGGGCCCCACCATGAACCCGGGCGTGTCGACGAGCGAGACGACCGGCAGGCCGAACGCGTCGCAGAGCTGCAGGAAGCGCGCGGCCTTGTCGGCGGCGTCGGCGGTGATCGTGCCCGCCAGGTACTTGGTGTTGTTGGCGATGACGCCGACCGGTCGGCCCTCGATCCGCGCCAGCGCGGTGACGAGCTCCGGGGCGAAGCGCTCGCGCAGGACCGTGACGCTGCCGATGTCGGCGAGCGTCTCGATGACCGGGACGACGTCGTAGGCGCGGCGGCCGCTGGCCGGCAGGATGTCGCGCAGCGCGGTCTGGTCGGCGGCCTCGAAGTCCTCGACCGGCCCGTGGAAGGAGCCGAGCAGCCGCCTGGCGACGACGACCGCCTCGGCCTCGTCGGCGACGACGACGTCGACGACCCCGTTGGGCGCCTGCATGTCGATCGGGCCGACCTCGTCGGGAGGGACGTCGCCCAGCCCGCCGCCCGCGATCATCGCCGGGCCGCCCATGCCCAGCGACGCGTCCTGCGTGGCGACGATGACGTCCGAGCAGCCGGCGATGACCGCGTTGCCCGCGAAGCAGCGGCCCTTGACGATCGCGATCCGTGGAACCCGGCCCGACAGCTTCGCCCACAGCGCGAAGGCGCGCGTGTCGAGCGCCGAGACGACCGGGATGTCGGTGTCGCCCGGCCGTCCCCCGCCGCCCTCGGCGAAGAAGACGACCGGGAGGCGCATCCGGTCGATGAGCTCGAAGAGCCGGTCCTTCTTCTTGTGGCCGAGCCCGCCCTGGGTGCCGGCCATGACGGTGTAGTCGTAGGACAGCACCGCGCACGGGTGGCCGTCGATCCGCGCCGTACCGGCGAGCATGCCGTCGGCGGGCGTGTTGGCGACGAGGTCGTCGAGCTCGCGGCGGGCCCGCTGCGGTGCGATCGCGAAGCGTCCGTACTCGACCCACGATCCGGGGTCGACGAGGTCGGCGACGTTCTCGCGCGCCGTGCGCCCGCCGGCCGCGTGACGCTTGGCGACCGCCTCGGGCCGGGCGGCGTCCTCGGTGAGGGCCCGGCGCTGTAGGAGTTCGGCGAGGTCGTCGGCGGTCATGCCGACATCCTCGTCGATGGAGCCACATCGTTGCCTATCGTCTCGTGGGTGCTGCCGAAGGATGCGCCGACGCGGCCGGATCGCGACGTGCGGGCGGCCCTGACCGACACGCTGCCGGTCGCCGTCAGCATGTTCCCGATCGGGATGGCCTTCGGGGTGCTCGTGACCCAGGCCGGCTTCGCCTGGTGGTGGGCGCCGGTCATCAGCGGCCTGGTGTTCGCCGGGTCGCTGGAGTTCATGCTCGTGTCGCTCATGAGCGCCGGCGCGCCGCTGGCGACGATCGCTCTCACGACGCTGCTGGTCAACGGGCGCCACGTCTTCTACTGCCTGACGTTCCCGCTGCACCGCGTGCGCGGGCGGCTGCGCCGGCTCTACTCGCGCTTCGCGCTCATCGACGAGGCCTACGCGCTGACGACGACACCGGCCGCCCAGCGCTACTCCGGCCGGCGCATCCTCACGATGCAGCTGGCCCTGCAGGTCTGCTGGCTGGCCGGCGGGGTCGTCGGGGCGCTGCTGGGCACGCTGCTGCCCGCGTCGCTGAAGGGCCTGGAGTTCCCGCTCGTCGGGCTCTTCGTCGTCCTGGCGATCGACGCCTGCCGCGCCGGCCGCGACGTCTCCGGCGGCCTGCTGGCCGTGGGCTGTGCGCTGGTGGCCGCGGTGATGGCGCCGGACCAGATGCTGCTGGTGGCCATGAGCCTGTTCGTCGTGGTGCTCGCGGTCACCGCCCGGATCTCGACCGTCGAGGTGCCGCCGGAGGGCTCGCGTGCCTGACACCCCGTATCTCGTGGCGGCGGTCGTCCTCGCGGCCGGGATCACCTTCGGGCTGCGGGCGCTGCCGTTCACGGTCATCGAGCCGCTGCGCTCCTCCCGGCTGGCGGCCGTGCTCGCGCTGCGCATGCCGGCCGGGCTCATGCTCATCCTCGTCGTCTACCTGCTGCGCGACGTCCCGCACGAGCAGGCCGCCAGCGCGATCATCACCGTGGGCGCGGTGCTCGTGGTCGTCGTGCTGCACCTGTGGCGCGCGAACGCCCTCCTGAGCATCTTCGCGGGCACGGCCGTCTACGCGCTGGCGATGAACCTGCTCGTCGGCTGAGCGGGCGCATGGGCCATCCGGTGTTCCGGGAAGGGCGCTGGGTGTCCATGACCGACGCGGCGCTGACGACCCGGGCAACGATCGACGTCCTGCTCGCCCGTGCGCGGCGGCGCCTCGACCGCGTCACGGTCGGCACGGTGGGCCCCGCGATCCGCGCGGGGGCGCTGATCGTCGACATCCGCTCGGAGGCCCAGCGCGCACGGGACGGGGTCATCCCCGGAGCCATCTTCCATCCGCGCAACGTCCTCGAGTGGCGTTGCGACCCGTCGTCCGGCCACGACGACCCGCGGCTGAGCGCCGACCTTGAGCGGCACATCGTGCTCGTGTGCGACGAGGGCTTCCAGTCGAGCCTCGCGGCGGCGACGCTGCAGGACCTCGGGTTCGCCCGGGCGACCGACCTCGTCGGCGGCTTCCGGGCCTGGGCGGCCGCGGGGCTGCCGGTGATCGGCGAAGGCGGCCGGCAGCTCAGAGCGCGCGGATGACCCGCGCGGGGACGCCGGCGACCAGCGTGCGCGCCGGGACGTCACGGGTGACGACGGCGCCGGCGGCCACGACGGCGTCGTCGCCGACGGTGACGCCCTGCAGGACGGTCGCGCCGGCCGCGATCCACGCGCCGCGGCCGACGCGGATCGGGGCCGTCGTGATCGAGCGGCGCCGCGTCGCCGGGTCCAGGGGGTGGCCGGAGCTGATGAGCTGGACGTTCGGTCCGAGCATGACGTCGTCGCCGATGTCGATGCCGCCGAAGTCCATCGCGGTGCAGCCGTGGTTGATGAAGACGTTGCGGCCGAGCCGGAGGTTGCGGCCGCCGTCGGTGTGAAACGGCGGAAGCACGCGAACCGACGGATCGATCGCACGGCCGGTCAGCTCGCCCAGCAGCGCACGCATGGCGTCGAAGTCGCCCGGTGGCAGCGCGTTCAGCCGCCCGAGGATCTCCCACGCGCGCTCGATCTCCGCGCGGAAGTCGGGCGTTCCGTCACGGTCGCCGGCGCCGCCCTGGGGTGAGACCACCGGTTCGCCGACACGTCGAGGCATGCGCCGGGATGTTGCCGCGGCGGCCGGACGTCGATCGTCGCCGCCTACCCCCTCTTCACCTTGAACCCCTTGGTGACGACCGCCCCCGTCCCGGCGCCGTTGCGCGGGGTCAGCGTGAGGCGATAGCTGCCCGGCTTCAGCGTCCGGCCCGCGAGGCGCCCCATGAAGCGGAATCGGGTCGCTCCGGCGCCATCCTTGCGCGAGAAGCTGCCGGCCTTCGCGTAGGAGGTGCAGGACTTCGCCTTGCGGGTCTTCTTGGTGGCCTTGCCGCACGACCTGCCGTGCCGGCGGCCCTTCGTGCGGCGCAGGACGACGAACGTGACGGTCGCGGCCTCGCTGTTGCGATAGCTGACGACGGTCCCATAGGCCTTCCTCTTCCGCTGCTTCTGCTTGGCCTTGCTGTCGCGTGCGGCGATCGCCGCCTTCGCCGTCGCCCCGGACCGGCTGGCGAAGAACGAGCTGGGCGTGAGCCTGAGCGCCGTGATGCGGTCCCGCGAGCCGGGCGACGCGGGCGACGCCGCCGGGCCAGGGGTCGCGGGCGCTGCGGGCAGCCCGGGCAGCGCCGTGTCCGGCGCGGCCGGCGCGGCCGTCCCGGCCGTGTCACCCGGCACGTCGAGCGGGCCGTTCGCGCCGATCGTCATCGCCCCGTTGGAGTCGGCGGCGACGCACGCGTTCTCCGTCGGGCACGCGATGACGTAGAGCTGCGCGGCGCCGCGAACCGACGTGACGGTCCACGCCGCGGCGCTCTGCGGGTCCCCCTCGATGACGCGTCCCCCGCGGTCCAGCACGACGCAGTGGGTGGCCGACGGGCAGGCGATCGACGTCGGCTGGTAGCCCGTGCCGATGGTGAACGGCGGGGCGGCCGGACCCGGGATGCCCTGCGGGAGGGGGTCGAACGTGACGGCCTGGCCGGCCTCGTCGATCGCGGTGCACTGGTGGGCCGTCGGGCAGTCCAGGCCGAGCAGCGCCTTGCCGGCGTCGATCGGCTTCAGCGGGAGCGCCGTCCCGGTCCGCGGGTCGAACGTGATCTGGTTGCCGACGTAGTCGACCCCCGTGCACTGCCCGACCGTCGGGCAGTCGACGGCCGTGAACCGCTGCCCGGCCCCGCTGTCGAGCACCACGCGCGGCTGGGTCGCGAAGCTCTGCGGGTCGTAGGTGACCGCGCCGCCGTCGGCGTCGACCGCCGTGCACTGCGTCGTGGACGGGCAGGACGTCCCGACGAGCATGTGGCCGCTGGCGATCGAGCGGGCGACGGCCGTCGCGGGCGCCTGGGGGTTGAACCGGACGGCGCCGCCGGTCGCGTTGATGCCGAAGCACTGCGTCGTGCTCGGGCAGTGGAGGGCGCCGTAGCCGTCCCCGCCGGCCAGCGGGGTCGCGGTGGGGGTTCCGGGGGCCTGCGGGTCGAACGTGATGACCCCGTCGACGTCGGTCCCGGTGCACTGGTGCGTGCTCGGGCACGCCAGCGAGAACAGGCCGACCCCGCTGCTGAGCGCGACGAGGCTCGGGGTGCCGACGGCGGCCGGGTCGAACGTCGCGGCGTAGCCGCTGCTGGACCCCGGGTTGTGGCCGTCGTCCCGGTTGCCGATGACGGTGCACTGGCCGGTGGTGGGACACGCCAGCCCGCTGGCGAAGAAGCCCGAGGCGACGTCGTGCGCGGTCGGCGCGCCGATCGCGTTCGGGTCGAAGGTCATGACCCTGCCGTAGGAGTCCATGCCGACGCACCCGCCGACCGTGGGGCACGTGACCTGCCACGGCTGGGTGCCCACGACCGTGGGGGTCGGTGCGCCGGGCGCCTGGGGGTCGAACGTCACGATGCCGTTGCCGGTGTCGGTCGCGGTGCACTGGGTCGTCGACGGACACGACACCGTGGCCATGCTGTGCGTCGAGAGCTTGTGCTGGGTCGGCGCTCCGGGCGCGTTCGGGTCGAACGTCAGCTCGTAGCTGTCCTCATAGCTCGAGCCGTCGACCACCGTGCACTGCGTGGTGGTCGGGCAGGCGATGTCGTCGATCACCCGCCCGTGGTCGATGGAGACGCGCGTTCCGGCTGCCGGGTCGGCCGGATCGAACGTCGTCGCGTACCCGTCGGCGTCGACGGCGGTGCACTGCGTCGTCGACGGGCAGGCAATCGCGGTCAGGAGGGTGCTGCGGTCGGCGACGAGGGTCGTCACGTGGACGGGGCCGGTGGCGCCCGGGTCGAACACCTGGACGATCGCGCCCGTGGCGTCGCTGCCGGTGGCGACGCACCGGCTCGCCGACGGGCAGGCCAGGTCGCGCAGGCTCTGGCCGGCCCCGAGGAACTGCTTGTGCCGCCCGGTGGCCGGGCTCTGCGGGTCGAACGTCACCGCGTTGCCGCCGCCGTCCAGGGCGACGCAGCGGGTGGGACCCAGGCACGTCAGCGCGTCGAGCTCCTGCACGCCCGCGTGGTCGACCGGGACCGGAGCCGACCACGAGAACGGGCCGGCCTGTGCCGCGACCGGGGCCAGGAGCAGGCCGACGGCAGCGAGGAGGCCCACGAGCGGCATCCGCCCCCGGGGTCGCCGTGGTCGGATGCGCAGTGCGGGCATGCTTGCGAGTCTCCATCGATCGTCGCGGTTTCGCGTGGGACCTGGGTCCCATGCGGCCGGTGAGCCGTCCTGCGCTGCGTCTGGGAAAATGGTCCATCGCCGTCAGCCCGCCCCGCCGTTCCGCCGTCCGTCCCCCGGGGCTTGCTCGCACCGGCCCGCTGCGCGATGCGCTGCGCGCGATCGGCGTCGGCAGCGTGGTCGTCGCGGCGATCGAGATCGGGCTGCTGCTGCACCAACCCTTTCCGGACATGTGGCCGGCGACGCTCTTCCCCGTCGTGGGGGTCGTGTACGTCGCCGCCGGCCTGCTCGCCTGGGCGCGGCGTCCGAGCAGCCGGCTCGGGCTCCTGATCCTCGCGGGCGGATGGGCGTCGATGCTCGCCGGCGTCGGCAACATCGACGCCCCGGCGACGCTGGCGATCGGCGCGGTGACCGCGACCCTCATCCTGGCCGTCGTCGCCCACCTGCTCGTCGGCTTCCCGACCGGACGGCTGAAGACACCGGCCGAGCGCGGCGTCGTCGTGGCCGGCTACGTCGTCTGCCTCGTGCTGCAGCTGCCCTTGTACCTCTACCGGCCGGGATCGCCGCTGACGGTCCGGGTCGACCCGGACCTCGCGCAGACCGGCGCCGACGTGCAGCGGTGGGCGGGCGCCGCCGTGGTGCTCGCGATCTGCGTCCTGCTCGTCGGCCGGATGCGCCGCGCCGGCACGGCCCAGCGGCGCGTCCTGGCGCCCCTGGCCGTCTACGGCATCGTCGCCCTCGTCTACACCCCGGTCAGCAGCTACGTCTGGAACCACCTGATCGACCTGTCGGTCGAGGCGCAGTTCGTCGCCCAGATGACCGTGCTGGGCCTCGTGCCGGTCGCGTTCGTGCTCGCAGCGTCCCGGGGCGGCTTCGAGCGCACGGGCGACGTGGCGGAGCTCGGCGTCTGGCTCGGCGCCGACGAGCTCGGGCGCGCCGAGCTTCGCGACGCGCTCGCCGCGACGCTCGGGGACCCCTCGGTCGAGCTGCTGTTCCGCCTCTCCGGCGAGGACGGGCTCGTCGACCACCTCGGCATGCCGGCCGGCGACCCCGCGTCGGCGCACGGCCGCGGGATGGTCGACGTGGAGCTCGACGGCCGCACCGTCGGCGCGATCGTCTACGACGCGCGGCTGCTCGACCGCCCCGACGAGGTCCGCGCCGCCGGCCGGGTCGTCGCGCTCGCGCTCGACCGCGAGCGCCTCACGGTGGCCCTGCGCGCGTCACGCGCCCGCATCGTCGCGGCCTCCGACGGCGAGCGCCGCCGCATCGCGCGCGACCTCCACGACGGATTGCAGTCGCGCCTGGTGTCCCTCGGGATCCAGGTCGGCACCGGCGCCGACCCGGCCGCGCTGGGCGCGAGCATCCAGGCCGCGATCGACGACCTGCGCGAGCTCGTCGACGGGGTGATGCCCGCCCAGCTGACCCAGCGCGGGCTCGTCGCCGCCGTCGAGGAGCTCATCGACCGGGTGCCCGCCCCGATCGTGTTCGAGCGCGACGGCCTCGTGCGCCTGGCCCCGGGCGTGGAGACCGCGGCGTACTTCGTCGTCTCCGAGGCGGTGGTGAACGCCGTCAAGCACGCCGACGCCGCGACGATCGACGTCTCGCTGGAGCACGCGGACGGCGAGCTGTGGGTGGCCGTCGCCGACGACGGCTGCGGGGGCGCCCGGCGCGACGGCGGCGGCCTGCGCGGCATGACCGACCGCGTCGAGGCGCTCGGCGGCCGGCTCGTGGTCGACAGCCCGGTCGGCGGCGGGACGCGCGTGCGGGCGGTGATCCCGTGCGGGTCGTGATCGGCGAGGACCAGGTGCTCATGCTCGAGGGGCTGAAGCTCGTGCTCGAGCGGGCCGGCTTCACGATCGAGGCCACGACCGAGAACGCCCGCGACCTCGTGCGCCGCGCGCGCGGCCTGCGCCCCGACCTCGTCGTCAGCGACATCGAGATGCCGCCGGACCGCACCGACGACGGCCTGCGGGCCGTGCTGGAGCTGCGGGCCGAGCGGCCCGAGCTGGCCGTGATGCTGCTGTCCCACCACGCCCGTCGTGCGTATGCGCAGGAGCTGCTGGAGGCGGGCGAGCGGGGCGTCGGCTACCTGCTCAAGCAGCGGGTCGCCGACGTCGGCTCGTTCGTCGCCGACCTGCGGCGGGTGCTCGACGGCCAGACCGTGCTCGATCCGGTCATCGTCGCGTCGCTGGTCAACCGGCATCGGCCCCGCGACCCGCTCGCCGGGCTGACGCCGCGGCAGCGCGAGGTGCTGGCCCTGATGGCCGAGGGCCGCAGCAACAGCGCCATCGCCACGCGCCTGGGCATCACCGAGAAGGTCGTGGTCAAGCACGTCTCCGCGGTCTACGCCACGCTCGACATCGACGACGGCCGCGATGGACACCGCCGCGTGCTCGCGGTCGTGCGGTACCTGTCGCGCTGAGGGCGGGGCGATCATCTGCGCGCCGCACGGGCGCGCTTCCGCGGAGTCTCCTATGTCAAGTGCAGATGCTGACGGGGATGTGGTTGGGGTCGTCAGGACTCGGACGGCGGTCGTCTTGCCGGCGCCGTTGGGGCCGAGCAGAC